>JARNMJ010000150.1 GCA_029432795.1 Pontiellaceae bacterium B12219
GCCACCGCCATCGCATTCGGCCACCAGTTGGCGTACATATTTCCTTCATGCGTCCAGGTCTCGGTTTGGCCATGCTCCGCTTTGGGCATAAACCATGTGAGGACAAAAACAACGGACTCCGACTGGCCGGGAGCCAGCTCAAGCGGAACCGAGAGGGCTCCATTCATCGTCTGTTTATCCGATGACGGACCGGCGGCATCGGCGCCGTCTAACTTCCCATCTTTGGAAAAGGTGTCATACAGCGTCTCCTGAGAATCCCACAGGGCCAGTCCCGTGGCATCTTCCGCCCGGGTCATCAGCACCATGTCCATGCCGGCTCCCTGTCCTTCGCCGTCTTTCGTCATGTGAAGCAGCGTTGCATTGCCCTTACGCAGTATGTGGTTGCGGTTTTGCCCGTAGGCCGGCTTCGATCCCGTCGCTCCCGAGGTATATCCGACAATGTTTTTTTGTGCAGCCAGGAGATCCACGTTCACCGGAGCATCGGACCGATTGGTTACGTTCACCGTGCTGACCATACAGGGAATGGCCGAGGATTTCAGATCCATCGGCGTGAAAGGATTAAACAGTTCCAACTCCACCTCTACCGGCAGCGCCGGCTCTTCAAACCGATAGGTGGCAATGGGGTATTCTCCGATAAATTCCAGGCTCTTCATCGCCGCAAACGGACCCACCGATTTGGTCTGAAGCGCACGAACAACAGGCTTGCCTCCCTTGGGCTGTGCCCGTATGGCCAGGAAACTGTCGTCGATTTTTATCTGATCATGATTGCAGGCAATCTGCCAGATCGCCGGCTCGGCGGAACCGTTATACTGAACTGCTCCGGCGCCGATGCCACCGACCATGAATGAAACGGCCGTAAGGTTTTCCCCCTGATAGACCGTACTCTCGCCGCGCGCCGTGAGCGCCGGATCATTCATGATGGCCTTCCGCTTCCGCTCGCGCACTATTGCAAGTTTACCCTGGTAGGTTTCGACCTCGCGCCCGTATTGTTCGAGCTGTCTGCTCCACCCGCCGGCTTCCAGATGTTCCCGAACCTCCGTAAGCGACAGCCCGTCGCCGTAATGGGCGAACTCATCGATCTCGATGTTCGCTGCGCGGGCATCCTTTCGCGCCACAGAGCCGAACGTCATCGGGGCCACCTTCTC
>JARNMJ010000151.1 GCA_029432795.1 Pontiellaceae bacterium B12219
GCCACCGCCATCGCATTCGGCCACCAGTTGGCGTACATATTTCCTTCATGCGTCCAGGTCTCGGTTTGGCCATGCTCCGCTTTGGGCATAAACCACGTGAGGACAAAAACAACGGACTCCGACTGGCCGGGAGCCAGCTCAAGCGGAACCGAGAGGGCTCCATTCAGCGTCTGTTTATCCGATGACGGACCGGCGGCATCGGTGCCGTCCAACTTCCCATCTTTGGAAAAGGTGTCATACAGCGTCTCCTGGGAATCCCACAGGGCCAGCCCCGTGGCATCGTCCGCCCGGGTCATCAGCACCATGTCCATTCCGGCCCCCTGCCCCTCGCCGTCTTTCGTCATGTGAAGCAGCGTTGCATTGCCCTTACGCAATACGCGGTTGCGGTTTTGCCCGTAGGCCGGCTTCGATCCCGTCGCTCCCGAGGTATATCCGACGATGTTCTTTTGCGCGGCAAGAAGATCCACGGTCACCGTAGCATCGGACCGATTGGTTACGTTCACCGTGCTGACCATACAGGGAATGGCCGAGGATTTCAGATCCATCGGCGTGAAAGGATTAAACAGCTCCAGTTCCACCTCTACCGGCAGCGCCGGCTCTTCAAACCGATAGGTGGCGATGGGGTATTCTCCGATAAATTCCAGGCTCTTCATCGCCGCAAACGGACCCACCGATTTGGTCTGAAGCGCACGAACGACAGGCTCGCCTCCCTTGGGCTGTGCCCGTATGGCCAGGAAGCTGTCCTCGATTTTTATCTGATCGTGGTTGCAGGCAATCTGCCAGATCGCCGGCTCGGCGGAACCGTTATACTGAACCGCTCCGGCGCCGATGCCACCGACCATGAATGAAACAGCCGTAAGGTTTTCCCCCTGATAGACCGTACTCTCGCCGCGCGCCGTAAGTGCCGGATCATTCATGATGGCCCGACGCTTCTTCTCGCGCACTGTTGCAAGTTTACCCTGGTAGGTTTCGACCTCGCGCCCGTATTGTTCGAGCTGTCTGCTCCACCCGCCGGCTTCCAGATGTTCGCGAACCTCCGTAAGCGACAATCCGTCGCCGTAATGGGCGAACTCATCGATCTCGATGTTCGCTGCGCGGGCATCCTTTCGCGCCACAGAGCCGAACGTCATCGGGGCCACCTTCTC
>JARNMJ010000152.1 GCA_029432795.1 Pontiellaceae bacterium B12219
CTAGATCCGGCCAGCATCGAGGTTTCTCGTCGGAAACGGCGGGCAAAGAATGATCGGCTGGATGCCGAAAGTCTGGTTCGTTTACTGTCCCGTTATCATTCCGGGGAACGGAAGGTTTGCTCTATTGTCAGGGTGCCGACGGTCGAACAGGAAGATGCCTTGCGGTTAAACCGGGAACTGGATTGCTTAAAGAATGAACGTAAGAAGCACATTAATCGGATTAAGGGGCTGCTGGTGCTCAAGGGAATCAGGTTGGATGGAAGTCTGCGGAGCTTATCGAAGCAGTTGGATTCGATCCGGCTTTGGGATGGAAACCCTCTGCCGGAACAGCTGAAGACGGAACTGCAGCGGGAACTGGATCGGCTTGATCTGGTGAATGAGCAGATGAAGATCATTAAGGCCGGCCGGAAGGAGCGAATTGAAAATCCAGCAACTGAAGCAGAACGAAAAACCGCAGAACTGCTTCGGTTGCGGGGTGTGGGGGCAGAATCCGCCTGGCCGTTGGCACAGGAGTTTTTCGGCTGGAGGGAATTTCGAAACCGCCGACAGGTTGGCGCGCTCGCCGGTCTCACGCCGACACCGTACGACAGCGGCAGCTCCCGCAAAGAGCAGGGAATCAGCAAAGCCGGCAGTGGCCGAATACGAAGAATCATGGTTGAACTGTCCTGGGCTTGGTTGAGGTATCAGCCCGAGAGCAAGCTGACGCATTGGTATCTGGATCGCTATGGCTCCGGAACCAGGCGTTCTCGCCGGGTCGGGATCGTTGCCATGGCTCGAAAGCTGTTGGTTGCATTATGGAAATTCGTTGAATTTGGTGAAGTCCCTGAAGGAGCGGTTGTGGTTTAAGGAATACTGGATGCCGTTATGAACCATGATTTAAATACTGGACTGGTTATGGACCGTGCTTGACCCTGGCTTCAAATGCCGTTCGGGTAGATTGGATTCGTAACCAAGCCGGTTGCCTGGCCGAAAGGCGCAAACAGCATTAGGTGGACAGGGGCCTGAGCCTCGCACGGATAGAAGGTTGTCCGCCCGGTAAACTTTCCGGGGGACCTTCACAAGCAACCGGACAGTCTGGATCAATTTTAGAGAGGATTATATATGCCTATCGTTTGACACGCCCCATAGAAGGGTC
>JARNMJ010000153.1 GCA_029432795.1 Pontiellaceae bacterium B12219
TGGAAAACAGCCTAACCAGAGGCTTGACCTTACCGTGAAAACGCCCGTTGATTCGGTCAACGTTTATGCGCACGGCAGGTCAGCCTTAACGTTCGACAAAGCAAAAATATGAAGTCAAAAAGACCATTCCCATCTACTCCAAACAATTGGATGAAAGAAGTTTCTGAAGCCTATCTTGATGCATATGAAACAATCCCATTCGGCAAATACACAGGAGCAAAGCTTTCTGAAGAAACCTTGTTTCAATTAGCACCCATTGTCTGTTTGAAATTTAGAGGAATAAAAAATAACAAAAAGAATCTCAAGCTGGCATCTGATGCTTCACTTTCAAGCTATGTGGCAACAAAAGAAATTACTCCTGAGTTATTCGAAACACCCCAAATGACATTTGCATTCTGTTATATTGGGAGTCATTTAGGATTGGATTTGTTACAAGAAGAAATGTGTCTTTCAATACTTGATCACATAGAGCAAAACATCCAATTTTTGATTCAGGCAACTACCAAGAACTAATACAAATGGTCGAACCAGAGGCTTGACCTTACCGTGAAAACGCCCGTTGATCCGGACAACGTTTATGTGCACGGCAGGTCAGCCTGAACGTTCGCTAAGGAAAACAAAATGTACTCGATCCACGCTGAGAAAAAGCTATTCCCTGAAATTGAAAAGGAACTCGATACCTTAGGAATTGATCACAACCTTGGAGTCCAGGTTGCGAACAGCGTGGACATTCCTGCGTCGGATATCATTCTCATAGCAGCTGGAGCAGTTTCCACCCTTCTTGTTCAAGCCATCACTACATGGATGAAAAAGGGTCATGGACAAAGAAAAGTTTCAGTTCAGACACATGATTCAGAAGATCGACTAACAACCATTTCTGTAGAAACTCCCGATATTAAGGAAATCGAAAAGCTAATTGAAATGTCTCAGTGTGGAACAATCCACTTAACTGAAGAAAAAGTAAATTGAGCGAACCAGTGGGTGGAGCCTACGGTGAAAACGTCCGTTGAGCCAGGCAATGTTTATGTTCACCGGCGGCTCACCCATAACGTTCGGTACAGAAATAAAAACAATTCTGCTCAACTGAAAATTTCCAATCATCGAAACAGAATTTGAAGGCACAG
>JARNMJ010000154.1 GCA_029432795.1 Pontiellaceae bacterium B12219
CAGGATAGCGTTTAAAACCTCGATGTTTGAAAGGGTTACGTTGCCTCGCTGAACCGGCAACAGGTGGTTGATCTTGTCGTACTGCGCTTTTGTTACCTTCATAGCAAGACCATGCCAGACTTGCCTGCGAAACTCAAGCAATAGTGTTAACAGGCCCTAATTAACCGCTTAAACTGTCTTTTGAGCGAACGAGTATGGAATGTTACTGCAATATTCCAGTCGGGATGTTGTGCATGCAGATATGCCGCTTTTAGAGCCAAGACAATTGTTTTCCCAGAACCTGCAAGTCCACGGATCCGCTGCACGGTATCGACGGTCTCAATAACAGCTTTACTCTGTTGATTATCAAGATTTGCAATCGAGTCCTCTAAATTCTGAAGCTTCGCTCCTCTAGAATCTTCGCGTTGAATTTTTCTTCGTTTGATGCCTTTACGAATAGTGGATATCGACTGGATTACAGCGAGAACTTCTTCATATTTATCAAATCCACATGGAACTTCTTTTTCAATGGTTTCGAGTAGATTATCTGCATTACAAACCGGGTATGTCTCATCCTTTTCGGGGAGTTTATCTATTGCTGGAGAAAAGGTTAAAACAGTTATGGGAACATCGAGCTTTCGTCCAGTCATTAAGGTCTTATGATTTCTCAGCTTCGCTTCGAGCTTATTATAGATATCATCCTGAGTGTCTTTGTAATCTTTTGGCAGGTGCGTTCCCTCTACTGTATTGATCAACACAACCCCTTTGTTTTTTGATACAAAAATTGCGTCGATTGGATAACGCCCTTCTGGTGTTGAAAAAATAGGATAGCCTACATAAAGTTGCCCATCGAATTGAGTGGCAGTCTTAAATTCTGCGACAAGCTGCTCACAACTTACAGGTTTTTTTGTTGAGCCTTTTACAATTTCAATCATCACAACCTTAAATATTTAAACTACACAATTCTTATTTTTAAGATAACACAAAAATGGGAAAGTAAGCGCACTTTATCATCAGTCCCATGCCAATTAATTGAACTTATATCTGCTTCTAGTGTCCTGATTCATAAATAGGTTTATTTAACTTCGTTCTGGCCCGATTGATTTTTTCCAAGATGTCTTTGCCTTTGGCAACCCAGCGATA
>JARNMJ010000155.1 GCA_029432795.1 Pontiellaceae bacterium B12219
CCTCTTCCTAAGCCTTGGGGGGATCATATTGTTGCAGAGCAATATCATAAATCCCAGTTTGGTAAGGCTAAGTCTGAGCCTATCAACAAAAATACCTGGGTATTCAGAGACCCGCTTGTTTTCGGCTGCTACCAATCAATCTCTTTGCATAATTCGGGCTTAAAGTTGGCTAAAGATGTTGAAACCGATTTTGGTGACAAGGGAAAAATTAAAAAGGATGTAAAAAAAATGAATCTTCTCGAACGTATAGCGCTTTTTGCTTGTCTTTTATTTTCAATTATATCTGTTTTCAGGACTCCAAAAGTTGAGGCTTTTCAAGAAGTTTCTTCTTCTTCTTCTTCTGATAATTTTATTGTTGAACAGAAAAAAGTTTCTAAAGAAGAAAACCCTGCTGTCAATGTCCTCTATGGTCGATTTCGTTATTACGAATTGAATGGTGATGTTGTCCGTCTCTTTGTTGATGGCATCGAGTACAAACAGGGCCAATTAACAACGGCTGGAACGGTTTTAAGCGCGAATAAGGACGGCGTTCACATAATGGATGAAACTGGCGCAAATACTTTCATTTATCCAAATTCCGGCCATTTATTTGAACCTTTTAAAGTTGATTCTTCTACCGTTAAAACTTCTAAAGATTCTTCCGATGGATCAGAATCCTAATGCCCTCAATGTTTCATCGAGCGGAGTGGATGAAAAATTTCTCTTCCTTTTTGAGTAGTCATGATTGAGGACAACTAGGGATGCATATTTAACGGCGTAGCGTTTTTGAGGTGTTGTGCATCGAGAAAACGCAGAACGCTTGAGTTTTGAGTGTGAACAACTTAGCCCACGGAAAAAATTAATTGAGGTGTAAAATGAGAAATCAAAGCTATTTTTTTTGGCGTTATAAGAAGCAGGAAAATACGGAGGATATACGAAATGTAATAATATCAAATATAGTCGGTTATAGTTATTTGGCATTGGTGCTAATTGCTTTGGTTTTTTCCCTTTACGTATTTTTCGGGTTAGTAAATGAAAACATTGGTTAAACGCAAATACGGCACTTATCAGGCAAAAATTCGGATTAAGTCAACTGATCCTATTTTGTATCGGTCGCTAGATACGAAAAACAAGCTTGT
>JARNMJ010000156.1 GCA_029432795.1 Pontiellaceae bacterium B12219
AGAGAAAGGGATGAAAATAGTTGCGACTGCTAGGATTAGAAATGCAGTAGCTAGTATGTAGAGTGAGATTATTTTCATTTTCCTTAGCGAACGTTCAGGCTGACCTGCCGTGCACATAAACTTCGACTGAATCGATCGGCGTTTTCACGGTAAGGTCAAGCCTCTGGTTAGCCCAATATTTTGTTTAAGTGGTTAATTAGGTCTTCGTATTTTTCCTTATAGGGTGGATGCCCAACCTCACGCGGACTTAGGTTAAATCCGGCATCAATAACTGGGTAATGCCCATCTTTCTTAGCATTCTCAGCTCCCCACAAGCATTTCACAATTTTCGGCAGCATTGCTTTTGGCGCGTCGGTTTTGTCTCGATTATTTATGACATAACGAAGACCTCCGATCATTACATCCACAATGCTGTTGAATTCGCAGACTCGAATTCCGGATTGAGCATAAAATAGTACATTGGAAAGCTTATTGACTGTTCCGTTTTCATAATGAACGCCTGTGTTTAAGGAGCTTTCTAAATGACTATAGACGTCATCATGAGGCCAATTGTCGACAATGACAGCGCCTTGATCGCTTTTGCGCATGAGGTATGTATCGTACTTGTCGAACACCGTGTTGGAGCACATTTTTTGTAAGTTTTTGGGGTCACCATTCTTCGCTATTTTGTGTAACGCAACGCATACTATGCAAACCACCTTATTATCCACACAAAGGTCAATTAACTGCTCTTTAGCCGCTTTGTGCTCTGCGTATGTGAAGCTGGATTTTTTGCTATATGAAAACTTAAGCCGCTCATCTTTGGGAATATTATTGTCTGCCTTGATTTTGGAGATTTTTTCGCCGATGTCAGCGAGATCGTCGCAGTCAATGACGCAACCTCCATAGATGAAAAATTCGGTCTTCCCATCAGGTTGCTGGTTGGTTTCATCTGTGAATATTAATTTCATATTCTATGGCTAACGTTATGGGTGAGCCGCCGGTGAACATAAACTTCACTTAATCAATTGGCGTCGGCCACCGTAGGCTCCACCCACTGGTTCGGTTTTTATTGT
>JARNMJ010000157.1 GCA_029432795.1 Pontiellaceae bacterium B12219
CCAGAGTATTTTCCAGGCACCGGAGAATCTTATTTATGCACCTGAGCATTCTTTTATCTGAACGCTCGGATTTGATTTCAAGCACCGGAGGATTCTTTTCTTGCACCTTCGGATTTATCAAGCACCGGAGCATATTTTAAGCACCTTCGGATTTGGTTTTTTTTAAGTATTCCAACGTTTGGGCTGACCTGCCGTGAACATAAACATTGACCGGACCAAACGGGCGTTTTCACGGTAAGGTCAAGCCCCTGGTTGGAACTTATTTATTATGGTTTGTGCGCAAATTGACGAATATTTTAGAAGTTATAGCGCAACCCCAGTGTAACACGATGTGCATCTATCTCAGTTTCAAGCAACTCAAATTCAGGGTCATCAGTTGTAAAATATGCATATTTTGTCTCAAGAACTAAATTATCATTAAGTGGGTAACCAATGCCTAAACCGACCTGGAAAGCAAACACAGTATCATCATCATATCCGAGTCCAACATCAGCTTCTATATTTGCAAAACCAACACCTCCAAACACGGAAACAATTAGGGGACTTTCATCATTGGTAAAATCGTAGTAACAATTTAGCATTCCCGTATGCATAGTTGCATCTCCATCTAGTTCCATAGACCCTCCAGAAACTTTAACTTCATCGATATCATTTTCGCTGAAGAAATACTCTGCTTCAACCCGAACAGGTGTATCCTGAAGTGAAATACCTGTAGCAATACCAAAGGAATACCCTGTCTCAACACCAAGTTCTGATCCACCTGAATTTGCAATTGCAGCATCTTCAACGATCATTGCTCCAGCATTAATAGTGTAATAAGGATTTACTCCCTCAGCACTTACTCCACCTATGAATATTGCAATTCCTGTAAGTATTATTGATTTTTTCATAATCATCTCCATTTTATCATTACGCATCTTTATGCGCCCGTTATTTGATCTATATGTTTGCTGTTCCAACGTTATGGGTGACTTTCGGTGAACAAAAACTCTGACCGGATCAAACAGACGTTTTCACCGTAAAGTCCAACCACTGGTTCGGTTTTTAT
>JARNMJ010000158.1 GCA_029432795.1 Pontiellaceae bacterium B12219
ACACTCAAAATCTGTAGAATTGTGTAGAGCGAATGCTCGATGCCCAAACGCTTTTTTACGATGGCCACGAGCAGGTAGACACTGATGGCTGTCCAGATCTGCACCTTGACGGCATTTGCGCTGGTGCCGAAGAAGGCCTTGATCCGAAGATGCTGCTTGATCCATTTGAAAAAGAGTTCGATCTGCCAACGTGATTTGTAGAGCGCGGCAATGGTCAGTGCCGGCAACGTGAAGTTGTTGGTCAGAAAGACGAGCGTCCGGCCTTCGTCGTCTTTGAACTTTATCCTGCGGAGCACTTCGGGGTATTTCTGTGCACTCAGGTTTCCGGTTAACATGATGGTCTGGTCGCAGACCACCCCGGACTCCCGGTCGGCGGAATGCGAGTAGCGGCGTTGGAACCGGAAGTTCTTTTTGGCCCGAGTCACAAAGAACGCCTGTTGCGCATGGATGGCGAAGAGCCGTTCGAAGTCGAGATAGCCCCGATCCATGACATAGAAGGCCCCTGCCAGTACGATGAGGTGGTCGAGTACGTTCACGTCGTGCATTTTCCCGTCCGAAATCAGGATAAACTCCGGGATGTTGCCGCTCAGGTTCAGCAACGTGTGCATTTTGACCGCCCCTTTGGCCTTCCGGAAATGCGCCCACGGGAAAAGCGCGAGGCACAGGTCGATGGTTGTGGCATCGAGCGCGTAGACCGTGCCATCCAGATCGGGGAACAAGTCGTCGTCGAGATACAGGTTCTTGGCCTGTCCGATCAGGATCTGGGCGAAGTCGGCATAGATGCGCCAATCGCGTTTTTCGTTGGCGTTCGAAAGGTTGTTGCGCGAAACCGAACTGTGAATGCCCATGTGATAGAGCTTGGGCTTCATCACGCGCAAACAGGTCTCTATGTCGCGCAGGCTTTCCCGATAGGTTAGCTGGGCAAAGGCCATCACGCGAAAGTGCTCGGTGCAGCGGAAGGTTTTTACCTTGTAGTCGCCACGGTAGCGTTCGACGCAGGCCTGGAATTTCGGCCATGGAAGCTGTTGCATCAGCTGTGAAAAGAT
>JARNMJ010000159.1 GCA_029432795.1 Pontiellaceae bacterium B12219
ACGGAGGATTCCTCAACGCGGATCACCACCTGCGGAGTCTGTGCCGCATTGGGATTATACAGTTCGATCGTGGTACCGGCCGCAATGTCCTGAAAACGCGGCACCGCGCCCCATTCCTGATCGATCGTAATAAAATCATCTTCGCCCGACGTCCGGCCCATCACACGGTGCGGCGTAAACATAAAGTCACCGTTTCCATTCTTGCTGAGCACCAGCACATCCTCACCTTTCCAATGGTTAAGATTCCTACTCATAAAGCCCTTGATGTAATCCACATCCGCATCGTCGAATACCGGTGCCAGTTCGCACCAGAATCTAAAGAGTTGAATCGCCTCATCGGTCTTTCCGAAGCGGTTCAGATGGTCCATGGTCAGCTCGCTTCCGCTTTCCCCAACCGTTAAGTGGGGACGGCGGGAGTTATTCAATACACCATCCAGCACATCGAAATGCAGATCCAGCATACTGGTTGCGGTCTCAATATGCGACCGCCCCTCCTTATGGAGACGAATGCCGATCCGAAGGTCAAAATAGTTCACTGCCATGATATTCGTCAGCACCGCACTGAACTGCCGCTCAAAATTCGCTTTAATATTTCCTCCGACAACGCTGCTCGTAACCGGATGATCCTGACGGCTGTAAACATAATCCGTGTAATCACGCAGACACCAGGGCTTCAGATTTATGTTACCGCTGCCGTCAAAATGAAGATGTCCCACGTTGACATCGTTGAGAAAATCCCCGTATTCACCGCAAACTTCCTCGGCTAGACTATTGGTGGCTCCAAAATCATCGCCGGGATGAATTGATCGGGTAATGTAAAGATCCACCCCGACCATCTCAGTACCGTTCGTGTGTGATTTTGCAGAACTTCCTTTCCAGCCCCGTTCGCAGTCCTCCAACACCCATACATCATCATCGGTACGATAAAATGTACCCACCTGAATGAGCTCTTCCCCGACCCGCATAACCCCGTCCTCCAGCATCCGCTCCATGGAAATAATTTCCGTGCCCCGACGAAATTTTATCGTTGTGGCGTAAGA
>JARNMJ010000015.1 GCA_029432795.1 Pontiellaceae bacterium B12219
TGGGGACAGTTTGCGGTCGGCACGTTTGTGGCTTCGGGCACCACCCAGTTGCTGACTCATAAGGCCAACAGTTTCGGTAATATTCATTTCAACGCCATTTTGGTGGTTGAGGCGACTGTTAGGCCGCCGGGTTCTCCAACGGGGCTGATGGCTGAATCTCTTGATTCCGCTGTTCGTCTCTCCTGGGAGGCAAATACCCAATATGGTTTTTCGCATTATGTGGTGAAACGCGCTTCTGTATCAGGCGGCCCGTATACGCCGCTGCCCGGCGCAACACCGACGGATAACAGCTATACCGATTCGTCTGTCTCAAACGGCACGTCCTATTATTATGTGGTTTCGGCGGTGAATATCGAGGATGAGGAATCGGCGGATTCGACCGAAGTTGAAGCCGTTCCGGCGCCTTATGATGCGCCCGAGGTTCCGGTCGGGCTGGAGTCGCGCGCCGGAAACAGGAAGGCTTTTCTCGAGTGGGATGACAATCTGCAGACCGGGTTCAAGGCATTTCAGGTGAAACGCGCCCTGCAGAGTGGCGGACCGTATGCGCTGATTGAAACCGTCACGGACAGTGCTTTCATCGATACATCGCTCACCAATGAAGTTTCGTACTACTATGTGGTCAGTGCGCTGAATCTGTATGACGAAGAATCGGCAAACAGTATTGAAATGGAGGTCATTCCTTCTGCGTCAGCGGCTCCGCCCAACTTTCTTTTTATTATCGCCGATGACATGGATACGTATGCAGTGAATGCCTACCGCAGAACCGAGCCTTCGGAAACCGATGCGAACGGTAATTTTTACGCCATCGATACGCCCAATATGGACCGCTTGGCTGAAGAGGGCATGATGTTCCACCAGGCGCGTTTGATGGGAGCCAATGTGGGCGCGGTCTGTACGCCCTCGAGAACCACCATTATGACCGGAAAAAATACCTGGGAGCGGGACGTGGACGTTACGGCCGCAACCACCTTCCCGGGGGTGTTCAACCGGGGCGTGCGTTCCAATGCGATTGATCTTCCGTATGTAACCTATCGCACCTGTAAAAACGGAAACAGCTATCCCACTGCCAATGCGGAATTTCAAACGGTGAACGATGCGACCAAACGCGGCAATACCGATGGCGGCGGTTCGGAATGGCACGGGGACCGGGGCGTTGATTATATTGCAGACTGGAATGAAAATTACCGAACGAATGATACGCCGTTTATGATGTATCTCGGATTTTCCCATCCGCATGACACACGCAATGCGCGTGAAGAGCTGACCGGCCGCTATAACTGTGTCAACACAACCGATCCGTCCAGCCTTGTGCTGAACACCAATGCGCCGCCACTGCCTTATAACCATCTTTCCTGTACACCCGAAACCTATCCGGCGCACCCGTTTGATCATGGTCATCTGGGGGTTCGCGATGAAAATACGGCATCGGGCATCGGGCAGTATCGCACCGAAGCCGTGATCCGCAACGAGATCGGGCGTAATTTTGCCTGTGTCGATTGGATCGATCAGCAGATTGGGCGTGTACTCGAACGCCTGGATGACCCCAACGGGGACGGGGACACTTCGGACAGTGTGGTGGATAATACCTATATCGTCTTCACTTCGGATCACGGCATTGCCATTGGGCGCCATGGATTGCAGGGAAAACAAAACCTCTATGAACACACCTGGCGCGTACCGTATATCGTGCGGGGGCCCGGCATTGAACCAGGCTCGGAAAGTGATGCGCTGATTTATCTGCACGACACCTTCCCGACCTTCTGCGATCTCGCAGGAATTGATGTGCCGGAAACCATCGACAGCAATGACGGCCAGAGTTTCCGCCCCGTGCTGGAAGGCGCCGCCGATGAACATCGGGATGTTCTGTACGGGCTCTATGCCGGAGGCGATAAACCCGGAATCCGGGCCGTTACCGACGGACGTTTTAAACTGATGAAGTATGATGTCGGCGAAAATAATACACAGGTCACCCAGCTGTTTGATCTGGAGCAGAATCCGTTTGAACTGCTGCCGGAACACGGGGTGCCGAATCTGGCACAGGAACCGGCCTATGCGCTGATCCGTCAGCAGCTGGAAGAAAAGCTGATGGAAAAACGCATCGAGTATGCCGACCCCTATAACTATCTCGGCGATCGCACCCTGTTCCGCTTTGAAGGCGATTTGTCAGACCGCCTGCCCTTCGGGCATACCGGTGCAGCCTCCAATGGGGCAGCCTTTTCAGCGGCGGTCCCGGACGCCATGGAATATGTGGTGGGGGAAACCAATGCAACCTCGCTCGATTTAGAACAGGACCTTCAGCAGTATGTGAAAGTCTCCAACGGACCAGGCCTGAACTTCGGGAATAATCCCTTCACGATTGAGGCCTGGGTGAAACTGGAAACCCTGCCGGTTTCGAATGACGAAGCGAGCGCCATGCCGCTGGTCCAGAAAAAGGTGATCGGCGCAAATGATTCTGCGCTGGATTATCTGTTCTTAGCGGCGGCCGGAAACTATGGATCCGCGTCGACCTACAATCGGTTGGCGTTGCACCTCGGCTCCGCATCGATCATCTCCACCCTGGCCATTCCGGATACCGACTGGCATTATATCAGCGTATCGCTGGACCCCGTTTCAGATACCGTCCGCTTCCGGTTGGACGAGTTGACCGATACGCAATCCACCACAGCGGTCGGCACTGTGAATGACGGCCCATTGATCATCGGAGCGCACTATACCAGCAGCGGCGAGATCGACAGCACCTTTGACGGGCTGATTGATGAACTCAGCATTACCGATGGGTTCCTGGCCGATGCCGAGCTGCAGCCATTGCAGAATCTCCCGGAACCGCTTCCGGCTCAACTCTACGCGCCAACCATTACGGCAGAAGGTATCAGCCTGAACTTCGATTCGAATGCCTCCTTTCTGTACGACATTGAATCGAAAGAGCGACTGACGGACCCGGAATGGATGCTGGAACAAAGTTACGTCTGGGATGCCGGCGACACGATCTCGGTGGATCTGGGCGGTGCGGCATCCACAAGCACATTTTATCGGGTAAAGACGAAGTCCCCTTACCGGAATTGATCGAAGCGGTTAGATGAATAAATTTGAAAGAAGGATGGTATGAAGATGAAACGATTAAGAATATCAATGCTTGTCTCGCTGGTGTGTGCTTGCTCAGCAGTGTTTGCTCAGGCGGATACACGACCCAATATTCTCATTTTTTACGTGGATGATCTCGGGTGGCAGGGGACCCAGCTGAATGATATTGATGCACCGTGTCCCTACGAAACGCCGAATGTTCTGAAGCTGGCGGAGCAGGGGATGAATTTTACCCAGGGCTATTCCGCCGCGCCGACGTGTGCGCCTTCGCGGGCCGGAATCATTACGGGTCAGCATCCGGGAAAGCTCCGCTATACCCATGTTTTATTCAGCCGGATCCCCAATGGGAAGCCGACGGAGGAATTTGTTGATCCTTATCTGGGGGCGCACCTGCAAATGGATGCGCTTACCTTGGCAACGGCTTTGAAGGACAATGGATATCATACCGGCCATGTGGGTAAATGGCACCTCGGGTTGAGTTCCTCGCTGTTCGGTTTTGAATATAGCAATGAGGATCGCGGGGTGCATCGGAAACCGGCGGATCGGACAAAAGATTTTGCGACTGCCGATGATCCCAAGTATCCGCTGAGCAAGAAAAAATATCCGCCGGTCAGCGCTAAAAAACCGGATGGCATTTCGTATCCCTACGATGGGGTCACGGAGTCCGCACTGCAATTTATGGCAGAGAGCCAGGACAAACCGTTCTTTCTCTATCTGGCCCACTGGATGGTCCATTGGCCGGCAATGACCCGCAATGGCGAGTTGCTTGAATATTATTGCGATAAGCTGGGACAACCTTTTCCGCCAAAGGCAGGAGCCATGTCCATTCCAGGGCAGAATAATCCCTATTATGCATCCATGGTGACCACGGTGGACTGGAGCCTCGGGCGAATTGTTGACTATCTGGAAAATACGGATGATCCGCGCAATCCAGGCAAAAAACTTATCGAAACGACCTATCTCATTTTCACCTCCGACAATGGAGGGTGCATGAACCATGGGCAGGAGGTTCTGGCCGATAACTCCCCGTTGAAATACGGAAAGTCACATGGTGAAGAGGGGGGGATTCGTGTCCCGATGATTATTGAGGGGCCTGGAATTCCGAAGGGTTCGCAGTTTGATGGGTTGGTCAACCAGCTCGACTTCTTTCCGACGATCCTGACTCTGACGCACTCCACGATTGCACCGGAAGCAAAAGCTGAATTGAGCGGTGTGGACATCACCCCGGTGCTGTTGGATGGTGCCGAGCAGGTTGTGGATGCGCAGGGGGTGGCGCGGGAAAACCTGTTTTGGCATTTCCCGCACGGTCAGGATTCAATGAAATCTGTCCTTCGCGAAGGAGACTTTAAGCTCCTGAAAAATTATCAAACGCGGGATTACAGTCTGTACCGTCTCTACAACAATGGGCAGCGGGAGGATCTTGAAGAAATGAATGATCTGGCGGATGATCCCGAATATGCACCGGTCCTTGAAAAACTTTCAGAAAAACTGGAACGTCATCTCGCTGAAAATCAGGTGGAGGGACCCTATCTTAACCCGGCATTTAAAGGTAAAACGAAGCCGTCTGCAGCGATCAAATCAGTGGTGTTCGACGCGGCCGGCCGGGAGGCCCGTGTACAGCTTGCAACTTCGAGTCCGGCTGTCGAGACCGCGTACGTGATTTATCGCGAGAAGCCGAGCAAGGGTAAAAAGAAAGCGGCGCACGGCAAGGGAAAGCCCGATGTCCGGATAGGCATGAAAATGCCTGTGACGATTTCCTCCGCTGGCAAAATGGTCAGCGCCCGGATCCCGAAAGGAATCGAGGCGTATTGCTTCCTGCTGATCGATGAAAACAACTATCAGACTTTCACCGATATCCAGCTGGTCCAGTAGTCATACCCGCTAAATGCGGGGGGCATTCGTAATGTTCTGATGCATAGTGTATGCTGACGGGAATCGGGTGACCGCTTAAAAGAGGAGCATGGAATGAAGAGGATACTATGTTTATTAGGTCTTGTTGCGCTGGCGGCCGGAAATGTGTGTGCGGCGGTTTATACCTGGACGGGCGGGGCATCCACCGGTGGAGCTAACGGAATCGGAGACTGGAACAACGGAGGAAACTGGGCTGAAGGCTCCGAAGGGGTGGCTCCTGGTTTTGATCATACGTCTGATGTGAAGATAGCTGGTGCTTTAAATCCGGATCAGTATATCCGGACTCACCAGACGATTCGGTCTCTCAGGTTTACGAGTTCGAATGCCGGAGATACCGCCATTGGGCTTCGTGCAGCAAATAATGCTGATCGAGATTTAACCTTTGCTGCTGATGCTGGGAATTCTTCGCTGACGGTCGATGCGGCAGTCATCGGGAATAAGACCATTGGAGCTAATCTCGCCGGTACAGCAACCGACGGAGAAGTCGTACTCGAAAGTGATTTGGACATCGTTCATAACGGTAGCGGGGATCTGACTTTCGTCTGTGAAATAAGGGGTAGCGGGGATGTCAGTCTGACGGGTTCAGGCACGACGGTATTTTCCGGTACCAACACGTATACAGGCAACACGACGGTAGACGGCGCATTGACCTTATCAGAAAACGCGCAGTTGTTTTTTACCATCGGTACGAATGGCGTGAATAATGTGTTGTCAGGTTCAGGGAACATTTTGCTGGAGGGCACTTTTCTGCTGGATCTGAGGAGAGCGGGAGTCACGGTAGGCGATTCCTGGCAGATCGTGGAGGTGGGCACCCTCTCGGAAACCTTCGGCTCGTCCTTTCAGCTGGCGAGCACCGCCGGCTCTTTCACGGAGAGCAACGGAGTATGGAGCATCACCGAGTATGGTGCTGACTATGAGTTTGATGAGAGCACGGGTCTGCTCACTGTCGTTAGCGCCCTGCCTGCGGCGGACTGGCTGTCGGGGAAATGGGGCATCGGTTGGCGGTTCAGAGCGGATGAGAAAGACGAGATCGCGAATTGGAACGTTGATACGTTGGTGTCTCAGGTAAAGAGTATTTCCGGCGTTGATTATGTTGTTTTTAATTTATCCGATGGAGCTCATGGGGATGCATATATCGCTCCTCATTCAGTGCTGACTGCAATTACACCCTCCGCCACGCCGGACAATGATCGTGACCTGTTTCTGGAGATGGCGACCGCGTTTCAGGCAGAGGGCATCAAGGTGATGGCCTATATAGCGGCCCAGGGGCCTGCCATGCTCAAGCATGGCGCGGATTCAGCATTTGATAAGGTGCTGGTTGACGGGGTGTATACCTCTCAGGCCATGGATAACTGGAGCAACTATGTCTATAGCGTATATAATATTGCCGACTTCGCGGATGAGCGTGAGATGTATAAGACGGCCTACGGGGAAGTCATTCTTGACGAATATGCTGCACGCTATGGAAGTTTGATTGACGGATGGTGGTTCGATAATGGAGATGAAAATTTTGATGCTGAATTAGTGTACGCAATTGTGAAACAGCATAATCCCCATGTCGCGGTTACGACGAGTGAAGAACTTTCGCTACGGAATGATTTCCTGAGCGGCCATCCCACGCCTCTGGCCAGCTATCCCGCAAATGATCTGATCAATCTGCCTATGCTCACGGCCATTGAAGCAACTCCTGAAGGCTATCTGTATAAAGATTCGCAACCAAACCTTGGGCATATGTTTATGGCGCTGGGAGAATTGTGGAACAGCGGAGATATTGTATGGCCATTGGATCAGGCGGCAGACTGGATGACGCGCTGTTTGAATGCGGGCGGAGCATGGACCTGGAATGTGGATCTTGCGGATGACGACTCCATGATCAGAGCGGATTCGGCGAGCTTTATATCAGACCTGATGGTCGAAATACCCGCAATGCTCGCATCCAATGTTGCTGCTCCGGTCTTTCTGCAGGACCCGGTTGACGGAGGCAATGCGGAGCTTGGTGCAGCCTATTCCGGGAGTCTCGCGGGATCGGCCACGGATGCCGACGGAGATACGCTGACCTATGCAATAGCCCCTGGCGGGCCGGATTGGCTGGTGGTCTCCACCAACGGGACACTCTCGGGCACCCCGTATAATACGTGGGAGTTGGGGATGAACCGATTTACAATCGTGGCGGCCGATGGCAAAGGCCGTATCGATTTAGCGGAGTTGGAAATTTACGTGGCGGATGAATTCGGCAGCGGTATACCCTATCTTCAGGTATCGTTTGATAATCTGCGCGGCAATCTGTCGGATGGGACGATTAATGGCCTGCCGATCGGTGACTCCAATGTAATCATCACCAAAGCAACGGATGGAAATGACGTTGTTCTTTCGCTCTCCATCACAAATCAAAATTTTGATGGCGGGGATGATTCGGATGATTCTCTGTCGTGGGATGTTCGGGTTAGCGGTTTCTCGAATAGAACCTATACCGTGAATGGTAATGATTCGTCAGTTTCCGGAGGAGTCTCAGGAGTAGCGGTCGGTACGGTTAACAATGAATTCGGTATTTCGGGTACAGACAACCGGTTTCTGAGCGCGGGTGAATCCATTCAGTTCAGTGTTGAAAATACAGTGCTGACGGCGGACGCCGGTTTTTCCGCACAGTTTGCAGGATTTGAAGGTATCTGGATGACTGCGGGCACATATATTTTTGGCGAGGGTGGGGGGGGACTGGAATCGCTGGTTGTTGAGGAGAATGCGAATCAGAGCCTTACCCCGCGGAATGAGCTTCTTATAACGGCAACCGGGAGCAGTGACCGGATTCGGGATCTCGACGGTTCATTTATAATTACGGCAGCCGAGCCGGGGATCGCAGATACTTCTTTCGCTATTTTTCAAAATGGGGGGCAGAACTATCCGGGCATGACCTATAGGCGGGTCATCACTCCGGCGGCCTATCTCATTGAAACCACGACCAATCTTACAACCGCATCATGGATCCCGCGCAGTGTGGGTCCGGGAGAATCGGATGTAACGATTGTTGCCGGGCCAATTGATCATGCCGATGGAACGGAAACCCTTTCGTTCAGACTGAATCAGGATTTTGACGGAAATACACAGCTGTTTATCAGAGTTAATACATACGAATGATCGATAAAATATGCCGGCGTTGTCTTTCTTCTACGATCCATTGGCAGTTGAGCTGGGATTATTAAACGGTTGAAAATAAGAGGGGAAAGAAGATGAAAAAATACATAGCCATTCTTATAGCAATTGGCTGCTCGGCATCGGTTGCTACCGCAAAACGTGTGACGTTCAAAAACCTGAGAGGAAGCATTGGAAATACGTTTAGTGTTCAGGTTGACGGAGCCGTTCTGACTGCGGCGAACTCAACCGTTACCCAGCTTGCCAACGAAGGCAATGTCGGAGTCTATTCCTTCTCCATCGTGAATTATGATTTGGATGGAGGTGGTGTCGCCAACGATGCAATGTCATGGAAGGTCAAGGTGGAGGGCTTCACCAATACCTTCTGGAATCTGTCTGCTCCTTCGAATTCGTCTGTGACGTTGGGTGATGGAAACCAACAACTCTATCTGGGAGCAAACGAGTTTGGTATTGATCCCGCCGGTGCCAACGTCAAAACCCTGTCTCAGGGGGAATCCTTGAAATTTACCGTCACAGATCTGTCCCTGACATCGGATCTTGGTTCTGTCAGTTCGCAGGGATTCGATGGCCTGTGGGCTACTGACGGAAGCAGTGTCATTTATGGAGAAGGCACGGGACTGCCCTCGGAAATACGCACTGCAAATGGCGGTTTAACTTTTGATGTGTCGGGCGATACATTGCTGCTGACTCAGGTGGCGGCTTCTAACGAACGGTTTCGCGATCTCGATGGATACATTACGGTTACATCAGAAACAGCTCCTGTTCCGCCGTTTGTGAACCCGTTTGTCGATAGCGATGGCGACAGTTATAGCGATGCGGCGGAAATGGCATTCGGCACGGCAACCAATGATCCAGCATCCCTTCCGGATTTCACTCCGCCGGCCACCCCGCCGAATCTGGTGATTATTTATGCTGATGATATGGGGTTCAGTGATATATCGGCCTATGGAGACTACTGCGGGGTAACCAGCCCTGTGAATACGCCGCGGGTGGATGGACTGGTGGCGGAGGGCATGATGTTTACTCAGGCTCATTCCAGTAATGGGGTCTGTACGCCCAGTCGGTATGCGCTGTTGACCGGGAAGTATAACTGGCGGGAATTTGACGGCATCACCACACATTATGGCGGACAGGTCGGCGGGGATGAGTTGCCGAGAGCCTCCGATGTCACCATCGCCGAGTTTTTAAAGGAAGAGGGGTATGATACCGCGGCATTCGGGAAGTGGCACCTGGGGGGCGCTTTTTACACGACCAACGGAACTCGCATTTTATATGGTGAAACGGACGTGGATCTGACGAACCCGGCCACCGTCGATTGGGGCCGTGCGGTTGATTTTCATGCCGTAGCAAATGGATTTGATTCTTTCCGCGGTCTGGCGACTTCGATCAATTTTGCACCCTATGTCTATATGGAAGATGATCGTATGCAGATTTGGGATGCCTCATTGAACGGCGGGATCGGCGGCTACCGGGATGCCGTGCAAGGCGATGCCTTCCATTATTTCACGACCGAAGAACTCGACTCAACGGTAGTCGGCGCTCCCGGCTCCAGCAACGGACTGGGGGATCCGTCGTACAAACAGGTTGAAGTGGGGCCGCAAATGATTTCGCAAGTGGAAGCATATATGGCTGATCGTGCTCAGTCGCAGGATCCGGATCCGTTCTTTGCATATGTTTCACTTTATTCTCCTCACAAACCATGGGCGATCACTCCGGCGTTCACGAATGCGGGGAGCTATCATTATGCGAGCTTTTTAGCGGAAGTGGATGATCGGATCGGGCGGGTTCTGGATGCCATCGACAGCAACGGGTTCGGCAGCAATACCGTTGTCGTTTTTACCAGCGATAACGGGCCGGAAAACTCCGCGATGATTGACAGCATCCAGAATGGGCGTGATTCCAACGGTCAGTTCCGCGGTAATAAGCGGGACGTCTGGGAAGGTGGAACGCGGGTTCCCTTTGTCGTGCGGTGGCCGGGGCAGGCCGCGCCGGGCGTGGCGAATGACGAGCTGATTTGGCAGGGCGACATCTTTGCCACGATAGCGGCTTTTATCGGCGCGGAGCTGCCGGCCGAGGTTGCCCCGGACGGCGAGTCGTTTTTGAATATTCTGCGCGGGCAGCAAAAGCCTCCGGTCCGCCGTCCATCCATCATTATCAGTTCCATGTACAGCAATCTGGGCCTTAAAACCATTGACGGTTGGAAGTTTATTGACGCCTCTGGCGGAGGAAATATCAACTCCTGGGATTCGAGCAATGTCAAGCTGAGCAGTTCCGTTGCCGAGGGGGTGAATCAGGGCGTTCCGAAGCAGCTGTTTAATCTCGCTCTCGATCTCGGCGAAAATACAAACCTTGTTGTTAACCTGACGGATGAAAATTCCATCCGGAGTAACCTGATTGCCGCGGTTGGAACAGATCTGCTTGGAGAGCTGGATACCTACCGGACCCAGACCACCGCTGCACGTTATCTGCGTATGGCGGACAACGATGCTGACGGATTACCGAATTATTTCGAAAATGCATACGGGCTGAATCCGGATTCACCGCTGGATGCGCTGGCGGACAGCGATGGCGACGGGCTCAATAATCTGCAGGAATACGCATTGGGCAGTAATCCGGAAAATTCAGATAATACGGCATCTCCGGCTTTTGAGATAATTCATGACAGTGGAACGAATTGGTTCGAACACATTTATCAACGGCGAACGGATGCGGTCGACCGGCACTTGAACTATCAGTTGGACGCATTGGACAATCTGCTGACGAACACCTGGAGCGCGTCGGAAATTATTGAAACGGGAAGCGGTCCGCTGACGACCGGGTTTGAAGCCGTGACCAATCGGATTCCGGCAGATGATGAACAGAAATTCCTGCGGTTGAACATTTCGGTAGAGGAAGGCTTCTGAATAATGTGCCGGTTCGGCAAATCGTTTCCGGCAATGAAAGGGATGCCGGACGGCCTTCTGTTTAAAGGGGCCTAATCGGAGAGTTTATGGGCTTCCATAAATTCTTCTTCGTGCCAGCGGGTGGCGATGCGCTGTTGAGCAAGGAAAACATCAAACAGACTGACAAGATAGGCGATGAACGCAATCAACAGCGGTTCAATAAAAGCCGTCAGCGGAAAGGGCGTGGGCTCATAGAGCAGATCGGAACTGAAGGCCATTGAATAGAGCTCAATTATATTCCGGATGGCTAAAATGAGGATCCAGATAAAACCGATCATGAAAGTCGTGGTGAACAGAATGCCCGCAAGCCATCGCTTTTGCACAAATTGTCCAAGCCCTGGAAAACCGAAGGCGGAGAGATAGATGGGCATTCGCGATGACGACGATTTCTTCATGGCACTATTCGGGCTGCTTCGGTGTTTCCTGTTCTGAGGAATCGGTGCCGCCCTGTTTACGCAGGCGTTTTGCTTCTTTCTTCTTTTTCTTTGCGATCTCTTTCTGACGTTTCTCGTATGAATAGTTCGGTTTAGCCATTATTGCTCCTGTAGAATGAATTCTGTTTATAGCGCATTCCGACGGAAACTCTGACTCCGAAACTGCATTCAATTTTGTCGGGAGGCAGATAAAGGAGCATCAAAGCCGATGGTATCTGTTTAAAACACGCTCGTTGAAGACGCTGTCTGCGGTTACAGGATCAGTTTTTGAATGGCGGCCATGTATTCCAGAACGGCAGGTTGCGGGTCGATCCGGTTGGCACGTTCAAGCGTGGCAATGGCCTCCTCATATAAACCGAGCTCAACCTGCACCTGACCGAGCTGAAGAAGAGCCTTGAATCTGGTCTCTGGAACGAGGGCGGCCTGTTCCAGAATCAGGGCGGCTTCGGGAAGCTGTTTTTTGGTGCGGTAGGCTTTGGCCAGCATCAGGAGCGCTTCAGTATCCAATGGGTCTGTCTTCGTCAGTTCTTCCAACGTCTGGATGGCGGCTTCGGTCTGACCCTGTTCGAGCGAAAGAAAGGCCTGTGCCCGGACCAGATTCCGGGAACGGTTGGTCGATGCTGATTGAAGGGCATCAATCAGCAGTTGTGCTTCATCCCAATATTCCCCGGAGAGCAAGGGGTCAACCGCACGCGAAATGAGTTCGATATCAGCGGAGTTGCTGATCGCGGCGAGATAGCAATCGGTTGCGAGTCCGGGCAGTCCGGATTGGAGATAAAGATGCCCCAGAGCGAGGAGCGATTCCGCTGAAAGCCGGCTGCTGCGCCGGACATATTCCAAATCGACGATAGCCTGCTCGTATTCGCCCAGCATCGTCCAGGCATCGGCCCGGGCCTGCCAGAGCGAAGCATTTTCCGGGGCTTCCTGAATTAATTCATTCAGAGCATTTATGGCGGGGCGGGCCTGCTCAAGGGCCAGCAATGCAAACGCTTCGCCCTGTTTCCACTGGATTTCCTGCGGGGCGGTGAGCCGAGCCTGCCGGTAGGCCTGCAGCGCAGAGCTGTGCCGTCCGGCTTCGGTATGGCACCAGCCCAATAATCCATAGGTTAAGCCATCGTTTGCTCCCAGTTCAATACTGCGCGCCAGCAGCGGAAAGGCTTCTGTGGCGCGGTCTTCCTGAACCAGCACAAAAGCCAGATTCCGATAGGCATCGCGATAGGTCGGTAAAAGTGAAATGGCCTGCTGATAATGGGGGATGGCTTCGGAATTCCGGGCTTCTTCCACCAGAAAGTTTGCGAGCGTAAACTGCAGTGCAGGACTGTTTTTAAGCCAGATACTTTCCTGCAGTTTAATCACGGCACCCTCGCGATTCTGATCCTTCATTTTTTCGGAAACCGATTGAAGCACTTTTTGGGCTTCGGGACTGATCCGCGGTTCAATGGAGGCATCAATGCCATAGCTGGCGGTGAAGGCCTTCTGGAAATGGGCGGTTTTCCAATGATTGGAAACCGGCCATTTATTTTGCGCACACACCTGAAGGGCAAGGAGTGAAAGGCTGAATATTTGTTTTAGATAGGGCATCGGGGAATTATCCTTAGCGGGTAAGCTTTAGCGGCCAGTGATAGGTTGCGGTGACCGGACGTCCATCTTTTTGGGGCGAAGTGAAACGCGCCCGTTCAGCAAAGCGCCGGGCCATGCGTTCGAGGTCGGGGTGAGAACATTCTTTAAGGGTTAGAATATGCACGCGCCCTTGCGGATTGATAGAGACTTCCATGACGACCATACCCGATAGAATGCCCTGCCGGGCGAGCGAAGCGGGGTAGGCCACCGTGGGGCGATTGATCAGCATCGGCATGGCATCGAGTTCGTTCACATCGTAGGATGTTTTTACGGGCGGGGCGGAAAGGTTGAGCGCCGGTGCATCGGTGCGGACCGGGATTTTAAAATCAAGTTCCAGACGTTGGAAGTCGGGTTTGAGCATTGGCTGGATTCGGGCGTTCAATGGCGGTGCTGTCTTGGGTGCATCAAAGCTCAGTTCCGGAAGTTCCGGTGCTTTCGGGGGCGGCGGTTCTGCCGGCGGTGCCGTTGAACGGGCCGGAAGCTGAACGGGAGCCAGATGTTCGACAGAGCGAAAGGTATGCATGGGAACCCGATCGTTTTCTTTCCACCGCAGCCAGCCGAGAAAGAGCAACAGCAGGGCAGTTAGTGCGAGTGCTCCCAAAACCTGAAAGCTAAAGGCGGTGATGCGGCTCGGAGAAACCGGGCTGTGAAATTCGGATGGTTGGAAACGCGCCATATTTAATTTTCCACCGTTGAAACAAAAACCTTTCGGGCTCCGGCACTGCGTGCTTCATCCAGCACGGCGATGGTCCGATCCGTCGGAGTGCGGCGATCGGCCTGAATGATCACCGGCATGGTGTCGTTTTGCAGCAGGCGGTGAACCACCGCGCGAACTCCGCCAAGACCAATTTCGCGCTGGTTGTGAAAAATGGCCCCCTGCGGGTTGATTCCAATGAGAATGCTGTTGCGCTCAATATCCTGCTGAGTGGCGGCCCGCGGTTTATCAATCTCCAATCCGGTTTCATCCACAAAGACGGTAGTGACAATGAAAAAGATGAGCAGGATGAAAACAATATCAATCAGCGGGGAGATATTAATGTCTCCGTCTGCACAGGAACGACGTTCGTGAAAGCGTGGAAATTTTCGGGCCATGGCGATTAGTCTTTCAGTTGTTTAATGGAGGCTTCAACCCGAAGGAAGCCCATCCGGAGTTGTTCGAACCGATAGCGCATCAGCGAACAGGCCAGCAGCGATGCGATCCCGATCACGAGTCCGGCCTGTGTGGTGATCAACGCTTCGGAAACACCTTGCGAAACCGCATCGACGGCAACGGCATTGGCCGACCCAATCCCGGAGAAGGTGGTCAGCATGCCGGATACGGTCCCGAGCAGACCCATCAGAGGCGCGGCCCCGATCAGTACAAAGGTAAACGAAAAACGCCGGTCGAGATTGGAAAAGAGGAGGTGATCGATCTGGTGAAAAGGATCGTCGGGATATTTTTCCGTCAGCGCATTATGCAGTTTATGCAGCAGCTGCGGCGGTATATCACGACGGGTGAGGATGTATTTCCAATGGCGCTGCGAAAGAATCGGCGCGCAGGGCAATCGCAGCGCCTGCGAAATAGACAGCAGCGAAAATGCAATGCCGAAAGCCAGCAGGGTCAACGCCCAGAAACCGATGCCGCCTTCGATGGCCAGGCGATGCAGTTCATGAATAAGCTCATGCATCATGACTGTATCTCCTTTTTCGGGAGTCCGTTTACAAAGGCGAGGCTGGCCAGTTCCATCGAGGAGCGGATTGCCTGCACCCGGCGTGAAAGCAGGGCATGGAGAATGAGTGAAGGAATGGCCACCACCAGCCCCATTTCGGTGGTGACGAGGGCTTCCGAAATGCCGGAGGCCAGCGATTTTGCATCGCCGGTTCCGAACACATTGATGAGGCGGAAGGTGTAGATCATACCGGTAACCGTGCCAAGCAATCCCAGAAGTGGAGCGGTGGCGGATGCGATGGCAATAAAGGACAGGCCGCGTTGCAACGGCGGTTCGGCTTCAAGAAATTTTTCATAGAGGGCCTCTTCCACTTCAGCGGCGGGACGATTACTCATTTCAATGCCGCGCTGCAGAATTGCTTTGGCCGGATGCCGAATGGATTCCAACGCGGTTTCGGCCTCCAGCCGGTTTTGCTTTTTAACGGCGTCCAATACGGTGCGCATGGTGCCGGGCCGCAGATCGCGGATACGTGAAAGCTGCATCCATTTTCCAACGGCTGCCAGTGTGGCAATGAGTGCGAGTGCGAGAATCGGATAGACCCAGAATCCACCTTTCTGCACATGTTCAATCAGCGACCCCCTGGCCTGATCAAGTGCAATGGCGGAGCCGAGTGTGGGATCAAAGCGAGGTGCGGCCGATTGCCGGTCGAGTAGGCGTTTCAGCGCGTGCAGATCGTCTGTCCCCGCCACGAGTTCAGGCATAAGGTTGCGGTTTTCAATAATCAGTCCGCCCTGTTTCCAATCCTTGGAAAGAAACCATTGCACGGGGCCGGTACACAGAAATTGACCTTCAATAAGCGTGCCGCCTGCATCCAATGCTTCGCCGGGAAGGGAATGAATGCCGAATCCGTTTTCGAGATAACGCATGCTCTCCTCCAGAAATTCAAGCCGCGCCGGAAGCGATTGATCGGCAGCCAGTAAAAGCGGGCGGAGGGGGCCGGCTTCGGCGACAGGGAGAAGCACTTCGAATTGTTTACGATAATCGAACATCAAACTGTCGATTGTCTTCAGTTCCGTTTCCAGCTGTTGGATCTGCTCCTCCAGCTTTTCATTTTCGGTCTGATATTCCGCCCGGTCTAAACGCTGCAGCTGAACGGCCTGACGTTTTACGGAAAGCTCGGATGCAATCCGGCTGGTTTCGCGGGAAAGGGCGGGCTTTTCAGCGGCAATGCGCTCGCGTTGCGCGGCGAGTTCCTGCAGCGCCGCTTTTAAATCGCGATCGATGGTCTGGGCCTGTACGCAGGTTAATAGAGAAAAAAGGAGAAGGAAATGTTTCATTATTCAGCGTCCAAAGGGTGGAGGGTGAGCGCGGCAAAATCGGGAGCAACCTGTTTTTCTGCAATTTGAAGGGCGGCACGTATGGCGGGAGCACTGGAGGGGTCGGGAATCCAGTTCCAACCCTTGGAAGCGGGAAAGGCATAACCGGCATGCGTTCCGTTTCGGTTCAGATACCAGGCCTGCGATAATCCCAGATAAAGCACATCAACCTCAACGCGTTGATTCTCCAATTCCAGTATATGCTGATCGAGCGTGATGGTCTGATTAAATTCGCCGATTTCAGTGAGCAGCAGGAGGAGTTCCCGGTAGCGGTCCGACAGGGGGATTTCCGTGTTGCGCTGTTCGAGCCGGGCGATTTCTGCAGCCCGTTTTTTCTGCAGAGGCGGGGGGAGCCGATTGAGCAGGGGCCGCAGTTGTTTTTCCAGCGTTGCGATGGCGAGCCGGAGTTCCTCTTGTTGTGCTTTGAGCATCGTGAAGCTGCGGTTCAGTTGTTCGTGTTTTTCAGTTTGAAGCGTGCGGGCCGATTCGGAGCGGGCGAGCAATTCATCCAGTTTGCCGATCTCCTGTAAGCGGATGGAATTGAGGTCGGAAAGGCGCATTTTTTCAGTCTGCCATTCCGCGGATTCTGCACTGATTATTTTTTTGATCTGCACCCATTCATACAGTTTTTCGCGGGCTTCTTCGGGCGGGACCGACGGGCTGGAAAAGGAGGGTCCTGCACAGAGAAACAGGAGGGCAGTGGTTGAATTTTTTTTTTTTGTCATGAATGTCGAAGCTTCATAAAGACAGCGCATTATTGCGCGGCTTGGTTTGCAATTTCCGTTTACTCGCAAAACCGGAATGAATTGCATGGCAATGGGATATGAGGCTTCAGGCTCGTCCTGACAGCTGGGTTTTCAGGCCTTCCAATGGTTGGAAAACCGGCGGAAATATTGCGAAGGAGGGGGATTAAATCAAATGAAAAAATCGGCTTATTTAGATTCGGTCTCAAATTTAGGCTTTACAAACTTTTTGAGGTTTGTAGGTTTTGCGGCAGTAAAAGTTCATTGCGCCTAACTTTTCCGGAAGGTTGGAAAAGAGGCCGTTGAGCAGGTCCTATCAGGGTGGTCCTGAAGGTGTTCTGGTTTATAGACCGTTGCAGCGGGTTTCGCGAGGAAACAGCACAACGGAGACCGCGTCGCCGGGCCATGAAATGATGGGATCATTCCGTTCCTTCCTGTTCCGGTGATACACCTGAGTATAAAAAATGAATGAACAGGAAATAAAAAATAATCGTGACGCGCTTCCGTTTGAGAAGCCGCATAACTATGACCTTAAAATTGCAACTGCGCGATTGCGTGGAAGCGCTTTGCGGGTTCGGGCAGGCATTCGCCTGCATGAAGTTGAACTGCTGCCGGATTCGGCGTGCCGGATCCCGGTATCCTATGCCCACGATGCTGTCTGGTTCGGGTATATTCGGCGGGGGGAGCAATCCATCCATCTTCCGGACCTTGGAAGAAAAACCGTAGGTTCGGGAGGCTGGTTCATCGGTCGAATGGATGAAATGGTGGTGCTGACGGAAAAGGAAGGCGATGTTGCCTTGATGGCCTTTTCGTTTTGTCCGCACATCATGAAATCGTTGCTGTCGATGTGTGCGGTGGATGTGGCCGATGCCTTGCACTGTTTTGCCTGCAGGAATCAGCAAAAACCGACGTTGATACATGGAGACGCTTCGCCGCGTTTGCAGTGGCTTTCCGATCAGATTTCCATTGCAACCGGAAGTGAGCCGGGTAATCGGCTCGATCTGGAAGCGCGGTGTCTGGAATGGATCAGCGAGTTGTTTAAACAGCCTTCGCTGCTTTCGATCGACGCAAAGGAGTTCGGCTGCTCGAATTATGATGTGCAGACGCTGCGCGATGTGGCCCGCTATCTGGAAGAACATTTGGCGGAAGAGCATTCGCTGGCGGATCTGTGCCGCCGTTTTTTCATCAACGAATTCAAGCTGAAGCGTAACTTTAAAGCGCTGTTCGGCAAAACTGTTTTCGGCTATTTGCGGGATCTGCGTTTTCAACACGCGGAGCAGCTGCTGAAGACCGCCGACCTGTCAGTGCTCGAAATTGCAAATGAAGTGGGCTACAGCAATCCCAGCCATTTTTCACGCGGATTTCAGGAACGGTACGGTGTTCTTCCGAAAGCATTCAGACGGATGCACCAGGAACAATTAAAACAACTTAAATAGGGTAGGGGAACGAAGATGAAGGAAATGAAAACAGTCGTTATTTACGGAAGTACAACAGGAACAACGGAAGCGGTGGCGCAGGATGTGGCTGGAGAATTAGGGGCTGTTGCGATCGCTGCAGCGGATGCCGATGCGATGGCGCTTGATGGATGCAACTTCCTGGTGCTGGGTGCATCAATGTGGGGGATGGGTGATTTGCAGGATGATATGGCGGATTTTATTTCCCGTTTTGAATCGATGGATGTGACGGCGACCTGCGGTGCCGTTTTCGGTCTGGGCGATCAGGTTGGATTCAGTGACAGCTTTGTGGACGGCATCGCAGATATGGCTGGCGCGCTGGCAGGCAAAGGGCTCAACCTTGTGGGGGACTGGCCGGCGGATGGCTATGCCTTTTCAGCATCACGTGCGCAGGACGGAACACACTTTTCGGGGCTGGCGCTGGATCAGGATAACGAACCGGAAAAAACGGCTGACCGGATTGTTGCGTGGGTTCTGCAATTAAAGAAAGAGGTGCAATGGTGAGCATGCAGGTTTTTGGTCATCACGTTTATGAATACCGCAAAGGGCTGCGTAATCTGGTGCTGCACACGATCGCCGGAGAAGAGCTCGATGCGGCCATCAATCGCCTGAAGATTGCGGAAATTGATTACGAAATCTATCCGGTTAAAGCGAGTGGCCGGATGAATATTTTTTTCGGAGCAAAAGAGAGCGTGAATTGTATCCGTGCGATTGGGAAAGACGATCTGAATGCATATACACCGGAAGAGGATTTTATGCTGGGTACGATGCTGGGCTACGACCGGCGTCAGCAGTGTGAACGGTATTTGGAGCAACGTGTCCGCTGGGAAAAACGGCAGGCTGTGCTTAAGGAAGGTTGATGATGCTCTGGACTGACGAAGCGGAAGAATTGCTCGGTGCGGCTCCGGCATTTGTTCGTAAGCAAATACGGGAAAAAGCAGAAATCCGGGCCCGGCAGGAACGGCGTAAGGAAATCGACGCGGGATTAATTAAGTCGATGCAAACCGGCGGCGGGCATCCGGGAAAACGCGATCCGGATCCCCGAATTACATCGGATCCCATTCATGAAGCCTTCGACCGAAAGTATGGGGTGCATGCCAATATGACGGGGGGCGATGCTTTGGCGGGCGATCCTGAAAAACACTTTTTCCAGACCTTGGAAAAAACGATTCGTCCGGATGTCTCGACCATGGCGTATTTTCATATTCCGTTTTGCTGCACCCGTTGTTTGTTCTGCGGCTTTTATTCAGAAACAACGGAGCCGGGAGCGATTGCGAGTTATTCGGAAGCTTTGGCAAAGGATATTGTTCTCACCGGTTCCAGGCTTCGGGAAACGGGGCGGAAACTGGGTGCTGTTTATTTCGGGGGCGGCACTCCGACGGATCTTAAAGCCGAAGAATTGGAACTGCTGGTTCAAACGGTACGGCGCGAGTTCCCGCTGGAGCCGGATTGTGAGATTACCGTGGAAGGCCGGCTTTTTGATTTTGATGATGAAAAGGTGAAGGCGGTTTTAAATGCCGGAGCCAATCGCTTTTCATTCGGGGTCCAGAGTTTTGACACCAAAATCCGCCGGAGCATGGGGCGGATATTGAGCCGTGAAGATTTGATTGAACGCCTTAACCGGATTGTCATGCTAGGCGATTCCTATGATGCCGCCGTGGTGATTGACCTGATTTACGGTCTGCCGGGGCAGAGCGCACAGGAATGGATTGAAAGTATTGATTGCGGAGTGAATGAAACGGAAATTCATGGGTTGGACCTTTATCAAATCAATCTGCTGCCCGCCACGCCGCTGGCTGAAAAACTGGACTTTCTTCCTCCGATGGCTGACCTGAAACAGCAGGCCGATCTTTTTATGGCAGGGCGCCAGCGTATGATGAAACATGGGTTTGATCGCCTGTCGATTGCGCATTGGGGCCGCGATGCCCGCGAACGAAACCGGTACAACCTTTGGAATAAGCTGAATGTTGATTGTGTTCCGATGGGGGCCGGCGCGGGAGGGCGGTGGGGTGGAACCCGATTTTTCCAGCAGAGCGATGTGCACCGTTTCGGCCAGGTGATTTCGGAGGGTGGAAAGCCCCTGGTTTCGGCTGCTTCCGAGCCCTTCTGTGCCGCCTTGATTGCGGCGGCGGTCGGGCAGATTGAACAAGGTGAAATTGATGTGGAAGCCTTGGAGCGTGTTGCCGAAAAACCAGTACGGGATCATTTAAGGCCGATGCTCAGTCTTTGGGAGTCTGCCGGTCTGCTTCAGGCCGGAAAACCCTGTCGCCTGACGCCGGCCGGTGAATTCTGGAGCGTGAATCTTCAATATTTATTCAGTCATAAACTGAAAGAGATCTGCGCCTGATCCGGAGCGCTTGAAATTACAATCTTCGGAATCCATTGCGACGTTACTCCGTTAGGGGGCTTTTTCACTCCGTGGTCGGGTGGAACGGGAGTCCTTCAAAGCGTATAACTGAATCCATGATCAATGAGCGGGATCGATTTCCTGCGAAACTGATTACGGTTAGTTAATGAGTCAGTACGTCGCGTTGAGCCTGTTCAGCCCTCGCGGATCGGCCGGATGGGGTGGTTCCCATTCGGCCTTTTTATAGACCACTCCGCGGCAGGCTATTCTTGCTCCCGCATGGGGTGGAACCAAATTTACCGAATATCCTATCAATGTTGCATCACGATTAAACAAGGAGAAGTAAATGAAAGTGAAAATGACGATTGCGAGTGCAGCTCTTCTGATTGCGGCGGGTACACAGGCATCCATAACAGATTTCGGACTGGGTGGAAATGTGAGTTACGACGGTTGGGATAATCTCACGGGAACTGAAAATCCAGGCGTTGGAAGTTATCCGGGGGCGGCGGCCTGGCCTTTTGCTATCGGCTCAATGGAGACGGGCTCGGGCGATGCGGCATTAATGAAGGAGTCCGGAACGGGATATCCGGGAAGTGCGGGCATTTATTCCTCTGCCGGCGGAGTGTTCTCTATTTCCGATTCGACCGCGCTGGCCAATGTTCAAACCATTGTTTTGGCATTCGATTACGGGGCTGGAAGTACTCCCAGTTTTACCAGTGGGCCGTCGCTGACCCTTAATGGATCCACTGTGTTGGGGGCTGCGGACCGTACGCTGTCGCTGGGTTCGCGCGAGGATACCATTGCCGGAAATGAGGTGACCATTTTCACAGAAATCTACCAATGGGATCTTCAGGCGGAAGGCACCGTGAATTCATTTTCGGTGGAGTATGACGTGGGCGAGCACGCGCAGCAATATGCCATTCAGCTGGAGCAGAGCGATGTGTATTCCGCCGCAATTCCGGAACCGGCCACCATGGCACTGTTCGGTGGAGCCGGGCTGGCCCTGGCGTTTCTGCGCCGGATGAAAATGTATTAATTTTTCTGCGCCGAAACGAATGAAGGGAGAAGCTAAATGAAATCATTAATGACCTTATGCATCATGCTGGCCGGCGTTTCGTCCTCGCTGTTACCGGCAGGCGTTTCGGCGCAGTCTTTTATGGAGCCTGGGTATAGCGGGATCACCCAGTTTGCCCAGTGGTCCACATTTGTTTATGCCACGACAAATTCGGGAATCAATACACCGCAGTGGGAGCTGGGTGCTCCTCAGTTGGAATTAAAACAGTTTAATCCGGCGATTATTTCGGGCGGTGGAAATATCTACAGTTATTCTTCGGATATGTCGTTTGAATTGACGGGCTCATCGACCACGAATCTCAGCAGGATTTGTCTGCAGCTGTTCACGTGGGGCGAAGCCGAGGCGTTGTCGAATGAAACGGTTCGGTTGGTTCTGGACAGCGGTGTTGAACTGGCTCCGACCATTTCAACGAACTTCTACCATTGGGTTGATGATCAGGGTGCATACGGGGCGTATCACACCTTGGGGTATAAACTGGAATGGGAGCTGGGCGGCAACGTCGTAACCAACTACGCCATCCGTTTTGAAACACGTATTCATTCCAGTTTGAATGAGCTGCGGCTGGATACCGAAGCGGGGCCGGTTGGATTACCAGCACCCGAGGCTCCGGTGGTATCGCTGGACTTCAGCGGGACGGATCCCGTCGTATGTTTCTCCGGCGAACCCGGTGTGTTTTATCAGCTTCGCAGTTCGGAATCGCTCACCAATGCCCTTTCGAACTGGTCGATTGTTGCCGGCCCTGTTCCGGGAGATGGCAGCGATTGCATGATGACGAATGTTACGGTGAAACCGGCGGCATTCTATGTTGTCGAGGCCTGGCGGGAGTAAACTGTTGGGGCGACCGTATTCCATACTAATGTATTTAATCTGGGGCAGCTGTTTTGCGGGATATGCGCAGCAGTCCGCTGATGAGGTTCAGACGGAGAAAAATGCTCCGCCTGAACTCGGTGTTACGGAAGTGACGGGTTCCGGTCAGCAGGATCGGAATGTTTCGCGCGTCCCGGCATCGCTGGTCAGCATGGATTTTGATGGAATGAAAGGCGATCAGGTAACCGATGCCGCTGATGTGGTGCGTTATGAACCGGGGGTGTCGATCCCGTTTGATATTGCGGGTGCCGATCCGTTTGTGCCGTATGGTAATAATGGGTTTTCCAGCTATCGGATTCGCGGTGTGGGCGGCAATCGACTGCTGTTGACGGTGGATGGAATTCGGCAACCGCCGGAGTTTGACCAAGCCGGAGGAATGGGCCGCACTTTTTTTGATCCGCGGGTTTACGGCGGAGTTGAAATTCTGAAAGGAACGGGGTCGGCCCGGTTCGGCAGTGAAGCAATCGGAGGGGCAATCGGGTTCCGGAGCAAGTCGCTGACCGACGAGCTGGAATATTCGCCGCGCCCCTGGCTGTTGAAGGGAAGCTCGACCTACAAAACCGCGGACCAAAGTGTGAATGGTCTTGTGAATGCGGGTATTCGGGCGGGTAACTTTTATCTGACCGCCACCGATTCCTACACAACCGGGCACGAAATTGAAAATGCCAAAGGGGAGGTGGATGCCAATCCGCTGGATTTTACGCAGAACCATTTTCTGACGACGCTGTCCTGGATTCCAAGCGAGGAAAATCGGCTGTGGATGACCGGGGAACATTTTGTTTATGACGGGGCATCGCGACTTAAAAGTTCCGAAATTAATGATATCTATTTTGTGGGAACCGCAAACACGAATGAACGCTCCCGGATCAGTCTGGACTATTTAAACACACCGGATGCCGGTTGGTGGGAAAGCCTTTCAGGCAAGGTATATGTCCAGCATTCGGAAAACAACAGTCGGAACCAACGCAACGCATCCTGGATTGATCCGCCTCCGCTGCCGGTTTTTGATCCGGTCACGAACACGTTGGACCGGACGGACCGCATTGGCTTTGAGTACGCCTCCGTTGGAGGCATTCTTGCTGTTCAGCATTGGTTTGATACGGGGGCCTTCGAACATAATCTGAATTACGGGTTGGAACTTGGATATGAGCATGGCGAAAATTCATTTGATCGTGAGATCATTCAGAATGGAAGTTCAATTCCAACCGCTGCACCAACGGCTTTTGATGCGTCCGGGTTATACCGGATAGAACCCTATATTGAAGATTTCATCACACGTGGACGATGGAATGTCATCGGCGGGGTTCGGATTACGGATTATTCGATCCTGCCGGGCAACGATCCCGATTATCTGGCTTCGACCGGAGGCGATGTTAAACCGGATTATCATAACCTGTCATTTTCACCCAGCGCATCGGTGGATTATCAGTTGCTGACCAGCCTGCTGCTGTGGGGACGGTATGCACATGGTGTACGAAATCCTTCGCTGGAAGATTATGTGGGTTATTTCGATCATGGTCTCGGATTTTACCGGGTGCCGAACCCGGATCTGGAAGCGGAATCCAGTGATGCGTTTGAATTGGGCGTGCGGGTGGATCAACCGAAATTTTCGGTGAACGCATCGGCTTTTTATACCTTTTACAGTGGTTTTATTGAGGTGCGCGAAACCGGAAAAACGGATGCGACCGGACAGCTGGAAACCATGCTGCAGAATGTAGGCGATGTAGACATTTACGGCACAGAGCTGGGATTGGATTTCCGGTTCGGCTCCTGGTGGGATGTACTGGATGGTTTTTCGGCCGGCACCAAGCTGATTTATTATGAAGGTGTAAACCGGACGGAAGACGATGTGGTCGATTCGGTGGATCCGTTTGAAGCGGTGGTTTATCTGGGCTACGACCATGTGTCCGGAAAATGGGGAACACGGATCACGGGCATTTACCGCGCTAAAAAAGAAGAGGTTTCCATGGATTGGAATGCCTTCATTCCGCCCGCCTCGTTTGTGCTCGACTGGACCGGCTACTGGAACCTCACAAAACGCATTTCGCTGGAAGCAACCGTACGTAATTTAACCGATCGGAAATATTGGCTGTGGCCGAATGCGGGACGCGGCGACCATAATTTTAATGAAAATCCGGAGCTGGCGGTTCAGCCCGGGATTAACGGGATGATCTCGCTGAATATTTCGCTTTAAGGAACGTGCAATGATGGTGTCAAAAAAAGGATTCTACGCCGGACGGGTCATGCTGTGCATTGCCCGGCGGCCGTCTTCGGAACTGATCTCAAAAACAGAGATTGCAAAAGAGGCGGAAATTACATCGACCTATATCTGCCGGATTCTCTCTTTGCTTAAAAATGCCGGGCTCGTGCTGGGCCAAAGAGGAATTTACGGAGGGTATCGACTCGCCCGTCTTGCCGGGGATATCACGATGTATGACATTATTATTGCCGCAGAAGGAAAACTCGATGTGGTGGGGCCTCTCGATCACTGCAGCCGCTGTGCCCAGCCATGCATGAGGAAACTGTGGTGTGGAGCCAGTAGAATCTTACGGGATTATTATTCGAGCATAACGCTCGATCAGCTCCTTCAGGAGCAGAGCGTCTTAAGAGACGAAGAATACCCTTCATTTAAAACACTGTAATAAAAAACAAGGAAATCATCATGAACCAGATAAAAACAAACGAAGCCGCAGTTGCATTGCGGGAAAAATACAGGCAGTTGATCAAAGAAAATCCCATGCGTATTCGTAACGCTGCGGATGTACTCGGCGTATCCGAAGGTCAGATCGTGGCGAGCCGGGTGGGCGAAGGTGTGGTACGCCTGAAGGATGAACCGCAGGAGATTCTCGAACAGATTGAAGGCTTGGGCGAGGTGATGGCGCTGACCCGGAATGAGGATTGTGTGCACGAACGCAAGGGGGTGTATTCAAATCACTCTTTCTCAAAACACGGCCCGATGGCCATGGGGCTGTTTGTGAATCCGGATATTGATCTGCGTCTTTTTATGAACCATTGGAAAAGCTGTTTTGCCGTACAGGAAGAGTCGCACGGGCATGTGCGGAAAAGCATTCAGTTTTTTGACCCGACCGGGACGGCGATTCATAAAATTTATCTGACCGGAAACTCGAACGAATTGGCATATACCCGGTTGCTGGCAGACTATGCAGCGGAGGAACAGCCGCTGTTTATTGAAGTGGAAGCGCCAAAACCGCCGTTGCCCTCGGTGGAAGATGACGCCGTGGATTGGGCTGAATTCCGCGCCGCTTGGGAAGGGATGAAGGATACACACGACTTTTATCCGATGCTCCGGAAGTTTAAAGTGGATCGGCAGCAGGCCTTCCGCCATATCGGTGCCGACTACGCCTTTCCGGTCAGCAATGAAACCTCACGTAAAATTCTTGAGCTGGCTCGCGATCGGAAATGCGAAATCATGGTTTTTGTCGGCAATAAAGGCTGCATTCAGATTCACACCGGACCGGTTGAAAATCTGATGGAAAGAGACGGCTGGTTTAATGTGCTCGATCCCGTTTTTAATCTGCACCTGAAAGTGGGATCCATTGCGAACACCTGGATTACCAAAAAGCCGACAACTGACGGGGTGGTGACGGCAGTGGAAGTATTTGATGCCGATGGCGAAATCATTGCGACGTTCTTCGGGAAGCGCAAACCGGGCATTCCGGAGCTGGAACTCTGGCGCGAAATTGTGGCGGAAATTCCGGCTGAAGGAGTGCACGCATGAAACGGCTGTTTCTAGGTGCGCTGGCACTGGCTGCCGGTGCGGCTCATGCTGCTCCAGAGCGGCTGGTGGCGGTTGGCGGTGCGGTGAATGAAATCATATATGCGCTGGGGGCGGAAGAGCTGCTCGTGGGCAATTGTGTGTCGAGCTATTATCCGCCGGAAGCGCTGAAACTTCCAAAGGTTGGATATCAGCGCATGCTGCCGGCCGAAGGCATACTTTCGCTGAATCCGGATCTCGTGATTCTGACGGATAAAGCCGGTCCGCCGGCGGTGATCCAACAATTGGAATGTACAGGGGTGGACGTGCTCAAGGTGCCGGCGGCTGAATCGTTTGAGGGCGTTCTTGAAACCGTTCAGGTGATTGGGTCGCAGCTGGAGCGTACGGAGCAGGCGGAAGAATTGATCGCCCGCCTGAAAACTGAAAAAGCGATTTTGGATGCAGAACTGGAGCAGCAGGAGTCTGCTCCGAAAGTACTGTTCATTCTGACGCACGGCGGCGCGCCGAGTGTGGGCGGGGCCGGAACGGCAGCGGATGCCATGATTGCATTGTCCGGTGGCGAAAATGTGGCTACGGCTTTTAATGGATATAAACCGCTTTCGCCGGAAGAGCTGATTGAGCTGGCGCCGGAGTATGTGCTGAGTTCAAAAAGCGGAGTCGGCCCCGGAGGAAGTACAGAAGCCATTCTGAAAATTCCAGGGGTTGCGCTGACGCCGGCGGGTAAAAAGAATCAGATTATCATGATGGATTCATTGCTGTTGCTGGGTTTTGGACCGCGCACGGTAGAGGCTGCACTGCAGTTGCATAATGCTTATGACTAAATCGGGCTCCAATATCCGATACCTGTTCGGTCTTGGCATCGTTCTGTTGGTGATGATGGGGATGGCGGTTTCAATTGGCGCCGTCTCCATTTCTCCAGCAGAATTTCTGAAGGGGAATCTCAGTGATGTGCAGCAGGCGGTGCTCTGGTCCATTCGGATTCCGCGTATGCTGCTGGGTGTGATTGTGGGTTCTGCACTCGCCGTTTCCGGTGCGGCCATGCAGGGGCTGTTTCGTAATCCGCTGGCTGATCCCGGGCTGATTGGCATCACCAGCGGGGCGGCTCTGGCGGTCGGGATTATGATTGTGCTGGTGAACCCCTCTTCCGGATTTCTGGGGACGTACGGATTAAGTGTGGCCGCTTTTGTCGGAGCGATTCTGACCTGTTTTGTCATCATGCGGTTTGCACGCGCATCGCAGTCGCTCTCTATCATGTATATGCTGCTCGCCGGTATTGCCGTGAATGCCATTGCGGCGGCGGCCACAGGATTCCTCACCTATATCAGCGACGATCAGCAGTTGCGTACGCTGACCTTCTGGACGATGGGCAGTCTGGCCAGTGCACTTTGGCCGACGGTTTTGGTTGCGGCGAGCTGCGTGCTGCCCGGATTGGTTCTCATGATGCGCAATGCCCGGAACCTGAATATGCTGTTGCTCGGTGAGGAGGATGCCGGGCATCTCGGTGTGGACTGCGATAAACTGAAAAATCGATTGGTTGTGGCCATTGCTTTGGCGGTGGGCGCAGGCGTGGCGGTGAGTGGATTTATTGGTTTTGTAGGATTGGTGGTGCCGCATCTGATCCGTCTGTTCATCGGGCCGGATCACCGTATTCTTTTACCGGCATCGGCACTGCTCGGTGCCGCACTGCTTCTGGTGGCCGACACCATTTCCCGAACGGTGGTGGCTCCGGCGGAAATACCCGTGGGCATCATCACCAGTCTGATCGGCGGTCCGTTTTTCCTATGGCTGCTGATTCGACAGTATTCCGGGAGAGCCCAATGATTGAAGCGATTGATCTCGAGTTTTCGGTTCGAACTGAATTGATTTTAAAACCAACGAATCTGACGTTGCAGGGGGCCGGGATTACGGCCATTCTCGGGCCGAACGGTGCCGCAAAATCGACCTTGTTAAAGTGCCTCAGCGGAGCAAACAAGCCGACGGGCGGAACGGTTCGGTTCGATCAAAAAGAACTGTCGGCCTATTCTGCAAAAGCGTTGGCGCAACGGCGCGCCGTACTTTCGCAATCCACCGAAATTTCCTTTCCGTTCAAAGTGCATGAAGTAGTGATTATGGGCCGGAATCCGCATTTGATCGGCCGGGAGTCGGAAGCGGATCATCGGATTGTCGAGCAGGCGCTGCAGTGTGTGGATGCATTGAATTTGATGAACCGCGAATTTTCAACGCTTTCCGGCGGGGAAAAACAGCGGGTCCAGTTGGCCCGTGTTTTTGCGCAGGTCTGGGAGCAGTCCGAATCGTTGGTCTTGTTGGATGAGCCCACTTCTGCGCTGGACCTACGCCATCAGAGTCAGATTCTGGGGTATGTGCAGCAACAGGTTGAACGGTTTCAAATGACCGTGCTGTGCATTCTGCACGATATCAATTTGGCGGCGATGTATGCCGATCGAATTATCCTGATGAAAAACGGGGCAATTCAGTATCAGGGTTCAAAAGAGCGCGTGCTGACGGCCGAGCGGCTTGAGGACGTGTTTGAAACAAAAATCATGCACCACCGGCGTGAAAACCAGTCGCGTTTTTTTCTGGGTTAGTTTCCAGCCCCTGGAGATATAAGGAGTAAACGATGTTGAAGATGAATCGGATTGAAGATCCGTGTGGATTGCATGAAACAGAATAATGCATTGAAGGAACTCGTCCCGTATTACCGCACGTACCGTCGGAAATTTCTGACAAATATCGCGTTGATTATTCTGCGCATCGGATGCGTTACACTGATCCCTTTACTGACCCGTCAGCTGTTTAATTTCCAGCCGGACCGGATGTGGGAATACATGGGATGGATCGGCGGCATTGTTCTGTCCATTATTGGAATGGTTTGGTGCAGTTATGAAATCATTCGGGTGGGTAAAGAAATCGGGGCGTCGATTGAAACCGACCTGCGCAGGGATCTGTTTGCCCATTTGCAGAAACTGAACTTTTCGTATTACGACACCCATAAAACCGGCCATTTAATGGCTCGGATGACGAATGATTTGGGCACGCTTTCCGGAACACTCCATCAGCTGCCGGAAGATCTGCTGAATACACTGCTCACCTTGCTCGGTGCGTTAGCAGTGATGTTCTGGATGAACGCTCCGTTGGCCTTGATTGCGGTTGTTCCTTTGCCGGTGGCAGTTTGGATGGGCATTCGGAGTAAAAAAAAGTTCAAGATGCACTCCCATCGGATTCGCGCCGATATCGGGTGGATCAACAGCACCATGGAAAACTCGATTATGGGAATCCGGGAGGTGCAGTCATTTGCGAATGAAGAATTGCAAATGGCGGAGTTTGAAAAGATCAATCAACGGTTTTGCACGGCAAAGTTCGATCTGGCCAAAACCGCCGCGCATTATGCCGCCTTCATGCTGGGGTTTATGCGGGTGCACGGACTCATGATTACAGTGGCCGGCAGTTTGATGTGTGTATTTTTCGACCTGCCCATTGCGGACTTGATTGCTTTCATGATGTACACGCGTTTCATGATTATGCCTATTGAACGGCTGGTCAGTTTTTCGGATCAATATGCACAGGGTCTGGCGGCCTTTGAACGGTTTACGGAGATTCTCGACACAAAACCTGAAATTGAAAATGATCCGAAGGCAATGCTTCCCGAACGGGTCTGTGGTTCGCTGCAATTTGATGAGGTATCTTTTGCCTATAATGGTACAGAGCGAATGGTCTTGAATCAGGTGAATCTGAACGTGGAGCCGGGGTCGGTCATTGCTTTGGTGGGAGAATCCGGTGCTGGTAAATCAACCCTGGCGAATCTGGTGTGCCGCTTTTATGAAGCCACCAGCGGACGCGTTTTACTGGATGGAGCCGATGTTAAAACATGGCCGCTTCACGGGTTGCGGCGGCAGATTGGTGTGGTACAGCAGGTTCCTTTTCTCTTTGATTCGAGTATTCGCCATAACATTGCTTTCGGCCGGCCGGAGGCCTCCGAGGCAGAACTGCGCGAAGCCGCGAGGCAGGCGAACATTCTTGAATTCATCGATTCGCTTCCGGATGGCCTGGACACGATGGTCGGCGAGCAGGGGGTTATGCTTTCCGGCGGGCAGCGTCAGCGAATTTCCATTGCGCGGGTTTTTCTTAAAAATCCACCGATCATCATCTTTGATGAAGCGACGTCTTCGTTGGATAATGAGTCGGAACGGCTCATGCAGGAAGCGATGCAGCATCTGTTTAACGGCCGGACCACGCTGATTATTGCGCATCGGCTTTCCACTGTTAAATATGCGGATTACACCTACGTCTTCCGGGAGGGGCGGATCGAAGAAGCGGGCACGCACGAAGCGCTGATGGCCGCCGAAGGCTATTACCACCAACTTTATACGCAGGGGTTGGGCTGATATTTTGAGACCGATGAGCTCATTTGGTTAGCACACTGCCTTGACAGGACAGGGCGGAAGTTCGAATCTTCCATCACTCGGCACTTTGAAAATTATGCTTCGAATTATTCTTAAACTTCAGATTGATCTCTTTCTGGCATATTTTTCCATGTGATACGAATTAGATGGATTTGCTAAGCACATTAGCAGACAGGATTGATATACAAGGGGAAACGGGGGTTTCTGAAAATGATTATTGATTATGAAATACGCGGAGATTACACGGTGGGGGTTGTTACAGTTCGGGGGGATCTGACAGCAACTTCAGTTGATAAATTTCGAAATAAAGTGGCTGTTCTAATCGCTCCGAATAAAAACATTCGACACTTCGTTATTGATTTCGCTCAGGTTAATTTTATGGACAGTGCAGGTTTGGGATCTCTGATCTCGATCGTGAAACGCATTCGCGATATGAAGGGAGACGTGAAGCTGGCCCGATTAAACGAGGCCCCCAAAAAACTGTTGAATATCGTTCATGCCTATAAGCACTTCGAGATATTCGACTCCCTTGAAGAGGCAATCGACAGTTACCATGTGTAGCTATCGGGGCGAGCTCTGAGAGGCTTTCACGAGGGCGAAGAAACGATCCTCATTTTTCTCCCAAAGGCCGTTTTTTTTGAGCATGTCGGCAAGAGCATTTATTTTGGATGGGTCGCGGGACGCATCAAGAAAGGCTTTGTCGATAGTGTTGGTGAGTCGTTTTTTCAGATCAAGGGAGTGCTGCTGAAAGTCCTGCATATTACCTTGGGCCGAATGCTGAACGAGCTCGACCATCAGCTTCATCAGGCAGACCTGCCACGGATCATCGACGCCGATTAAAATCGAGCTGAGCGGATCATCTTTTCCGGATACCTCATCCTTGACGCGCTGGAGCACATTATCGATGTGGTCGGTGACGATATATTCTTTCAGCTCCTGTTTCTGCAGGGTGAAACCGTATTGCATAATGCGCAGCTCGTGGGCGTGTTTGGCCAGCCAATCGGCATACTGTTTTGCGTCTTCGCCCAAATCGCCGACATCCATCTGCCCCAGTGCACCGGGGGTGATGATAGCCGGTTTAAGTGCTTTCATCTGGCCTTCACGGACAACCACTTTATCAATGCTGTCCATGTGCTGGCAGACCATATAGTAATTCACGACGGTGTCGCCGAAGGTTTCCAATCGGTTGATCGGCACCGTGATCAGTTCGGTGTTGTTGACGGCATACCAGAAATCAAATTGTTTATTATTGCTCATAGGTTTAATGAGTAATTCGTAATGCGTAATGCGTAATTTGTAAAGAAGTGAAGCCCTACGATTACCTTTTACGAATTACGCCTTACTTCATTGTTTTTTCGTTAGCCTGATAGTCGGCGAATTTCATAGAGACCACTTTTGAGATACCGCGGGTTTGCATGGTGACGCCGTAGATGACGTCGGCTGCGGCAATGGTCTGACGACTGTGGGTGATGATGATAAACTGTGATGAGGTCAGGAAGCCTTTCAGCGCTTCCACGAAGCGGTTGATGTTGGCGTCGTCGAGGGCGGCATCGAGCTCGTCGAGCACACAGAAGGGGCTGGGCTTAACCTTGAAAAGCGAGAAGAGCAGGGCGACCGCGGTCATGGTTCTTTCGCCCCCGGAGAGCAGGGAAATGGTCTGCAGTTTTTTGCCGGGCGGCCGGGCGATGATTTCAATACCGGCTTCCAGCACATCTTCGTCGTCGGTAAGGACCAGCTTTGCGGAGCCTCCGCCGAACAGTTGTTTGAACATTTCCTGAAACTCGGTATTCACTTTGTCAAAGGTGGCTTTGAACAGTTCCGTGGTGGTGCTGTTGATGGTTTTAATCATATCCAGCAACTGGCCTTTGGCGGCAATCAGGTCTTCCTGCTGCTGAACGAGGAAGGCATAGCGCTCCTCGTGCTCGGCATGTTCTTCAATGGCAACGAGATTCACGGGGCCCATCGAATCGATTTTGGCCTGCAGTTCCGCTACACGGGTTTCAATCACCTCGCGCTCCGGAATTTCATCATTTTCCCAGATCGGTGCATCGACTTCCGCCAGCTCCTCTTTGGTCATGTGGTAGGTTCCGGTGATCCGTTCGAGTGCGTTATCGTGCCGCATGACAAATTCAGCTTTCTGAACGTCGAATTTGGATTTTTTATTCAGTTCAAATTCGAGTTCATTCCGCAGGCCGCGCAACCGGTTTTCGGCTGTGGTTAAAATCTGGATTGTTTCTTCGCGCCGAGCACGTTCGGCTTCCAGCACCTGCGTGGTTTCATCCAACCGGATTTCGAGCGGCTCAATTTTATTCTGCTCGTCTTCGATTGCCTCGCGGAGTCCTTCGATACGGGTGTTGTAGGAATTGACTCCGTTGGACCGGTCGTTGATCAGATCTTCCAATTCCTGGATACGCGCGGCGGTCGGCTCCCGGCGGCTGTTCAAATGTTCCAGCGCGGAGGTTTTATGCGAATAGATGATCCGGTGTTCGGACGTAACCTGCAGGGCGTCGTTGCGTTTTTCTTCAATTTCGTTGAGTACCTTGGTCAGGTCTGCACTTTTGGAACGGACTTCGGTCTGCCGGTCACGAACATTCTGAAGCTGCGTTGCCAGGTTTTTGCGGAGTTCAGTGCCTTCGCTCTCGTTTTCAGTCAGGCTGGTAAATTCGAAGGAAACCGTTTCAAAGCGATCTTTAGCCCGTTTGGTTTCGCGGACAATGACCTGACGTTCACCTTCCTGCAAGGCGAGCTCGCGGCGGAATTCTTCGAGCATCTGCCGGGCATTTTCGATGCTGGCGGCAATGCCGGATTCTTCGCCGCGCAACGATTCCAGCGCTTCTTCCAGGGTTTGGATTTCTTTTTCCTGCGCTTCAATTTCCCCTTGCAGCCGCTCCCGCATCTGGTGGCGGGCGAGCGGACTTTTATCTGCTGTATTCGGCATCCAGAGTTCGGAAGATCCGCAACCGGAAATCACGGTTCCGCTCAGAGTGACCACCACAGTGTCGGCCGAAAGGACGGCCGGAATGTCGGATTCGGAATGCACCACGCGGATGTTCCAGAACAGGCGGTGTATGAGCGGGGCAACCGCAGAATCGAATTGAATGCAGTCGAGCAGGGCTTTGCCGATGGCCGACGAATCCAGTTCTGCTTCTTCTTTGGCGGAACGCACACTCAGCAGCCGGACGCTGCCTGCTTCCTGATCCCGCAGCCAGTTGAGGGCATCCCGGGCATACGCTTCGTCGCGCACCACAATGGCATCGATGCAGGGGCGCAGAATGGCTTCGAGCGCGGTCTGATAGTCGGGAGATGTGGTCATCTGCTCAGCCAGCGGCCCCAGAATTCCGGCGGGATCGAGGGAGAAGTCAGCCGGCGGATCGAGCAGCGTCTGTGCGCCGGGCGGAAAGCCTTCGGTACGGGCTTCGCCGCCGGACAGCATTTCGAGCTGCGCCCGTTTGGCGGCTGCCGTTTTCTGGGCATCGTTCAAAGCACGGTCTTTTTCCACGATTAAATCTTTGCGGGTCGACCGGTCTGCATTCAGGCTGTTCAGGGTGTCGGCCTGTTCGGCGACCTTACTTTGGAGCATGTCCACCTTGGCGGTCATTTCCTCTTCGCGTTCGATGTAGGAACCCAATGCCCGTTCGAGTTCCGCTTTTTCCGTGGCCAGCCGTTCCTTTTTCAGCATGGCTTCGCGGTCGCGGGCATCCATGGCATTCAGCTCGTTCTGCATCGAGGAAGCCTTCGAATCGAGAGCTACCGATTCGTTGCGCAGATTATTTAAATCCATGCGGGCGGCATTCATCTGATCTTCAACTTCTTTTTGTGCCAGTGTAACGCGTTCCAGTCCTTCGGCTGCCTGTTGTTTGGCAATCTGGGCTTCGGCGATTTCGGTGATGATTTTTTCGAGCTCGGCGCGGTGGGTTTCGAGTCGAACGCGTGCTTCTTCGGTTTCCTGCGTATTGCGCTGTGCGAGCGTGGTGAGCTCTGCAATCCGGTCGGTATTCATCAGAATCAGGTTGCGGGTCCGTTCGAGTTCGCTCCGTGAAGCGGAGGCCTGTTCCATGGCGGTGGAAATGGTCTGTTCCAGTTGGGACAGGGCTTTGCGGGAGGATTCGGCTTCCGTTTCCGCCTGTTCCACCCCGCGGTGAAGCTCCGCCACTTTGCGTTCCAATATCTGGAGCTCGCCGGTCAGTTCGTTGATCTTCTGCGCGTATTCTTTCAGCTTCTGGTTGGTTATATAGATGTCCAGCCCGCGCATTTCTTCGGTCAGTTCTTTAAAGCGCTTGGCTTTCCCGGCCTGGCGCTGGAGGGAAATGATCTGCCGTTTCACTTCGCGGATCACATCTTCGAGGCGCAGGAGGTTGGCTTCGGTATGTTCGAGTTTACGCAGGGCTTCTTTTTTGTCGGCCTTGTATTTGGTGATGCCGCTGGCCTCTTCAAAAACGGTGCGCCGGTCTTCGGGGCGGGCGGATAAAATCTGGTCGATTTTTCCCTGTTCCAATACGGAATACGAGTCGGTGCCGACGCCGGTATCCATGAAAAGGCGGTGAATGTCCTTCAGGCGACAGGCTTTGCGGTTGAGGAAATAGCCGCTTTCACCGGACCGGAACACGCGGCGGGTAATGCAGACTTCGGAATATTCAATGCCGAGAGCGTCGGTGCAGTCAGCAAGCGTGATGCTGACTTCGGCCATGCCCAGCGGTTTGGCGGTGTCGGTGCCGTTAAAAATGACGTCTTCCATTTTAGCGCCGCGCAGCGCCCGGGCGCGCTGTTCCCCCAAAACCCAGCGAACGGAATCCGAAACATTGCTCTTTCCACAGCCGTTCGGGCCCACAATCGCCGTCATGCCGGGTTCAAATTCCAGTTTGGTTTTATTCGCGAAGCTTTTAAATCCAACTATTTCGAGGGTTTTCAGATACACTAAGGTTTCCTCCAGAAAAACGATCGACCAAATTACCATAAACCGTGCAAGGCAGGGAATCCGAATTTAAGGCGGAATTCGGGGGTTCCAATGGGTGCGTTCCCCCGGTTTGGAGGGCGTTAAAAAGGTTTTCGGGGTAGACAAGCCGGAATTGGTTTGTAAACCTATATCTTTGAATTTGGGAGAGTTCTACATGCCGGCAAAACGAAGTTATAATATTAAAGGAACAAACGATTTTCTTGTTCTGGGAGTCATCTTTTTCTTTCTCTGTATCTGGGCGATAAAAGATGCCTGGTTTCCTTCCGATAAAGTTTTGAAAAAGCATCCGCTGGAAATGGCGGTCTCGTTTGAAACGGCCGGCTCGATTGATAAGATTTTTGTGGATGAAGGCGATTCTGTTACTGAAGAACAGGTGATTGCCAAGCTGCGCAGCGACCGTATGGCGGTTGAATATGAAGCGGCAAAAGACGCCTACACGAAAGCCAAAAACAAGTATACGATGATGACCGTGGCGATGAAAAATGCCAAAGAAGGAGCGTCGGAGCAGGGGCTTGCGGAGATTCAGGAGCGTGCGGCGGTTGCAAAAAAAACGATGGATGAGTCGCTGGCCAAAGTGACCGAATTGCGGGTGGCCATGGATTCCACGGAATTAAAATCGCCTACGAAAGGCAAAGTGATGGAAGTGATGGTGGGCGCGCATACCCTGGTGGAACCGGGCGATGTGGTGCTGAAGATCGACCCGAAGGACCATTTCTATCTCTTTAATAAGAGTTTGGCCATTTTCAGTTTCTTTGCATTCTGGATCTTCCTGGCCATCCATATCCTCGCCAGATAATAAACCGATCTAATTTATTAAATATCCTCGGAATAGCTTGACCGTAAAACGCGTCGGACTATTATCCGTGATTCATTTTTTGAAAAACGGGTTTTTCCCCTATTGAAACGTCTAGAAATCAAGGAGATACATCAAAATGACGAAAAGAGATTTGGTAATGCGCATCGCAGACGAAACCGGACTGATTCAGCAGGATGTCTATGCAGTGATTCAGAAAAGTCTGGATTATATCGTAGAAGCGCTTGAGAACGAAGATACCGTTGAATTTCGTAATTTCGGTGTATTTGAAGTCCGTGAACGCAAGCAGCGTATCGGCCGCAACCCGAACCGTCCGGAAAATGTGGTTACCATTCCGGCCCGTAAAGTGGTTAAGTTCAAGCCGGGCAAAATCATGCGTGAGCGTATTACCGGCTGATAACCTGATTTGGCGAAGCCAAACAGAAATTGCGAATTTCTAAACTCTAAATTCTAAACAGATATTAAATATCGAATATTCCAATTTTAAAACACGTCTGTTTTGACATTGGAGGGTTTATTTAAGTTGGAATTTGTTTAGGATTTAGAAATTCGAATGTAGGATTTTATTTAATGGCTAGTAACGAGTTTCAACCCCTTCAGGGCATGTCCGACATCCAGGCACCGGAAATTTATCTCTGGCGCATGATGGAGGAACGGGCCCGTGCCGTTTTCACCTCGTATGGATACGATGAGCTGCGCACGCCGGTGCTTGAAAAGCTTTCTGTTTTTCAGCGTTCGCTCGGCGACACGACCGATGTGGTGAAAAAAGAAATGTATTCCTTTAAGCCGAGCAAGCACGAGCTTGCCATGCGGCCGGAAGGAACAGCGGGAACGATGCGTCATCTGGCGGGGCGCGGTGAAGAGGGGCTGAGTGCCCGCGTTTTTTATATTGCCCCGATGTTTCGTTACGAACGTCCGCAGGCCGGTCGAAAACGTCAATTCCATCAGGTGGGGGTTGAAGCAACGGGTGAGCCGAATCCGCTGGCCGATGCTGAAACGATTGCCATGCAGAAAAGTCTGCTCGATGCCTGGGGACTGACCGGATCGAAAATCCAGATCAGTACCCGCGGAGAGCCGTCCGACCGGAAACCGGTGGCCGACGGCCTGCGTGCCGCATTGCAACCTCATTTGAACGACCTGTGCGCTGACTGTCAGCGGCGGATCGATGAAAATGTATTGCGCGTCATCGATTGTAAAAACGAAGGGTGTCAGACGATTGTTGATCAGATTCCTTCCGCCATTGAATTCATGAGCGAAGCTTCCCGGACATATCTCGATCAGGTTATCCAGACGCTGGAAACCATGGGGGTTGAGGTGACCGTGAACCCGAAATTAATTCGGGGATTGGACTATTATGTTCACACCGTTTGGGAGATCAGTCATTCCGCACTCGGTGCGCAGGATGCGCTGGCCGGCGGTGGCCGCTATGAAATTGCACTCGGCAGAAAAGCGATTCCCGGTGTTGGTTTCGCAATTGGATTCGAGCGCGCAATTATGGCGCTGGAAGCGTGCGGTATTTCCGGCGAACAGTTTGCGCCGGTGAATGGTGTTTGGCTGGTATCGCTTGGCGAAACCGCGCTGGTTGAAAATATGAAGCTGGCGGCTGAACTTCGTGCCAAAGGCATTCGCTGCGGCATGGAACTGGAAACCAAAAGTATGAAAGCGCAGATGCGCAAAGCCAATCGTTCCGGAGCAACCAAGGTTATTATCCGCGGGGATGACGAAATTGAAAAAGGAACCGCCATCGTCAAGAACATGGTGGAAGGATCGCAGGAAGAACTGAATTTTGAAGAAGTAATTCGTAATGCGTAATCCGTGAAGGAACGTGTTATTAGTTACGCATTACCGATTACGAATTAGGAGACAACAATGCACAGATACAGAACACATAATTGCGGCCAGCTGAGAAAAGAAAACATCGATGAAACCGTTAAAGTTTCCGGTTGGGTGCACAGTGTGCGCGATCACGGCGGCATCATTTTCATCGACCTGCGCGATCACTACGGTCTGACACAGATCGTGATTGATCCATCGCAATCCTTCTATAAAGGCATTGAACACTGGCGTGTCGAATCCACCATTTCCTTCACCGGAAAAGTTGTTGCCCGTATTCCGGAAGCGGTTAATCCGCGTTTGGCAACCGGCGACATTGAAGTGGTGGCTGAGGAAATGGAAACGCTTGGCGAAGCGAAAGTTATTCCGTTCCAGGTTTCCAAAGAAGAAGAGTGCAACGAAACCCTTCGTCTGGAATACCGTTTTCTCGATCTGCGTCGCGAAAGCCTGCACAAAAACATTGTGCTGCGCTCCAAAGTTATTTCCCGCATGCGTGAGCTGATGACCGGCGAAGGTTTCATGGAAATTCAGACTCCGATTCTGACCAACAGTTCGCCGGAAGGCGCGCGCGACTATCTGGTTCCGAGCCGCGTTCATCCCGGCAAGTTTTATGCGTTGCCGCAGGCGCCGCAGCAGTTCAAGCAGCTCTTGATGACCTCCGGTTTTGACCGCTATTTCCAGATTGCGCCGTGCTTTCGCGATGAAGATGCCCGCGCCGACCGCTCGCCGGGCGAATTCTATCAGCTCGATATGGAAATGGCCTTCGCCACGCAGGAAGATGTTTTTGAAGTAAACGAAAAGGTCCTGCATAAAATCTTCTCTGAATTTTCCGACAAGAAGATCGACGACATTCCGTTCAAGCGCATTCCTTATCTGGAAGCGATGGATAAATACGGTTCCGACAAGCCGGATCTGCGTAACCCGCTGATCATTCAGGATGCTTCCGAGCTGTTCCGCGGCTGCGATTTTAAAGCCTTTGCGGGCGTTGTTGCTTCCGGCGGCGTGGTTAAAACCATTGCAGCGAAGGGCTGTGCCGGGCGCTCACGTAAATTCTTCGACGATCTGATCAAATTTGCACAGGGCGTCGGTTCCAAGGGCCTCGGTTACCTGCGCTGGATCGACGGCGAAGTACAGAGCCCGATTGCAAAATTCCTTTCGGAAGAAACCATCAATAAGCTCAAGAAACTGGGCGGCGCGGAAGATGGCGATGTCATGTTCTTCATTGCCGACAAAAAGAAAGAGGCCACCAGTATTGCAGCTGCGGTTCGCGACGAACTCGGCAAACAGCTCGAACTCATCGATCCCGACGTTTTCAAATTCTGCTGGATTGTGGACTTCCCGATGTATGAACTCGACGACGAGGGCAAGGTTGAGTTTTCACACAATCCGTTCTCGATGCCGCAGGGCGGAAAAGATGATCTGGAAAACAAAGATCCGCTCGAAATTCTGGCCTATCAGTACGACATCGTCTGCAACGGCACCGAACTCTCTTCCGGTGCGGTTCGTAACCACAGCCCGGAAATGATGATCAAGGCCTTTGATATTGCCGGCTACGACAAGTCCGTCGTGGAATCCAAATTCCCGGCGCTCTACAAAGCCTTCCAGTATGGCGCACCTCCTCACGCCGGCATTGCCCCGGGCGTGGACCGCATCATCATGCTGCTGGCCGACGAACCGAACATTCGCGAAGTGATTGCCTTCCCGATGAACCAGAAAGCGCAGGATCTGCTGATGGGTGCACCGGGCGAGGTTGAATTCAATCAGATCCGCGATCTGCACCTGCAGATCAAGCTTCCGAAGAAAGTTGAAAAGGAAGCCGAAGCCACCGAAGAATAGTTCCAGCCATTGGAACATTCCAACGTCTGGAAGCCGCCCCGTAAACCGGGCGGCTTTTTGTTTGGTGCGGGTCTCTTTCTTGGATATTCTGAACTTCAATTTATTTCCAATGATTGGAAAGGGGCAGGATGAATCAGAATCCGGAACAGATCGCGCGCGATAAAATTGATAAACTGCTTAGAGCGGCGGGTTGGCAGGTGCAGGCGAAGGGGGCCGAGAATCCGGCCGCCGCGCTGGGCGTTGCAGTTCGGGAATATCAGACCGATGTCGGCCCGGCCGATTATGTGCTGTTTGTGGATCGCAAGCCGGTCGGTGTAATTGAGGCCAAACGGGAAGAGGATGGCCATCGGTTGACGGTTGTGGAAGAACAGTCCGTTGGCTACGCCGCCTCAAAACTGAAGTACCTGAATAACGATCCGCTGCCGTTTGTCTATGAAAGCACCGGAACGCTCACCCGCTTTACCGACTACCGCGATCCCAAGCCGCGCGGTCGAACCGTGTTCAGTTTCCTGAAACCGGAAACGCTGGCTGACCATCTCAAAAAAGGAACCACGCTGCGGGAACGGTTGCTGGCGATGTCTCAGCTGGATTCAACGGGCCTGCGCCCGGCTCAGATTGTGGCGATTGAAAATCTCGAACGCTCCTTCAAAAAGAACCGGCCCAAAGCGCTGATTCAAATGGCCACCGGTGCGGGAAAAACCTTCACCGCCGCCACCTTTGTGTATCGCCTGCTCAAACACGCTGATGCCAAACGCATCCTGTTTCTGGTCGATACCAAAAATCTGGGAGAGCAGGCCGAACAGGAATTCATGACGTTCCAGCCCAACGACGATAACCGAAAGTTTACCGAGCTCTATAATGTGCAGCGGCTCACCTCCGGCTATATCGCTTCGGATGCGCAGGTTTGCATTTCCACCATCCAGCGGCTGTACTCCATTCTTAAAGGAGAAGAGCTTGATGAAAGCGCTGAGCTGGCAAACCCTGCCGAAAGTTCGTGGATGGAGCAGCAGCGCAAAAAGGCGGCCACCTTTGTGGACTACACCCCGAACGTGCCGATTGAGCAATTCGACTTTATCGTGATCGATGAATGCCACCGCTCCATTTACAACCTTTGGAAACAGGTGCTCGATTATTTCGATGCCTTTTTGATCGGCCTTACGGCCACGCCCGACAAACGTACCTTCGGCTTTTTCAATGAAAACGTCGTCAGCGAATATACCTATGAGGAATCGGTGATCGACGGCGTGAATGTGCCGCAGGAGGTCTATCATATCGAAACCGAGGTTTCCACCAAAGGGGCAGTGGTGAAGTCGGGCTGGTTTGTGGATCGGCGCGATAAACTGACCCGTAAAAAACGCTGGCAGCAGGAAGACGAAACCACGGAATATAAAAAGAGCCAGCTCGATAAAAAAGTGGTCAACCCCAGCCAGATCCGCAACGTCATCCGTGAATTTAAACACGCGCTGAAAACCAAAATTTATCCCGGACGGGTTGATGAAAACGGCGACTATGAAGTTCCCAAAACACTCGTCTTTGCCAAGACCGACAGTCATGCCGACGACATCATCAAAATCATTCGCGAGGAGTTTGATGAAGGCAACGCATTTTGCAAAAAGGTGACGTATAAAATTGATGAAGATCCGAAGTCGGTGCTCAACCGTTTTCGCAATGCCTACTATCCTCGTATCGCCGTTACGGTGGATATGATTGCCACGGGCACCGATGTGAAACCGCTCGAAGTGCTGCTGTTTATGCGCGATGTTCGCAGCACCAACTATTTTGAGCAGATGAAAGGGCGCGGCACGCGTACCATTCCAACCGATTCTCTGCAGGCGGTTTCGCGCACCGCACCGGGCAAAACGCATTTTGTGATTGTTGATGCGGTCGGCGTCACAAAATCCAAAAAGACCGACAGTCGTCCGCTCGAACGCAAACCGACCATTCCGCTCAAAGATCTGCTCGGCGCGGTAACGATGGGCGCGGCCGATGAAGATCTGTTTCTTTCGCTCGCCAACCGCCTGATCCGGCTGGATCAGCAGCTTACTGAAAAAGAGCAGACCGAACTGCTTCGTCAGACCGGCGGAAAAAGTCTGAAACAAATCACCAAAGCATTGATCCGTGCCTACGATCCCGATGCCGTTATTGCCCGGTCGACTGCCGAACCGAACGATCCGCCCGGTGTGGTTGAAACCAAAAATAAAGAAGCGCAGGAGGAGCTGATTTCGGAAGCCGCCACCGTTTTTCATGGCGAGCTGAATACCTATCTGGAAAACGTCCGCAAAGAACACGAACAGATTATCGACCATATCAATATCGATCGCGTCACGCATTCCGATTGGGAAACGAGCTCGGTTGAAAAGGCGCAGGCGCTGATTGGTGAATTCCGCGACTATCTGGAAATGCACAAAGATGAAATTCAGGCGCTCAGCATTTTTTATAATCAGCCCTATAACCGCCGCGAAATCACGTTCCGGATGATTAAAGAGGTGCTTGAAAAGCTGCGCCTTGAAAAACCGACACTCGCGCCCGTTGCTGTTTGGAATGCCTACACTGCCATTGAAACGGTGAAAGGCGACCGGCCGAAGGAAGAGCTGGCCACGCTGATTTCGCTGATCCGACGCGCCTGCGGAATTGATTCGGAGCTCAAAGCGTTCGATAAAACGATTGATGAAAATTTCCGCAGCTGGATGTTTAAGCAGAATGCCGGGCAGCACAATCGCTTCAGCCCTGAACAAATGGACTGGCTGCGCATGATTAAAGATCATGTGATTACCAGCTACCACATGGATCTTGACGATCTGGATTACACCCCGTTCGATGCCGAGGGCGGCCGCGGAAAAATGTATCAGCTCTTCGGCGATTCCATGAATGAACTGATCAACGAGCTCAACGAAGTGCTGGCCGCTTAATATGCCCTACGATCCCGCAAAGCATCATAGGCAAAGCATTCGGCTGAAAGGGCACGACTATGCCAGCGGCGGTACGTATTTTGTGACGATCTGCGCGCATCGGGAGGCAGGCAATATCTTTGCGGATGCGGCGGCGAAGGAAGTGGTGCAGCAATGCTGGCAGGAAATCCCGGCGCATTTCCCGCAGGTCGAGTTGGGTGAGTTTGTGGTGATGCCCGATCATGTGCACGGCATTTTGAGCATGGCACCTGTAGCGGCGAAAAATCTTTCGCCGGACAGGGCGAAAAATGTTTCGCCCATACGGGAAAAGGGCAGCCGCCCGTGCGGCACCTCCAGAACCCTGGGTTCCGTGGTGCGCGGGTTCAAGGTGGGAGTCACGAAACAGTTGCGCCCGAAGGGGAGCGAAAAGAAAATCTGGCACCGCAATTATTATGAAATGATTGTGCGCTCGGCGGAGGCGGAGGAAAAGATTGCGACATATATCCGGATGAATCCGTGGAAGTGTGTGCAGAATCTGGGCAGCGGATTGCGGGGCATCGGCAATCCGGCGCTTTGGCATGCGGAAAAGCTCGGCGTGCTGTGCAGCCGCAATGCGCCGCCTGTCGGGGCGAAAGATTTTTCGCCCATACCACTTCCCGAGGCCGCCGTTTATTTGGGCGGCTGGCATTCTCCGAAGGAAAAAGAAATCCTCGACTGGCTCCTCGAAAAAGGAAAATCCATTATTGCCTGCCCGGCCTGGGGCATCGGGGCGGGTGAAGTGAGGGCGAAATATCTTTCTCCCCTACAAGAAAACCGCCTATTGATTCTCGAAATGCATAATCGCGATGGCGATCTCGCCGCGGCGGAGCAACGGAACCGATTTGTCATTGAACAGGCCGACGCCCTTTTCACCCCCCACGTCACCCCCGGCGGCATGCTCGACCGGCTTTTGAAGGAAAATAAATGAAGAATGCACAAATGAAAAATGATTGGGTGGAAACAACGCTGGGTGAACTTTTTTTTACAACTTCTGGAGGAACACCTTCTAGAAAATACAAAGCATATTATGAGGGAACGATTCCTTGGGTGAAATCGGGAGAGCTAGACAAGGGCCTCATTCTCGACACAGAAGAAAAAATAACCGAAGAAGCCATCAAAAATTCCAGTGCTAAAAAATTCCCGGAAGGCACATTATTAATTGCTTTATATGGAGCAACAATTGGGAAGTTGGCTTTCCTTGGAGTTGAAGCAGCAACCAACCAAGCAATTTGCGGAATCTTTGAAAATGACAATTTCAATTCAAAATTTCTCTACAACTATTTGCTGTTTAGGAAGCCCAAATTAATTTCTCAAGGCTCAGGTGGAGCCCAGCCCAACATTAGTCAGACGATTTTAAAGAAGCTGAAAATCCCCCTCGCGCCGTTGCCGGAGCAGCGGGCGATTGTGGCGAAGATTGAGGCGCTTTTCAGCGATCTGGATTCCGGCGTCGCGGATTTGAAAACCGCGCAGGCCCAATTAAAAATCTACCGCCAGGCCGTCCTCAAAAAAGCCTTTGAGGGGGGACGGAAAGTTGTTTCTGCTCAGGAAGTGACAAGGGTGATTTCTGATGGAGATCATCAAGCTCCTCCAAAAGCAACGACAGGAATTCCTTTCATTGTTATTTCAAATATTAAGAAAAATAAAATTGATTTCACCCATACAAAATTTGTTCCAACGGAATATTTTGAATCCCTCAAGGAAACAAGGCGCCCGCAAAAAGGAGATGTGCTTTATACGGTGACTGGAAGCTTTGGGATTCCAGCTATAGTCTCATCGGACAAGGATTTTTGCTTCCAACGCCATATTGGCTTGCTTCGGCCAAATGAAAGAATTTCATCTGAATACCTTTTTTACGTATTGCAGTCTCCTGATTTATTTAAGCAAGCAAACGAAGGAGCAACAGGGACGGCACAAAAAACTGTGTCTTTGAAAAACCTTAGAAATTTTAAAATTCCCCTCTGCTCCCTCGAAGAGCAGCGGCAGATTGTGAAGGAGATTGAGGCGCGGTTGTCGGTGTGTGATGAGGTGGAGGAGACGATTTTCCAGGCCTTGGAAAAAGCGGAGGCGCTGCGTCAGAGTATTCTGAAAAAGGCGTTTGAGGGGCGGCTGCTGTCGGACGAAGAGTTGGCGGCGTGCCGGGCGGAGCCGGACTGGGTGTCAGCAGCAGAGCTGCTGGAGAAGAATTAGGAATTCATAATTTAAAATTTGGAATTAAAAACATGACGGATTCAACGATTATTTCGAAGATTTGGAATTTGGCGAGTGTGCTGCGGGATGATGGCGTGGGCTATGGCGATTATCTGGAGCAGATTACGTATCTGCTGTTTTTGAAGATGGCGGAGGAGCTGAATAAACCGCCGTATTCCAAGGGCTTAACGTTTCCGCGCTTGAAGGATGTGGAGGGGAAAGAACTTCCGGACGGCGAAGTGTGCGACTGGGAAACGCTTTCAAGCAAACGCGGCGCGGAGCTGGAGGCCTTTTACAGTCAGCTGCTGCGGAGCCTTTCGACGGAAAAGGGGATGCTGGGTCAGATTTTCACGAAGAGCCAGAATAAGATTCAGGATCCATCGAAACTGCTGAAGGTGATTGATCTGATTAATCAGGAAAACTGGAACCTGATGGGCGCGGATATTAAGGGCCGGATTTATGAGGGGCTGCTGGAAAAGAATGCGATGGACAGCTCGGGGAGTTCGGGCGCGGGGCAGTATTTTACGCCGCGTGCGCTGATCCGGACGATGGTGGATTGTGTGCAACCGAAGCCGATGAAAACGATTGCGGATCCGGCATGCGGTACGGGCGGCTTTTTTCTGGCAGCGTATGACTGGATTGCGGCGCACCATTCGCTGGATCCCGAGGCGAAGGCGTTTTTGAAAAACAGGACGTTTTACGGCAATGAGATTGTGGCGAATACGCGGCGCATGTGTTTGATGAATATGTTTCTGCATAATATCGGCGAGATGGAGGGGGAGCCGCCGATTAAGTCGGCGGATGCGCTGATTGCGGATGACGGGCTTCGGGTGGATTATGTGCTGGCGAATCCGCCGTTCGGTAAAAAGAGCAGCATGACGATTACGAACGAGGCCGGGGAAGCGGAAAAGCAGGACATGAGCTATAACCGCCAGGATTTCTGGGAGTCGACCTCGAATAAACAGCTCAACTTTCTGCAGCATATTAAAAGTATGCTGAAGGTGACGGGCGAGGCGGCGGTGGTGCTGCCGGATAATGTGCTGTTCGAGGACGGTGCGGGCGAAGAGATTCGCAAGCAGCTGATGCAGACCACGGAACTGCATACAATTCTGCGCCTGCCGACGGGCATTTTTTATGCGCAGGGCGTGAAGGCGAATGTGCTCTTTTTCAGGAATAAACCGGCGAGCAAAACGGCGTGGACGAAGGACGTCTGGTTTTATGATTATCGCACCAATATACACCACACCCCGAAAAAGAGCCCGATGACGCGTGCGCATCTGGATGAATTCGTGGCGCTTTATCAGCCGGGCCATCCTGAAAAGCGGCGGGAAACCTGGAGCGAGGAGAATCCAGAAGGGCGTTGGCGGAAGTTTACGTATGATGAAATCAGGGCGAGGGATAAGACCAGTCTGGATATTTTCTGGCTGAAAGACCAAAGCCTGACGGATCTGGATAATCTGCCGGACCCGGATGTGCTGGCGAATGAGATTGTTGAAAATCTGGAAGCGGGGCTGGCGAGCTTCCGCGACGTGGCCGGCGTGCTGGAAGCGTAATGGGTTGGGGATTGTCATTTCCCGCTAATCGATTCATGGTCATTCGTTCACGCGGTTAATGTGCATTTTATAAAAAGGGGATACTAAATGATAATCTGGTCGGCCATTATACTCTTATTTCATGTGATGGGTGTGATCTCTGCGATTGTTGCCATTATGACGGCGCGGACGTCGCAGGGATCGATTGCCTGGGCGATTTCGTTGGTAATGTGCCCGTATGTGGCGGTTCCGGCGTATTGGATTCTGGGGCGCAGCCGTTTTGCGGGCTATGTGAATTTGCGGACCACGACGGAAGATACGGTTCATGAAAAACTCGATGAGCTGGTTGCAAGTTTGGAGGCCTACCGTTTGCCGATCTCTGATTTATCGCATGCGGCGATGGCCGCCGAGCATCTGGCGGATTTGCCGATCACGAGCGGAAACGATGTGAAACTGCTGATCGACGGTGATGCGACCTTTGATGACATAGTGAGAGGGATTGATGCGGCAAAGGACTATATTCTTTTTCAGTTTTTTATTGTGAAAGACGACGGGCTCGGGCGGCGTGTTAAAACACATCTGCTGAAAAAGTGTGCGGAAGGGGTTCGGGTCTACTTTCTGTATGATGAAGTCGGCAGCAATAAACTGCCGAAGAGCTATGTGCAGGAATTGCAGGCGGCCGGATGTGAGATTCATCCGTTTAATACGCGGAAAGGGCGGGGCAACCGCTTTCAGCTGAATTTCAGAAATCACCGTAAAATTGTGGTGGTGGATGGGCAGGTCTCCTGGATCGGCGGGCATAATGTGGGGGATGAATATCTGGGGCTGGATCCGAAGTTCGGACATTGGCGCGATACGCATACCCGGATTACCGGGCCTGCCGCGCTGGCAGCGCAGCTGTCTTTTTCGGAAGACTGGTACTGGGCAACGGATCAGCGTTTGAGTCCGCTGAATTGGGCGCCGGTGGCGGCTGCGAGTGGAAACAGGCAGGTGTTGGTGGTTCCGTCGGGGCCGGCGGATGAACTGGAAACGGCATCGCTGATGTTTTTACATGCCATTAATTTTGCAAAAAAGCGGATCTGGATTTCCAGCCCCTATTTTGTGCCGGATGATGCCATTATTTCGGCTCTTCAGCTGGCCGGTTTACGTGGAGTGGATGTGCGTATTCTGATTCCGGATATGCCGGATCATCTGGCGGTTTATCTTGCGGCCTATTCTTATTTTGACGATGCCGGAAAGACCGGCGTACGGTTTTACCGGTATTCCGACGGGTTCCTGCATGAAAAATCGATGCTGATTGATGATCATCTGGCGACGGTTGGAACGGCCAATTTCGATAATCGCTCATTCCGCCTTAATTTTGAAATTACGGGGGTGGTGCTTGATGAGGACTTTGCTAAAGAGATTGAGCAGATGTTTCTGGCTGATTTTGAAAAGGCCCGTGAAATGGAAGTCGGTGAATACGGCCGGAAATCGTTCTGGTTCCGGTTGGCAGTTCGCTTTGCCCGGCTGACCTCGCCGATTCAGTAAGCTGAGCGAAGCCGGCCTATTGCGGAAAGAAGGAAAATCCACACGCGTATTTTTTTGCCAATGGAGACCGGGGAGGGCATATTTCCGGGACTTTTTTCAAACATTGGAAACTTCAGGAGACATATAAAATGGAACAGTTGAAGAAAAATGAAGCTTTTGGCGGTCCGGAAGGGCCCGTTGTGCTGGTGATTATGGATGGCGTCGGAATCGGTAAAAATCCGGAAAGCGACTGCGTTGCGCTTGCAAATACGCCGAATCTGGACTGGCTGAAGGAAAATGCGGTTTATACGGAACTGGCGGCGCACGGCGTTGCGGTGGGACTGCCGGACGACGGCGATATGGGCAATTCCGAAGTGGGTCATAATGCCATCGGATGCGGTCGTGTTTTTGCTCAGGGCGCGGCTTTGGTTGGCGATGCCATCCGAACCGGTTCCATGTATGAAGGCGATGTCTGGAAAGAAGTGATTGCCAATGTAAACGATAAAGAGTCAACCCTGCATTTCATCGGCCTGTTTTCCGATGGCAACGTGCATTCCAATATCAACCACCTGGAAGCAATGCTGCGGAAAGCCAAAGAACGGGGCGTTAAAAAAGTCCGCGTTCACCCGTTGATCGACGGGCGCGATGTGCCGCCGACATCGGTGCTCGAATATGTTGAACGTTTCGACAAGTTCCTGGCGGAGATCAATGCCGACGGTTCGGTGGATTATTGTGTGGCTTCCGGTGGCGGCCGTATGAACATTACGATGGATCGCTATGATGCGGATTGGAGCATGGTGGAACGCGGTTGGAAAGCCCATGTGAAAGCAGAAGCCACTCCGTTTGCTTCCATGAAAGAAGCGATTGAACAGTTCCGCTTGAATAAGCCGGGTATTCTGGATCAGGACCTGCCTGCTTTCGTGATTGAGCGCGACGGAAAACCCGTTGGCCCGATTGTGGATGGCGACAGTGTGATCTTCTTTAACTTCCGCGGCGACCGCTCGTTGGAAATTACCAAGGCGTTTGAGGCCGATGAAATTTCCGAATTCGATCGCGGTCCGAAGCCCGACGTTGTTTACGCCGGAATGATGCAGTATGACGGCGATCTGGGGGTTCCGGAAAAGTATCTTGTGACTCCGCCGGCAATTGACCGCACGATGAGCGAATATCTCTCCAATGCCGGCGTGAAGCAGTTTGCCATTTCGGAAACGCAGAAATTCGGGCATGTGACCTATTTCTTCAACGGCAATAACTCCGGTAAATTTGAAACCGAAACCTGGAAGGAAATTCCGTCTGATGTCTGCCCGTTCGAGGATGCACCGCGCATGAAAGCGGATGAGGTGACGGAAGAAGTGCTGAAAGCCATTGAAAGCGGTGAGTATAAATTTATCCGGTTGAACTACCCGAACGGCGACATGGTCGGCCACACCGGCGACTTTGAAGCGGTTAAGATTTCGGTGCAGGCTGTGGATGAAGGACTGGGCCGTATTCTGGAAGCATTGAAAGCCAAAAACGGGATTCTGGTTTGTTCCGCCGACCACGGAAATTCAGATGATATGTGCGAGCTGGATAAAAAGACCGGCGAAGTGAAGCACGATGCTTCCGGAAAAACGTTCCCGAAAACATCGCACTCGCTCAATCCGGTTCCGGCGTATGTGTATGACGCATCGGGCGCTTCCAAGGTTCGGAAGGCGGATGTTGAAAAACCGGGCATTGCCAACCTGGCGGCCACCTGCATCACGCTGCTGGGTTATGTTCCGCCTGCGGATTACACTCCGAGCATTGTTGAAGTTGGTTAAAGGAAGCATCCTTTAAACGCGTCAGGAAGGCTGCGAAGATGCGAGGCATGATTGCTTTGCGCTCTTCGCGGCCTTTGTTTATTATGGGTCACAAATCATGAAAACGGTACTCCATTCACTTATAGCACTACTCATCGGTCTCGGGGCCGTGCAGGCCCAGGAAGCGGCACATGTTCCAGAGGTTGGAAAGTTCGATGAATATCTCGAATCCGGCATGGAGGTGGCGGGGGTCCGCGCTCCCTATTATGATGATGAGGGGGAGCTGCGGGCTCAGCTCTATGGGGGAAAAGCCAAGGTGCTGGCCGGCGGCGTTGCCGATGTTTCCAACCTCCGGATCGATGTGTATCAGGATGGCGTTTTGATGATGACGGTTTTTGCGCCGCAATGTTTCACTAAAATCGAAGACGTCGATGGAAATAACGTGTTGATGGTTTATTCCGAGGGGGACGTGCTGATTGATATGGATCAGATGACCGTAACCGGCCGGGGGTTTAATTTTTCATCGGAAAAAAATCAGTTTGAGATTCTGCACAATTCCAAAGTTCTGGTGAAGGAATCCGCGCGGGGCATGCAGGGGGTTGAATTATGAAGCATGCCGTTACGTTATTCCTGCTGAGTACGGTGCTGTTGGTGTCGTGTTCCAAACGGGAGCGCTCGGACGCCGAGGAAGCAGAGTGGGCTGAAATTGAAGCCTTGGCAGCGGATGCGGCCGAGGTTCCGGCGTCTGGAAACAAAATGCCGAATGCGGAGCCAACCATTGGAACCGTGGCGGACAGCGAATTCGAGCCGTATTTAAAACGGTTGGCCGAAATGAAAACCATTCAAAGGGCGGCCGGCGAAACGCTGCTTACCAGCGAACGTCTGGTGCTGGACGATGAGAAGCGTTTTGTGCAAATGGAAGAAAATGTGGTGGTTGTGGATGATCAGGGCACGTTGATGACCGATCGTTTGGTCGGCCGGTTTTCGGTTTCGAACGAAGTGGAATTTATTGAGGCGCATGGGAATGTCGGTCTGGTGAGCAGCAACCGGTCGGCTTCGGCCGAACACGCCATATACAACTATCGAAGCGGATATGTGCAGATGGAGGGGAAGGCCTCCGCTTCGGACGGCAGTAACCGGCTGAGCGGAGAACGCATTAAACTCTGGATTCGGGGAAATCGGAAAATGATTTGTGAACCGAATGTGCTGCTGGAAATCAGCCCCGACTCGGGGGTTAAAATTGAAGGAATGTCCGGTCAGACGAACGCATTGACCGAAGTACGTGCCGATCTGGCAGAATATAATGAAGAAGAGGGCTGGGCCGAGCTCGTTGGCCGCGTACGGATTCGCGATTCCCGGGCGGCTATGAATTGTGAAAAAATACGCATTTACTTAAAAGAGGATAACGAAATTGATTGGATCGAAGCGGTAGGCGAGGTAATAATTCAATCTGACGATAGGAAAGCGCTGGCCGATCGGGCGACGTACCATGCGGATGAAGGAAAATTCGTGTTGGAAGGTGATCCGAAGGTTAAGCAGGGACTGAATGTGATGACCGGCGATCGGATAGTATTCTGGCATGAGAATCGGCGAATGGTTTGCGAACCGAATGCCCGGGTCCTGCTCTATCTGGACGAAGAGACGAAAGCAAAATTTCTGAAAGATATAGACGACTAAATGGCTGCTGAAGAAACGTATCTCATCAAGACGGAAAAGCTGGTAAAGGCCTATAAGGGCCGGAAGGTCGTTCGTGAAGTGGACATCAATGTAAAGGCTGGTGAAATTGTCGGTCTGCTCGGTCCGAACGGTGCCGGAAAAACGACCAGCTTTTATATGATTGTCGGATTGGTTAAACCCACAACCGGGAAGGTCTTTTTCAATGGAAAAGATGTCACCAAAACGCCGATGTTCAAGCGCGCCAGAATGGGTATGGGATATCTTTCTCAGGAACCCTCGATTTTCAGAAAGCTCACCGTGCAGGATAATGTGATGGCAATTCTGGAAACACTGCCGCTTTCGCATAAAGCGCGTAAAGAGCGCATGGAGCAATTGCTCGAAGATCTGAAAATCAGCAAACTGGCTAAGCAGAAAGCTTTTACGCTTTCGGGCGGGGAGCGGCGCCGGTTGGAAATTGCCCGTTCGCTGGTTTCGCAGCCTGATATTATCCTGTTGGATGAACCGTTTGCCGGGGTTGATCCGCTGGCCGTGAACGATGTTCAGGAAATTGTCAAAACGCTGAAAAAGCGCGGGCTGGGTGTTTTGATTACCGACCACAGCGTACGCGATACACTTGAAGTGGTGGATCGGGCGTATCTGCTTTGCGACGGCCAGGTGCTCCGTGAGGGCAACAGTGAATTTTTAGTAAATGACGAGATGAGTCGCGAACTTTATCTGGGACCGCGATTCAGTATGTAACACAACCGAAAGGAGCAAGCCATGCAAGTAAGTATCACAGGACGGCATGTTAATGTAACCAGCAATGTAAAAGAGCATGTCATGGATAAGCTCGAACGTTGCTTAGGACTGTTCCCTCGAATAGAAAGTGTGAAGGTCATTCTGGATACAGAAAAGCGGGATCAAGTGGCTGAGATCGTCATTCAGGGAGCCGATCATATTCGGGTAACCGCAAAAGAAGAATCAGAAAACCTGTATGATGCAATTGATCGGGCGATTGAGCATGCCGAGCGGCAAATGCGCAAAAACCGTGATAAAGTACAGGATCATCATAAGTAATTTTTTAATCATTTCAGGAGGTAAATTGTGGCCATAACCGTTAAAACGCTGTGGGAAGAAGGGGCAGATATTCTGTCATTGAGCATTATTGCCGGTGAGCAGTATCTGGATCGGAAACTTCCGGAAACCACGATGAATCGCCCGGGTTTGGCGTTAACCGGTTTTTTCCAGTATTTCGCCAACCAGCGATTGCAGATTTTCGGTTTGGCTGAATTTACCTATCTGAAAAGTCTTCCCCAGGAAGAAAAGATGAAACGGCTCGTCGAGCTGTTTGAACAGCAGATTCCCGGCATCGTGATCACGCGGAACCGGAAGGCTCCGAGGGAAATTCTGGATCTGGCTGAAGAATATAAAGTGCCGGTCATGCGTACGCCGATGGTTACCATGAATTTTGTGAACGAATGCACGGTCATTCTTGAAAAACTGACGGCACCGCAGGAGCGGATTCAGGGGACCTGCATGGAGCTGATGGGAATCGGCGTTTTGCTGCGCGGGGCTCCCGGGATTGGAAAAAGTGAAACGGCACTTTCGCTGGTTGAACGCGGATACAGTCTGGTTTCCGATGATGTGACGGAAGTGCGCAGAACCACCCGGGGACGTTTGGTCTGCTGGGCGAATGAAGTGACCCGGTATCATATGGAAATCCGCGGGTTGGGGATCATTCATGTTCCAAGTCTTTTTGGCGTGGCCGCAATCCGCCGTCAAACGGAGCTGGATCTGGTGATCGATCTGAAGCCGCCGACAGGCGACGAAGACCGTACCGGTGTTCACCCTGATGTCATAGAATTAATGGGGGTCAAGGTCCCGTGTATTACTCTTCCGGTTCGTTCCGGCCGCGATATGGCGAATATCGTTGAGGTGGCGGCTCTGAATCAGAAGCTCAAAGAACTGGGGCATGATGCGGCGAAAGAACTCGACGATAAAATTATTAACCGGCTGACCAGAGGACGGGTGCGCAATGGCTGAAGAGACTATTGTTAAAGATTTCAAAGTCATGAATGAATATGGCATTCATGCCCGCCCGGCCGCGCTTCTGGTTAAGGCGGCGGGGAAGTATGAATGCGATATCTTCATCGAAAAGGATGGAAATAAGGTTTCGTGCAAGAGCATCATGGGATTGATGACGATCGAAGGATATCCGGGCAGCATTATGAAGGTTTCGGCCTCGGGATGCGATGCGGCCGATGCGATGAACGAGATCGGAGAATTGTTCAATTCCAAATTTGGAGAGGATTAATTCCTGTGACCGGAAAACAGGTGAAAACAGAGATTGCCCTGAAGGGGATCGGCGTATCCCCGGGCATTGCTGTGTTTTCATCTCAGCTGCTGACTCCGCACACGGATAAAGCCGTTCGACGCCCCATTTCCGAAGAGGAGGTTCCTTCCGAAATTTTGCGGTTCGAAGACGCATTAATTGCGACGCACGACCAGATTAAGCATATTCAAAAGCAGGTGTCGCAGGTGCTTGGCGATGAGCATGCCAGCATTTTTGATGCGCATATGCTGGTGGTGGACGACCGCACGTTTATTGAGGACGTCATCCGAACCATCAAAAAGGATTTAATTAATGTGGAGCCGGTGCTGCAGTCGGTCGCCAACCGATATGCCGACATGCTGTCCAAGGTGGAGGACTCCTATCTGGCTGAACGGGCAGCTGATATCCGGGATGTCACCAAACGAATACTGGCCAATCTGGCCGGTGAAACGCTGGATCAGATGAAGCAGATCAAGGAGCCCTGCATTGTTGTGGCTCACGATTTATCGCCATCCGATACGGCGAGCATCAATAAGACGCTGGTGAAAGCCTTCGTTACAGACCTTGGAAGTTCCACCTCTCATACGGCCATCATGGCCAAAGCGCTTGAAGTTCCGGCTGTGGTCGGGCTGCATAATATCACTGCTGTTGTGAATTCCGGAGAAACGGTTCTGATTGACGGAGGAAAGGGGCTTGTTTTTGTAAACCCTACCGAAGAAAGGTTAGAGGAATATCGGAAGCGTGCCGAAGATCAGGAACAGATTTTATTGGAGCTGGCCTCCTTGCGCGATAAAGCGCCGGAAACAATGGATGGTTATCTGGTTCCCATTACAGCCAATATTGAGCTGCTTGAAGAGCTCGAAGGCGTGGATGCCCGCGGAGCTAAGGGAATCGGTCTGTTTCGTACTGAGTTTCTGTTTCTCGGGAAAAATTCTCTGCCCGGCGAAGAGCAGCAATACGAAGCCTATGTTCGGGCAGCTAAAAGCCAGTACCCTTCGCCGGTGGTGATCCGGACGCTGGATCTTGGTGCTGATAAACTGCCCAGCGGCTTTGAAAATCCGGATGAAATGAACCCGTTTCTCGGCGACCGTGCCATTCGGTTGTGTTTGTCTCATCCGGAACTGTTCAAAACGCAGCTGCGGGCCATTCTGCGGGCCAGTGTGCACGACAATATCCGCATGATGTATCCCATGGTTTCCTGTGTGCAGGAAGTGATGGACGCGAATACCTTGTTGCGCCAATGCATGATGGAATTGAGCAAAGAAGGAATCGGCTTTAACCAGGATATCCAGATCGGAACCATGATCGAGGTTCCTTCCGCCGCGTTGATTGCCGACCTGATTGCGCCGCATGTCAGTTTTTTCAGTCTGGGAACCAATGATCTGATTCAGTACACCATGGCGGTGGACCGCGGAAATGAAAATGTGGCGCATCTTTATAAGCCGACACATATGGCTATTATTCGCCTGATTGACCACGTGGTGAAAGTCAGCCGTAAATATGGGCTATGGACCTGCGTTTGCGGGCAGATGGCCGCATCGCCGCATCTGGTGCCTTTGCTGATTGGTCTGGGAGTGGATGAACTTTCGGTCAGCCCGTCGCAGGCGCCGGTGATTAAGGATGTCATTCGAAAACTCTATTATTCCAGTGCAGTCGAGCTGGCTCAGAAGGCGCTCAATTCAGCTTCCGCTGAACATGTGGAGCATTTGTGTCGCGAGCTGATTGAAGAGATTGCTCCGGAAGTGCTTGAGCTATAGTTCAGCATTTCTGCTGGTGCCGGACTGAGTTGACTGCACGAATTCCATGACGTAATTTACCGCGATTAAAATCATGTTCCAGCTATAGGAATAAGCCGAGCTGATTTCATGCCCGAGCATCTTTCCGTAGGTTGCCCATTGGGGCGAACCGATCATGACCATCCAGCAGCCGATCAATAGAACATTGCTGATGAAGATGACGGCATAGGAAAAAATACGGCCGTGTTCCTGTATATCCGGCTGATGTTCCGCGAGCATGCTGACGGTGAAGGTGATGTGGAACGCCCACGTCAGCCCCACCGCCGCCAGCCACCAGATTCGATAGGGCTCAAGATTCAGTTTGAGGCCGAGCAGGTAATACAGCGCGATTACGATGAAGGTATAGAACGGAAAGAAATACGGCGCGAGGGTGATCAGAAAATTGGTTTTCGAAAGTTCAACATGTCCGCCTTCTTTTCCGACTTTAATTTTTCCGATGCGCCCGCCCATCATCAGTGCCCAGAGCGCATGGGTTAATTCATGAGCCAGCACATAGGTTCGAACGGGGCGGGGCAGCAGAAAGTAGATGAATACCCAGGTGACAAATCCGATCGGAAGTGCCCACGATTCCCACGAGCTGCTAACGGCTGATTCGCTGGTGTGCAGATAGAGCTGATAGGTGGCGATGGAAACCGACCAGCACATCGGGATCAGGCCGATCCCGATCAGCATTTTAATGAATTTCCACATCGCCGTTATGTAGCCGTTCCAACGATTGGAAACTTAGAGTGCAGAACGCAGCCGCTGTTCCTGGTTGGAAGCATAGCGTTTGGCTTCCATCGGAAGGCGGGGATCGAGTTTTGCCTTCTTATAGATGGCCATGGCTTCGGAAATCCGGCCGGCACGTTCCATATTTCCGGCCAGTGTGAAGTACGCTTCCGGGGAGGCCCGGCCGGTATCAATAATCCGTATTAACAGCGGTTCCGCTTCTTCTGCCCGACCATCCTGATCCAGGAAATAGAGGTAGGATGAGGTATAGGTCCAGTTTTCGGGAATGAGCAACGCGGCGGTTTCCAACCATTGGAAACCTTCTTTGTTGTTCCGGCGCGCGAGAAGAATGCCGAGATTGTACGCCGCCTGCGCCATTTCCGGTTCCGCTGCCAGCGCAGCCTTCAGGTGTTCTTCCGCAGCTTCATTGTTGCCAAACTCCGCATCGAGCAGGGCGATATTAAAATTGACCATCGGATTGTTCGGTTCAATCGCAAGCGCTTTCTCCAGCATGGCATAGGCATTGGTGCTGTTGCCGGTCCGGGCGTGAACCATGGAGGCGTTGATGAGCGGTTGGATGACATCGTTCCGAAGTTCCATCGATTTTTCGTAGGCCGCCAATGATTTTTCAGGGTCTCCAATCCGATCAAAATAGATGCCTTGGTTATAATGGGAGGACCAGCGGTCGGGCCAGATGATAAGCGAGTTCCAGTATTCATCATGAGCGGCCTCGTAGGCGGCACGTTCTTCGGCGGTATAACCCGCCAGGTTCCGGGCGAGCAATGCTCCCGCCGCCCGAATACGAACCGTGCGGAATTCATCGGAGCAGGCCTTCAGCAGTCCCTGTGTGGATTCTGCGGAATTGTCGTATTGAAGCGATGCGGCAGCCGTGGCACGAACCCATTCGCTTTCGCTGTTCTGTTGCGCACGGATCGCCGGCCATTTCGCAGGAAGCGGACAGTTGTTGAGCATGCGCAGAATGGCAACTGTGGCGGCTGGATCGCAATCGGGGTTTTCGAGATAAGCCAGAATTTCCGGAAGTCGGTCCCAGTCGCCTTCACGGCAGAGTTCGATAATGCGGCCCTGTTCCAGAATGGATTTTCCGGAATCCTGTCCGTACCACTCTTTTACATATTTATCGGCCCATTCAGCATCCTCTTTCTTGTGGCCGGCATAGTTGCCCATGATGGCTTCCGGGTTGTTGTGGCAAAGGTTGCAGGCATTCGGGGACCCGAATTCCAGCGTTGCTTCCGGAGAGGGCGGGCGGAAGGTGTGGTCCGAACGCGACATAAACGCCTGGGCGGTGGTCGGCATGTGGCAGTCGATGCAGGTTACGCCGGCTTCCGCCGTGTGGTGCGAATGCGCCAGAATATCGTCGACCCGTTCTTCATGACACGGCAGGCAGGAGTTGTTCGGGTTGTCTTTGAAGCGGAAGCGCCCGCTGGAGGTGTGGCAGTGAATGCATTCCAATTGACCGCTCATTGCGCATGGATTGGCTTCCCAGGCGGTTTGGGTATAATTTTCGCCGAGGTCGCGCCCGTCGGGCCAGAAGTCGCGGTCTTCATAGGAGGTCAGGTCGTAGTGATTGAAGAACAGTTCGCCCGGGGTGAAATCGCGGGTCAGCACCTGGCCCTTGGCGTGGCAGGGGCCGCAGGTGGCATCGCGCTGTTCCCGATTTAAATCCCCGTGAAACGTCAGCAGTTTGAGATCGGTCAGCTCTTCGCCCTTGGCCGCGGCTTCTTCCGCGGCTTTCACATGGGCTTCCGCCGGACCGTGGCATACCTCGCAGTTAATGCCGGGTTCTTTCCAGGTGGTGGTATAGGAGTCGTCTTCCGGATTGTAGTTTTTCTCGAGCTGGCTCACGTGGCAGTCATGGCAGGAGGTGTTGAAGGTGAGGGCGCGGTCGGTCCAGTGCAGCGCCACATCTTCCGGGCCGCCATCCTGAAAGTCGCGGACCATGCTGCCGGCGGAGTCGTACCATTTCCCCTGATGGACGTAGTAGGCAACCGGAGCAACCTGCAGTTTTCCTTTATCCATGGGAATCAGAAAGTAGCGCACGTTGCGCCCGCCGAAGGAGAAGCGGATGCGCCAGGTGGTTTCTTCTCCGCAGGGCGACGTGCCCCGGAGAATGCCGCCGTGTTCATCGAATTCCACAATAAACGTTTCGCCGCCGACTTCGATCGGTTCTTTCATCGGCTGCATTGTTTTTGTGAGAGAAACGCTGAAGGCTTCCATGGCTTTCCCGTGGTGCGATGTGCTCCAGAGTTCATAAAACCGTTCGTGGCACGCAATGCAGTCGGACGACCCGATATATTCGCCTTGATCCGTGAAGTCGATGGCATGGCTCCGGACCGCAATGAGAAGGAGCGAGATGATTAAAATTGATTTTTTCATAGTGGTATCATTTAACGATTTGACCGGCGCGATGTACAGCCCATTCCGTTGTCTGCACAGGATCTAAATAGACACGTGTTTTCGTCTGGTTTTAACGGCGTAATCCAATTATGTTCTTCAGCCAGATGACGGACTCAAAAACTACCATTCTATTCGATTTTGACGGAACGCTGGCCGAAACCATGATGTTGATTCATGATGTATTCAACCGATTGTCGCGCGTGTATCGCTATAAACGTATGCCGGAGGAGGAAATTGAGGAGCTTCGGCATTTGAGTATGCTGGAGTTTATTGAGCATTCAGAGATATCGCTTTGGAAGATTCCGTTCATTGCCATTCATGCCCGCCGTCTGATGCACGATGAAATGGATCAGGTTCATCCGCCGGAGGGATTGGTCGATTCGCTGACCCGCATTCATGAAAGCGGGAAATATCTGATGGATATTCTGACGTCGAACCGCCGGAAAAATGTGCATCGTTTTCTGGCGCAGCATCAGATCAACTGGTTCGATAAAGTTGAATCCACTCACGCGATCCTGAGCAAAAAAAAGCGGGTTGAAAAATATATTCTCGAAAACGGGCTGAATGCCGAGACGTTGTATTATGTGGGCGATACCACTGTGGATGTTGAGAGCGCCCGGCATGCCGGTGCAAAAACGATTGCGGTGGCCTGGGGCCTGAACACCCGCGAAGCGCTGGCAAAATCGAATCCGGACTATCTGCTGGATCATCCGCGTCAGCTGCTGGATATTTTTCCTGTCGTTTAACAGTTTTCCAGTGCCTGGAAACGGGATACACTTTGCCCTTCCTATGATTGGAAGGGCGGTATGGCGACAGAGGATACTAAAGAACTTGAAGAGGATTTCAGCCGGCGCGAGGAAACGCTGCGCGGTTTTTACGATTCCGAAGCGGTTGAACTGACCGAAGAGGAAAAAAGCTCCCTCACCCCGATTCTCAATTCGCTGAAAGATAATGAATACCGGTATCGGGAAATCGGAGCCATTGCGGTAGGCGGCGAAAAACGCATCAGTCTTGTTCACGATCATCGTCTCGACCGTCGGGTTGCCATGGCCCGGGCTGTACGGAATCAGGTTCCTCAGGATATTGAACAGTTTCTGCGCGAAGCCCGGCTGACGGCCAATCTTGCGCACCCTAATATTATGCCCGTTTATAATATGGGGCTCGATAAAGATGGCGATGCTTTCTTTTCCATGGAGCTGATCCCGGGCGACAGCCTTAAATCCATTATCCGGAAACTGCGCGATGGGGAAGATGCCTATCGGCAGAAATATCCGATCGGAACGCTGCTGAACATTTTTACAAAAATCTGCGATGCCATTGCCTATGCGCATTCCCGCAAGGTGCTGCATCTGGACATCAAGCCCGATAATATCCGCGTAGGTGAGTTTGGCGAAGTGCTGGTTTGTGACTGGGGGCTGGCGCGGGTGATTTCGTCCGAAGCGCCTGCCGGATATAGCGAAGTTGTTGAGCTGGACGGTGACATTTTAAATGATATGACGCTCTCGGGAACGATGAAGGGGACGCCCGGTTTCATGGCTCCGGAACAGACGCAGGCCTATGGCGAGAAAACCATGCAGACCGATATTTATGCGCTGGGAGCTTTGCTTTATATGCTGCTCACGTTTGAGCGTCCGGTTGAGGGGCAATCGGCGAATGAAATGATTCAGAATACCCGGGCCGGAAAAATTATTTCTCCGCGCCGCCGCCGTCCCGACCGCCGGGTTCCCAAGGGGTTGGTTGCGGTCATTATGAAGGCGCTGGCGCTGGACCCGAAGGATCGCTACGAAAGTGTGCTGGAACTGCGGAAAGAAATTCAGCTGTTTCAGAGCGGACATCCAACTCAGGCGGAGCATGCCGGCTGGATCACAAAGACATCATTGCTGCTGCAACGTCATAACCGGGTGGCCTTTATCCTTATTTTTTTTCTGATCCTGCTGGCATTTGTGATTAGCGGAAATCTGATTGCGATCAGTCAGGAAAAGGCTGAGGCGGTGATGCAGCGTAAAAATGCGGAAGCGAACTTTATGCTCTATAAAAAGGAGCAGCAGGTTACGCAGGCGTTGGGCGAGGGGCTGGGCGAAGCGGTTTCCTACACCGTTCGGAGTCGTGACTTTGTGAATGCGTATCCGATGATCCAATTGTTGGAAACCGGGCTAAAGGAAAATATTGATACCGTCAAACGCAAGAATCTGTATGAGCAGAAGGGGATCCTCCATTTTGTGCTTCAGCAGTTTAATGCCGCGAATGCGTGTTTTGAAGAGGCCGGGCAGTCGCAGCGCATCGGACAGTTGCGCGCACTGAGTCTGAAATACGCTGAACTGAAACCGTCGGATGGCAAGCTGTTGTCCGATCAGCAGCTGGCGGAAATGTTTAATGAATCCCGCACCGCAAATCAGATGACGCTGTATTACGTATATTATCATCATATGCGCCGCCGGCCGGCATCGGCAAAGCCTGAGGATTACGTTGTTCTTGCGGGAGCGGTGCTGGATAAACTGAATTATACAAAGTATGCGCAGAATCAACCGCTTCGGTTCAAGCAGGGTAAGCAAGGGAATGAGCTGGATCTTTCACGGGCGCCCTACACCGCGTATTCAATTAACATTATCGGAGTCTATCGCAGCAATATACTGGAACCGCTGGAGCTGACGTCACTGAATATCAGCAATACGCGGCTGGAAAATTTATATGAACTTAAGGGCATAAAATTGAACGAGCTCAACATGGCCGGCCTGCCGATTGCCAACCGGAGGAAGGGTTCTGTTCTTCATCAGCTCGCACCGTTTAAACTGAAAAAAGTGGTGCTGGATGTGGAGGACTTTCCGAAAGATACAATCGAGGCACTCAGGCAGGAAATGGAAGTGATCGATGCCAAGGCTGCGGAGGAACCGGTAAAGAAAAGTCCCGGGAAAGAAGCTGAGACGGTGAAGAAAAAAGAGAAAGATTCGTAGCTTATTGGTTCTGCGCAGCATTTCATGGAAGGGGCAACGGATTAATAGAAGCAACGGATGATATTTTGAAAGAACGCCCCTTCGCAGGGTTGCTTTTTTGCTGTCAAAAAAATGATTTCATGAGCTGTGTGTGAATGTAACGAACTGTTCAGTATAGGTTTATGCCGCTTGTATTCATCCGTTGGTACCTGAGAACATACGCGCCGCGATCCGTTGCAAATAAATTTTCGGAGTACGAGATAGAGGCTCTTGAAATCACAGCCTTCACCACAGAAATCTACGTAGAACCAGCTTATTCCAGTTCTTCGCGCAGATGTCTGATTTCCTGGATCAATCGATCTTTAACGCGGTTTTTCAGGCGGTAGACCGAGTTTTCTTTAAGATCCAGCTCTTTTGCAATTTCCTCAACGCTTTTTCCTTTCAGTGTGAGCCGGAAGGCCTGAACTGCTTTCCCGGAAAAAAGCGGTTCAATATTTTCCAGCGCCAGATTGGTTAAATGAATTTCCCATTCGCGCTCGGCAATAGCATTAATTTCCGGCAGGCGGATGGCGCTGAGGTAGGTGAGCGTGTCATCTTTTCCGGCTTTTTCCAGCCGGTTTGCATCACGGGTGCGCTTGCGGATAAAATCGGTGACACAGTTTTTGGTGACGGTGCTGAGCCAGCTGCGGAACCGGTTGATTTTGTCATAATCCATTTTCGGCAGGCTGTTCCATAGATTGATCAGCACCTGCTGAAGAATATCCTCCGTGTCATGCTCGGAAATATTCATGCTTCGGATAATGGCGTAAATGTATCGACGGTAGACGCGTACAAATTCTTCCCACGACTGGTTGTCCTGCTGATTCTGTACCCGTTGAATCAGCGTTGCTCTGGTTTGATACTGGTCTTCTTCTGACAAAGGATTTCTCCATACTCTAGTGAACACACACGCTAGGGCAGGCCTTTTGAAAAGCAAAGTAAAAAGCACGCCGTTCGTTCGCTTTCCGGAAGCCGGAGCTGATTCGCGCCCTGTGCTTTATTTGTGAATTCAGCAGTGCTGCGGGTTGACAATTTTTATAAATCACCCTAAAAAGGTCACAGTTTTTCGGAGAGAAACGTCTTCTCTTTCATTCGGGGATTCCTAGCATACCACTCCAATTCCAACTTTTCATGTCAGATTCCAATCGCAACCCACTTGTACTCGCTATCACGGGTGGAATTGCATGCGGCAAATCGGAAGTTGGAAGAATGCTTGGTGAGTTGGGTTTCGCTGTGTGCGATGCAGATCACGTGGCACATGCTCTGATGAACAGGGGAACCTCCGTTTTTCGCAAGGTGGTTGATCATTTCGGTGAGCAGATTCTTACGGAAGAAGGCGAAATATCCCGTTCGATTCTTGGACAGCTGGTATTTCAGAATACGGAGCAACTCAAAAAACTGAATGCCATCGTTCATCCGGCAGTGCGGAATAAACTGGAAGAATGGATTTGTGAAATACGGGCCGGAGAAAAACAGGGCGCAGTATTGTTGCCTTTGTTGTTTGAAAGCCGGATGCAGGATTTGAAATGGGATGCCGTAATTTGTGTTTCCAGTCCGGAAAAACAAGTTTTCCAACGATTGGAAAAACGTGGACTCAGCCGAAAAGAGGCTGAGCTTCGAATGAACTCCCAGATGCCGCTCGCTGAAAAAGAACAGCGTTCGGATTATGTGCTTCCAAATATAGGAACGTTGGGAGCGTTAGAGTTGGCCGTGCGGAAAACCGTGGAAGCCATCATGCTTGAAAGGTGAATATGAGCGAAGAAAATGAAGTGATGAATGACAGTCCTCAGCCTGCGGAAGTTTCTGCCGCACCTGCGAAGAAAAAAGCAACCAAGAAAAAGGCTTCTAAAAAGAAGGCGGCTGCCAAAAAAAAGGAAGCTGTGATTCCTGCAGATGCTGCGAGCCAGAATACTGAACCAACGGAGAATGCCGCGAAACCCGACGTGGTCCCTCCGGAAAATGAAGCTCAGAAGAATACACCTCCGGCACAGAATAATACGCCGCCGGCCGAAGAACGCCGTAATAACCAGAGTAATCAGAACAACTCGAATAACCAGAACGATCGGCCCTCCCGCCCGCACCAGCAGGATCGCCATCAGAACAACGGCGGAAAATTTAATAAAAAGAACCGCAATAAGAATAAGCAGCGCCGGAATGATGAGCCGCCACCGAATGTGGATAATCTCCCGCCGCTTTCTCTGCATGAAATGCAGGTCACAGAAATTAACGATATCAAGGCGCTGGCCGAAGAATACGCCCTTCAGGACTACGCCGGCCTCAGTAAACACGAACTTATTTTTGAACTCCTGAAAGCCCACGGTCGCCGAGGCGGTCCGCTGTTGGGTCGTGGTGTGCTGGAAATTCTTTCCGATGGATTCGGGTTCCTTCGTTCCCCGCTGAACAGCTATCAGCCCGCCGCCGACGATATCTATGTATCGCCTTCCCAAATTCGCCGTTTCGGCATTCGTACCGGTGACTACGTAACCGGCTCGATCCGCTCTCCAAAGGAAAAGGAACGCTTTTTCGCGCTGCTTCGGGTGGATAAAATCAATAAGGAAGATCCGGAAATGGCCCGCAAGCGTGTGCCGTTCGAAAACCTGACGCCGCTCTTCCCGGACGAACGTCTCGTCATGGAAACCGACCCGAAAGAAATCTCGATGCGCGTCATGGATATTGTCACGCCGATCGGCAAAGGGCAGCGCGGTCTGATTGTTGCCCCGCCGCGTACCGGTAAAACGGTTCTGATGCAGAAAATGGCGAACAGTATTTCCAAAAATAATCCCGAGGCCAAACTGATCGTTCTGCTGATCGACGAACGTCCCGAGGAAGTAACGGATATGCGCCGCAACACAAAGGCTGAAGTGCTCGCATCAACCTTTGATGAGCCGCCGGAACGTCACACACAGGTGGCTGAAATTGTGATTGAAATGGCGAAGCGTCTCGTGGAGCAGGGGAAGGATGTCATCATTCTGCTCGACTCCATTACCCGTCTTGCCCGCGCCTATAACACCACCTCTCCGCACTCCGGCAAGATTCTGTCCGGGGGGGTTGATTCCAATGCATTGCACAAGCCGAAACGCTTTTTCGGTGCGGCGCGTAATATCGAAGGCGGCGGAAGTTTGAGCATTATCGCCACCGCTTTGGTCGATACCGGAAGCCGAATGGACGAAGTGATTTTTGAGGAATTCAAAGGCACCGGTAATATGGAGCTGGGCCTGGATCGTGAGTTGGTGAATAAGCGGATTTATCCGGCCATCAATATCGAGCGTTCCGGCACCCGGAAAGAGGAGCTGCTGCTGCATCCCGACGAGCTGCAGCGGATCTGGACGTTGCGCAAAGCGCTGAAGGATGTTCCGCAGGTTGAGGCCATGGAGCTGCTGATTAACCGTTTGAAGAAAACCAACGGCAATCTGGAATTCCTGATGACGCTGCAAGGAAATCAATAATCCGTTTCCAACGGGTGGAAAAAGAGCGGTCTTTCGGCCGCTCTTTTAATTTGCGGTTTTGACACCCGCCACCCGCTTATCTATCATGCCTCTGTGAAAACGGGGGTATCATGAGGACTGCAACCAAAGTTAATGCCATCCTGCTGGCGGGAGACCGTCGTGCCAGTATTCAGCTCCACAGCGATAACAAAGCCTTCTTTGAGCTTCGGGGCGTGCCGTTGTTTATTCATGTGACCCGGGCGCTGATGGGCGCGGAACTGGTCGGCGACGTCGTCATCGTCGGACCTGCCGAACGGATCAGTGCGGCGCTGAAAGCGCATGGAATTTCCGAAGGCGTTTTGGTGGTTGAGCAACGCGAAAATATGATCGAGAATTTCAAGGTCGGTCACGTTTGCTCGCTCGGGCTCGAGGAAACCGTGCCGTTCTGGAGTTTGAAGGATTCCGGCTATCAGGAAATACCCGTGCTGGTTGCTCCGTGCGATATCCCCATGCTCCTGTCGGAAGAGGTGGACGAGTTTCTGATGCGCAGCAACATGCACGAATACGACTATTCCATCGGGGTGACCTCCAGAGATGTTCTTTCGAACTATCATCCTTCGGAAACAAAGGACGGCATTCAGATGATCTACTTTCACGTCAAAGAAGATCTGATGCGCCACAACAATCTGCATGTTGCCAAACCGCTGACCTTTGACCATCTCGACTACATTGAAAAGATGTATGAATGGCGCTATCAAACCCGCTTTGCCAACATTCTCCGGATGTTCTTCTCGCTGCTTTCCAATGGTTGGAGGCTCATGAAAAGCATCCGTATTTTTATTATGATGCAGCTGTCGCTCTATTACGACCGCCACGGACATCCGAAGCTTGCTGATCACCTCCGTTCCACGGTCAGTTTCAACCGTTTGTCTGAAGGCATCGGCAATGCATTGGGAGCACGCGTGCAGATTGTCTACACCCATTTCGGCGGAGCCGCGCTTGATGCCGACAACGAAAAAGATCTCGCCGTCATCGAGCAACGCTACGACGAATGGATCAAAATGCAGCACGACATGCATAGCTGACGTGAGCATGTTGCCATTTTCCGGGTTGGGTAGGGGATGGAGAATCCGACTGTTTTGGCGAGGGTCGGTTTCTTGTTCAAGGGCGGGAAAGGAATAGGAATTAATCGTTTTTGTCAGACCGAAAACACTGCTTGATGGCGTTATTCGGAATAGCAAACCTTCGCGATTATGTTTTTATCTTTTTCAAATTTGATAATTTAGACTGATTTGCAGATTAAACTGTGAATTTTAAAATTATTAAATGGCCGGAATGCTGCCGTTTACACCGTTCTTTCATATCTGTTCATTAACTGGCGTACAAAATGCGATCTTATTTGAAATAATTCAGATTTTAAACCCAGGGAATGGGTCCGAAAATCAGAATGTTCAAATATGGAGATGAATACGATGAAAAACAGAATGATGGCAATACTGGCAACGGTATTAATTTGCGGAATTACGCAGGCGGAAATAATCACGGCAACGGTAACCGGAAGCGGAAGCGGAACGTTGGGGGTCAACGCCTTCACTGACAGTGCATTTACGTGGACGATTTCGTATGATACCGCAAACGTATACGAACCGTTCGGTGAAGCGACTTCAATTTATTTAAATCCTACCGTATCGGAAATAACGGTAGCAGGTTTGGCTTCTGCCAGCGTTACGTTGGAACACGGCGTGTTAACCGCTCCCAATGATCTGGCATTTGTGTTCACTCCCGTCATAATGACGGGGACCGCGCAGGGTGCAAATATTCTTGCGGTTACCGATCCCACTAAGCCGAGTTGGGACGGAACATCGGCCTATTCCGCCAGTGGAGGAATTGCTGCGGTATTTACCCTGTTTTCTAATATAACAACCTCTCAGGGTGCGTTAACGATGACGACGGGCGAGGTGGATTCTTTTACCGCGATTCCTGAGCCGGCAACTATAGCGTTTATTGGGTTATTCGGGGGCGGTCTTCTCGTGGTTCGGCGTCTCTTTATGATCTAAACTGCCCGTATGTGCGGAAAGACAGGCGGATGGGTTTTCCCATTCGCCTTTTTTTATTTCGGGGTTTTCGTATTGGTGTACCTCTGAAGAGCAATCTCAGCCTAAACTTCCTGATTCTTCACTTTACCCGTGTGAAATATCTTCCACCACAATGCGGTTGCCGTGGACTTCGATTACACGGATTTCGGTTTGGCGGGGGATGTAGTCGCCCTGTGTGACAACATCCATTTTTAACCCGTTGATGTAGGCGGAGCCGCCGGGCCGCAGGTCGGAATGGGAGATGCCTTCCATACCCAGAAGTTCGGTGAGATCTTCTGCGGAAGGAATGGTTGCTTCCAGTGTCAGATGTCTGAAAGCTTTGGTGTTGGGTAGAAATTTGCCCGCCAGAATAACCAGAGCGATGGATCCGGCAAAGGAGAGCATGACTTTGAGGAAGGGGCCGGAAAAGGTGTCGGGTGAAAAATCGACGGGACGCCAATGGCCGGGCATCCGTTCGCTCATGGCGCTTACGAATGAAAACATAATCAGCAACAAACCGCTGAGGCCCATAATGCCAAAGCCGGGGGTAATGAACACTTCAACTGCGAGCAGGATGACGCCCAGTGTAAAAATGAGCACGTCTTCCATTCCGGATAATCCGGCAATGTGGTGCCCGAAGAAAAAGAGCAGCAGGCAGGAGATGCCGGCAATGCCGAAGATACCGAAGCCGGGCGTTTTAAATTCCAGCCAGATTCCGCCGAGCCCGAGCATCATCAGAATCGGGGCGATTCCGGCAATGAGCCGCGCCAGTTTTTCGGCCGCGGTTACTTCCATGGTCACAGTTTCCGCATGCCCAAGGCCGATGGCTTCGAGCATGTTGCCGATGCTGTCGACGGTGCCTTCGGAGAGCAGGGGATGCTGATCCTCTCCCACCAGCTGTTCGGCTTCGGTATTGGTCAGCGTGAGCACTTTCCCGCCTTCGCTGATGACGACATCGCCGATTTTAAATTCGATGTCGCGCCGGACCATGGCTTCAGCCAGTTCCGGATCATGCCCGCCCTGTTCGGCGGCGGAGCGGACGTGGGCCGCAACATAGGAGGTCATCTTTTCTTCAACGGCTTCGGGAAGGTCCTGCACGCTGCCGGTCATGCCCATGGAAATGGGGGTGATGTCGCCAATCACCGAACCGGGTTTCATGTATATATGGGGCGTGGAGAGCGCAATCATGGCACCGGCGGAGATGGCTTCTTTTTCAACAAAGGTGTAAACCGGAATTTCCGAGCGGCCCAGCGTGCTGACGATGGCCACTGCCGAATCAACGCGCCCGCCGGTGGTGTCCATTTTCAGGACAATGGCATCGGCATCATTTCGGGTTGCTTCATCGACGCCTCTTCGCACGACGTAGAGCAGGGCGGGTTCGATCATCTTTTCAATCGGGATGATATAGACCAGCGGAGTTTGATTGGTCTCTACAGCCTGCGCCGCGTTCATCATGAATAAAGCGAGTAAGCTGAATAGGATCTTCCGAATCATTGTGTTCTCCCGTTAATGCAACCAGCATCTTTTCCAATCCTTGGAAAAAGGAAAGGCAAAACTTCCAATGTCTGGAAAACACGCTTATGGTGATCATCATGATTCTTGAAGGTAAACGGGTATTGGTGACGGGTGGTGCGGTGCGGATTGGCCGTGCCATCACAGAGGCGCTTCAGGCCGAAGGGGCCGAGGTGGTGGTGCACTATCTCAGTTCGCAGGAAGAGGCCGAGGCTCTGTCTCAATACACGGTGCAGGGCAATTTATTGTCGCCGGATGATTGTGCGCGAATGATTGAGGCGTCGGGGCCGTTGGATATTCTGGTCAACAGTGCCTCGCTGTTTACGAAGGATCGGTTGGCCGATGCTTTTCCGGAACGGGTACACCGCGAGTTTCAGGTTAATCTTTTTGCTCCGATGGAACTGACCCGTCTTTTTGCGGCGCAAGCTGAGAAAGGCGCCGTCGTCAATTTACTCGATCGTCGGATTCGGGCCAACGATCCGTCGGCGCTGCCGTATTCCATCACGAAAAAAGGGCTGGAAGAACTGACCCGGCTGTCGGCGTTGGAGCTGGCACCGGGCATTCGTGTGAATGCCGTAGCTCCCGGTCCGATTCTGCCGCCGCCGGGCGACAGCGGAGAAAACTTTGCGGAAGCCGCGGGAAAGGTTCCACTTGAATTTTTTCCAACCCCTGGAAATATTGCGGAGGCGGTTGTGTTTTTATTGAAGGCGGACTATTGCACGGGTCAGGTGATTTTTGTGGATGGCGGCCAACATCTTTTAGGTAATGGAGTTTAGTGGAATGGATTATCGGATGAAGAATGGATTGCTGCCAGAGGATGCACTTTCTGTTCAGCAGTCCTGCAATGCATTCATTCAACAATACAAGGAGCTTTAATGGACAAAATTTTTATTCGGGAACTGGCTTTGCGCTGCATCATCGGGATTTATCCGGAAGAGCGTCGCGAAAAGCAGGATGTTATTATCAGTGTGGAAATGCATACCGATCTGCAGGCAGCCGGACGGTCGGATGACCTGAATGATACGGTCGATTATAAAGCCATCAAAAAGGCAATTCTGACGTTGGTTGAAAAAAGTTCATTTCAATTGATTGAGTCGCTGGCGGAACACATTGCCGATATTGCGTTGGAAAACAAAAAGGTGCAGCAGGTGATTGTGACCATTGATAAACCCGGCGCACTCCGTTTTGCAAAAGCCTCCGCAGTGGAGATTACGAGAGCACAGGTGTAAAAAAAAATCCCCGCTCAAATGTGGCGGGGATATCTTCCGGAGCTTGGAACAAAAAGGGCTTAATCCACTGTTCCTTCAAATACGCCCATGACCCGGAACTTATCGTAACGATCCTGCAGAATTTCCTCTTCGGTCATTTCGCTGAATGCTGCAAGGTTTTTCAGAATGGCGCTCTTCAGATATTCCGCCGCCTGAGCGAGATCGACATGCGCACCGCCTTTGGGTTCGGGAATAATTTCATCGGCCAGTTTGAGTTCGAGCAGGTGTTTTCCGGTAATTTTAAGAGCTTCTGCCGCCTGGTCGGAATAGGCGCGGTCTTTCCATAGAATGGCCGCACAGCCTTCGGGCGAAATGACGGAATAGTAAGCGTGTTCCATGATGAGGATGCGGTTTCCGATGCCGATGCCCAACGCGCCGCCGGAGCCGCCTTCTCCGATAATTACGCAGATGATCGGTACTTTAATGTTGAAGCTTTCGCGCAGATTAACGGCAATGGCTTCGGCGATATGGCGCTCTTCAGATTCCAACCCGGCATAGGCCCCTTTGGTATCGATGAGACTTACAATCGGTACATTAAATTTATCGGCCAGTTTCATCAGGCGCAATGCTTTGCGATAGCCTTCCGGATGGGCGCAACCAAAGTTGGATTCTACATTGGATTTGGTGTCGCGGCCTTTCTGCGAACCGATGATCATCACTTTCTGTCCATCGATTTTGGCAAAACCGCCCACAATTGCACGGTCGTCGCGGTGAATACGGTCGCCATGAATTTCCACAAAGTCGGTGGTCATGGCCTTGATGTAGTCCATGGTGTAGGGGCGGTTCGGGTGGCGGGCCACCTGAACTTTCTGCCACGCAGTCAGGTTGTCGTAAATTTTATTACGGGTTTGTTCGATCTTTTCCTTCATATTTTGGATTTCATAGGAAACATCAATATCCTGTTCCTGACTGAAAGCCTCCAGTTCTTTGAGTTTGGCTTCCAGTTTATGTACGGGACCTTCGAAGGGCAGGCTGAATTGTGCGCTCATAGGGGGCTCCTCTCTGAAAAATTAATCGCTGATTATAACGGTTGTTTTGCGCGGAACCAGATCAAAGAGTTCTTCAACATCTTCGTTCAGCATGCGAATGCATCCGGCGCTCGACTGTTTGCCAATGCTGTCGCGTTCCCAGGTTCCGTGGATGCCGAATCCGGTAATCTCGGGGTGTTCATCTGAAACGATCTTCATCCAACGCGTGCCCAGAACATTTTCCGGATCGCCGTATTCAATCTGTTTTCCGTCGGTGAACCGGGTCCACGGCGGCTCGGTGATTTTGTCCACGATCTTGAATTCAATCGCAGGTGTTTTTCCCCATTTTCCGGTTCCGACGGAATACCGTTTGAAGAGTTTGTCGCCAGCCATCAGGTCCAGCGTATTTCGGGATTTTGAGACACGAATGCTGAAGTCGCCGTTGTAGACCATCACAGCAGCTCCGGCACGAATGGTGTCGGTTTGCATGCCGTTCATATCTTTGATCAGCTGAACCGTTGTGTTGTATTTTTTTGCAATTTTCTGGAGATAGTCTCCGGGTTGAATGGCGTAACGTTCTTTGCCCGGCATTGGAATGGCCGATTTAAGCATTTTAATATTCACCTCACCGAGCAGCTTGATGGCTTCCGGGTCGGGGGTGGTTTCAACAATCGTATCCAGCTGTTTTTTTGCATCGGCCAATTGTCCGGCATCCAGAGCTGCGCGGGCATCGGAAATGGCGGATTGAATTGCCGGGGAAGCCTGTACTTCAAGGATGGGGGCCGGCAACAGGTCCGGCATGCCGGGTTCAAATACCGCTTCCGGAATGCCCGGCTCGGGAATGGCCACTGAATTTTCATCGCTCTTCTTACCTTTTGACCAGATAAGATAAGCGCCGACGAGAACGATCTGAATCAGAATTATGACGACAAAGACGGATTTCCAGCGTCCGCCGCCACGATTGTTGTATGAACCTGCATAAATGGGTTTTGCCATAGCTTAATAACCTTCATTTGGTGAAAGATTCTCATTAATGCATATTCCCCTTTTCCCGTGCAATCTTATTACGGTTTCAGATGGCAAAACTTGGCAAAGAGAAGGCGGGGAGCGGGGCTGTTGTTCGATGCCCGAATTAATACGTATGAATAGACAGGATTTTTATTCTAATGGCCGAGTATTTTGGTACCCTGAAAACTCGATTCAGGGGTTGAGTCGTTGAGAGGGAATACAGGCTAACCGTAGAAAAGAACTATGAGACGTACTATTCAGTTTATTTTATTTTTCTTAATAACGGCAGGATCGGCAACGGTTCCTGCACAATTGACGCCGGTGGAGGATGCGGAACCGGCTCTGATTCCTGTTGAAGAGCGGCAGCCGACAAAAAAAAGAGTAACTGCTGTGTATGGCGTGACTGCTGATGACTATCTGCCGACTGAAAAATATTCCGCTTCAGACTATATACGCCCGAAGGTGAAGCGTCGGGTTTCGCGCCCGGTGTTTGATCTCCCGGATGCATTTTATTTTATTGGCGGCCCGATTTTCCTGCTGATCCTGCTGCGTGTTCTCGTGATTTTTATCAATGGTTTTGAGGAAAAGCGTAAGGAGGAGGAGAATCAGGTCGCGAGCGAACATTTTAATCCTGAATAATCCGGCTTGCGGAAAACCCATCTTCTTTGAATACTCTGCCGGATCATGCTTAGAACTCTCAAAATTAAAAATCTGGCGTTGGTCGATGATGTGCACGTCGGATTCAACGAAGGGCTGAATGTCATTACCGGCGAAACCGGAGCCGGCAAATCGCTGATGATCGGTGCGCTTCGGCTGCTGCTGGGTGAGCGGGCTGATAAATCGATGATCCGTACCGGCGAAACCTCCTGCTCTGTTCATGCTGAATTTGGTCTCGAGAATCCCGGTCCGGTTGATGCCATCCTTACGGATGTCGGTTTGGAAGCCTGTGATGGCGGCCTGCTGATTATTCGACGGGTTATCACCGAAACGTCCAATAAAACGACCGTGAACGACGAATCCGTAACGCTTACGGTGCTCAAACGTCTGGGCGAAGTGCTGGTTGATATGCACGGTCCATACGATCACCAATCCCTGCTCGACCAGAATGTGCAGCTCGAAATCCTCGATGATTTCGGCCAGCTGGCAAAAACCAAAGAAGCCTATTTGGTTGAATACAGAAAATATCGGGAAATTCAGAAACAAATCGATGCATTGAGCTCCGATAACGAGGAGGATTTGCAGCGTCAGATTGAATTTCTCGACTATCGGGTGAACGAGATTGAAAGTGCAAAACTGAATCCCGAAGAAGAAGGCGAAGTTGAAGAAGAGCACAGCGTGATTGCCAATTCTCAGAATGTAATCGAATTGGCGAACGGTGTTGTTCAGGCGCTCACCGAAGGCGAAGGCTGTGCATTCGACGGACTGGTGGCCGCACAGCAGGCCCTCAATCAGCTCATCAAACTTCTGCCTGAAGCGCAGGAGTGGCACGATGAAATCGAAACCGCAGTCACCTCGGTTCAGGAAGTCGTCCGCTCGGTCGAAAATTCTGCTGCGGGAATCGATGCCAGCGCCGAGCGAATGCAGTGGCTCGACGATCGTTTAACCACCTATCAAACTCTGAAGCGAAAATACGGCAGCACCGTTGAAGAAGTGCTGCGCAATGGCGAAACCTGGAAAGCACAGCTCCGCGATTTGCGCGGGCGCGATCGGCGACGCGAGGAGTTGCAGGCTGAACAGGCATCCATATTTAAAACTCTGGAAAAAATCGGCGAAAAACTGCGGTCGCAGCGCGAAAATGTGGCAGATCTGCTTTCGGAATCCATCACAAAAGAGTTGGTCGATATCGGGTTTGAACACGGATTTTTTGATGTGCAGATCACCCCGTGTGCTCCGACCCCGTCGGGCATGGATGAAATCGAATTCGGTTTTGCTCCGAATGCCGGCGAAGATATGCGGCCGTTGCGTATGATTGCCTCCAGCGGTGAAATTTCCCGCGTGATGCTGGCCACCAAAGCCGTGCTGGCGAAGCAGGACCAGATTCCGGTGCTCGTGTTCGATGAAATCGATGCCAATATAGGCGGTGAAATCGGCGGGGCGGTCGGGCGTAAATTGGTGCAGGTGGCCGAGCACCACCAGCTCATCTGCATCACTCACCTGCCGCAGGTTGCTGCCTGTGGGAATACGCACCTTGCTGTATCAAAACGGGTTGAAGACGGCCGGACGTTCACCGAAGTTCAATTGCTCGATGCTGAATCCCGGCCTGAGGAAATCGCCCGTATGCTCGGCGGAAAAGATTCCACCAATGTCACGCTCCAGCATGCTCAGGAAATGTTGAGCCAAACGACGCTTGGGTTCTGATTAAATACAATCACTTCAAAGGCTGTAAGGCTCTTTGTTGAGAGCCTGTATCCCGGCCTGATTAGATGAGAAACCGTCTTCTGATCATCAGCAGAGATGCACTGGCCAGTGTGACCATGATGATACTGCTGGGCTCGGGGATAAGCGATGCGTTCAGGTTGTCGAACTGGACGTTGAATGCGGCGTCTTTGGAGCCGTCGGTATCCCAGTAATTCCCTTGAATCTCGTAGGCGGTAATGGCGGATAAATCCAGCCCGGATACCGTTTCGGTTGTAGAGGCCAGATCAAAATCCACCCGTGCGGTGGTGAAGGTGCTGGAGTTGAAGCTTGAGCTGTAAAAATTAAATTTTTCAATTGTTCCATTGTCGTTAAACAAAAGTACCTGAATAACACGCGCTTCATTGCTGGGCAATAAACGCGCTGTAAGCTCCAGCGAACGTGTTCCGGAGAGATCGAGCGCCAGGTTTAACCGTCCTGCTCCTCCACTTGCTGTCGGCGCTCCTTCTCCTATGGGCAGTACTTCCTGGCCGGAAACGTCGCCATCGGTAAAGGACTGGAATTGATCAACCGGCTTGTCCCATGTGGACGTTTCGCTCGGATAGGAAAAATTCATTGGATTCGTCGTTTCAAAGTCTGTGATCAATACATCGGAAAAGGAGGAGCTCAGGCATAATGCGGCTGTGAATATCGTGGATGGCAGCCGTTTAATTTTTGTTGCATGTTTCATTTGAAGTTTCTTTCTACGTAAATGGATTGTTTTTATTTCAAGATGCAGACACCCGCTTGATAAGCATTTTTGTGTCCAATAAAGGATGTGAAACGGGCGGGTGGTTGAAAAGATGGATTTCTTTAAATTAATCCTCCTGAACGAGCTGAATGATCTCTTTCAGCATGGCCGTCGTTTTATCGCGGTTGAGAACGGGATGACGGCCTCCGAAGGTTTTATAGGTTTTCTCTTTCGACATCATGACCTGATAATCGCGGACGATGATGGATTTGAGGCCGTAATCTGCGGCGACGATACGGAGTTCCGCGATGAGCATCAGCCGCTGCACTTCCTGAGGAAGTTTTCCGAAGCGGTCTTTAATTTCGCGCTTCATGAGGGTGATTTCCTGTTTGGTGGCCAGTGCTGAAATACGTTGGTAGAGCCGCAGGCGCAGGTTTTCGTCTTCGATGTATTCGTAGGGAATATACGCTCCGTTTTCCTTGTTTCCGGACTTTGGAGAAAGATCGAGGAAATCGATTTTTACAGTGACGTCCATCAGCGGCGGCGGCTTTTTGCCCTGCATGATGGCGATGGTTCGTTTCAGCAATTGGCAGTAGAGATCAAACCCGACGGCGGAAATATGGCCGCTCTGTTTGGCGCCGAGCATATTTCCGGCCCCGCGCAGTTCGAGGTCGCGCAGTGCGAGGCGGAAGCCGGAGCCGAGGCCGGTGTAGCGCTTGATGGCATTCATACGGTCGCGGGCGGCATCGATGATATCGCCGCCGGGGGAGAGCATCATGTAGGCAAAGGCTTTGTGATTGGAGCGGCCAACACGCCCGCGCAACTGATACAGGTCGGAGAGGCCGAAGCGCTCGGCGTTTTCAACAATCAGCGTATTGCAGTTCGGAATGTCGACGCCGCTTTCAATGATAGTGGTGCAGAGCAGGACATCGAATCGACCTTCTACAAACGCGTGCATAATTTGTGAAAGTTCGGTTTCGCCCATCTGCCCGTGTGCCACGGCAATCCGCGCTTCCGGCACGAGGGCCATCAGCCGGTTTTCAACATGGTGAATGGTTTTCACGCGGTTGTGCAGATAGAAGACCTGCCCGCCGCGATGCAGCTCGGCGCGGATGGCTTCCGAAATAATTTCCTCGTCGTAAGGAATTACGTTGGTATCGACCGGCTGTCGTTCCTGCGGGGCGGTTTTGATGGTGCTCAGATCGCGGACGCCGGTGAGACTCATATAGAGTGTGCGCGGAATCGGGGTGGCCGACATGGTGATGAGGTCCACCTGTTTACGCAGTTCTTTCAGGTGTTCTTTGGCCGTTACACCAAAGCGCTGTTCTTCGTCGATGATGACGAGCCCGAGGTTTTTAAAGTTCACATCTTTGGAAAGAATGCGGTGGGTGCCGATCAGAATATCCACTTCGCCTTCCAGGGTTTGGAAAAGGGTTTTGTTCTGTTGGGCCTTGGTCCGGAAACGGCTGACCATATCCACGCGTACGGGAAAAGCAGCCATGCGTTCGGCAAAGGAATCGTAGTGCTGTTGCGCAAGAATGGTGGTCGGCACAAGCACAGCAACCTGCATGCCGTCCATTACCGCTTTAAAGGCGGCGCGCATGGCGACTTCGGTTTTGCCGAAGCCGACATCGCCGCAAAGCAGGCGGTCCATGGGTCGCAGTTTTTCCATATCGCGTTTCAGCTCTTCGGCGGCCGAGAGCTGGTCCGGCGTTTCGGTGTAGGGAAAGGCCGCTTCGAATTCGGCCTGCATGGCGGTGTCTTTGGAAAAGCGATAGCCGCGTTTGGCCTGTCGTTCGGCCTGGGTGAGCAGGAGCTGGGACGCAAAATCCTGTACGGCTTCTTCAGCTCCGGCTTTGTCGTTCTTCCATTTCCGGCCGCCGAGCGTGTGCGGTTTCGGGGCGTGTTTGCCCATGCCTTTGTAGCGCGTCAGCAAATGGGCCTGTGTGACGGGAAGATAGACCTTTTCACCTTTGGCATATTCAATCGAAAGCACTTCCATGCTGCGGTCGCTGAAGGTGGTTTCGACGATGCCGAGATATTTTCCAACACCGTGCTCCACATGCACCACAAAATCGCCGGGCTGAATGTCGGCGGCTTCGTTAACGCGGTCCTGTTGCTTATGAAAGCGTTTGGCAACCCGGGCGTGAGCGCTGCGGTTGGTATGGTAGGCGTAGAAATCGGATTCGGTGATAATCAGGATTTTACGGTCGTGATCGGCGGCGCTTTCGTGAATGACGCCGTGATGCAGTTCCAGGCTCTGGAAGCCTTCGAGCGCTTCGTAGAGTTCGCGGAACCGGTTGAGGGTTCCTTCGGTTTCAAAAAAGAAATGGACGTTCCAATCATTGGAAGCGTCAGCGCAGCGTTGGTCGACAAATCGACGGCGGGCCTGCTCGGCTTCTTTCGGATGGGTGTCGTAGGAAACTGCAAAGAGGCCGGTATCGTAAAAATTAAAACCTGTCGTGAGGCGTGACGATTGAGGCGTGATCGAGTTTTCGGGGTTGACGATAAGGGTGTCTTCCGGAAGCAGTTTCTGAAGGGGGCTGGTTTCTTCGCCGGCAAATCCGAAGTCCATTTGCGGGAGCTGGACGGAATCGGTTTTTTCAATAGAGCACTGAGACTGGTCGTCAAAAAAACGGATCGAGTCGATCTCGTCGCCGAAAAATTCGATGCGGACGGGGCGGGGGGAACCGGGAGGCCAGCAATCGAGAATACCGCCGCGCAGGGCGGCTTCGCCCTGGGCATAGACCTCGATGCCGAACTCGTAGCCCGCGGTCGACATCCATTCCGTCAGGTCGTTTAGTTTGTATTCGTTTCCAACGCTGAGCGTCTGAACCGCCTGCTCCGACTCTTCGGCAATCGGTACTTCCTGCTCCATCGCCTGGGGGCAGGTGATGATGATAAATCCATGGTCACGGAACTGCTCACGATCGTGAGCAGTTCCGTGACATGAGAATTGTTTAATATTTTCGACCAGCCTGAGGTGTTCGCCAAAAACAGCAGGATCTTTTTCCATGGGTTGGAAAAGGTGGATATTCCAGTCATTGGAAGTCAGCGTGTGCAGCGATTCATTCAGCCGCTCCATTTCGCGGACATCGGTTGCGACCCATAAAATGTTTCGTTCCAATATCTGGAAGAGATCTCTGCTCAGGAGGGCCTGGGCGCTGATCGGGGCGTCTGAAACCTGCAGGCTTTCTGTTGAAATGCCTTTAAGCACCGCCCCGTTTACCCGGAGGGTGCTCTCTTTTTGCTCGTTGTAGGTCATGCGCGGAATGTAGGGAAAGAAATCGGGGATTGGAAGGGTGGACTTTATATTCGAGCTCGGTATTATTGCTGACTTATTTACATGGGAGAGGGGTCGTTATGGCTGAAGAAAAGAAACTGAGTGATATTGGGTGGAAGGATTTTAAAAAACTTCCGCTGTCGGAAAAGGGGGCGTATTTTCATGGAAAGCATACGCTGATTGCCCAGCAGTTTACGCGTGCTGAAATTGAAGAGCTGTGTATGCTGGCCACCCGGATCAAACGGATTAACAAGCGGCGCGAAGGGGCGAATTTCCTGAAAGGATTGCTTTCGGACAAACGGGCGATGCTCTATTTTGCGCAGCCTTCATCACGCACCTATCTTTCCCACAATGCGGCCTGCCAGATTCTGGGGCTGGACACGATGGATGTGCGCGACCAGAAAACCTCGAGCGAGGTGAAGGGCGAAACGCCGGAAGATACCATCCGTACCTTCAGTTCGTATGCCGATCTGATCATTATGCGGCATCCGGTCGGCGGTTTTGCCGAGCGTGTGGCCTGGATGATGGCGCACACCGGCCGTGAAATTCCGGTGCTGAATGCCGGTTCAGGCGCGGATCAGCATCCGACGCAGGCGCTGCTCGATGTGTATACCCTCCGCCGGAGTTTTGAGAATATCGGAGGCATCGACGGAAAGCATGTTGTGTTTGTCGGCGATTTGGCGCGCGGGCGTACGGTACGTTCGCTGGCGTGGATGCTTTCGCTTTACAAAGATATGACCCTTTATTTTATCGCTCCGGAATCGCTGCAGATCGGGCAGGATATTCTGGACCAGCTGGACGAGGCCGGAACCAAATATGTGGTTTCGGAAGATTTCGCATCGGCTATGCCGGTGGCAGATGCCATTTATATGACCCGTATTCAGGATGAGTGGGATGTGGAAGGCGAAAGCAGCACAACGGATGCATCCGACTATCATATCGGTGCTGAACACATGGATATCATTAAGGATACCTGCGCCATTCTCCACCCGTTGCCGCGCCGGCAGGAAATCAGCACAGAGATCGATAACGATCCCCGTGCCGTTTACTGGCGCCAAATGCGTAACGGTATGTGGATCCGGGCGGCGCTGATTCTGAAAACTTTCGGTCGTGAGCAGGAGGCCAATCAATATTACGACGATTATAAACCTGAGGCGTGAAGAGTGAAACGTGAGGCGTAAAAGATTACGTCTCAATCGTCATTCATCACGATTCCCGAACTACGAGGTAGAAACATGGAACATTTAATTTCACTGAAAGAATGGGGCCCGGAAAAGATCCGGGACGTACTGAGTCTGGCCAAAGACGTTAAAGCGAATCCGGCTAAATATCAGGATGCGATGGCGCGCAAGACGCTGCTGATGATTTTTGAAAAGCCGAGTTTACGGACGCGCCTTTCGTTTGAAGCCGGGATGACCCAAATGGGCGGTCACGCGATTTATTACAATACGGCAACTTCGCCGATGGGCAGCGGAAAAGAAACCATCAGCGATTCCGTTAAAACCGCATCACGCTTCGTGGATGTGATTATGGCGCGGTTGTTTAAACACTCCGATCTGCTCGAAATGGCGGAATATGCCACGGTCCCGGTGATCAATGCGCTGACGGACGACAGCCACCCGTGCCAGATTCTGGCCGACCTTCAGGCGATTGAAGAAAAGAAGGGGGCGTTGAAAGGGCTGAAGCTTGCCTATCTTGGCGACGGCTTCAATAACGTGACGCATTCGCTGATGTTCGGCGGTGTTAAAATGGGCATGAATGTAAGCGTCGGCTCACCGGCGGGTACGGATTATTCGCCCCGTGCTGATGTGGTGGCCGACTGCGAGACGTTCAGTGCTGAAACAGGCGGTTCGATTTTTGTGTCGGATGATCCTGTTGCCGCCATCAAGGATGCCGATGTGGTTTATACCGATTCCTGGATGAGCTATCATATTCCGAAGGATCAGGAAGCGGCGCGTATTGCCAAATTTATGCCGTATCAGGTGAATGCCGAATTGATGGCGCACGCAAAACCGGATGCCATTTTCATGAACTGTCTGCCGGCGATTCGCGGTTGTGAACAGACCGCGGAAGTCATCGATGGCCCGCAATCCATCGTTTTTGATGAAGCTGAAAATCGCCTGCACGCCCAGAAAGCCGTCATCCTTACACTCTGCGGCGCGGCCTAAGTCGTACTATGCGGATTCTGATCGTCAAAACCAGTTCGCTGGGAGATCTGTTCCATGCGCTTCCGGCGGTGCATCTGCTGAAAACGGCATTTGATGCGGAGATTGATTGGGTGGTGAACAAGGACTATGCCGGGCTGGTGGAATGTTTTTCCGATGTTCGGAAGGTAATTCCTTTTCCGCGAAAAGCGCTGTTTCCAAACCTTGGATCATTTCGCGCGGAGCTTCGGAAAGAAGCGTACGATCTGGTGGTCGATCTGCAGGGACTGCTGAAAAGCGCCTTGATCTGCCGAATGGCGAAACGGGTGAAGGGAGCGAAGATCCTCGGGCCGTCTTTTCAGCGGGAAGGGGCGCGTTTTTTCTATACTGCCGTTGCGGGGAAGAAAAATAAAAACCGGCATGCGGTGGAGGAAAATCTGGATGTGCTCCGCTGGTTGGAAAAACCGGCTGAACCGATTGCGTTTCCCATCCAATTTCCGGAAGTGAATTTCCAATGTCTGGAAAAGAAGCCGGTGGTGGTGTTTGCGCCATGTTCGCGGCACGAGGCGAAAAACTGGCCGTGGAAACGGTTTGTGGAAGTGGGGAAAGCGCTTGAATGCCAGATTATTCTGGTGGGGGCGCCGGATGATGCTGAAACCTGCGCCAACATTGAAAATGCACTGCCGGAAGGGGCGGCCACCAATCTCTGCGGGAAGACCACGTTGCTGGAACTCGGCGGGGTGCTGCAGCGGGCGGATCTGGTGGTGACGGTGGATTCGGGACCGATGCATATGGCCTCGGCGGCAGGTACGCCGTGCCTCGCAGTTTTCGGGCCGACGGATCCAACTCGGGTGGGGCCTTTTGGCGGGCAGCACCGTATTCTCCGGTCTTCCAGCGTTCGGAACTATTCGAAGCAGGATCTGGAAAGTATCCGGATGGTTGAAACAAATGATGTCGTTCAAACAATAGGGGAAATGCTGAATAATGAAATTGTGGGACTATGAAGCCTTCATTTTTGATCTCGACGGGACGCTGATCGATTCCGGTAAATATCATGCACAGGCGTTTTCGGATGCCGTGCTGTCGCATAGCGGTTATCTGCTGAAGCCGGACGAACATCATGAATTTTTCAGTAAGCACAGTACCTGGTTTGCGGAAACCCTGAATGAGCGCTATGGCTTGAAACTGGATCCGGAAGCTGTGCTGGCGGAAAAGCGCGAGCGGGTGCAGGAAATTTTTGAGACGGAACTTTTTGACGGTGCAAGGGAGTTCCTCGAATTGTGGTATAGAAAGAAGCCGATGGCGTTGGCGACCAATTCGCCGCTCAGTTTTGTGAAGCCGGCTCTGGAAAAGGCCGATTTGCTTAAATTTTTTAAATGCATCACGACGGCCTGCGATGTGAAAAACCGCAAGCCGGATCCGGAAATTGTGCAGGTGACGGTGCAGAAGCTGCAGGTTGATCCGCTGAATACCCTCGTGTTTGAAGACCAGCTGATCGGGATTAAAGCCGCGCGGCTGGCCGGCGCCAAGGTGGTTGCGGTGGATAACGGGCAACCGGTGAATTATCCGGTGGATGTCGCGGTGCATACCTGGAGCGATCTGCTAAAACTTTCGGAGTTGCGTTAAAGGCTGTGCCTTGGTCAAAAGTCGAAGGTCTGAATGTCGGAACGTCTCTTGTTCCTTCGACCTTTAACTTTCCGACTTTCGACCTCTAAACATTGCCGACTTATTATATTTTCGACAGGAGATACAGTTATGAAACCCCAACTTATAATTTTTGATTTGGATGGAACATTAATCGATTCGCGTGCGGATTTAACCGCCGGGATCAACCACATGCGGAATCACTACGGGCTTGATTCGCTTTCGCTCGAAACGGTCAGTGGCTACATTGGCGATGGTGTCCGCAAGCTGGTGGAACGTTCGCTGCAGGGGGCGGATGTGGACGTGGATGAGGCGCTGGCGATTAATAAGGAATACTATTTTTCTCATGCCACCGTTCACACGGCTCTGTATGAAGGCGTGGAAGCGGGGTTGTCCGATCTGACCAAAGCCGGGCATACGCTGGCGCTTCTTACCAATAAACCGGGCGATCCGAGCCGGGATATTCTAAGACATTTCGGGCTGGACGACTGTTTTTCGGCGATTATCGGCGGCGGCGATGTGCCGCATCTGAAGCCGGAACCGGATGGCGTTTTCCGATGTCTGGAACTGACCCACACCGACCCTTCCACTGCCTGGATGGTGGGGGATCATCACACCGATCTGGCGGTGGCGAAAAATGCGGGGATTCGCAGTGCGTTGGTCACCTATGGCTTCGGCCATGCGGGCGACTATAAACCGGATGCAAATTTTGCTTCGTTTGCCGATTTGGTCGGGTACTTTGTCTGAGCTATGAAAACATATCTTTCCGAAATATTCAGTTCGATTCAGGGCGAAGGCCCGTATGTGGGTGAACGCCACCTGTTTGTGCGGTTCTGTGCCTGTCACCGCAAGTGTGTTTATTGCGACACCAATACGGAGCTTTCCGATTGTTGCATTGTCGAAAAAACACCGGGAACCGGTGAATTTGAGCAAATTAAAAATCCGATGTCGGTTGAGCAGGTGGCGGACCTGATTCGGGAAGTGGATGCCAAAACAAGAAACAACCGCATTTCCATCACGGGTGGCGCCCCGTTGCTGCAGTCGCGGTTTTTACTGAAACTGCTGCCCGTTCTGAAAGCGGAAGGCCACAATATTTATCTCGAAGCGGCCGGTGATTTGCCGAAGGAACTGAAGAGTGTTATTGAATTTATTGATGTCGTGGCGATGGATATCAAACTGGCGAGTGTGACGGAAGAAAAGGCCACGTTCCCGGCGCATTGGGAGTTCCTTAAACTCTGCCGCGATTACAATGTGGAAGTGTTTATCAAGCTGGTTCTTTCAGCCAATACGAATGAAGGCGAGCTGATCGAAGCCGCCAAAGGAATCAAGAAAGCGGGGGGAGAGGATACGCTGGTGGTGATTCAGCCGATGACCAAAGCCGAAAAAACGGATGCGGTTCCTTCGGGCCAACAGCTATTCCGCTGGCAGGATAAGGTGGCTTCGGTGCTGCCGAATGTGCGTGTGATTCCGCAAACCCATAAAATGCTGGAGATGCTCTAATGGGAAAGAAGGCCGTAGTTTTACTGAGCGGTGGATTGGATTCCGCAACGGTTATGGCGATGGCGCTGGCCGAGGGATATGATGTTTATGCGGTTTCGTTCCAATACGGGCAGCGTCATTCGGTTGAGCTCGACTGTGCAATTAAGCAGGCGGCCATTGGCGCAAAACAGCATAAGATTGTTGATATTGATTTAAGTTCTTTCGGCGGTTCGGCACTGACCGCCGATATTGACGTGCCCAAACACGATACCGTCGATGATCTTCCCGAAGATATTCCGGTGACTTACGTTCCGGCCCGCAATACCGTTTTTCTTTCCTATGCACTCGCCTGGGCGGAAGTGCTGAAGGCCTATGATATTTTTATCGGGGTGAACGCGCTGGATTACAGCGGTTATCCCGACTGCCGGCCGGAGTTCATTGCGGCCTATGAAACCATGGCCAATCTGGCAACGGTTGCCGGTGTGCAGGGACGGAAACTGACGATTCACACGCCGCTGATTGATCTGACAAAAGCGGAAATCATTCAGCGCGGACTTGAACTCGGCGTCGATTACGCTAAAACCACGAGTTGCTACGATCCGGCTCCGGATGGACGGGCCTGCGGACATTGTGATTCCTGTTTGTTGCGGCTGAAAGGATTCAGCGATGCAGGTCAAAGCGATCCACGGGGATATGTGTGAAATAATGCGTAATGAGTAATACGTAATATTTTTTGCAGGGTTGACGGGTGGTGATAATAGTTTTACGCATTACGCATTACGCATTACGTATTACGCATTAAGGATTAAGTTATGCCAAAAATGAAAATTTCGAAAGAGTTCAAGTTTGATTCAGCGCATTTTCTTCCCCATGTTCCGCCGGACCATAAATGCGCCAACATGCATGGACATACGTATTATATCGAGGTGCATTGTGAAGATGAGCTGGACCCGAAACTCGGCTGGGTGCTTGATTTTAACGACGTTAAAAAAGTGGTTGATCCGCTAGTCGATCAGCTCGACCACAAAGTGCTTAATGAAATTGAAGGGTTGGAAAACCCGACGGCCGAAATGATCGCATTCTGGCTATGGAATAAAATTAAACCTGAACTGCCGCAGTTGGTTCAGGTGGTGGTGAAAGAAAATCCAACCAACGTCTGCATCTACGCGGGCGACTGAAAAGGGCGAGGCCCTTTATTTCCAGTGTTTGGAAACCTGTTTATTCGGCAACATCGAACCGTCGACCCATTTGCCCTCGATCATGATTTCATTACGGACGGACGGGATGCCCATGGTGCGTTCGGTGATCAAGGAAATAAGTGTTCGGACGGCGGCTCGGCCGATATCGATGGGGTTTTGATCGATCCCGGCATTGATGGGCGTGTCGTGAATGCTGGTGGTTGCCAGGCCGAGGTCTTCGGGAATGCGGTAGCCCATTGTTTTCAGCAATTCAGTGAGGTTGGGGCGGTCTGTTAAAATGGCATCCGGCCGGTTGGATTTAATCCAGTGATCCAGTGCGGACATCTGCAGGTCGACCGGATCAGCGTCGGAGAGGTGTAATCGCTGTATAACCTGTTCCGGGGGGAGCTCTTCCTGCGCGAAGGATACCCCTGCATTGAAGATACGTTGCCTGGTATATTTTCCAACAAAACCAATGCGCTGATAACCCCGTTCCCGCATGGATCGGAAGGCCAGAATGCCAACGGTTGTCTGTGCGCTGGTGATGTAATGCGCTTCGGGATAGGAGTTCTGACGGCCAAAGCGCACGATAGCATAGTCCTGCCAGGGAAAGGCCTGCCAGTTGATGGCGGGATCTTCGTAGTCCGGGCCGCACAGTGTTGCCAGCAAAAGCCCCTGAATATTGCGGGTCTTAAAAATGGTGTTCATACGTGGAAACGACAGGTCAACGGTGTTGAATTCTTCCAGTTGATAGCCCATGCGGTTGGCGGTCTCCTTGGCGCCTTGCCAGTAGAGATCAAATTCCTTCGTTTGTCTTAAGAGGTCGGGGGCTCGAAAGGGATTGATCCATGCGAGCGCAGCCTGCGTTTTATCTTCCCGGTTGGCCATGCGGTAGGAGGAAAGTGCGGAGAGCATCGGGTCGGGGCGGTAGTTCATTGCGGCCGCCTTTTCCTGAACCCGAACGCGTGTTGCTTCTGATATGCGCGGATTGTTGCGCAGCGCTTTCGAGACCGTGGTGTGAGAGACTCCGATCGCTTCTGCGATATCATAGATCGTGACCCGGTGTTGTGATGGGTCCGTTTTGTCGTGTTTCTTTCCCATATCTCCCACCTCCAAAGATTATAAAATGCTAAGGATTACTGGGAACACAAACTAAGGCTGGGATGCCGATAAAGCAACCGTATTATGGTGATGATACAGCCATAGTCATTTCCTCTGTACACCGCTTTCGTTTAAAGCGAGCGGCGTTGATGGCTAATATACGTCTTAAAGAAGGTGAACCGTGAAGAACTGTAAAACGATGAAAAGCTATATTGTAAAACGAGTTAGAGTAATTTTGGCCGGTCTTTTGATCGGTGGTCAGGCTGCAATCGCCGCTCCGATTGCGTGGGAGCCCGCGGTTGATGTCAGCGATAAGAGTCAGCTCA
>JARNMJ010000160.1 GCA_029432795.1 Pontiellaceae bacterium B12219
ACGGAGGATTCCTCAACGCGGATCACCACCTGCGGAGTCTGTGCCGCATTGGGATTATACAGTTCGATCGTGGTACCGGCCGCAATGTCCTGAAAGCGCGGCACCGCGCCCCATTCCTGATCGATCGTAATAAAATCATCTTCGCCCGACGTCCGTCCCATTATGCGATGGGGTGTAAAAATAAACCCGTCCGTCTCATTCGTACTGAGCACCAGAATATCTTCACCTTTCCAATGGTTGAGATGTCGACTCATATAACCTTTGATGTAATCCACATCCGCGTCATCAAAGGCTGGCGCTAATTCAATCCAATATTTAAAGAGCTGGAACGCTTCATCCGTCTTTCCATAGTTTTCCAGAATCTCCATAGTTAACGCGGCACCGCTTGCCCCACCGGCGAAGGTGGGTCGACGGGAATTATTCAGGACACCATCCAGTGCATCGAAATGCAGGTCCAGCATACTGCTTGAGGTCTCAAGATGAATCCGGCCTTCCTGATGAAGTCGAAGACCGATACGAATATCCCAATAATCCACCGCCATAATATTGGTCAGTACCGTACTGAACTGACGTTCAAAGTTGGCCTTGATTGTTCCCCCCACAATACTTCCCGTTGTGGGGTTCTCCATCCTGCTGTAAATATAGTCCGTGTAATCACGGCGACACCAGGGATTCAGATTGATTTGACCACTGCCGTCAAAATGCAGATGCCCCGCATTAACGTCGTTGAGGAAGTCTCCGTATTCGCCGCAAATTTCCTCGGCCAGACTATTGGTTGTTCCAAAATTATCGCCCGGATAAACCGCCTTGTTTAAATAGAGATCCACCCCCGCCATCTCGGTGCCAACCACATGAGATTTCGGGGAGCTTCCCTGATACCCCCGGGTACAGCCCTTCAGCACCCACACATCATCATCGGTACGGGAAAACTGATCCACCTGGATAAGCTCTTCCCCGACCCGCATAACCCCGTCCTCCAGCATCCGCTCCATGGAAATAATTTCCGTGCCCCGACGAAATTTTATCGTTGTGGCGTAAGA
>JARNMJ010000161.1 GCA_029432795.1 Pontiellaceae bacterium B12219
AAGTTTTGAGACAGAATCAACACACAGAAATCATAAAAAATTACCATTCCCGTAGAATCAGACTCACAGGAATAAATGAATAACCCAACCAGTGGTTAGAGCCGACATGTACGACGCCAATTGATCCGGTCAACGTTTGATTCACATGTCGGCTCATCCATTAACGTTGGGGTCAAATAATATGACAATAATAAAGTCAAAGCTAAGGTATATCCTCTGTCTAGCTGCAAGTTTTATTTCTTTGTCTACCAGCGCAAACTCAAATCATTTGGAGCCCTTACCTTTCATCGCACCCAGCCCCGTCATTACTTCCCTTTTACATGGTACATCGCCAAAACTTTGGATGATTGTACTGCCTAGTTCCAGTACGCAACACGCCGTAATTCTTGATGAGGAAATAGAATATAAGGAAACGGTGAACGGTGAGTATGAAATCACCAATAGGCAATTGTTTATCAAGTACGCCTCCTTTAAACAAAGACCAAAGATCAAGCGCCTAACGGATCGTCATGTTGGAAAATATGAAGACATAAACATATCGGATGATATAGAGCACTATGAACTCCATATCGACGAGGGGTTTGCTAGCATAATTGAAGAAGCTTGGGCTAGCGTTCTGATACAGACTAAATACCCAGAAAATTGGGGGTACCGTTTGGGGGGCGGAACAACATATATTTTTAATTGTGAAAGATATTATGGAAAAACCACGTCACCTAAGTCAGGTTCTCCAGCCATGTTAGTCGAACTAGGCTCGAAGCTTCGTTTGCTAGCAAGGTCGAGCGACAAAGATAGAGATGCAATGCAAAACCAATGCATTGAAATAGCTACAAAAATATTAGAGCAAACAAACCCCAACCAGGAGCTTCAGCCTACTGTGAAAACGCCGGTCAAGTCAGGCAACGAACAAGGCACAGCGGCTGAGCTTTAACGTTCGCTAAGGAAAATGAAAATAATCTCACTCTACATACTAGCTACTGCATTTCTAATCCTAGCAGTCGCAACTATTTTCATCCCTTTCTC
>JARNMJ010000162.1 GCA_029432795.1 Pontiellaceae bacterium B12219
TTTCTGATCGATGCCGTAGAACGGCTGCCGTCCGAAGACTTCCACTTCAACCGGCGCGGGACCGGTGATGAGCAGTATCCTCCGCGCATGATGCTGACCCTGCTTATTTACAGCTACGCCACCGGACGTTTCTCCTCGCGCGTGATTGAGGATGCCTCCTGGTCGGATGTCGTGGTGCGCTATATTTGCGGCGGAGATCTGCATCCCGATCACGATACGATCTGCACCTTCCGCCGTACGAACCGTGCACTCTTTGAAAAGGCCTTTGTCCAGGTTCTTCAGATGGCACAGGAAACCAAGGGGTTGAAAAAGGTCGGAACGGTAAGCGTCGATGGCACCAAAATCAAAGCCAACGCCAGCAAACATTCCGCCGTCAGTTATAAACGAGCCGGAGAACAGATTGAACTGCTGCAAAAGGAGGTCGCAGCGCTCACCGCAAAGGCCGAGCAGATCGACAACATTCCGCTGGATGACGGGTTGAGCATCCCCGATGAGATCGTCCGCCGCGAAGATCGGATTAAAAGTCTGGAACATGCCCGCGCCATCATGGAGGAGCGTTACGAAGAAGAGCACCAGCAGAAGCAGGCGGAATACGAAAAGAAGAAATCCAGGCGCGACGATCAACACAAAAACGGACGCAAGCCCCGAGGTAAGGAACCTCGGCCCCCGACCGAAACGCCACCGGATCATAAACAGTATAATTTCACCGATCCCGAAAGCCGGATCATGAAGGCCGGGAACGGCGACCACTTCGAACAGGCATACAATGCCCAGGCCGCCGTCGATACCGAAACCTATCTTATCGTCGGCCAGCTCGTTACCGATGCCCCCAACGACAAACAGCAGCTCAACCCCGTACTTGCACGCATTCCTGCCGACGTGGTCGCGCCCGGAAATGTTCTCGCCGACACCGGCTACTATAGCGAACATGCCGTAAAGCAAGCCGAGGCGGATCATGGCCCGACGGTGTATTGCGCCATGGCCAAAAGCGGTCACCGCATCTGCGTCGCCGATCTT
>JARNMJ010000163.1 GCA_029432795.1 Pontiellaceae bacterium B12219
TCTGTTTTAGATCGATTTCTGTGCCTTCAAATTCTGTTCCGATGATTGGAAATTTTCAGTTGAGCAGAATTGTTTTTATTTATGTACCGAACGTTAAACGTGAGCCTGAGTGGTTTGTGCGCTGCCTGACTCAGCGGGCGTTGGCACGATAGGCTCCAAGTTCTGGTTCGCTTTTATTATGAGTTCAATAACTGATCGATTCATTTTGATGTCTTTTATTTTGTGGAATCCATCCGTTAGGCAAAGGGTCGCCATATTAATTTGGAGCATCAAAATTACTGGAGATACACTCCAGCCTTCTGCTCTGGACATGTGCAGATATAGAAAAATGAAAAATGCAATGAGTGATAATGTTCCGCAAACGATGGGGAAATAGCCTATTGCAAATGAGTCATTATTTTGGGGTAGCGTACGGAAGAATGTTTTTTTAGAAGTATATGAAATATCAAGATTGTTCAATGCATCTTCTAATTCAGATTGTAGGATTTTCTTATTCATATTATTTCTCAAGCGAACGTTATGGGTGAGCCTGAGCGCAAACGATGTTGACCGGATCTGCGGGCGTTGTCGCGATAGGCTCCAACCACTGGTTCGGATTTTATTTTAGTCCATGTGAAAAGTAGGACGGTAATCTGTTTTTATTCCAATACATCTCCTCACAAATCGTAAGAGGATAGTGAAGGTAATAGAATGGTATGAATGGAATGGATAAAATTCCTAATCTTCCTAATCTTCCTAATCGAATTGAATGTCGTTCTTCTGAACGACTTCCACTAGAATCTGCATGATACATACCTGTGGCTCTGATGTAGATGTTGGCAGTACGAAATAGAGGATAAGATCCAAGATAAATTAGAAATATCCCTGCAACTATTTTCTTAACCTTGGGTTTCATTATTTTCTATCCAGACCTTATGGCTGAAGTTGATTCAGCCGCGATCCTCTTCCCTTTAAATTAAGCGGCGTTCCCCGGACGAACCGGGGAGATCCAGCATCACCTG
>JARNMJ010000164.1 GCA_029432795.1 Pontiellaceae bacterium B12219
ACCCGGATAAAACAGGGGAGTAGGCTTCGAGAGCCTCAAACCCAACAAACACAATATAATTGAGAAGAAATAGAAGACGTTCGCTTTACAGAACGAAAAACGACAAAAGGAGAAATAAAATGAAAAAAATGATAATGGCCGCTGTGGTCATTGGATTGGCCGGCGCTGTAAGCGCTGGTGTGGTCTACGAAGCGACGACGGCGAACACAACCCTGTTCAATAACGGCTTTAACGAATCAGGAACAACGACGCTTTCGGGTACGGGTTCAGATTTGTTGATGAGTAACAGTAGCGGTCTTTTGAACGCGGCTGGGTTTACCAGTTCACAGAATGTCCAAGCCCTGAATGGAGCCGCTCTGACTGCGGATGACGAGGTTGTAATGAAACTGACCATTGATGACATCACTGCTGGTGGGATTCGGGGGAACGGTATTGAATTTGGAATGGCTGCAGGAACGGGATTCCGCTCCGGTTCTTCAAATCTAATACTGGCGTTGGAAGCTCAAAATCAGGGTTCCGATGTGTTGATTCAGGTCACGTCATTTCAGAATGCCGGGGAGGTTGGTTTTGATCTTACGGAAGCCAGTCTTGAGGATGGGTTGTCGGTCACGTTTACCGCCAATGCTGCTGGCTACAGTTTTCTTCTCGAGGATATTGTCGTAGATGGCGGCGTTAACGATGGCAATACCAGTGCGCTTGTCACGGGCACCTTTGCCGGAACTGAATTTATCGATTATTTCAGTGGTGGTTTCTTTTATACAGGAGTGCAAAAAGATAATAGCGGAGCGCTTGGTGTGGATTACAGCGAAGCAAGTATTAGCGTGGTTCCGGAACCGGCCACGTTGGGACTGGTTACTGCTATGGGTGGCGGATTGCTCTTTTTCCGCCGCAGATTTATGATCTAGTGTCCTGATTCATAAATAGGTTTATTTAACTTCGTTCTGGCCCGATTGATTTTTTCCAAGATGTCTTTGCCTTTGGCAACCCAGCGAT
>JARNMJ010000165.1 GCA_029432795.1 Pontiellaceae bacterium B12219
TCCAAAACAGAATCAACAGTTGAGAGAAAGAATGCAGGAATACACGCATTCAATCACACAAAACAGAGTGAAGTTTCTGAGCAGCATTGCTTTGCAGATGAAATTAAAAGAAATACTCAACAGGACTGAAAAACAATAAAAACCGAACCAGTGGGTGGAGCCTACGGTGGCCGACGCCAATTGATTAAGTAAAGTTTATGAGCACCGGCGGCTCACCCATAACGTTGGGCATGGAAAGAAATCACACAAAACAGAGTGAAACACAAAAGCATCCCCTTTCCGCTCAGCGGCAAAAAAATCCAAGGGACGGAAATAAAAAAATCAGATCTGATTTACGAGGGTTGGAAAAAAGAGAAACAAAATTTCCACAGATTGGAACTGATCACACAATTCAGAGTAATGCACAGAATCAATCAAAGTTAAGAATTCCGATGGTCGGAAAAAACAGATTCTACAAAAACCAAAAAACATAAATGGCCCAACCAGGGGCTTGACCTTACCGTGAAAACGCCCGTTGATTCGGTCAGAGTTTATGTTCACGGCAGGTCAGCCCGAACGTTGGGCATGGAAAGAAATCACACAAAACAGAGTGAAACACAAAAGCATCCCCTTTCCGCTCAGCGGCAAAAAAATCCGAGGGACGGGAAATGAAAAAATCAGATCTGATTTCCGAGGGTTGGAATAAAGGGAAATAAAATTTCCACAGATTGGAACTGATCACACAATTCAGAGTAATGCACAGAATCAATCAAAGTTAAAATTCCGATGGTCGGAAAAAACAGATTCTACAAAAACCCAAAAAAACATAAATGGCCCAACCAGGGGCTTGACCTTACCGTGAAAACGCCCGTTGATCCGGTCAGAGTTTATGTTCACGGCAGGTCAGCCCGAACGTTCGGATAAAGGAAAATATGAAAATGAAATTCTCTACATCATTAGTTTTAACATGCGTCATTCTCACCATTGCGGGATGCAAAACCAAAAC
>JARNMJ010000166.1 GCA_029432795.1 Pontiellaceae bacterium B12219
GAGAAAGGGATGAAAATAGTTGCGACTGCTAGGATTAGAAATGCAGTAGCTAGTATGTAGAGTGAGATTATTTTCATTTTCCTTAGCGAACGTTATGGGTGAGCCTCGCAGAGGGTGGAGAGTGATTTGGATGTATGCGCAGAAACGTTAAAACTGCGGACGTTTTATGCGTAGGTTCCACCCACTGGTTCGAAGTTATTTTCTACTTCGTGTTTCTTTCCGTCAAAAATGAATACTAGGCGGTCTTTATTTTCTATTAGTTGCAAGCTAGGAACATCGTATATCTCCATTCCGCAAAAGTGAGGAGATGCCGCAGCGTAAACATAGCCACGTTCGACCTTGTTATTTTTTATACTAAGTTCCTCTTTGTGGTCGCAACATGATGCTTTGCACACAACAACGTCGACTTCTGGCCAGAAATATTTGGGCTGACTTAGGACTTCTCGAATAGTGAAACGTCCGCCACAAAGTTTGCATTTTTGAATCGTATCAATTGTAGTGTTTTTCATTATTTTTCTTTCTGGCACTAACGTTAAGTTTAGTTTTGATTCTTCCTTCATTGATTTACTCAATCTTTTGAGGATAGGAACTATAACTAACGCAATGGCTGTTCCGATTGGGATTAGAAGGAAGAGGATGGAACATAATAAAATAGCTAAATCGACAGACCACTTATACGGTTTGAATAAGCCAAGACCTGTAATAATATAAACTATTCCACACCCAAATAAGACAGCTAGACCTTCATTGTTTATCTTAACATCTTGGTTCTTCATCATGATGCCAACGGTAAGCCAAAGTGAACCAAGTATAATCAGAACTAGTGGCGTAAAGAGCAATTTTACTGGTTTGTCTTTATCCATATTTATATTTCTTCGAACGTTACGGGTGACCTGCTGTGCACATAAACTTTGACCGAATCAACGGGCGTTTTCACGGTAAGGTCAACCCGCTGGTTAGCTGCTTTTTTCTT
>JARNMJ010000167.1 GCA_029432795.1 Pontiellaceae bacterium B12219
AAGGAAAATGCAGATGAAGATCTTCAACCCCGTCTGATCGTCTCCGCAGGGCTTCCGCCCGTTATTGAAGCAGAAGATTTCGCCAACTCGAGCGGCGTTTCCGTGCTGCCAAGCTCTGATGTTGAAGGGGGCAGTATGGTTGAATTCTCTGCTGAAGGGAATTCGGTTTCGTATGATGTCCGTGTTGCCGAAGCGGGAACCTATTTGGCGGCCTTTCGTGTCGCCTCTGAGTCTGGGTCGGTGAAGTTGGAGCTGGCGCAGGATGGAACGCCGATTACGACGATTAACCGGGTTATTGATGCCGGTGAAATCTGGACCACGATCTATAAAGTGGTCACGCTTCAGGCGGGCTTTACGACCCTTACGGTTTCTGCAACCGGCGGGAATGTGCAGTTCCTGAATGGGTTTGAACTCTCGGCCTCTAACACCTATTTCGAGGACTCAGTAACGGAGCCGGTTAATGTTGCGCTGAATCAATCCACAAGTGCAAGCAGTGTTCACAGCTCCAGCTACTCGGCGGCGAAAGCATTCGATGGAAATCTCGATACACGTTGGGCTTCAACTGTGCTCACGCCTTGGCTCGAGGTGGATTTAGGCTCGACCGTCATGATAAACGGCGCTCGAATCGTGGAATATAGAGACCGCATTCGTTCGTATGAAATTCAGGTTTATACGGACGGTAGTTGGGTAACTGCGTTTGTGGGCGGAAACCCCTCAGAAGATCAGCAGGACTTTTTCCCCGCAGTTAAGGGGGCCAGGTTCCGTTTGCAGGTTACATCGGCGACAGAAAGTCCGACAATCAAAGAAGTCGAGCTGTATGGCTTACCTGTTCTCTCGACTTCCATGGCGCTGAATCCCGATTCGATTTCGCTCGAGTGGCCGAATGCACCGGGAACGACCTATGCCGTGCAGCGCTCAACCAATCTGGTGACAGATGCGTTTTCGGGAACGGTTGAGGCAGGAATT
>JARNMJ010000168.1 GCA_029432795.1 Pontiellaceae bacterium B12219
ACAAGCTTGTTTTTCGTATCTAGCGACCGATACAAAATAGGATCAGTTGACTTAATCCGAATTTTTGCCTGATAAGTGCCGTATTTGCGTTTAACTAGAGTTTTCATTTTTTTTTCGTGGGCTAAGTTGTTCAAACTCAAAACTTAAGCATTCTGCGTTTTATCGATGCACAGCACCTCAAAACGCTACGCCGTAAAACGTGCTTCCCGAGCTGTCCTCAATCACGGCTACTCAAAAAGGAAGAGAAATTTTTCATCCACTCCGCTCGATAAAACATTGAGAACATTAGGATTCTGATTCTTCAGAAGAATCTTTAGAAGTTTTAACGGTAGAAGAATCAACTTTAAAAGGTTCAAATAAATGGCCGGAGTTTGGATAAATAAACGTATTTGCTCCAGTTTCGTCCATTATATGAACGCCGTCCTTATTCGCGCTTAAAACCGTTCCCGCCGTTGTTAATTGGCCTTGTTTGTACTCAATGCCATCAACAAAGAGACGGACAACATCACCATTAAGTTCATAATAGCGAAAACGACCATAAAGGACATTAACGGCAGGGTTTACTTCTTTAGAAACTTGTTTCTGTTCAACAATAAAATTATCAGAAGAAGAAGAAGAAGAAGAAATTTCTTGTGAAGCCTCAACTTTTGGAGTTCTAAAAACAGATATAATTGAAAATAAAAGACATGCAAAAAGCGCAATACGCTCGAAAAGATTCATTTTTTTAGTTTCCTTTTTAATTTTTCCCTTGTCACCAAAATCAGTTTCGACATCTTTAGCCAATTTTAAGCCCGAATTATGCAAAGAGATTGATTGGTAGCAGCCGAAAACAAGCGGGTCTCTGAATACCCAAGTATTTTTGTTGATAGGCTCAGACTTAGCCTTACCAAACTGGGATTTATGATATTGCTCTGCAACAATATGATCCCCCCAAGGCTTAGGAAGAGG
>JARNMJ010000169.1 GCA_029432795.1 Pontiellaceae bacterium B12219
TTCACTCAAATCTTGATGCTTTGTTTGAATGATCTCTGTTCTTCAATTCTGTTCCGATGATTGGAAATTTCAGTAGAGCAGCATGTGTTTTTATTTCTGTATCGAACGTTAAGGCTGACCTGCCGTGAACATAAACTTTGACCGAATCGACGGGCGTTTTCACGGTAAGGTCAAGCCTCTGGTTGTGTGATTTTTTATGTTCCCCACCATGGCCACATAATGTTTATCAATCCGTTGATGAAGACAGCAATGAATACTGTGACTATCAACCAGTCCTTGAATGTTTTTGTTTTTCGATACCGAATGAAAATCACCATTGTCACGATGGCTATTTGTATGAGCAAAAGAACAAGGTAGAATGGAAAATTACTTAAAACGGTTGCCGAACGATGACCAACGATTGATTCTAATGGTTCAACTAATGCTTCGAAAATAAGGCGAATTGTAAATCCACCTATGTTAAATGGGGCGCCGAAAATAGGAACTATCAGTAACGTCGCTATTCCGGTCATGGTTGTGGAATGCATGCCCATAAGCAAAGTTATCGACTGGACAATGCCGACAGCGATGCCTGTCAACAATTGATAGCCGATCGATAATGCGATGATCTTTTTTTTCGTCATATTTTTCTATCTGCACACAACGTTAATGGGTGAGCTGACACGGGAATTAAACTTTGACCTTATTGACAGGCGTCGTACCGTGTCAGCTCAAACCACTGGTTCGATTTTTATGTTTTTTTTAGTCCTGATCAGGATGATTTTTGATTCCATCCGCAAAGCAATGAATCTCTGAAATTCCACTCTGTTTTTGGTTTTGCTTCATTCTGTGCCAACTATGATTTCATTCAGATTTGGATATTTTCTTTAAACGATCTCTGTTCTCCAATTCTTTTCCGATGGTTGGAAATCTCAGTAGAGCAGCATCTCTT
>JARNMJ010000016.1 GCA_029432795.1 Pontiellaceae bacterium B12219
TCATTGATTTCTATTTGAAGAATTGGTCTACCCATGCAAACCATCATGCCATAACTTTTTGTAATGTAAACCGATTTGCGGCGCACTACACTAGAGGTTAAATTTCTGGCTTTTTTCATGCACCAAGCTGCTAGAGGCAAGAACTTGCGGGACCAGATTCTCTTTTCTGTTTTCTGTAAAAATTCCATGCATGCAGAAAAGTCATTTTTTAGTTGGTGATCCGCAGTTTCGCCGCTGACGTTCCAGAGACTGCGTACTTCTTCGTTTCCTTCAATCATCTTATAGCCGCAACTGCTAATAAGGTTATGAAGTGTGGTTAATGAAAAATAGTATACATGCGCATTCTGAAGACTCTTCAGAAAATCACCGAGATAGGGGCGCAAGAGATTTTTTGTTCCGGGTACTTTGATGTAGAGCACTCCATCGGGTTTCAGTAAACCTTTTATTTTATCGAGATGTTCACGTGGAGCAATAATGTGTTCCATAACATCTGAATAGATAACCAAATCGAATTCATGGTTGTCTGGAAGGTCAAAAAGGTTGGTAGTGGAAAGATCCAGTCCATAGCGTTCTTTGCCGTATTTCAGATATTCTAGACTGAGGTCAATACCTTTTACATTCGCCCCACTGTCGTGCAGGTATTTTAAAATAGCCCCTGACCCGCAACCCACTTCAAGAATGCGTTTCCCTTTTATTTCTATATGTTGAGAGAGATAGTCGTAGGTAGCACGTCCTGCGCGGTAGCGTCCTTGGAAGTACGCGTCATCCGGTTGATCCGACCCTACATAGAGGCGCCTGTCCCCATCATTGTAGAAATGGGTATATGACGCTTCCGTCATACGAGGAGAGGCTTGCACCAAACCACAGTCTCGACAAATTACAACAGGCATATAGAGGCCATAACGATCTTTTTCGGAAAGTGGTTCGAACTTGGATCCTCCACAGACGAGGCAATTGACATTCTCGAATACATAATCGGAAACAATATGCTCTTCGATTTTTCTTTTTTGGTCAAGCTGGATTGAGTTCAGCCTTAGGCAGGGATGGCCATCATTTGAATATCGTTTACTTAGCACCAATAGGCTCCTTTTTTATCAACAGCTTTATTTGGTCGCTTCAACGTATAATGATCGATTGGTCTCATTAGCTTCACTGGGATATGTCCCTTCAAATGAAAAATCGGGGACATTGCTTTTCTGGAAAGATGTCTTCTCTACTGAAGAGAAACCGGCATGAAGCAAGTCCTTGCGTATCGTTTCAAAATCCCAGGCGTTTTGGTGGGCAAGTGCCTGTTCTCCGAGGATCGATTGCCCAGATCGAGAAAGGAAGTCTTCCCTAAGGCATTCAAAGGGAGTGTAGTTTTTTATGCCCCATAGTTTTTCAGCCCGTTCCGTTCGCCGTTTAAAAATATCGAATTCGCTATTGCCCGCTACATACTCCCGGATACTTTTTTCCGCATCGGGAAGAATCAATCTCAATGTGCCGCCGGGAACAAGGGTGCGACAACACTCAGCGAAGACTGTTGGAGTCGTGTAGATACTCATATGCTCAAAGACATGAGATCCGTAGATACAGGATACCGAGGCTGTTTCCAGCGGGAATGAGGTGAAATCCGCAAAATCAACGATGATATCTCCCCGGTTGGGGTCAATATCGACATTAATCCAATGATCATCCATTTTTTTCCAATTTGCTCCCGGGCCAAGGTGAATTTTGTAGGGAGAGGAAAATGCGCTTAAATCAAATAAAGGAGCGCGACGGTCCGCCTTCCAATAAATCTTGAGCTTCCCAATTCTCAAGGAACCGCATGTTAGGCGATTAGTGATTCTACTTATCATCAGATCTGACCCCGATATTTCAGTTTTTCGCGCTGGACCTGTTCGATTGCGAGCACTTCGGTTTGTTTGTAGATCAGCGCTTTGTGGACGTTGCGCAGGTCACGGGCGAGTTTGCGCATGCCGTCAGGTTCGAGTGAGGCGGAATGATCTGTGCCTTTCCATGTGCGGTCGAGTGTGAAATGGCGCTCAACCCATTCCGCACCGATGGTCATGGCGGCAACGTCGGCTGCGATACCGAGGTGGTGGCCGGAAAATCCGATGGCCTTGACCTTGTTGTCGAACTTTTCTTTAAGACGGGTGATTTCCAGCAGGCAGATATCTTCGAATGCGACCGGATAGCCCGAGGTGCAACTGTAGAGTACAAGATCTTTGGCACGACCCAATGATTGGAAAAATTCTACGATCTGATCTTCTTCTACGTGGGTGGTCATGCCGAATGACAGATGAATTTCTCCGCTATAATTTTTGCATAGGTAGTCGAGCATTTCCCAATGAAGGTTACAGGCGGAAGGGATTTTAATCAGGCAGGGCTGAAGCTCCGTGATTTCTTTCGCAGATGTCACATCCCATACGGAGGTGCTGTATTCGATGCCGAATTCGTCGCACCATTGTTTCAACTGGCGATGCTGGTCGAGGTCGAACTCCAGAAATTCCCTGTGTGCGCCATAGGTATCTCCATAGGCATGCATCGGATTAGGATGGGGTGCGTTGTACTGTTCCTCGGTCAGCAGTTCTTTCGAACAGCGTTTTTGAAATTTAACGACGTCGGCTTTACAGAACATAGCGGCGGTGAGAATCATTTCCCGCGCAATCTGCATATCGCCTTTGTGGTTGCATCCAATTTCAGCAATTACTTTAGGGGGATTCATCATCTACCTCTTTTCCTTGTTTAGAATCATATCGCAAAGTTCCCGGACTGCTCCATGACCTCCTTGGGTAGAAAGAACGATATCCGCTACCTGTCTGGCTGAATCATGTGCATCGGAAGGTACAATGCCTGTGCCGGCGGTCATCAGACATTCGATATCATTTTCATCGTTGCCAACATATATTATGTTGTTGAGATTCAGTTGATGTTGTTTGCACCAGTCTTGCAAACGGCTTATTTTTCTGTCACCAAGCTGATGAAAACATTCGAGCTTAAGTTTGGTGCAACGGGCCTGAACCACCGGATTTTCTTCTGTCGACATAACGGCCATCCGGATTCCAGCATCACGCAGTCGGGCAATGCCCCATCCATCGCCCCGATCACAGCGCACGCTCTCTTCCCCCATCTCAGTAACATAAACAGCATTGTCCGTCATTACGCCGTCAAAATCAAAAACAACAGCCTCTACAGGTTCTGGGAGTTCCGTCGGTTGTGTCCAGAGCTCGGCAAGGGCCTCTGCAACGTGGAGATCCTCATGCGAGTCAATTTCCCATGTGCGGGTCAAAGGCATTTCAGATATTACGGTTTTGCCGAAGAAACGATGACGGGATTGGAGGAATCCCTCTGTCTTCATCACGTAAACCGCTCCGTTTTCGGCGTATTCTTTTTCAAGATCCTGCCGGCGCTTCCGTTCCGCTCCGTCGTGGTTTACACCGGTTGCCGCATCCGGGTTTTTCCATAGAAAACGATGCGATTCGGTGGCGGTAAAGGCACTGTCGGCATTGGTGTCGATAAGTTTTTTTATACAGCGATCTATGTCGTCACTTTGTGTCAACGGGGATGTACACTGTAGAAAGACAGTCAATTCAGGTTGAGAGTCGAGGGACTTCAACGTGTGAATAAGCGCATCTTCTGAGGAGGCAATATCCGAACTGATATCATCGGGGCGCATTACCACGATTGCCCCGGCGGACCGGGCAATTTCTGCAATTTCTGCATTGTCTGTGGATACGATGACCCGATCAACGTGTTCTGCCCGAAGGGCAGCATCAATATTCCAGCAAATAAGAGGCTTTCCTCTGAAGGGATAGATATTTTTTCGAGGAATTCCTTTAGATCCGCCGCGCGCTGGGATTATTGCAACGGTATTCACGATGCTGCTCCATCAAGGTTGGTTTGTTTGATTAGGTAGAGGGGACGTTCCTTAATTTCGTCGAAGACGCGGCGCAGGTATTGGCCGAGAATGCCCATACAGAACATTTGCAGTCCGGAGACAAAAAAGATGGCCAGAGTCAGATAGGTAGTTCCGGCATGGGCAGGGGAAGTCTGTATAAAATTCCAGACGATGAACAGATAGATGCCTATACCGATAGAGAGGGTGCAGAGCAACCCGCCTAGATAAAAAATAAACCGCAACGGGGTTCCGCTGAAGGAGGTGATGGCGTTGAGGGCCAGACCAATGGATTTAATAAGCGGATATTTGGTGACTCCGGCGAGCCGGGCGTCCCGGACGTATTCCACGGTGGTCTGATTGAATCCAATCCAGGAAGCGAGCCCGCGCATATAACGATGTTGCTCCGGCATAGAGTTGAGGGCATCAAGCGCTTTTCGGCTGAGAAGGCGGAAGTCGCCGGCATCGACCGTCATTTGGACCTCGGTCATTTTACTCATGACGCGGTAAAAAACATGTGCGAGGAACTTTTTGAGTCCCGTTTCGCCTTTGCGCTCAGAGCGAACGGCATGGACGACATCGTAACCCTCTTTCCATTTCACGATCATGTCGGCAATGGTTTCCGGGGGATCCTGCAGGTCGGCATCGATAATGACTGCGGCGTCACCGGTGCATAAGTTCATGCCGGCGGTGATAGCGCGCTGGTGGCCGAAATTGCGGGAAAGCTGGATGTATTTAACTCGGGGATCTGTTGCTGCGGCCTGCAGAACCCATGGCAGGCTGCCATCGTTGCTGCCGTCGTCGATGAATACAAATTCCAGATCTTCTTCCAGTGATTGGAAAACCTTGGCGCAGCGTTCATAGAGCACCGGCAGGTTTTCCTGCTCGTTGAGAAAGGGGACGATAACGGAAACCCTCTTATTTTCTGAGTCTGTATTCATAGGCTCCATAATGGAGTTTAGTAACGCAGCTTGCAATCTCTGCATCATTTGTTTTTAAGCTTCATCCATCCGTAAAATCCGCCTCGGGCAATTTCAAGAATTATACTTTTTATCGTTCCGATACAGACATCGGCTGGCTGAATGGTTTCGGGATTGAGTTTTTCCAGACGCTGGAAAAATGCGCGCATGGATTTTGACTGACTGCCGAACAGTTTAACCGAAGCGGAGTCGGGCCAAACTCTGAAGGAGCTGAGAATTTCATCAATGTAATATTTTTTACCTTTGGCTAAAAGGCGTGACCAGTAATCAATATCGATTGAATACATATCTTCATTCGAAAACGGTCCGATTTGTTCTTTTGTTTTGCGGCGGAACATCACGGAGGCGGGCTCACCGATCGGATTTGTGCCAGACCGGACAATCTCCCGCAGACTTGAATTGGAATCTTTAATGCCGGAGGATTCCTTTAATCTTCGCAGAGTCAGAACTCTTCCGTTCGGGTCAATAATTTTCCGTGCGTTGTGGACCAATACCACTTCAGGAAACTCATCCAGAATTTGAACCTGTTTCTCCAGACAGGTCGTTTCCAGCGTATCGTCATGAGGAAGCAGTTTGCAGTAGGTGCCGGTCATGAATTCAAGGCATGCATTCCAGTTCCCGAAAAAGCCCTGGCGTTTAATATTTTTGATTACCCGTATGCGAGGATCATCATACGATTTTGCAATGTGATAGGAGTGATCGGTTGACTGGTCATCAATTATGATCAGTTCAAAATCACTGAAAGTTTGAGCGAGCACGGAATCAATCGTTTCCCGTATATGTGACTCACAATTATAGAGCGGAATTGTGATGCTGACTTTCGGAATGTTTTTCATGCTGCGTGGAGGGCCGCGGTGCGGTGGTGGGGATTGAGGTTGAAGTGGGTGTGCATGAAGGTGCTGAGAATGGCGTTTATTTCGGTACGTTGTTTTGCGGTCAGCGCGGTGTTGATGACGGGCGCAGGAGTTGAGCTCTGCTGCCAGGCGCGCAGGATGGCGAGTACATCGGGCGGACTTCCAAGGGCTGGAAGCTTCCGGGCTTTGGAACAGGATCCGCAGACGACGCCGCCTTGCGACGCGCAGAACCGGAGGTCGTGTCTGGTTGAGCACAGCACGCAGTTTCCAAGGTTTGGAGCGTGTCCGTGCGCCTCGGAAAAATGGAGTTCTGCCCAGGGAATAAACTGGGGAGCCTGTCCATGGTTTTCCGCGAGGTCCAGCAGTTCTTCGTAGAGGGAGAACAGCTCGGGATGCGGTGCGTCTTCGGGAGTGGTTTTGCTGAAGAGCGCGGTGATGTAGGAGGCGGACTGCATGGCTCGCCAGTTAGTGCGGAATGCGTTTCGGGATTGGAGCATCGAGCACTCTTTGGCGGTAAACAGGGTTTTGTTCGGTGTGGCGAAAAAGAGCAGCTCGGTGGTACTGAAGAGTTCGTATTCGCCGAGGAAACGGTTTTTGGGGCGGGTTGCGCCTTTAATGATGGTGGAAATTTTTCCGTTTTGCCGCGTGAGCCAATGCACAATATGGGAGGTGCTGGAGTAGGGGAAGATGGCAATCGGGATGGCTGTGGCTTTTATTATCACGAATGGAATCCTAGGCCAGGTGAGTGACGCCGATCATGAGCAGCGTGACGGCATAATAAATCAACAGAGCGAAAATGTCGTTCGATGCAGAAACAAAGGGGCCGGAGGCAACGGCGGGGTCGATTTTGGCCCGGTTGAGCAGAACCGGAACGAGTGCGCCGAAGACGGCTGCAAACGACATGGCGCTGAACAGCGCAATGCCAACGGTGAGCGCTAGATAGGCCGGGGCCACTGCAGATGTGGTTTCGCGCGAAATCACGAAGGCGGCCCAGAGTCCGATTGTGGTGCCGCAGATCAAGCCCATGGTGGCGCCGGAAATGATTTCGTTGGTGAGAATTTTAAGTAGCTTGCGGCTTTGGCTGCTGCCCACGGCGATACCGCGGATAATTAAGGTGGAGGATTGAATGCCGGTGTTTCCGCCCATGGCCATGATGATGGGGACAAAAAAACTGAGTGCAACAATTTCAGCCATGCTTAGGTGAATCATAAACTGTTTCAGTATCAGACTGCTGATGAAGCCGGTTCCGAGGGTGATCAGCAACCAGGGCAGACGGGCCTTACAGGCGGTGAACGGCGAGGAATATTCCAGTTCTGAATCGTGGGAACCGGCCAGCTTGAAGATATCTTCGGTGGCTTCCTCTTCGATAACGTCCATGATGTCGTCGACGGTAATGCGACCGACGAGTTTATCCTGCCAATCGAGAACGGGTAATGAGCTGAGGTCGTATTTGGAGGCAAGCCGGGCCACTTCTTCCTGGTCGGTGTCGGTGTGAACGGTGATGATCTCTTTTTCGACCAGCTCATTGAGAGGTGTCTTCAGATTGTTTTTCTTGAGCAGTTCCCATAGTTGAACCCAGCCGGTCAGGCGGCCTTCGGGGTCGGTGACATAGACATAATAGAAGGGCTCTTCGAGTTCGAGTGAGCCGATGTATTCAATGGCGAGGCCCGCCGTCATATCGGCCGGGACAGCAACGAAGTCGGTGGTCATGATGCCGCCGGCGGTATCTTCGCCGTATTGCATCAGTTCGCGGACTTCGTCGGAATCCACATCTTCCATCAGCTCGAGAATGTCGGCACTACGCTCATTTTCCATTTCGCCGAGCACGTCCGCCGCGTCATCCGGAGCCATCTCTTCAATGATTTCGGAAATCTCTTCATCGGAGAGTTCTTCCAGAATGTCAGCTTCAGCCTGATCGTCGAGCTCGGCCAGCACGTCCGGCTTAATATCGTTCGGAAGCAGCTCAAACAGCTTGTTCTGAGCGGGGGTGGCCGTGTTGTTGATAACTTCCGCAATGTCGGCAGGGTGCAGTTCCTCAAAAAACTTTGGAATCTGCTCCCATAGTTCGCCTTTAATGCAGAAATTAATCCGCTCTTTGATTCGGTTGATGTCCGACATGGTTTTCCGGCCTGCGTTAATATTAATATTGAAACGAACAATAGGGCTTGGGGTTAGGCAGTCCAAGCCTTTTAATATTCAGGATAATGGGCGGGATAGGTTGTGTTTGTTTTGCGCCGCCAGTGTTTGTAGGACCAGAGCCAGAATTCCGGGGTTTTCATGATCTGTTCTGAAATAATGTCCTGAATCTGGCGCGTCAGATCCAGCACGATTGCATCCATATCCGCCTCTTTATCAAAAGGGGGCGGGGTGATGCTGTTGCTGATTTGAATGGTATAGCGTCCATCCGGCAGCGGCAGACAAAATCCGAACATAATCTCTGTGCCGGTCCGATAGGCCAGCGCGGCAGGGGCGGGAGAAACCGGCATCGGCAGTCCGAGAAAGTCTACAAGAATACCGCCATCTGCTTCATGGGTGTTCTGATCCAGCACAAAAGCCGTTTTTCCATTTTTCCGGAGTCTGGAAATCAGAGATTTCAGCGCCCCCTTTTGCGGGATGATGGTTTGTCCCGTCTTTTCCCGAAGCTCAATGAGAACCCGGTTTACTGTTTTATTCTTCACGGTGGCCGCAATACTTGCCATATCGGCCCCTTTCAGGGCGGCTGCCTGACCAATAATTTCCCAGTTTCCAAAGTGGGCGGTAATGCAGATGACAGCCCGATCTTTAAAGAAGTCCTCCTTAAACGCGGTGTCTTCGAACGAAACGTAATCCGAGATCCGCTGAGCTGAGTTTTTTGAAAACCAGAACAGATCGAGCATGGTCTGAGCAAAGGTTGAAAACGAGGTTGCGAGAATTTGACGCTTTTCCTGCTCCGTTTTCCGATCGCCGAATACGGCGTCGAGATTTTTACGGCCCACCTTGCATTCGCGCAACGGAAAGCATACCGCCATATTGCCCAGCGTTTTGGACAATCTCATCACGGCCCGGCGCGGCAGGGAGGGAATCATCCATTTTAATAGTATATATCCACCGGCTTCAAGCGGCCGGCGAAGGGCTCGCCTGATTTTTTTCCTGTGGTCGTGCATAGATTAATCCAAAAAATGAACGGAAACTTTATCGACAACTTCTTTGAAGACCAATAATTTTTTGACCCGTGAATTTAACCAGGAGATTAGGTATGAAGCGTATTGCACTGTTAGCTCTGTTGTCCGGATTGATGTTCGGCTGTCAATCACCGCATGAAGACGCATTTAAGGAAGAGATCGATACGCATCAGCAGATGGCGGAAAAGGCTGCCGAAAAGGCAACTGAAGAAGCCGGGGCGGCAGAAAAAACAGAAGCTGTTGAAACTGCATCTGCCAAAGCGGAAGAACCTGCTGCCACACCTGTTGAAGAAGGGAAACCGGTTGAGGCCGCGCCGGTGGCTGCCCCTGTAGAAAAACCAAAAGTAGAAGAAAGGAATACTGTTATGATTCTGATGAAAACGTCCAAAGGGGACATTAAAATGGAGCTCTATGAAGACAAAGCTCCGAAAACTGTGGCCAATTTCCTGGCCTATGCCAATGCCGGTCATTACGACGGAACCATCTTCCACCGTGTCATGGACGGATTCATGATTCAGGGGGGCGGGTTTGATAAAGATATGAACCAGAAAAACGCGCCGAACACCGTTGAAAATGAAGCCAAAAACGGCCTCAAGAACGTTGTCGGCAGCGTGGCTATGGCCCGTACGCCCGATCCGCACAGCGCCAGCGCCCAGTTTTTCATTAACCTGAATGACAATGCATTTCTGGACTATCCCGGACAGGACGGATGGGGATACTGCGTATTCGGTCAGGTGGTCGAGGGCATGGACGTCGTAAATGAAATCAAAAATGTGCCTGTTGGAAATGCGAGAGGGCATCAGAATGTACCGAAAGAACCGGTCACCATCACGGAAGTGACTGTGATCGACTGACCTTTTCCAACCATTGGAAAACGATGAATGCCGGACCTTCCAAACCCTGGAAGTTTCCGGCATTCTTTTTGTCATGAATCCGCCGATCGAATCCATTCATAATTCAGGATACCAAGCCTGTCTGGTTGTTGCCGGCGGGGGCAGCGGGGCCGTACACGCTCTGCTTTCCCGCCCCGGAGCTTCGCGGTTCGTACTGGACGTACGAATTCCTTACAGCCGGGAGGCGATGATCGAGTTTCTCGGAGAAAATCCGGTTGTGTTTTGTGCTGAACAAACCGTACGGAAAATGAGTGCTGCGGCTTTGAAACACGCTTCACGCTATAGTAAACACGGAGCCCTTGGTATTGCCTGCACGGCTGCACTGCGTTCGACGGTGGAACGGACAGAACCGGACGAGGCTTTCATCGGCTTTCAAACCTTGGAAAATGAGGTTTTCCATCGCTTGGAATTCCCGGCAGGAACCCGGGAACAACAGGAGGAACAGTTGAGCGCTTTCCTGTTGGAAAAGCTAGCCGACTTTGTGGCGCAGTAGCTTCAGAAACTCGGCCAGCACTTTCTCTGCGGCTTGCTTTTGTGCCGCAATGCGATCTCCGGATAATTCTGATTTTATGCAGAACACATCGGCATCGCCTTTTTCGGCAATTGCAAAATAAGCAAATGGGGCATCGATTGACCGCTCTGCATATTTTTCGGCATACCCGCATGTTGCGATGGCATAATCCGATTTAAAGACGGCCAGGGCTCCCTTTGCCATCTGGCGGGCAACTTCCGGATCAACACAGTCGGTTTTGCAGCCGAGATCGGCGTCCACTCCCAGCACTTCCGATTTGATCGAGAGTTTGTAGGCGGTGATGCCGCCCTTGAAGACATCCGATGCTCCGGAAACAGAAGCTAACATGGTTTGGAGGTGGCCGGCGGTAATGCTTTCGGCCGTGCAGACTGTTTTTCCTGCATCGAAAAGAAGTGTTCTGATTTGTTCCGCGGTATCATTCATGGTGCCTGTATACAAAAAAGCACAAAGCCCGACGAGCGGTCTTTGTGCTTTGATTTGTCAAAGGTCTGAAAGTCAGGTAAATGGCCTTTGACTTTCGACTCTCAGACTTTTGACTTCTGGCGAAGTTGCTTACATTGCCGCCAGAGTTGCGGTTTTCACCAGATCGCCGAGTTCGGTGGTGGAGGCGAGTTTATTGCCTTCGCGCCACAGGTCGCCGGAGCGGTAGCCATCGTCGAGGACTTGCTTAACACCGGCGCGGATGGCGTTTGCTGCGGCATCTTCGCCCAGCGTATCGAGCATCATGCCGGCTGACAGAATCATTGCGAACGGATTGGCTTTGCCCTGTCCGGCAATATCCGGAGCTGAACCGTGAACCGGTTCAAAGATGCCGACCGGTCCGCCAACGGAAGCCGAAGGCAGGAGGCCGAGGGATCCGCCGAGCGTGGCGGAGGTGTCGGAAAGGATATCGCCGAAAATATTGCCGGTCAGAATCACGTCGAACTGACGCGGGTTGATGACCATCTGCATGGCGGCGTTGTCGATATAAAGGTGATCGAGTTCCACATCGGAATATTCCGCCTGATGCAGTTCAATCACGGTGTCTCTCCAAAGTCTGGAAACATCCAGAACATTGGCTTTGTCGACACTCGTCACTTTATTGCGGCGTTTGCGGGCCCACTCAAAAGCCACACGGGCAACGCGTTTGATTTCGCCAACCGAGTAAACCATGGTGTTCCAGGATTTCCGGTCGTCGCCTTCACCTTCGGTGCCACGCGGTTCGCCGAAATAGATGCCGCCGGTCAGCTCACGGACCGTGAAGAGATCAAGGCCGGCAACGGTTTCCGGACGCAGCGGGGAATTTTCTGCGAGCGATTCCGGGACGGTTACCGGACGCAGGTTGGCAAAGGCGCCGAGTTCTTTACGGATTTTGAGCAGGCCGCTTTCCGGACGCATGGCTCCGGTGAGGGCATCCCATTTCGGGCCGCCAACCGCGCCAAGCAATACCGCGTTGGATGCTTTGCAGGTTTCCACGACCGAATCGGGCATCGGGTCGTTGTGTGCATCAATGGCGGCGCCGCCGGCATTGCAGGTGGTGTATTTCAATTCGAAACCGGCTTTTTCGGCAACGGCATCGAGAACTTTTACGGATTCAGTGATAACTTCCGGGCCGATCCCATCGCCGGGCAGCAGGGTAATATTGTAGGTTTTGGACATAATTCTTCCTTAGGGAATCAGCAGGTGTTTCACCTTTCAGATTCCGGTTAACAGTTATTTGTTAAGGGTTATCAGTAAGAACCAATAACCAATAACGATTAACGAATAACTGCCGCAGAAAAACTTTCGATGATCTGCGACAATTGAAAATGAGCGCGGATTTTACTTAGGCTTGAAAATAATGCAAACCCTGAATCCAGCGCTCATTCCAAATACAGGAAGATATTTAGCGTCCGCCGCCACCGCCGCCACCTCGACCGCCACCGCGCGGTATCTGGATGGATGTGGCATTGATGATTTCCTCGACGTGTTCAGCAAACGCGACTGAATCATCGCCCGTGTAGCCGATTTCCGAAGCGAGCTGTTTGAACATGACGGTCCGTTCCTGTTGCAGCAATGGCCGGGCTTCGCTGATGGTTTCATACATTTCGCGCATGGTTTCGCGATCAGGAGCGGCTTCCGGATCCTCGAAGTTTGCGGTCAGTTCCCAGACTTTGGACATTTTTTCGACGAGCAGGTCATGGTTCGCCAATTCTTCGGGGGTCATCGTGGAGGTGTCGAGGTCCAGAAATGTGGCGGTTCGTTCGGCAAGATTATACTTCATTTGCTCTTGCCGTTCCTGCCGTTTCTGAATCATTTCGGCGTATTCTTCGGGTTGTTCCGCTTTCATTTTTGCAATGCGGTCTTCCCAGCTTTCCCGTTGGCGGGATGGGCGGTTGGTTGAGGAGGTTTGCGCCGACTCCAGCATGGCCATTGCTTTGGCCAGTTCGGACTTCAGAACGGTGACCTCGTTGGTGTTTCCTTCTGCCGTCATGTAGACAATTTCCGGTTCGGGAGTTGGGGGCGGCGGGGCATTTCTCAGGTCGGCCAGTTGCTCCTGCAAGGCGAGGATTTCGGCCTGAGCCTGTTTGTTTTTGGCCGATTGCGAAGCAACTGACGCCAGGCTGATGGCGGAAACGGCAGCAAGCGCGGCACTAATAATGGTTAATGTTTTTTTATTCATAACGGTCTCCTTGCCGATAATAACGGGATGCGGTGTATTTTATTGCGGCAATTTCCAACTATTGGAAGATTTCCGGTTTGAGGCGCTGATAGTCGTCGAACGCGACGGGGAGACTGAGCAGAATATTGACCAGTGCGGCAATCACCATGGAGGTGAAAATGCAGAGCATAATGCCGATCTGGTATTTAATGGCTTCCATCGGCATGGCACCGCCGAGAATCTGACCGGTCATCATGCCGGGCAGGGAGACAATACCCATGGTGGCCATGCTCGCCAACGAGGGATTGATGCAGGATTTAAGTGCGATCCGCAGGTAGGGAGCCACGGCTTCCTTAAGGGTGGCACCGAGCATGAGATAGGTCATGAATTCATGTTCATTCTTGCGAATGCCGCTATAGAAACGTTCCAGGCTCAGGACGTTGCTGCGCTGGCAGTTTCCGAGAATCATTCCAATGATCGGAACCATATAGCGTGCGTCGTAGAATGGGTCCGGGCGGATGGCAACCAGAATAAACCAGCCGCTTACAATCAGCGTACTGACAGTAATACCGGCAAGTGTTCGCCAGAAAAACAGCTTTCGTTTTAAGCCGGATTTTCCGAGTACGCTGACGTTGGCCGCCACCATCATGACCGCCACCCAGACCAGATTGACGAAGCCGTTATTCAGCTGAAAAACATACTTTAAATAAAGTCCGACCAAAACCAGCTGTACGGTCATTCGGATGGCCGCGAGAATCGTTTCTTTAACCAGTCCCAGTTGAAGCCAGATGAAGATGCCGATCGGGATCAGCAGGAGCGCATACATCGAGACGGTCGACAGGATATCCATTTCAACCATCATGGGTGCACCTCAATCAGTTGCTGTTCATTAATTTCAACGATGCGGTTGCAGGCCTGAATCCAGTCCGGATCGTGTGAAACCGACAGCAGGGTGATTCCGGGGCGGAACAGCTCGTCCATCACAGCCTGTTTGCTTTCCGGATCGAGCGCAGAGGTAATTTCGTCGGCAAAGAAAACAGTTTTGTTCAGCAGGAGCGCGCGGGCAATGGCAATGCGCTGCTTTTCGCCGCCGGAAATGCGATTCGTCGACTGGTCCAGAATGGAGGCATTCAGCTTCAGGTTTTCCAATGTTTGGAAAATGTGCGCGTCGCCGGGGCGGGTATGGCGGTGAGCTTTGTAGCTGAACGGCAGCAGTAAGGCATCGCGGACGTTTTCTGCGCCCAGTACCGGCTCCTGTCCAATAAACGCGATGCGGCTGCGGACTTCTCGAACCGTTTTTTCGGAAAGGGTTAAGCCGGAAAACTGTACAGACCCACCTGTCAGAGGAAGTGCACCGACCGCGCATTTCAGCAGCGAGCTTTTTCCGCAGCCGGACGGCCCGCGAATCACCACCTTTTCTCCGCCCTGAACATGTAGGTCAACGTCGGTAAGCAGGGGCTGTTTGTGTACACGAATAGTGATGTTGTTAAACGCAATCATTCAGAGACCCAGTGCAATGACGATGGGCAGGGTGAGCGCGGAAAGCAGAGTGCTGAGCGCAACAATGCGGCCGGCCAGCGGGCCGTCGTTGCCCATGACTTCCGCCATGACATACGACATACCGGCGGCGGGGCAGGCGAGGTAGAAAATCGCAATCATCGATTCCGTCTGATCGAGCTGGAAGAGCCCGACAATCAGGAAACCAATAGCCGGGGTGATGACCACTTTAATGAGAGAAGCAATCAGCGTGGGCGATGCTGAACCGCGCAGTTTTTCAAATTCAAGCCCTCCGCCGATGCTCACCAGAATCAGGGCCAGCGCCGCCCTGCCGAGGGCATCGAGTGGACGATATAGAAACAGCGGAAGTTCAACCGAGGCGAGATTGAGCGCAAGACCTGCGACGCAGGACATAATCAGGGGGTTTTTGACCAGCTGAATGAAAAAGGCGGCTACGGAGTTTCCGGTACCGCTTTGCTTTCTTCCGTAATGGGTCAGCACGGTTACGCCGAGAATATTGAAGATAATCACGACCGGCGCAAGAATGACGGTGCCGAGCATTTCTGCACGGGGATCGAGCGAGCCCAGGGTGTAGACAATCACCGGCAGGCCGACAAAGGCACCGTTTCCCCGGAAAGAGCCCTGGATAAACGAACCGGTTGAAGGGGGCGGAAGTTTCAGCATCCGGGCAATGCCCCATGCAACGATCAGACTCAATACGGTCCCGGCCGTAAACATCAGAATAATTTGCGAGATGGTTCCCATTTCCAGCTTGGCAACGCTGATTCGGCTGATCAGGAGGGAGGGTAGAGCAAACCAGAAGACAAACTTATTGAGGCCTTTAAAAAATACCTCCGGCATAAAATCGGTCGCCCTCAGTATTTTACCGAGGGCAATCAGCAGGAAAATCGGAGCAATGCTGTTGAAAATAAACATGTGCCGCAGGGTAAAAGCTTCGGCAGTCTTGCGCAATCGCTATTTGAGCTCGGTTGCCCAGACGTTGCGGAACATGACCGGGGTGCCGTGGTTCTGAAAATAGACGGGGCCTTCGGCGAGTTGCGGCCTTTTTGCGCCGGCACCGGTTCCGGTTTTCAGTTCGACATCGTCGTGAATCAGTACGCCGTTGTGGTAGACGGTGATCCGGGCGTTTTTAACTTTTTGATCGCCCTCGAACTTGGGAGCGATGAAGTCGATGTCGTAGGTCTGCCAGGTGAGAGGCGGGAAACACATATTTACATCCGGCAGCTTCTCTTTGTAGAGACTGCCGCACCATTGCTTGTTGAGCGATTCAATGGTGTTGGCATTATTTGCGGGGTTTTCAAAATCGAGTCCGAACGAATCGATCACCTGTATTTCGTAGTTGTGGAAAATATAGATTCCGCTGTTGCCACGATCCTGACTGGATAGATTCCGGCCCGGCTTGAAGGGCATCAGAAATTCCAGGTGCATGTGGAAAGAGCTCAGCTCTTTTTCTGTTTTTCCGCCTGCCATCAGGTAGCCGTTCTGTACGTTTGAGAAATCATCCGGAAATTTAAGGAGGGCATCGGCGGGCTGCGGTTTTCCAAGGGTTGGAGATTTCCGTTCCACTTTTTTAAAACCGGAAAGGGCGGTTTCGAGTTCGTCGGCTGTTTGGATGGACGATTCAATGGGGGACCGATCCCAGCCGTCGCCCGGAAGTCCGCCGCTATAGCGTGCAACCAGGAAGGTGCCTTCAGGCAGCAGGTTGACCTGAATGGCGGTTTTCCCATCGTTGGAGATATATTCTCCAACCTTTGGAAAAACAGCCACTGCTTCGTTTGCCGATTGAGGATCGGTATACATTGGAACCGGGGCAGGTTTTGCGGCCTGCACCGTAAGGGAAGCCAAAGCAAACATGAGGGTTGCCGATACTGTTTTCATATTGTTATTCCTGTCTTTATGAATCCGCGTGGTCATCATTTCCTGCTGTAAAACTGTTTTAGAGTTCTTTGATACGGATGTTACGGAATTTGTAGGTCTGGCCTTTTTCGCCATGGTGCTGGATGCCGATATAGCCTTCTGCGTCCATGCCGTCGATATAGTCGGTGCAAAGTACATCGTTCACCCAGATCTGGAGGTGGTCGCCCTGAGCTTTTATTCTATAGGTATTCCAGTCGCTGCGTTTGAGGGCGCCCTTTGTTTTTTCACGAAAGGCATCGGCGGAGGGGGAATTGACCGGTTTGAGCGGGTTGAGCCAGAGGCGGCGACTTTCGTCGTAGAGGCCCCCCGACCAGGCGCGGCTGCTGGGGTCGCATTCGGCCTGATAGCCGTAGACTTTGTTCGGCTCAACATGACACCGGAACATGATACCGGAATTGGCCTGACCCTCGGGAAGCTTCAGGTCAACTTCCAGAATGAAGTCGGAATATTTTTGTTCGGTGCAGAAGAAAAACTTTTTGTCGGCCGTCAGATGAATTTCGCCGTCAACCACGGCGACGTCGCCGTGGGAATATGGGTTCGTCCATCCAGTGGTGGTTTTGCCGTCAAAGAGATCGGTCCAACCATCATTTCCGGCCTGCAGAGTTGAACAGCCGGCCACGGCGGCCAGAAGCAGCGCATACGCGAATTTTTTCATTAGAGTTCCTTAATTTTAATATTTCGAAAGAGGATGATTCCGTTTTTTCCTTTATGGACCTGAAGGCCGATGAACCCCTTCATGTATTCGGTTGTTTTCCAATGGGCAGAAGGGAGGCCGTTGAGCCATGTCTTGATGGTGTCGCCGTCCGCTTTGATGGTCAGCCGATTCCATCCATCCTTTTTGAGGCACAGGCGAACATCATCGTGCGCTTCGAGCCAAAGCGGGTAAATCCATCCACCGGCAGCTTCGCCGTATATTCCGCTGGACCATCCGCGGGAATTATTGATGCCTTCCATTTCACATTGAGGGCCATAGACACGCGGTTTTCCATTTTGATCTTTAACCCGGGCCCGGAACATGACGCCGGAATTTCCATCAACTTCCCATTTTATTTCGCAGCTGAAGATGAAGTTTGAATAGTCGGTGTCGGTACATAAAAAGGCGTTCGCCTCATCCGGCACACAGGTCCCCACGATTACCCCGTCTTTCGACTCAAATTTATGCGCACCACCTTTCTGGTTCCAGCCGTCAAGGTTTCTGCCGTTATAGAGATTGATAAATCCTTGGGTCAGGTCTGGTTCGGTATCGGTGTTGATCAGCATTTCCTCCGGTGCCGGGATGTTTGCCTGTTTTGCATATTTCTTAACATATTGCTGCTGGCTCTCGGCGATCTGGTTGGCGAACGAGGATTGTGTAAGGCTGGTGAGTCCAATAATGCAGATGAACGAACGTCTAATGGTCGTGGTTATCATAGCGCACCTTTGCGGGTTTGGCGTAAAATCCTTGTTTGTCACTGAAAGTTACAAAACGGGGTTGCGTTGGCAAGTGCCAAACGGTAAAAGATTTAGTATCCATTGAGAAAATGCGGCTTGACCGCCTGAAAGGGACAACCATTGTGAAAATTTCCAGAAGACATACGCTTGGAGCAGCCGGTGCCGCAGCCGGTTGGTCGCTCATTCCCGGCAACGTACTGGGAGCCAACGGCAAGGTGAATATTGCCTGTATAGGAATTGGAAATCGAGGTGCGGGGGTCATGAACTCGATTCATCAAACCGGCCATACGAACTTTGTTGCGCTGTGTGATGTGGCTCTCGGCAGCAAGCACACGCAGGAAATGGAAGCCGCTTTTCCGAATGCCAAACGGTATTCCGATTTTAGAAAAATGTTTGACCAGATGGGCAATCAGATTGATGCCGTGCTGGTCTGCACGCCCGATTTTTCCCACTTTCCGGCCTCGATGATGGCGATGGCGTTGGGTAAGCATGTTTATGTGGAAAAGCCCATGGGCCGCACCTTTCAGGAAGTGGGGCTGATAATGCGCGCCGCAGAGAAATACGGTGTGATGACGCAAATGGGGAATCAGGGCCATTCTGAAAATAACTACTACCAATTTAAAGCCTGGCAGGAGGCGGGGATTATCAAAGATGTCACCCATGTGGATGCCTATATGAACAACAGACGCCGCTGGCATGGGTGGGGTGATGTTAAAGGGTATCCGTCGGCCGAAAAAATGCCGAAGGGGTTGCAATGGGATCTGTGGCAGGGAACCACGCCGGAATTTCATCCCTATAATACAAAGCTGCATCCGGGGAACTGGCGGGGCTGGCACCAATATGGAACCGGTTGCTTTGGTGACTGGGGCGCCCACATTCTGGATACGATTCATCAGTTTCTGGATCTCGGTCTGCCGGAACGGGTCTCCGCCAAATATCTCGATGGGCGAAACGATTTTATTTTCCCGATGGAGTCGACCATCAACTTCGCTTTCCCGGCGCGGGGCGATATGCCGGCGATGGATATCGACTGGTACGATGGGCAGCATAACAAACCGGAAGTGCCCAAAGAATTCGGAGACAAGCCGTGTCCTGGCCGTCCCGGAAAGTTCATTTATTCCAAAGAATATGTCTTTCAGGGCGATAGCCATGGCTCAATGCTGCAGGTGGTCCCTTATGCAAAGATGCGGGAACTGCTGAAAGCCGGAAAACTGCCGCGCGACTTCGGCAAAAACTCCGACCACTACATGAATTTTGTTCAGGCCTGCCGAGGCGAGGAGCAGCCGAATTCCCCGTTCTCCATTGCCGGTCCGTTATCCCAAATGCTGTCCCTCGGCTGCATGGCGCAACGATTGGGCGGAACGCTGGAATTCGACCGCAAAAATCAGCGGATCACCAACAATAAATTTGCCAACAGTCTTTTGAAAGACAACGTCCGCAAAGGCTGGGAGCAGTATTACACGGTGTAACAGATCACTTGCTGTTGATGAAAAAAGGGTGCGATTTTCAGAACCGTGTCCTTTTTGTTTGAAGTTCTTCAATGTGGAGGGCCGCTGTCCTCAGCGGCCGCGCGGACAGTGAGGAAACTGTCCCTCCAACATGTCAGTTTACATCAATCCGTCCGCCATGGCCTGCGCTTTCATCGAAAGCTCGGCCGCTTTGAAGGCATGTTCCTGCGTCATGGCATGTTCGGTGCGGTTGATGCAATCAAGAATCAGATCGCCGAAGAAGGGGAATCCGGTATTTTCCAGACATTGGATTTCGCGCTCTTCTGTTCCGTTCACCAGAAAAATTTTACTGGCCGGCGCTTCGCGGGCGACATCCATATATTTTCGCACTTCCATGGTGCCTTCTGTTCCCACAACAAATGTGCGTCCGTCGCCCCAGCTGGCGGAGCCGTCGGGGGTGAACCAGTCCAGGCGGCAATAGAACGATGCGCCGTTATCGGCGGTGAGTGAAGCCTCGCCAAAATCTTCAAGACCGGGCCGGTCCGGATTATTAAAATTTTCCACACGGGCAAAATTGATCGTGGCATCTTTCGCGCCGGTGTAGGAAAGAAACTGTTCAAACTGGTGAGAGCCAATATCGGTCAGAATACCGCCGTATTGTTCTTTATCAAAAAACCAGTCCGGACGAATGGATTTTGAAAGGCGGTGGGGAGCCAGGTTGATAACCTGCAGTACGCGTCCGACCGCACCATCGGCAATCTGTTTTCCGGCGGCCATGCCGGCTTCGTTATGCAGCCGTTCGCTGTAATAGACCATATATTTTTTTCCGGTCTCTTTCACGAGTTTACGCGCCGTTTCGAGTTGCTCTATGGTGGTGAAAGGGGATTTGTCAGTAAAATAATCTTTGCCGGCTTCCAGGGCCTGGAAGCCGATTCGGGCGCGTTGCGAGGGAATGGCCGCGGAACAGACCAGTTGGACTTCCGGATCGTTCAGGATTTGTTCGTAGGATTCGGCGACCTGAGCTTCCGGATTCTTTTCCAGAAAATCGGTGATCCGTTTCGGATCGGGATCGTAGACCCATTTCAAAGTGGCCCCGGCATCTTTGAGTCCATTGGTCTGGCCGTAAATATGGCCGTGATCCAGAAACGCGGAAGCAAAAATAAATTCGCCCGGTTCCACCACGTTGTCCATTTTGGCGGTGGGAGCATAATGCGCTCCACTGGCAATCTGGTGTTTACTCATAAGTATTTCTCCTGGAGGGACAGCGTCCTCGCTGTTCGCGGGTGCCGGGGACGGCACCCCGTCATTATCTATAGGATTTTGACATATCGACTTTCGCGGCCGTTTGAACTACTTTGCGGGGTTTCGACTGTGCAATTTTTTCCTGAATCGCGATTTCGTAAGCTGCCCCGTCGAGCGGCAGGTTTACTTCGTCATTAATCCAGGAGGAATAAATCATGGCACCTGCCAGTTCGAGAGAGTTGAGCCCCTCGATGGCGGGCGAAATCAATGCCGCTTTTCCGGCAGCGGCCTGAACAACGTTGTTCAGGATCGCGGCATGCTGATTGACTGCTTCCAAAGGCTGGAAGTTTTTTTCAACCGTTTCAGGCGACCCGAACATTTCATCGGTTGATTTGCTGAAGGCCGAAACAGACTCTTTGTTGCTGATCAATTTAACGGAATTTCCATCGGTAATAATGGTTCCCGAATCGCCTACAATTTCCAGGCGGTTGGTTCCGGGCGATTCGCCGGTGCTGGCGGTGAACTGCCCTGTGGCCCCGTTGGCAAATTCAAAGAAGGCATTCACTTCATCTTCCACTTCAATATCGTGATATTTCCCGAACGAGCAGGAGGCTCGCACCTTGGTCGGCATGCCGACCAGCCATTGAAGGACGTCGATATTATGCGGGCACTGATTCATCAGCACTCCGCCGCCTTCGCCCTTCCAGGTGGCACGCCACGGGCTGGATGCATAATAGATTTCCGGCCGGAACCAGTTCGTCATCGTCCAGGAGACGCGTTGGAGTCCGCCAAGAGCTCCTTCATCGATCCACTGTTTAATCTTGGTGTAGCACGGGTGTGTGCGCTGATTCATCATGAGCGCGATAATCTGATCGTCCCGCTGTTTGGCAGCCAGAATTCGTTCGCCTTCCGCCTTATGGCAGGCGAGGGGTTTTTCCATAATCAGATGCAAGCCTGCTTCCAAGGCCTGGATTCCGATCGGCGCGTGCAGGTGTGTGGGCAGGGCCACAATCACGGCATCGCAGATCCCGGAAGCGATCAGCTCGGAAGCGTCGCCGAAACAGGCAATGTTCTGCTGTTTAAAATCATCCATCGAGGCGGCGGGCTGGTTGGCCACGGCCACCAAGTCGGCACCATCGATGAGTCCGTCCTGTATATTCTTTGCATGTACCCGGCCGATATTACCGAGCCCAATAATTCCGAATTTCATGTAAATTCCCGCGTTAGTTGATCAGGCTGTTTTCTTGCGTACAACGTGAACGATAATGGCCAAGGTGATGAAGCTGACCAGAATTCCAATACCGGTCCAGTGAAGTTTCGACCACAGACTCCATAAGCTGCCGAAGGTGGCAAGCGAGGCCGCGATCAACATGGCCGTATTCCAGGCGATCCGTTTGCCACCGGTCGGCATGTTTTCTTTGAGAAAACTTTTTGAGTTCATCAGCAGGAAGAACGAAAAGTAGGCGATGGGGAGCAGAACCATACCGAACACAGAGGTCGGGACCGCGAGCCAGAAGCGGGCCTTCGCCTGGCCCCAGACAAATGGGCCGATGATGCCGATCAGGGGCATCATGGCACCCAGTTTATAGGTGAGGCCGTGCATTGGTTTGTTGGCAATTTCGCAGATCACAAATCCGTTGATCAGCATCAGAACAATGATGGTGGAAACCGCCATGCCGGTTACGCCGAAGCCGAAAATGGCATTGGCCACCGTGCTTCCTGTAAGTGGTGCGAGGCTTTGGGCAAGCTGCCCGGCATCGCGTTTAACGAGCATGGCAGCCATGCGGCGGTCGGGCAGGGGAAGGTCGGCTGTTTTTTCGTCGAGCTGGTCTGGCGAGAGAGCGGCGACGGCTTCCGGGCCAAGCTCCACGGTGAGGCATTGCGTGGCCAGTCCTTTATATTGCGAGAGCAGTCCGCTGGCCGGCTGAATGATCTGTCCGTTCGCATCTTTTTCGCCGAGCAGTCCGGGGGCGGGGTGAGCATGAAATTGACTGGAAGCCACAATCACGATGCAACTGGTAACCAAGAGGAAGGGAATAAAAAGTCCGGTGCTGAGGTCGAAAATGGCCATGCCGCGAAAATCTTTGTCCCACCCGCGTTTCAACATGGAATAGGGCAGCAGAAGCGTCATATTGATGCCAACGGCTGTGGCAGCTGCTCCGATCATGACATCCCGCTGCTGGGCGATGATCAGACCGGTCCAGAATTCCCGCATATGTTCCGAAACGGCGGCTAGCGCAGGATCAAAGCTGGCGGTCGGTTTGGAGAGCAATGACAGGTCGGGGATAAAGCCGGAAACGATTTCACCCCAAGGCAGTCCGTCGCCGGTCGTGGCCATTTTGACCACAACGCCGAAAAATGAGATGACGACCATGCCGACTACGCCTTTCAGCATGCCATCGAAGATTTTAACGCCTTTTTTCCCGCTGTCGTAGGACCAGATGAAGGTGATGGCAATGGCAGCGATGACCAAACCGATGATGGTCTGGGCGGCTCCGGCCGGCATCGCTTCCTCTCCGAAAATGCCGGGCATCAGATTTTGGCGGGTGGCGGCGGTGGCGAGGTTGAATTGGGGTAATGCCCAGACACAGTTGGCGAGCAGGGTCGCGATAATCCAGCCCCAGCCGAGCACGGGATTGACATGTTTGTTGATGGCCCGAAAGGGTTTTTCACCGGTCGAAAGCGTGATGTAGCCGATTGCACTGAGCATGATGATGCCCATGATCATGGCAATGGGTTGCAACCAAAGAAAAGCCAGACCGCCCAGTACGCCGAGATATAAAGCTGTTGCCAGCGAGCCGCCGCCGAGAGTGATCGCGCTTTGCAGCCAGCCGGGTCCTGATAACTTGATAAAGGCCTTTAGCATGGCGCCTTTGCCGACTTTCCGGGCGCTGTTAATGAGCTCCCGATTGCTCTCGATGGATGACGGTTCCATAGCGCTTCCTTGATTAGTTAATAAAGATGACATAATGTCATGCACAAAGATGAGCGTCAAGGGTGATCTCTTTGGGAGGGGTGATTAGAGGAGGCCGTCGAGCAGGTTCTTCATGGCCAGATTGACGTTTCCAATGTTTGGAAGTCCGTTGCGCATGGTTTCTGCCGATTGGATGTGCGGGGCATCGACGAGCTCATGGCCGCAGTGCTCGATAATGGATTCCATACTGGCCGGGGTGGTTTCCATATGAAACTGAAGGCCGATGGCTTTTTTATTGTAGACGAATCCCTGATTAATGCCCGGTTCACTGGTCGCCAGTTTAACGGCACCTTCCGGAATTTCGAACGTGTCGCCGTGCCAATGAAATACGGTGAGTTCCTCGGGGATGAGGGGCGGCGCGCCCTCCGAACGCCGAATGGGAAACCACCCGATTTCCTTTTCGGGACCGGGGTAGACCTTTGCGCCGAGCACATCGGCCATCAGCTGTGCGCCGAGGCAGATGCCGAGCACCGTTTTTCCTTTGTTGATGGCCTGTTCGATAAATGCTTTTTCGTCGGTGAGCCAGGGATGTTCTTTATAGTCAAAGATGCCCATGGGTCCGCCCATCACAATCAGCCAGTCAAAACTTCCAGGGGTTGGAAGTTTTTCCCCGGCATAAAGCCGGGTGCAGGAGATTTCCGCTCCGCGTTCCTGCGCCCAGGTTTCGATCATTCCCAATCCTTCAAACGGTACGTGCTGCAGCCAGTGTAGTTTCATCGTATTTCTTTCTTTTTCAGGAGAATTGTGCGCATGTCGGGGTGGGCGAGTTTTTTCGATGCGGCGATAATGTCCGGGAATTTTTCGGCGGGGATGATGGCCGGATTGAGATCGGCAATCTGCATGATACGCAGTGTGTGCGACTGCTCTTCATATTTGACCGCAATTTCCACCATGCCAGCCCCGTTGGGTGCCTGCCATGAAAAGGATTCGGGAAGGATCAGGGGTTCGTATCCTTCGGGCAGGGTGATGTGATATTCCGAGATGGAATCCACGTAGCCGTTCCAGGCCAACGGGAGTTCCCGATCGTTGGAACGGTATTTAAGCAGTCCGCCGAGTCCGCCGGGGATGGTGAAGTAGAGGTAGTCGCCGTCCTGCACAGCATAACGTTCGGCGTTCACTGAAAACTCCAGTTTGCCGGGATAGGTGTCGTATGCGGTCAGCAGTTCGGAAGCGGCCTTGGCCGACTGGGAGACGCCGGTGACAATTTCCAGATAATGCCGACGCCGGTTTTCGGGGGTGATTTCGGCATAGCGCTGGTGGAAACCTTCATAGGTGGTTCCCTGCACGGTGGAGCTTTGGGTCAGGCTTGCGTTTCCATCGGCCGAAAGCTTCATGGTGTAAACGATGTGTGAGCGGTCTTCCTTGTCGCTATCGACTTTAATTTTTCCGATCGAACCGTTGTTCAGATCCAGTATATGACGGTGATCATAGGGCGTGGCACCGAGTTCCGCATACTGCGATGAGCCATTCAGATAAACCGTCTCTTTGTCGAGGTCGACTTTAACCAGAACCGCATTGAAGGCCAGGCGAGACGGAACGGTCAGCATCGGCTCTGCTTCTTCCTGAATCAGGGGAATGCCGCCGGAAAGAACAAACTCGGGGCTGAATCCGGCCGCTTTAAGCAACGTGTAAATCAGAATCATACGGTCGGGATTGTTTCCGTAGCGATCGGCCAATGTAACGTCGGCCGGTGAAAGGGCGGATAACGGAAGACTGGTGAGGCCCGGCCCTGCCTGCCGAATATTCTCCGCCACCCAGTTGCGGATCGCAACGACTTTTTCGGCGGCATCTTTTTTGCCCGCAGTCAGTGTGGCGGCCAGTTCCTGCACTTCAGTCTGGTCGGTCGAGGCTGTTTCGAGCGCTTCAAGGATGCGGCTGCTGTAGGTTTTCCAATCGCTGGAAGAAATGAACACGGCTGGATTGAAGGTGTACCAGGCCGGCGTGGACTCTTCGATTTCAACGGCGGGCTGGTTTTCCGCTTTCCAGACATAGGAAACTGTGCCGTCGCTCGCGCTGCGGGTTTCGTCGATTCCTGTATTCCGGATATTCAGTTCCAGCGAGTCCGGTGCGGACAGGGTAACCGTTTTTGAGTCAACCGGTTCAAAGCCGTTAAAGGACTGTATGGTGGAAAAGAAGGGCTTGCCATTGACCGTGGAGACAAATTCATATTCCAGAATACTGCCGACTTCCACGCCGGGAAGGGTGGCCACGAGCAGTTTCTCTGCGGGATAGCGCGGCGCTGAAGCCACCCAGCCGGCATCCATGATATTCAGCTCATTTTCGGCGAGTTCCTTAACTGAACCATCCGGCTGAATCACACGCGCCTGTGTCAGTTCAATGTTCTGCCAGGCGGGGTTGTAGCTCAGTTTGATTTCAGAATTTTTCTTGGTGCCGCCATAGGTCAGAATTTCAATTTTCGACCGCTGGGTTTCTTTCCAGACACTGGCACTTTTCAGATCGATGGTGGTTTCGCGCGAAAGGATCCGAACGTCGGATTTCACGTTGCTTCCAGGCGTTGGAAGATCGAGAATCAGTTTCTTGCGCAGGTTGTATTCGATCTCCTTGAGGTTCTGTTTCAGCACCAGATACTGCTCCGGTGTGAATTCAACCGTATTTATCAGGAAGGTGTTGGTGGCAGTAAGGTTCCGGCTGGTTTTCGCCACATCCATATTCCAGGTCAGTTCATCGGTATTGATGGCGTGATAATCCGGAATATTCAGCGTTCCGATATCTTCCGGCAGTTCGAGGTCGAGCGTTTCGCGGATGCCCGCGGTCATGCGGGTATAGAGCGGATATTTCCGTTCTTCGAGTCCGGTCTGGCCGATCAGAAAATTGGCATAGCCGAGTGAACTTCCAAGCTTTGGAAGAACGAGCATTTTATGCTGAGTGCCATCAATCAGTAGATTATCGGCGGTGTAGGAAATGAGGATGGTCAGCGGCTGCGTTGTATCGCGGAGTTCTTCAGGTAAAATTTTCAGGGTCTGGAGCTCGGCCGTCGGCATGGACCGTTTCAGGTGCGCCTCAAAAAACTGGCGACGTTCTTCATCTTTGATTTTCGAGAAGTAGCCACGGTAAACGGTATCGTTGATTCCTTCGAACACCAGCGAGCTTTCGGCCTCCAGATTACCCGCTTTATCGAGTGAACCGGACGAGGTGATCTTCAGCAGATTGTCTTCGGCAGGAATGATGGGTGAGGTGAGCAGGGTTTCGCCTTCGGGGCGGGCGACGATATAGCTCATATTCTGCAGATAGGAAGGGAAAATATCTTTTGTATTTTCGTCGGTGGAATCCATTAGAATGTATTCCCCGTCATCGCCCAGCGCAGCGGTTACGGCGTGGTTGAAAAAGGGTTGCGGCACTTCTTCGTCTTTTTTCGGTCCGGCCATAATAATCACCGGGAAAGCTTCCACATCGACAATGCGCAGCATGGCGGCGAGCAGGGCGGCTTTGTCGCGGCAGACGCCGTAGCGATTCGAAAACGTCATGCTCACATCGTGGGGTTCATAGCCCGGCGCTTCGTCTTCGGTGGTGATGCCCATGTAGCGGATATCCTGCGAAACAAAGTTGAAAATGGCATCGATTTTTTGTGCGGTGTTGGTGGCGTCTTCCACCAGTTCGTTGGCCATGGCGATCATTTCGGGAGTGGTCGATTCCAAACGCGGCAGGCAGAGTTCCCAATACCATTTGGAGAGGTCTTCCCAGTTCTCCATTGTGCTGATCAAAAGTCGCTGAACGACGGTGTAAGGAGTCGGCATATTCGGTTCGTTGAACATGCGCGGAACATCCTTCACTTCCCAGGTGTAGACAATCTGATCGCTCTGCTCGGTTTTCATTTCATTGAAGGAAACGGTTCCGGGAATCTCGCTCTTCAACGCGGTTTTCACAAGCGGGCGCTCTTTCGGGGCAATCACCTGATAGGTGAAACGCTCGTACGGAGTGGTAGACTCAAAGGTTTGGTAATCGCTGAATGAATTCGGGACAACGGTTTTATGGCGCTGCCGGCGAATGACGTAGCGCAGGGTGTCGCCCACTTCAAGGCCCGGGATGGACATGCTGAGCTGTTTCGAATTCGGATTATAGATGTTGGCGCTCATCTGGCCCGGATCCACCATCACTTTGCTGTTGGCGGCGGGATCAATATCCACCACCGAGCCGTCGGGCTTGATGATCTGAACCTTGTCAAAGTAGTTTGTGCCGTAGGCGACATCAAAGCCGAGGGTGATGGTGCGTTGGTCCCGCTTGCCCTTTTCGGTCAGAATTTTTACGGCGGTGTCGTCCCACGAATCGGAGGTGCCGTCGGCCTGATATTCCACCTGAATGAAATCGTCCAGCAGCACTTCATCGGAATCGGGATACTTTTCAATCGTTGCGGCTGCGGCCTGCTCTTTGATTTTTTCCAGATCCAGGAATTCCTTGGCCGAAAGCGGGGAGAGAGTCAGAAAAACAGCGAGAACGATAAAGCACGGACGCAACAAACGAATCATAGGGAATCTCCAAAATAAACACTCCGGAAAACGTACCTTCCGACATCGTTCCCCGCAAACTCTTTCTAATGGACCCTTCGCGGTTCGCAGCGTTGAATTCCAATCGCAGGAACGTGGCGGCGCGGGGATGAAACGGCGCAGTAACCAACTGAAAACGTTGCTGTCCTGTATACGGGGTGAATCTGTTGTTGGTGATCTTCTCTTAATAGCTCTTGATCTATTCTGGAACATTAAAGTCCAGCTGTTTTACCTCTTTTTGCCCATCCCAAAGAACCAGGAGGGTGGGGCTGCGGCCTTGCTGGCTGATTCCGCGCGGGCGGCGGACGCAGAGGGCGGCATCCCTCCAACTTAGCGATTTGTAGAAATGAATCTTATTTCTAAATGATGCCTTCGCGGCCGAGCTCGCGGAAGATGCGCTCGACTTCGGCGTGGGCGACCTCGATGAATTCTTCAAAGTCGGCGGTATTCTGGCCGGTGGGGTCGGGGATGTCGCGAATGTCCTCGGGATCGCCGCTCTGCAGGTATTCCATCATTCGGAAAATCTTATTTCCAGCCTTTGGAAAACGCTCAGTCAGTTCGTCTTTCTGCCATTGTTCCATCACGAGGATGACGTCGGCCTTATTGACCAGTTTGTTGGTGAAGGGGTCGGAGCTGTGTCCGCCGAGGCTGAAGCCGTTGATGCGGGCGACGTGTTTAACGACGGAATTTGCGGAGCTGCCGCGGCGGGCGCGGACACCGGCGGAGAGGATGCGGACTTTTTTCCGGGCGTAGGGATAATGATCCTTTAGATATTGTTTCATATATCCGTCCAGATAGGCGCTGCGGGTGATGTTTGCTTTGCAGGCCACCACGATCGTAAATTTTTTATCGAATAATCCCATGTCCAGAAGATAGCGGGCTGCGTAAGCCATGGCAACTTCAGGAAAAACTTTCCTCTGCATGCAGTAAAAATTTCTGAAACCTTCCGTGGATAAATGGGTGGAGTGTTGTATTCTCTGCACTCTGTGAATATGAAAACGACATTGAAAGTGATGGGATCGATTTTGGCGCTGGGTCTGGTGATATTGGGGATCTTTCATCTGGTGATGCTGTATGGCCTGACCAAAGCGATGCGCGAGGTGGTCCTTCCCCGAATTAAAGCGGAAACGGGTATTGATGCCCGCGTTGGACGCTTATCGATCAATGTTGCGGCGGGTAAGCTGTTTCTGGACGATGTTGAAATTCGGAACCCGGAAGGTTTTCTGCTGGAAAATCTGGCTTCGGTGGAGCGCATCGAAGTGGAAACAGATGTGAAATCGCTGATTTTTCAAAAACCGCTTATTGTGAAGAATGCGGTGATTGAGCGCACATTGGTGAATGTGATCCGGAATAAAGACGGTGAAATCAACCTCAACCAACTTCAGGGGCCGAGCGCTCCTGCGCCGGGCCGTCCGGGAGAGCCGCTGCCAGAGTCCGGGAAACAGCCAACGGAACCGGTTCCAACCCCTGGAAAACCTGCGCCTTTGCCGGAAGAACCGAAACCCTGGCCGGAAGTTTTGCTCGAACGGGTGCTTTGCGATGCGACCATTCGTTATGTTGATTTTAAACTGAACGAGCTGGATATTGCGCTGAAACTGAATGTGAAGGCGGCGGGGCTTTCAACGCTGCGTGCTGCCGATGCCGCGTGGGGAGCGGCGGCCATTTCCGGTTCGTTGAGTGACGATCATAACAGTTATGTCACGGACCTGAATCTGCGGTTGGCTCCGATCCGGAATCTGGAAACCTGGTCGTTCGATCTCACGGGGCGGGTGATGGAGATTGATCCACGGTCGCTGAAGTCGATGTATGAACGAATGGGCATTCGTACGGAGCCGTTCGGGTTGGAGCCGGAGTTTTATTGCCGCGATAACCGCTTCATGAATTCGCAGGTGAGCATCTCGCTCAAGAATGTTCAGTTTGAGGATAAGCTGTCGCGTAAGCTGGGCGGCATGGGGGCGATTGATTCGCTGCGGGTTACGGCTCCGATTGGAGGAACACTGAACCGACCGGAGATTGACCTTCAGGCGGCGCTGATGAAATCGATCAGTGGAAATGCGGGTTCGCTGATTGATGCGTGGATTCGCGGGCAGGCCGCGAAACAGGCGGGCATGGAAAATCCTCCGGAGTCGATTGCCGAAGCCGCCGTTGAAGCGCTGGCCGGCGAGGTGCCGGAAATTGCCGCCAGCCCAACCGCAAAGAAGGTTTTAAAGGATTTGGCAGATGGTAAGCCATCCGCTACAAACGCGCCTGCACCCATCAGTTCAGATACCGTCATTGATCTTCTCGGGGAACAGGTGGAGGAGATCGGGGAAAATGAAGAACTTAAGAATGAACTCAAAAATCTGGGAAAATGGCTGTTCGGTGAGTAGCTTCTACTGCGTATGACGATTTTACTTTTAACGATAGCCGCTTATCTGTTCGGTGCTGTTCCATTCGGTTTGCTGGTTGCCCGATCCCGCGGCGTGGATATTCGGAAGCAGGGCAGTGGCAACATCGGCGCGACCAATGTGTTCCGGGTGATTGGTAAAGGATGGGGCATTTTCACTCTGGTGCTGGATGCGCTGAAGGGATTTATTCCGGCGTTCTTTTTTCCAATGCTTGGAAATCTGGCAGACCCGATCTATGGCGTCCTCTTCGGTTTTGCCGCGATTATCGGCCACACGTTCCCCGTTTATCTGAAATTCAAAGGCGGAAAGGGCGTGGCTACGAGTGCCGGGATGCTGCTGGGTGTGGCTCCGGTTGCGATGGGCATCGGTCTGTTCTTTTTTGTAATCACGGTGGTGATTTCCCGCTATGTGTCGCTTGCTTCTATCGTTGCGGCTATTGCCGTGGCGATTACGGTCTGGTTTGAGGGCGATAAGGTAATGATTGTGAAAGTGGTGCTGACAGTGATGGCGATTTTGATTGTCTGGCTGCATCGAGCCAATATTAAACGACTGCTGAACGGTACTGAAAACCGCTTTGGTAAAAGGAAGGAAACATCCGTATGAATGTAACAGTTATTGGAGATGGGGGCTGGGGCAGTGCGCTGGCGACGGTATTGGATCGAAACGGGCACGATGTTACGGTTTGGGGCCCCTTCTCGGATTATATTGATGAGATCAAGGTGTTCCGCGAAAACATCACCTATCTTCGCGGTGTAAAATTGTCGGAATCCATTCATTGGACGGCGGACCGTAAATCGGCCGTAGATGAAGCCGACCTGATTGTGCTGGTGGTTCCCTCCCGTTTTTATCGGGAAACCGTGGAATCTCTGAAACCGTTTATTCCGGAAAATGCGCTGATTGTGAGCGCAACAAAGGGCCTGGATGAAAAAACGCATGAGCGTATGAGCGAGGTGGCCGAGTCGATTCTCGGCCGCGATGTGGCGGTGCTTTCCGGGCCGAGCCATGCCGAAGAAGTGGCACGCGGCGTTCCCTGTGCGGTGGCGATTGCCGCGAAAGACCATGCCGTTGCTGAGCAGATTCAGGATATTTTTGTAAACGATACCTTCCGGGTTTACACGCTTGACGATGTGATCGGGGTGGAGCTGGGCGGTGCGCTTAAAAACGTGATTGCCGTGGCGGCCGGAATTTCCGATGGACTCGGATTCGGCGACAATACCAAGGCTGCACTGATGACCCGCGGGCTGGCGGAAATTACCCGTCTCGGAGTCGCGCTCGGTGCCCAGCCGGAAACCTTTATGGGACTCAGCGGTATCGGGGACCTGATGGTGACCTGCATGAGTCAGCACAGTCGCAACCGCGGCGTGGGCGAACGGCTCGGTAAAGGTGAAACGCTGGCAGATATTATGGACGGTATGCAGATGGTGGCCGAAGGCGTCTGGAACTGCAAGGCCGCCAGGGAACTGGCTGCTGATAAAGGAATTCCGGTTCCGATTACAGATCAGGTGACCGCCGTGGTTCACGAAGGAAAAGATCCGCGCGAAGCGGTTATGGCCCTGATGGGCCGTGCTCCGAAAGCCGAACAGGAATAGGGACTGAAATCGGCGCGGATATTATTTCCGTGCCTTACTGAAGTCGTTAATGACGTCGATGAGATCCTGCCTTCCAATCGGTTTCGGCAGGTAGGCATTCATTCCGCTTTCCAGGCACTTTTGTTTGTCGCCTTTCATGGTGTGGGCCGTGAGGGCGATAATCGGTATGTTGTTTTTAGGTTCGCTCAGACTGCGGATACGTGCCGTGGCTTCGAAGCCATCCATTACCGGCATCTGACAATCCATAAGAATAATGTCGTAGCGGTTTTCAGAAATAAACTGAATGGCTTTTTCGCCGTTTTCAACTGCATCCACCTCACAGCCGGCTTTGCGTAAAATGGATAGAATTACTTTCTGGTTCAGCCGGTTGTCTTCTGCCAGCAACACGCGGGTACCCGGGGTAATTGTGGTAACTCGATCACTGACTGCGAGGTGAATCGCTGCCGGACGGTTGGCCTGCCGCAGGGTTAAATTCATGCGATAGATGGAGCTGTGTTCCGTTTTGCGAATGACATCAAACCGTCCCCCCATAAGTTCAATCAGTTGTTTGCTTATAAGAAGATTGTCGTCGGAGTTCCTGGATGCAGCTGATTCGCCGCCTTCCGGCAAATCCTGCAGGGAACCGGTGCTGCTCACATGAACCGAAAGAGCTGCTCCATCGCTGCTTTTATGAATGCATTCAATACTCAGTTTTATTGAGCCTCCGGCTTCGGAGGTGCCTTTTAGCGCATGTGTGATGAGGTTGTTCAGCACGCGTTCCATGATCCGTTCATCGCACATCACCGAAAGAGGCACGTTGCTCATGCATTCACATTCGAGATTAACCCTTTTTTGCGCGGTACGGGGGCGGAACATGCGATGGAGTGTGCTGCACATTTCACGCAGATCAACGGGTTCGTCATGAATGTCCATTTGTCCCGTTTCTATTTTTGAAATATCCATCACGTAACTGATGCTTTTAATCAGTCCGTTCATGGATTCCAGAATCGTATCGATATAGGTTTGCTGTTCCCGCGTCAGGTTGGTATCTGCAACCAATTGTGCCATGCCCACAATGCTGTTGAGTGCTGTTCGGATTTCATGACTGGTGGTGGCAAGAAGATTGCCGGTCAGGTTTCTCGGGAGAGCCGGGGCCTTGGGGGGTGCGGGGGAGGGACCCGTTGGTCTGCTTCCAGGATCGCAATATTCGATTTTATCCGTTTCGAGAATCAGTTTATTCATTTTACAGTCCTGGATTCAGCCGTTTCTAATGGTTTTATGGCCGTTATATAACCTTATTTAAAGCAGTTATTATGCCATTAGATGTGAGGGTTTTGTAACGTGCCGGCTTTTTTTGAGCCCGGTTTTTAAAAAAAGGCCGGATTCCTGAATGAACACAGGAATTTAATCAAGCGGATTTTGACAAGCCACAGGGGGCGCATTATGGTTCGTCCCTTTAATTGTGCAGGCCTCTGCGAGGCTGTTCACAGTTAAACGCTATTGGTTAATGGGTCGGGTGTATTCCCTCATAACGAATAACAGATAACGATTAACCGGAACCGAAAGGTTCCCCATGAGAGGATTTTTACGATGAGAGTGAAAGCATTTAAAGCATGGCGTCCCGCAGAAGGAAAGGCCGAGAGTGTGGCTTCAGTTCCGTATGATGTGGTCGATACAAAAGGAGCGGCCGCATTGGCAGCCGGGAAGCCCGACAGCTTTCTGCACGTCGTGCGCGCAGAGATTGATCTGCCGGAAGGGACCGATCCGTACAGCGATGCCGTTTATGCTCAGGCAAAAGCCAATTTGGAACGGTTGCAGAATGAAGGCATTCTGATTCGCGAAGACGAACCGTCGATTTATCTTTATTCTCAGCAAATGGGCGATCACGTTCAATTCGGTATCGTAGCCACCTGCCACTTCGAGGATTACGAAGAGGGAAAAATCAAGATTCACGAAAAAACCCGTCGCGTGAAAGAAGAGGATCGAATTCGGTATGTCGATACGCAGAATGCGAACACGGGGCCGGTTTTTCTGGCGTACCGCGACAGTGAAAAAATCAATGCCGTTGTGGATGCTGCAAAGGCATCCGAACCGCTCTATAAATTCACCGCAGAAGACGGCGTGATTCATACGGTTTGGAAGTTTGAAGATGCAGCTGTGCTGGAAGCGGCCTTTGGCGAAATTCCGGCGACGTATGTGGCGGACGGGCATCACCGTTCTGCTTCTGCGGCAAAAGTGGGTGCAAAACGCCGTGCGGCCAACCCGAACCACACCGGAACGGAACCCTATAACTATTTTCTCGCGGTTATGTTCCCGGAAAGCGAGCTGAAGATTCTGGCATATAATCGTGTCATTCTGACACTGCCGGGCACTCAGGACGAATTTTTCCAGGCACTGGAAAAAACGTTTACGATTGAAGCGAATGGCGTTTCAAAACCTCGGAAGGCCGGCGAAATCTGCATGTATATCAATGGAGCATGGAGCACGCTGACGCCGAAAGTGATGCCCGATGCGGCTGATCCGGTGGCTTCGCTGGATGTGAGCATTCTGCAGGACAACGTGCTGGCCCCGATTCTGAATATCGCCGATCCGCGCGAGAGTAACGATATTGACTTTATCGGCGGGATTAAAGGCACGGAAGAGTTGGAAAAATGGGTGAACGACGGACGGGCTGTGATGGCCTTTTCCATGTATCCGACTTCGATGGATCAACTCTTTTCGGTGGCCGATGCCGGTATGCTGATGCCCCCGAAGAGCACCTGGTTCGAGCCGAAGCTGCGTTCTGGCTTGCTGGTGAACACGCTGGATTAATTCCGGCTGACAAATCGTGCAATGTAAACGGGGGCCGGGCGGTCCCCCTTTTTTTTTGCCCGGTATCTTTCGGTTAATTGTTGGTTCTATGTAGATTTTTGTGGTGAAGCTCGTGGTTTCAAGAGCCTCTATCCCGTACTCCGAAAATTTATTTGCAACGGATTAGCAGGAGCAACGGATCGCGGTGCGCATGTTCTCAGGTGCCAACGGATTAACATAAGCGGTATAAGTCTATACTGAAAAGCCTGTTACATTCATGCGCAGCTCATGAAATCAATTTTTGGACAGCAAAAAAGTAACCTTGCGAATGGGCGTTTCTTAAAAATATCATCCGTTTCCTCTTCCATGAAATGCTGCGTAGAACCTAATTGTTATTCTTTTTTAAGCCGCAGATTATTTGTATCTTTATTGCTTCTGTGGCGAAAGAATGGGGGGTTGCGGTGAGGGGCATGATATTTAGCAGGGGACGGTTGGCTGTATGCATTTTGAGTGCGGCATTTTTTGCGCTCACTTCCCGTGCTGCAACCTATTTGGGGCCATCCACACAAACGCAAACGCCGGATGGGAAGGTGGATTCGTATACCCCGTCGTACCCGGAAGAGGCTGAAGAGGCAACCGATAAAACGGATGCGGAGGCCGATGACCACATTCCTGCTTATTTGCGTTTTCTTGAGCCGGAGGATGTTCCGGAAAACTGGCTCCCCGCACGGTTCCGGGCCAGCGCTGAAATCGGGCTGCAGTTTTGGTATCCATCCAGCAGCAGCGGACAATATGAGGCGTCCTATGATATCGATCCGGTAACCGCCACGATTTTTGAAACCTCGGTGCGGATGAAAAGCTGGCTCTTTCTGGTGGATTATACGACCTCCTTTTCGGAGCCGGATCGCGTTCGCAATCTGCTGGCTCAGGTTTCCCGTATTGATCCGGGGAAGGGGGCTTGGTGGAGCCTTTATGCAGAAAGCGGTGCGGTGGAAGGGGAGGCCGGCACGGTGGATCAGTTCGGAACGCCGGTTGAATATCCCGTGGATACGGTCTGGCATCGAATCGGTATCGATTGGCGAACTTACGGGGGCTATGCCGTCGGGTTGGTGTATGAAGATTTAACGATGCCGAATATTCTCACCTTTAATAATGAAGAGGTTGCCTTTGCCATTTTTGATGAGGATGTGCGGTCCCGGACGCTTTCGTTGAGTCTGGGGTATGATCGTGCCCGTAAGTTGATGGATGCGTTTAACGAGGGGGGCGCATGGGCCTGGACGCTGGAGGGGTCGCTCGGGTTTGGCTGGTTGAGTTATTCTGAAGGTGAGGCGCGAGGGATTGTTGAGCAGCAAGGGTATGACTTTGAATCGAATAATCTGCTGTTGGCCGGAGCGCTTGATGGCCGACTGGGCTATACCTATTCAAAAGAGATCTGGGGGAATGAAATTCAGTGCTTTGCGGGCGTTCGTCTGCGCACCTCGGGGTGGGTCAACTTAAGGAGCGATGAAAGTGAATCGGATACCGTTGAACTTGATGCCGCTTTGGGGCTGATTATTCCGGGAGCCTTCGCCCGTGTTTCCTTTCAGTGGTAATACCGTGCCTGTTTGCCGGTTTCAGAACGATTGCCCGAACATGGCGGCAACGGTCATCCCTTCCGGGGAGGCCATAAAATCGATGCGGGCCACGCCGGTGTTAAACATGCCGCGGAAGCCGATTCCGAAGTCGTATTTCATGTCGGAGTGCAGGGTTTCAAAATTCCAGGTCGGGGCCACCCGGCCGGCTTCTCCAACCAGCACCATCTGCCACCAGCGAATATGAAGGGGCTTGAGCCAGCTGATTTTTCCGAACGGCTGCCATTCCGGCATAATGCGATATTCAGCGGTGTAATAAATGGCGGCTTTATCGTGAAAACGGTAGGAGGGATATGCGCGCATGCGCCATAGTCCGCCCAGAGTCGGCCCGGCGAAATAGGGAGGCCTGTCGCTGAAGTCGGCCGATCCGGAATCGTAGGAGGGCGAATAGGCGGACCACCAGGACAGTGCGATGGTCTGCTGCCTGGTCCAGGATGTATCAGGCAATGGTATATAGCCATCAATCTGTCCATCAACCATATTCCATTGCCGCGTATCGGATAGCCAGTCCGGGTCATAGGTGTACCCGGCGGTGACTTTATAGCCTCGATGCGGATTGGGAATAAAATCGGTGTTATCGTATTCCATACCTGCCCTGAAGTTCAGCGTTTCAACACCGATAACATCGGTGTATTGCTGCTGATAATAGGGGGTGAGAACCAGGGTGGTTTTTCCGCTTTGCAAAGGGTTCCACGATTCGGCCCCGCTTGGATTTTCAACGAGACGCCCTTCTTTCACAATGTAGGTGTGCAGGGCATTCTCGGCATAGTTTCCAAGCGGGAGGGTGTAGCGCATTTCAAGATTGACGATGGCTTCCTGTTCGTTGACTTCAATGTAGTTATTCGCACTGGAGCCGTTGGAGCCGGCCGGAGGAAGTCCCGCATAATCCGGATTTCCCTGCACATAGAGGCGCATTTGGGTGTAGCGTCCAAGCGAGGCATGCGGTCGAATATAAAAACGTTCGGTTTTGGGAACCCGGATGTTGTATCCGCCCAGCAGCGTCAGCCACGATCCGTTTTCCGTGGCGTAAGCCGTTCCGAAGTAGGTTGTTTCTGGATTGTTTTCGGAGTTGTAGCTCCCGCCGACGCCGATGCCGAAATCGAGTACGTCCGTTGAAAAGAAATAGGGAACCAGTAACTTATGTGTTCGGATTTTTCCGGCTGCATCATCCTGTCGTATGATGAATTGCGCCTCTGTTTCCAAAGGGGGGATGTTGAGCAGAAGAGCAAGTATTGATAACTCCAGGATGGATTTTTTCATATGATGATTCTATCTTTTACTCTGTTTAACGAGCAAGGGTTTTATGAATAACACGATGGTTAAAATACAGGTTTTAGTATGCGCAGTTCTGCTCTCAGGCTGTTCAACGGTTCCGATTACGGGAAGAAAACAACTCAAGATTATTCCGGAGCAGCAGATGATTGCGCAAAGCGCAGTAAGCTACGCCGAAGTTATCAGTGAAGGACCGCTTTCGACGAATAAAGAGCAAACCGAGCAGATCAAGCGGGTAGGCGAGCGCATTGCCGCGGCTGTTGAAACCTATTTGACGGCGAACAATCAACAGGATTTGATTGAAGGATTTGATTGGGAATTCAATCTGATCGACGACGATGTGCCGAATGCCTGGTGTATGCCGGGCGGCAAAGTGGTGTTTTATACGGGTATTCTTCCTTATACAAAGGATGAAACCGGGATTGCGGTTGTGATGGGGCATGAAATTGCTCACGCGATTGCGGGGCATGGGACGGAGCGCGTAAGCCATCAGCTGGTGCAGCAGGGCGGCGGAATTCTGGCCTCGTATTTCAGCAAAGACACCGATTATCATGAGGCCATCATGATGAGCTACGGACTGGGCACACAATATCTTGCCATCCTTCCGTACTCCCGCGGGCATGAGAGTGAGGCCGATCACATGGGATTGGTTTTCATGGCAATGGCGGGGTATAACCCTGAAGGGGCCGTTGAATTCTGGCAACGGATGGGCGCCGCAGGCGGCGAAAAACCGCCGGAGTTCCTCAGCACACACCCCTCCGATCAAACCCGGATCCGCGAGCTGCGCGAGCATATGCCGGAAGCACTGAAATATTATACCCCGTAAACTTTTTATCTGTTGCGTCCAATATGTCGGAAGCGTATACGTTCGATGTGTATCTCCCGTACTGACTCATGATTGGGATTGGGTAGTGCCGGAGTACAAAAATCCTTAATTGGAGGATGGAACATGAAAAAATGGTTGATCGTTGCATTGGTAGCGTGTGTTGCAGCAGGCGTTCAAGCTACTGATGGCAAAAAAGACTCGGGGAAAAAGGGAAAAGATGCTCCTGTGACAAAAGAGCAGTTTCTTAAGCAGATGAAAGCCCGAGCCGAAAAGGTGGGCAAAGAATTTGATCCGGCCAAAGCGGAGGCCGAATTTAAAAAACTCGATAAAGATGCGGATGGCGTGCTGACCGGCGCTGAAAAGAAAAAGAAAAAAGGCCCAAAAGCCGGTGCCGAGAAACCCAGGAAAAAAGCTCCTCCGAAAAGTGATGATTCAGACGATTCTGATTCCGAATAGGCAGAAGTGTTGAAATGAAATGAAAACCCGGATTTTTGTCCGGGTTTTTTTGTGTCTCGATAGCGGGTGCGGATTGGGCTTTTCCAACCCTTGGAAATCGTTATCATGCCGCGCATGTCAATTTATAACCCCGATACCATTGCAGCCATAGCCACGCCTCCCGGAGAGGGCGGTGTGGGCATCGTCCGGATTTCCGGTTCCAAGGTTTGGAACATTGCGGACAGCCTTTTCAAACCCCTGGATGCCGTTCCGGTTTCCGCGCGCGAACACGGTACCTTTGCTTATGGAAAAGTGGTTGATGCCAACGGCGAGGAGATTGATACCGGTCTGGCGCTGATTATGCGCGCTCCGAAAAGTTATACCCGCGAGGATGTGGTGGAAATTCAGGGCCACGGCGGGGCGGTCGGAATGCGCCGTATTCTGCGCCGCTGTCTGGAAGCCGGTGCCCGAATGGCCGAACCGGGCGAATTTACCAAGCGCGCCTTCCTGAACGGCCGGATTGATCTGCTGCAGGCCGAGGGCATTTTTGATTTGATCCGTGCGCGGTCCGATCGCGCCGCATCGGCCGCCCTCGAGCAGATGGAGGGCCGGCTCAGTGCGCAGTTTGATCTGATTTATGAAGCCTTTCTGGAAGTGGCTGCCAATCTTGAAACCACACTGGATTTTGTGGAAGACGAACTGCCGGACGATGTTTTTTCAGGAATCGCCGATCTGCTCGACCGCACATTCCAATCGCTGGATCACTTGCTCGACACCTGGGATGAAGGCCGCCTGTTGCGTGAAGGCGCACGCGTGGTGATTCTCGGGCGTCCAAACGCCGGAAAATCCACCCTGCTGAATGCGCTGCTTGGATTTGACCGCGCCATTGTTTCAAGCACGGCCGGAACAACGCGCGATACGATTGAAGAAGGATTTGTGCTCGATGGCATTCCCTTGCGTATTATCGACACCGCCGGCCTGCGTGTGACGAAAGATGAAATCGAAGCCGAAGGCATCCGCCGTGCCGAAGCCCATGGGCAGGAAGCCCATTTGGCAATCTATCTGATCGATGCCTCTCAGCCGCTTCACGAAGAGGACCGGGCCCGGTTGGAAAAACTCGATCCGGACCGCACCGTCATTCTTTTGAATAAAGTGGATTTGGGAAAAAAGGTGGAATTGGATGGTGTTGAGGCATCGCTGGTTACGGGTGAAGGCGTGGAAGCGTTAAAACGGGCCATGGCCGAAGCACTTGAAAAAGGTGCCGATCTGCAGGCCCCGCCGCATGCGGTGATTTCCGAGCGGCACCGTCATCTGCTGATAGAAGCGCACAGCGAGGCCAAACAGGCGCGCGCTTTTCTGAACGTGAATGTGGAGGAAAATGCGGTTTTGGCGGCCGAGCATCTGCGTTCGGCATTGGAATATCTGGGGCAGGTGACCGGCAGGCAGTATCACGAAGAGTTGCTGGATAACATCTTCTCGCGCTTTTGCATTGGGAAATGATCCTGAAACGTGAAATTTGAAATTTGAAACCTGAACAGAGGCAGGGTAGGTTTTCCTCCCTTTGGAAAAATAAGGAATTTGATATGAGTAGCAAATTGGCACCAATCGTTAAATGGGACACCGAGGCAACCTATAAGATCGTTGACGACTTTCTGTTGCGCCCGTCGGTTGAAGAAAAGGCGATGAAGGCCGCTTCTGAAATTCTGGCCGATGTGAAAGCGCGCGGCGATGAGGCTGTGATTGATTGCGCCCGCCGGTATGACGGCTCTGATATCTCCCTCGACCGCCTGCGTGTGACTGAGGCGGAAATTGCCGCCGCGGATCAACTGGTGGACGAAGATTTCAAGGCCGCAGCCAACGAAGCGCACCGGCGCATTACCGCATTCTCGGAAAACGGCTTGCGCGATGACTGGAAAATGGCAACGCCGAAGGGCGGAATGCTGGGCGAAAAATTTGTACCGTTCGATCGTGTTGGTGCTTATATTCCGGGTGGAGCCGCTCCGCTGGCTTCGACGGCGCTGATGACACTGACGTTGGCGCAAGTGGCTGGTGTTAAAGAGCTGGTGGCTTGTTCGCCGGCCGGAAAAGACGGAAAACTCAACCCGTATGTGATCTATGCCCTGAATCTTGCGGGGGCTACGGAGATTTATAAAATCGGCGGTGTTCATGCCATCGGTGCCATGGCTTACGGAACCAAAACCATTTCCAAGGTTCGGAAAATTGTCGGTCCGGGCGGGCCGTATGTGACGGCGGCAAAGCGGCAGGTGTATGGCGATGTGGCGCTGGATATGGTGGCGGGACCGAGCGAAATTGCAGTGCTTTGCGATGCCACAGCTAAACCGTCGCACGTTGCGGCCGATCTGCTTTCGCAGGCCGAGCACGGCACCGGATCGGAAAAAGCATTGTTGGTGACAACCTCGCAGGACCAGGCCGAGGCCATTCGTGAAGAAGTGCTGAAGCAGGCGAAAGCGCTTTCCCGCGATGAACCCGTTTTGCAGGTATTGGAAAAAGGCATGCTGCTGGTGGTCGTCAACGATGTGGACGATGGCATGAAACTTTGTAATCTGTTTGCGCCGGAGCACATGGAATTGATTGTTGAAAATCCGGAAAGCTGGGTGGATAAAGTGTTAAATGCGGGGGCGCTGTTTATCGGCGAATGGACCCCGGAATCGGTGGGCGATTTTGCGGCCGGGCCGAGTCACGTGCTTCCAACGGGGGGAACCGCCGCCTATTTTTCCGGTCTGACGGTGGAGGACTTCCGCCGCCGGGTGAGCCTGATTCAGTTTACGAAGGAAGATCTCGAGGATACGCTTCCGGTTGTGGAAGCGTTCGGCCGGGTTGAAACCCTCGACGGTCATGCCCGTTCCGCCACGATCCGGTTCGATTCGTAAACCATTTATTTAAGGAAAACTATGAGCGATTTAATTAGAAAATCTGTCCAGGCGATGGAGGGCTATGTGCCCGGTGAGCAGCCGAAGATAGCGGATATTGTTAAACTGAATACCAATGAAAATCCGTATTTGCCGTCGCCGGACGTGCAGGACATCCTTTCGATGATCGATATTTCCGTGCTGTCTCGCTATCCGGACCCGGTTTGTCTGGAGCTGCGCAAAGTGATTGCCGAGCTGCACGGCTGTGAAGTTGAAAATGTTTTTGTGGGCAATGGATCGGATGAAGTGCTGGCCCTTTGCATTCGGTCGTTTGTGGAACGGGAGGGGGCAGTGGGCTATTTTGATCCGTCCTATTCCCTGTATCCGATTCTGGCTGATATTGAAGATGTGGAGAAACGCCCGGTTGCATTAACTCCGGCGTTTGGCTGGAAAATGCCGAAGGATTATGACGCATCGCTGTTTTTTCTGACGAATCCGAATGCGCCGACGAGTTTGAAATATACCCGTTCCGATGTGGAATCGTTTGTGAAGGATTTCGGCGGAGTGGTGCTGATTGATGAAGCTTATGCCGATTTTGCAGATGAAAACTGCATGGATCTCGCTTTGGAAAATAAGAATGTGCTGGTGGCACGGACGTTGTCGAAATCATATTCGCTGGCCGGAATCCGGCTGGGTTATTGTGTGGGATCGGCCGAATTGATCGGTGCAATGTTCAAGATTAAGGATTCCTACAACGTCAATTATCTGACGCAGGAAGTGGCCCGGGTGGCTGTCCTTGATCAGGATACGATGAAGGCCAATGTTTCGGCCATTGTTGAGACTCGCCGGATGGTTGCGGAAAAGTTGTCGACACTCGGTTTTGAAGTGGCGGATTCCCAGACCAATTTCCTGTGGGTGAAGCCGCTCGGGATTGGAGCGGAGCCCCTGTTTAATGCTTTGCGAAAGAAGAATATTATTGTTCGGTATTTTGCGAAGGATGAGCAGACGAAGGAATATTTGCGGGTTACGATCGGGACTGCTCCTGAAATGCTTCGGTTTCTGGATGCGGTTGAAGAAATCGTTAACGGCGAATCGTAGTCATTTTCCAGCCTTTGGAAACCGTGCGGTTGCTTGACTCGAAGCCGGCATCGGGCATAATACCGCGCTTTAACTGGACGGACTGTTTTTATGATCAAAGTTTCTGGGGTAACGAAAAAATATCCGGCCCGCCTGGCGGTGGATAATATTTCGTTTGAGGTTAATCGCGGGGAAATTGTTGGATTTCTCGGCCCTAACGGGGCCGGAAAAACAACGACGATGCGTATGTTGACCGGTTATCTGCCCATGAATTCGGGCACGATTGAGGTGGCCGGGTTTGATATTGCCAAATATCCCGAGGACGTGCGTCGCCGTATTGGATATCTGCCGGAGAGCTGTCCGCTCTATCCTGAAATGCGGGTGGATGAATATCTCAAATTCCGCGCTTCGCTCAAAGGGGTCAAGCACTCGATCCGTCGGGCGAAGATCAATGAAGTGAAGGAGCAGTGCGGTCTTACAGAGGTTGGCAAACGGATTATCGGCCAGCTTTCAAAGGGCTACCGTCAGCGTGTGGGACTGGCCGACAGTCTGGTGCATGATCCCGATCTGCTGGTGCTTGACGAACCGACCGTTGGTCTCGACCCTTTTCAGATTCGTCAGGTACGTGAGCTGATTACCAAACTCGCTGAACGGCACACCATTTTACTTTCCACCCACATTCTTCAGGAAGTCGAAGCGATCTGCGAACGCATCCTGATCATCAACGAAGGCAAGATTGTTGCTTCGGATACCGAAGCCAATCTGCACCGTAAACTGCATGCCTGTTCGATTATCGAAATGGAGATTCTGGCCGAAAAGGCCTTTGCCTCGGAAAAGGTTGCTCAAATACCGGGGCTCGATGTGCGCAATGCGACGGAGCTGGCGGATGGATGGCTTTGGCTGGAGGTTGAGGCGGATTCGGCTGCGATGCGGGTTGAATTGTTTAATCTGGCCGTTGCCGAGGGGTGGCCGCTTCGGGAACTTTCGGAGCAGCAGCATTCACTCGAAGACACCTTTGTACAGATTACCCGTAAGAAAGGGGCTGAATAATGAGCGTATTTATCAGTCTGCTTAAAAAAGAACTGCGCACCTGTTTTTACTCGCCGATTGCGTATGTTGTGATGTTTTTCTTCTGGGCCCTGACCGGCGGAAACTTTATCTGGCTGCTCAGTCAGCTTGCGCATGGTGAATCGCTAACGATTGCCACCCAGCTGATGTTCAGCGGTCCAATGCTCACGTTCGCACTGCCGGTTGTGGTTCCGCTGATTACAATGCGGTTATTTGCCGAAGAACGGAAACTGGGAACATTGGAGGCCTTGCTGACCACCTCGGTGCGGGTGCCGGAACTGGTGATTGCGAAATTTACCGGGGCCCTGATCTTTTACGGAGTGCTGTGGCTTCCGGTTTTTGTGTATGTCTTTTTTCAAAGCCGGCTTGCTCCGGCTGAAGTGACCGGCTTCCCGGATGGCGGCGCGTTGTTCTGCGGAGCAATCGGGGTGATGCTGGTGGGAGCGCTTTATGTTGCAATTGGGCTGTTTATGTCGAGCCTGACCTCAAATCAGATCGTGGCGGCCATCGGTGGCTTCGCAATCCTTTTCGGTTCCTTTCTGGGAATGATGTATATGGCCTATACCGCCCAGAGTTCCGGTGTTCGGATTGTCGGCCAATACTATTCCTCATTTGCACATATGTTGGATTTTGCCCGCGGAATTCTGGATAGCCGGATTGTGGTTATGTATATCACACACGCCGCCTGGTTCCTTTTTGCGACGGTACGGATTGTAGAAAGTAAACGGGCCTAAGCGGAAATGAGCATGAAACGATTTTTAACCAATTTAAATTCAATTGCCGCAGTGTTGCTTGCTTTTGTTCTGATTCAAATGATCGGGTTTATTTCGATGCGCAATCCGGTGCGATTGAACATGAGCGGCCGGACCTATTATGAGCTTTCTGATAAGACATTGAGATTGCTCAATGAGCTGGAGAGCGAGGTCACCGTTACAGTTTTTTTTCAGGAAGAGCATAAGCTTTATCTGGATATTGAAAACCTGCTGGAAGAGTACCAATACCATTCCCGTAATATTCGGGTGGAATGGGTGGATCCGACCCGGGACCGGGCGCAGACCGAAAAGCTTGCGAATAAGTACGGGCTCACGGAAGCGCAGGTGGTGGTGTTTGATATCGGGGGTCGAAGCAAAGTGGTCAAGCAGGCCGACCTTGCGGATTTAACCCTTCCGAAAGGGCATAAAGAATACGTCATCACGGCATTTAAAGGTGAGCAGGCCTTTTCCAGCGCCATTTACGGATTGATGCAGGAAGAGGCTCCGATAGTGTATTTTCTGGTCGGGCACGGCGAGCAGCGCATTACTGATTTTGACCAGATGTCGGGGTATTCCAAGATTGGAACGGTTGTGCTGCGGGACAATGTTGAAGTGAAGGAACTGATGCTCAGCGGTGAGAAGCAGATTCCGGACGATGCGGCCGCCCTGATCATTCCCGGCCCTACTAAAATGATGAGTGCGGTTGAGATTGAGATGATCGAAGATTATCTCAATCGCAGCGGGCGGGTCATGGTGCTTCTCGATGCGTTGAAAGAGACCGGGCTGGAGCCGATGCTGAACCGTTGGGGAGTTGCGCTGCGCAACGATATTGTGGTCGATCCCGAAAATACACTGCGCGGAAGCGATGTGCACATCCGGCGCTATAATACCCATCCCATCAGTATGGAAATGAATTCGATTGTTCAGTTCATTCTCCCGCGTTCTGTCATGCCGCTGGAAGTCGAGAGCGATGTGGTTTCGGAAGATCGCCCAACGGCTGTTCCGCTGTTTTTCACTTCGGACAAAAGCTGGTCTGAAACGCAGGTGGAGGAATCAACCGCCAAGTTTGATGAGGGAACCGGCGATATGCGCGGGAATGATCCGAACCGGCCGATCTCCCTCGGTGTGGCCGTGGAACGCGGTGCATCGCAGACGATGCTGGATGTGCAGATCCGTTCGTCGCGCATTGTTGTTTTCGGTGATTCGGATTTTGTGACAAACGGAAATTTGGTGGGCGGAAATGAAGACCTTTTCATGAGCGCATTGAATTGGCTGCTGGATCGTGAAGAGCTTATGGCCATTGCGCCCAAACCGATTGAAGAAGTTAAGCTGACGGTTTCCGCTCGGCAACTGAGACAACTTTTCTGGATTAATGTAACAGGCATTCCTGCTGTTGCCATGGTAATCGGCCTGATGGTCTGGTTCCGCAGAAGAAAATAGGAGTTCCATGAAGGATCGTTCCACGGTAGTCATCCTGATCTGTATTATTGTGCTAGGTGCGTTCATCTGGGCGCAGGAGAGTTGGCGTGCAAAGAACGCCTCTAAACGCTTGGAGCAGGTTCGTCTGTTTAATCTGGATGCGCAAACGTTGCTGTCCATCGAATTCGCGTCGTCCAACGGTGTGGTGCGGTGTGTGAAGGAAAACGGCGTCTGGATGGCCGGCGATGGCGAAGGGCATAGCGGCCGTGCAGATGAAGCGTTGATTCAGCGCATGGTATCCGGACTGAACTCCATGGGAAAAGGAACAACCATTACCGGAAAACAGCTCTCCATTCGGGGAATTGATTCGACCGAATACGGTTTTACGGACCCGGCTGTCAAAATTACTGCAGTGGATAACCAGGGGCGGCAAAGCTGGCTGGTCGGGCGCAAAACGGTTTTGGGAGAAATGGTTTACGCCAAAGCAGAGCATGCGGAAAATATTTTCACCATTTCAGATAAACTGCTGCATGTCATTCCCGATACTCCGGACCTGCTGAGAGATCGTATTCTGTTTCCGGGCGATGCGGCAGGGGTGCGCCGTATTGAAGTGCGCGGCCCGTCGGGGTTTGTGCAGTTGGTGAAAGATCCGCAGGAAGGCTGGCGTATTCAGCAACCGGTGGCGGCACGGGCGGATGAGAAGGAAGTGAATATCTACGCCGAAAAACTATACCGCTTCCGCATCATCGATTTTATCGCGGATAATGTGTCCGACTTTTCCATTTACGGTTTGCAGGGTGAAACCCGTCAGATTTCGCTGGGTCAGATGGATGGCAGTTCGCGTATGCTGGTGATCGGCGATGATATTCCGGACCGACCGGGTTATGTGTATGGGCGCCGTGCTGACGATACCTCCGTTTTTTCACTTTCAGCCGATATTCTGCCGCTGCTGAATGTTCCGGCGGAACGCTTTCGCGATGCCGGTGTGCTTTCGGTGCCGCCCGGCAGTATTTCATCGATTCGGATTATGCGCGGCGAAAATCAGCTCGATCTGGCGTATGACGGTTCCAGAGATTGGAAAATTACCAGTCCGATGGTTTGGGATGCTGAACCCAAAGCGATTTCTGATTTTGTGACGTTATGGGTTAACGCGGTTGTTACCGAGTTTGATGTGAACGAGGTTACGGCTCCGGTGGAATGGATTCTTGAATTCGGGTCGGCGGAGACCGGCACCACAAACCGACTTGAAATTTTAAATGCCCAGGGCAGTAAAGAGGGCCTGTTGATTCGACGGGATGATGATCCGGCCTATTATCGGATTAATCTTCCGATGGTGCCGACTTCGATTATTGATCCCCTGGCTTACAGGAGCCGGAGTGTTCTGAATTTGAACCCGGATGGAATTAGCAAAATCACCCTTCTGAAAGAGGGCGAAGCCCCTCAGGTGATTGAGCGCATGGAGGATCGGGCTTTTGCTCCGGTTTCTGCCAATGGAAATGTTCGGGTGAATGATAAAGCTCTGGATAAACTGCTGAACCGGTTGCGCAGGGTCGATGCATCCAACTTTGTGGTTTATAATCCGCGGGATCTCGATATTTACGGGCTGGCCCGTCCAAGCGCGGAGCTTCAGCTGGGACTTTCCGATACAAATCGGCTGGGGCAGGTCATGCTGGTTGGCAGAGAAACCACCGATGGATTTTATTCCATGATTAAGGGGCGCGATGTCATCTTTTATCTGGAAAAACCCGTGGTGGATATTTTGACGGCGAATCTGATTCAGGATGTCGAGGGGCTTCCTGACACTGTGGAATAGATGAGTTTCCGGCCGGACAGAAAACGAGTGTCGCGAATCGTTTTTAACGTGATTCGATTTTCGGTTCGTTTGCTGAGTCTGCTGGCTGTGCTGCTCATTTGCGGGTTTGTTTTTCTGCGACTGTACGGTGTGCCGGGACCTGTTCTGAAAGAATTGGTAAAACGGGCTAATGCCGCCGGTATTCCGGTGGATGTGGAGAGCGTGATACTTACGCTTCGCGGCTGGAAAGCTTCGGATGTTGCATACTACAGTAAAAACCCGGACGATCTGCATCCCGTCTTTCAGGCCAGAGAGGTTCTTTTCGTTCGGAAAGTGGATATTGACGATCCAGCCTCCAAACAGTGGAGACTGGAGATTGATGCTTCCGATATTCAATTGAGCCCCTCGGTTAACTGGGGTGTCAGCCTGCCGGAAAACAGTAAAAGCCGCCGGGTGGACCGCATCAGTCTGACGTTGGGATTCCAACCGGACCGTGTTGAATTTATCGATGGCGAAATGACGTGGCTTGGCCTTGATTTCAAGGTGGGCGGTGTGCTGTTGAAAGATCAGTCGCCCGATAGGCGTATGGCGGCGGATCAGGAGCCAGCTCAGAAAACAGTCCTTCCGGTATATATCAGTTCGGCGCAGTTCCGGGCATTGGAAAATCGATTGCTGCAGGTGAAAATGGATGGAGCCGCGGAGGTGGATCTGCAGTTTATGATTGATGCCGGAAACTTTGCGGCGAGCTCTATCGATTTTTCTGTTCACGCGGATCGCACAACCGTTCGTGGTGTTGAGTTCGATGCATTGGCATTGAAGGGGTGCTATACGTATCCCGAACTCCGGCTGGATAAGGTCCGGGTAAGCCGGAACAGTCAGTCGCTGGAAATGAACGGGGGTTATGACCTGAAAACCAAGCTGGCTCAGCTCGATCTGAATAACACCATCACTTCCCGACAGTTGCTGTTGCTGGCACCGCAGTCGGTCATGGATCTCCTGGTGAAAGCGCAGCTTCAGTTTGACGAACTGCCGCAGTTTTCGCTGCGTTTCGGTCCGGCCTTGCTTGAAGATCTTCCTGATGCTATTTCCGGGACGTTTTCAATTCGTGATTTAACCTATTGTGAACTGCTGATTGAATCGGTGCGCGGTAATGTTGATCGGACGGACGGCTTACTGGACCTCACCGGTCTGCATGCGAATGTGCATGGGCAGGAGGAGCGGGCCGATGAGGTGGGTAGTGCCATGCATGGAGGGGAAGTTCGCGGCCGGGTCTTTTGGGATGCCAACCGGGAAACGTTCGGGGTGGAGGCCGATGCAACGGGAGACCCGAACCTTTTATTAAAGCCTCTTGCATTTGTTCCGGTGGCCACCAATGCGATTGGGCGGTTCAAGTTCCCGGAAGACCCGCCGAAGATCAACCTGAAGCTGGGGGCGAATTACAGGGATTGGAGCACATTTTATATTAATATTCACGGCATGGGGAATCAGGTCCGCCTGCATGAAGGGCTGATGAGCTCGCTCAATACGTCGGGTTATTATTCGAACGGTGTGTTGCGGTTGGAACCGATTGCTGCAATGAGCGGTGTTGATTTTATGAAGGGGACGGCATCGATTAACTTTTTTGATTCAACGGCCACATTCGATGCATTCGGTACGCTGTCTCCGGCCTTGCTGGAGGATGCTGTTTTCCCGGGGTTTCATCTGTTCGGAAATAAGGTCAGGACCTTTGGAAATACGCAGTTTAAAGCCCGGGGTGTGCTGGATTGGAAAACCATGCTGGCAACCGATTTCAGCGCGAAAGTGGAAACGGATCGACTGGAAATACCGATTGCTGCATTGGATGGATTTTCCGGCACGGTGAAAGGGGCGGGACCTTTGATTTCTATTTCAGATGCGGAATTCACCTTGTATGGCGGTCAGGGAAGCGGCGACTTTTCCATTGAACTCGATCCGGCGTCGAAGGGTATGCCGTATACTCTGAAGACGGATTTGTCCGGCGTGGATTTCAAGCAATGTCTGGAATATATGAAGCTGCCCTGCCGGGAGCACACAAAAGGAAAGGTTTCAGCACAGGCTGCCATACAGGCCGATATGCGTGAAAATTTCTATGAAACCGCAACCGGAGCGGGGCGGGTTTCCATTGTGGATGGCGAACTTGCTGATATTCCTTTGTTTTCATCGCTTTCTCACTTAATGCGGAAGGTGCTGCCGGGATTCAAAACGTTTTCAATTACGCGCCTGAATATGAATTTTAAACTGGATGGCGGAGTGCTCTCCACGGAGAATGCATCATTCGAAGGTGATATTTTCAATGCAAAGGCCAGCGGGACCTTTGATCAGAAAACCGGATGTAATGCGCAGGTTCAGCTGCAGATATTGAGTGACAAAGGATTAACCAGGGTTATCCGTATGTTGACGAATCCCTTCTTTAAACTTTTCGAGCTCCGTCTCACGGGGCCGCTATCGGACCCAACCTGGCGGTTGGATAAATTTTCAGGAGGAAAATCAAGTGAAATTCCGGCAGAGTAAACAGCAACATCGAAGGAATACACAGGTGTTTTCCACGTGCATGAGCGGCCGTAAATCAGGAACGCTATAATGAGTGTTCTTCACGCCAGTTTTTGGGCTGCTCTGTTGGGATGGATGGTGGCGCAGCTTGCCAAAATGCTGAACTGTCTCATTGAATCCCGTAAATTGGACTTCAGTTATATGGTCAGCACGGGGGGGATGCCCAGTGCGCATTCCGCCATGGCCTCCGCATTGGCAACATCGCTCGGTCTATGCGAAGGATTCGACTCGCCCATTTTTGCATTGGGTGCCGCTTTTGCGGTGGTGGTAATGTTCGATGCGCAGAGTGTTCGGAAAGCGGCTGGCGAACAGGCCAAACTGCTCAATCAGATTGTTGATGAACTGCTGCGGGAACACCATTTATCAGAAATTAAGCTGAAGGAGTTGCTGGGACATACGCGGATCGAAGTCTTCATGGGCTGCCTAACGGGTATTGCCACGGCCATCGCCTCCTTCCGTTTTATTCATCCCTGACTAAGTTCCAAGGTCAGGAAGGTCCGTGAAACGGGCCTTTTTTACAGCAGTATCAGTGCGAATGGTGCACCCGGATCGGGTGTCTGTGCTTTTCCGAACCTTTGCTGGTATATTTAAGGAGCTCGTTCTGATCACCATTCTTAGCCTTATTCATTCGCCACATCAGCAAGCCCTGGGCCGCGCCTGCCGAGGGAAAGATCACCAGCGAATCGAGGAAAATATCGCCAAAAGCCGGTGAGTTCCCGGTCATCATCGGGGCCAACATGTAGGCCGCACCTGATGATGCCGTGGAATAAACTGAACCCCATACTAAAGCACCTTTAGCTGATGCTCCCTTCCAGGTGTTACTGTTCTTATTCCGATGCTTTGCATTCATAGCAATCACCCTTTATTGGTCTATACAGAACTATTTGATCAGGCGTGTTTCGGCCGCAAACCGTTGCTGTTTCGACGTGAAGAAATCCCGGGCATTTTAGGGAAACGAAACCGCATTCTACGCCGTCTGCGCGACGGACGTTTTGCGCTCAGTTTTTCCCGAATGCCGATACCTATCGCTTCCGCCATAATCATCGCCGGGGATATAATCAGCAGATTTCTCAGCATCAATTCTTTGAACGGGACAACTCCAACCGAGTCATCTGCAATCAGGTAATAGCTGATTGTGCTGGCGCCTATGGAATAGAGGGGGGCCCAAATCAGCGCACCTCTGGCCATGGCATTACTTAGTGAATTATCACGTTCGCTTTCTTTCAGTATTTTTTCATTCATAGCATTTTCCTTTGTTTAAAGAAGAATTTTAAAATTTAAGGTCGGTGTGAGGAACTGGTTGCTTTCGACGCACACCGTTCAGGATGCCTGTGTTCCGGGGGTTATTGTTTTGCTAGAACAGCGTTAAATCATGTGCAGTTAAAGCTGTTCACATTCCACTGACCCATCCGAAACGCCGATATGCGGATTAGTTGTTTCCCGGCTGGCAGGATTGAGTTTGAGGGGGCATATGTGCCGGGTGCTGAACGCATCCCGGTCCTGTTCCGGTCCGATGGAACTCCGACCGGTTAGTCATGTTCCAGGCGGATGCCCGGAAAAAAGGTGTGAAGCGGATAATGGTTCTGATGCCCTTCAACGGGCTGATCGTTTTCATTGTTTTTCTCGCAGGTTTTCATCGTCAGTTGATTTGTTACCAAAAGTGTTTCAGATGTGCGTCCCTTATCGCATAGGGTGTGCCATTTTTATGAAAGGCTTGTAAGCGATTAAGCAGCAGGGTATTATAAAAATAAGGCTGATTTGTTGGGTCTACTTTTGGTGTCAAAAATGTATATAAAGTTTTGTAAAACAACAAAAATGAAATCAATTGATGGGGTTGCGGAGGAAGCCTGTCGGTTTAAGGCACCGAGCTCGAGCGGGGGCTGTATTTTTTAGCGTCCGTCGTGTGCGGGACGACATATGGGCAGAGCAGGTATGATTTTTGCTATACTCTAAATGTTAGTAATATTGTCATGAATTAATTGAATTAGACAGTGCAGGTTGTAAATACGAAGGGAGAAAAGAAATGAAAGCAAAATTCGTCTTAAGACTCGGGGTTGGATTATTCGGAATAATGGCAGCGCAGCAGGTGCTGGCAGAGCACGCGGCGTTTGTGGGGCATCGTGCTCAAGGGATGGGCGGAGCCGGTGTGGCCACGGTGAATGACTCCTCTGCACAGTGGCAGAATCCAGCCGCGTTTGGTTTTTTCAGTCGCGATCCGGATCCGGTACAGGGGGCGGTGACGAATGCCGTAACGAATGTGGTGGCCGGGGTTGCTGCGCCAGACGATACCAATTCTGTTGCGACGGCCTCGGATGGAGCGGAAACCAATACGGTTGTAAGTGCCCTGATTCCGACTACCAACATTACATATGACATTACAATGGGGGATATAATTCCAGAGCGGGCACGGGTGGATAATGCCCATCTTGCGGAAAATGATTGGGGCTGGAATCTGTTGGGGATTGGTGTTGGATATACCATGACCGAAGATATGCCGGAGTATATCACGCAGATCGGTCTGATTGACGGGGACTCTTTTGATGGTGAAGGTCTGGCCGGCACAACGGAGGGCGTGGAATCCATGCTGTTAGTCGGAAGTGCGCTTTACGGGCTGGCCGGCAATCCGGACAATGCCTTTTATGTGGATACCACGGCGGGCATGAATTTCCGAATCGGCAAGATCGGATTCGGCATTCGGGCATTTGGCGAGGCCGCAGGATTTGTAGACTATCTCGATACCGCCAATCTCGGGGTGGAGCAGTCGGAGGCCGAATTCATTGCCGCCATCAATGTGGCTGCATCCAGTGTCGGGTTTAATCCGGGAACGTGGAACTTTCAAACGATTTCTGCCAATGCGTTAAATATTTCGACAAATGGTGTAAGCGGTCAAAATGCTGCGAAGTATATCGACTATCAGTATACCCAGCTTAAAAATGAAGGGGTTGTGACGGAGCAGAATATTGATGACTCCGTTTTTATGGCCAATCAGGTGACCTATAATCAGGATCCGGATGATCCGACCAGCTCCAGCATTGAAAACAATAAAAGTACGGTAACGGCCCGGGGTTTCGGCCTGGTTGAAGTGCCGATCAGTTATGGGTATGCCTTCAACGACAATTTTTCGATCGGTATTACGGCCAAGGGGATGTATGGCACCGTGACCGGAACGAAGGTGCAGGTGCTGAGCGATGATCCCTTCGAATCCGCCGCAGACAATCTGGAGGAAAATACAGAAGCCTCCTTTAATTTCGGCCTGGATCTCGGGGCGCTGTATCGCATGAAAATGCTGCAGTTCGGTGTGGTGGCGCATAATATTAATGCACCGACTTTTAAAGGGTTCAATGACACGATTGAGATTAAGAACGATGCCGGAACTGTAATCGATACGGTGGCGATTGACGTGCCTGATTATACGATGGATCCACAGGTGACGCTGGGCATGGCTTTTATTCCTTCCAAGCGGTTCATGCTTGAAATGAGCTATGATGTGCTCGAAACCGGAACCCTGCTCAAAAACTATAATATTCAGCGCCTGTCGTTCGGCGGGGAACTGGATCTTTGGCTGCTGGCCCTGCGTCTGGGGGCATACAACAATCTGGCCGCCGAGTGGCAGGACTGGGTGGCCACGGCAGGTGTCGGGGTGAATCTCTGGGCCATGCGGCTGGATGTAGGCGGAGCCTATTCTATCGGAGCCAATGCCGAATATGAAGGAACGGAAATTCCGGAAGAAGCGCGCCTGTATGCGGCTGTTTCTGTGGAATTCTGATCAGCCTGAATGCGGATCATGAAGAAAGCCGGGTTTGCCCGGCTTTTTTTATTTTTCTGCGGGGAAGGTGTTTAGTTCTGCGCTTCCTTTCAAGCGGCCATCTGGTGGCACCGGCGGTCGCTATGGCGGGAAATGGCCTGGCGTAATCTGAAGTGAGAACCGCCGGTCATTTTCAGGAAAAGCTTCTGTCCCTTGCGGGTTTGCAGAATATAAACCGGACAGACCGAGCGATGGCTGGCCAGCAGCATCTGCGGCCAGTTCAGTAAGAAGTAGAGCGGAGTAACCTCATGACGCGTGGCCAGGCGGAGATAATGTACGGCACCGAGATGTACTTTGTTAATCGGGATCAGGCCCAGAAAACGAACAATAATCTGATCGCCTGAAAGTTCGTAAGAGCAGGGCGATCCGAATGAAACTGAAGCAATACGGTTTTTTCCAATACGATCAGCCATGCTTCATTTCTCCTTTAATTTTCATCCCGAACCTAAAAGCAGATGACATACCATATCTCGACTTAAATTCAGCAGGACTGAAAATAAAGGGATTTCGGCGAAAAGAGCTGCAGACCAATCATGCTGAGAACGTCGGGGTTGAGAAATTACCGCTTTTTAAACAGCAACGAAATCAGGTAGGCAACGCCGGTCAGTACAATGATGGTTGCTCCGGCCGGCAGATCGGGATCGTAGCTGATCGCCAGTCCGCCGAAAGTCAGGATGGCGCAGAGTCCGGCGGCCAGTGCCATCATGCTGCCCATGCGCAGGCAGAACCGCCCGGCAATTGCGGCCGGCAGGGTCAGCATCACAATCACCATCACAATGCCCACAATGGAAACCATTAAAACCACGGTCAGCGCAGTGAGAGCCAGCATCAGGAAATAGAAAAACTGGGTATTGATTCCGCGCAACCGCGCAAACTCCTCATCAAAGCAGACGGCCACAAACTGTTTATGAAAGAGCAGGGCGGTGGCCGCAATAAACAGGTCGAGCCCGGCAATTGCGAGCAGGTCTTTCTGTGAAACAAGCAGAATATTTCCGAACAGGTACGACATCAGGTCTTCGCCGTAGCCCGGCGTTTTGGCAATAAACAGAATGCCGATCGCCATGCCCATGCCCCAGAAGGCACTGATCACCGTATCGATGCGTTCTTTGGCTTTCATGTTCACCCAGCCGATGATGAAGGCGGCAAGCAAGGCGGCCAGCATGGCACCGAACATCGGAGTGAAAAACGTCCATTCGTGCACCACCTGCATATAGCGGGCAAAGCCCATGCCGCCGAGCACGCAGTGTGCAATACCGCCGGCGAGATAAGTGATGCGCCGCGTCACCACATAGGTGCCGACAATGCCGCAGGAAACACTCACCAGCAGTCCGGCCAGCAAGGCGTGCTGCAGAAAACTGTGTTGGAATAAGGCCTGGAAAAATTCAGCCATCAGCCATGCTCCTGATCGTGTCGGACGGCGTGAACGTGCGCACCGTACATATCGTGAATCAGATTTTCGTCGATTTCGCAGACCGGGTGGGTGTGCACCGCACGGTTCACACAGATCACTTTTTCAACGTAGCGCGAAACATAGGCCACATCGTGCGAAACCACCACAATGGTTAATTCCTTATTCAGCTCTCTCAGCAAATCAAACAGCTCCTGTTCCACATAATCATCGAGACTGGAAGTCGGTTCATCGAGCAGCAGCAGCTTCGGTTCGGAAACCAGCGCACGCGCAATCAGCACCCGCTGTTTCTGTCCGCCGGAAAGGGCATTCAACGGGCGTTTATGCAGATCGCCGAGTCCCACACGCTCCAGCATGGCGTGCGCGGCCGCACGATCAGTTTTTGTATAAAACCCCAAATGGCGGGTTTTACCCAGCCGTCCCATCAAAACCACATCCAGTGCCGTGACGGGAAACTGGGCATCGAGGTTGGCATATTGCGCCAGATAGCCGATCCATTTTCTTCCCGCCGCAGGAACGTTGCCGAAAACAGAAACTGTCCCCGATTGCGGCTCCAACAAGCCCAGAATAATTTTAAGCAACGTCGTTTTTCCGCCGCCGTTCGGGCCGACAATCGATACGAATTCGCGCTCGCCCAGCGAAAGCTGTGCGTTTTCCAATACGGATACCGGGCCGTAGGAAAAGTTTAAATTATCAATCTGGATGGGATTATTCATGAATGCTGAACCACGGAATACACAGAATGCACTGAAACCAGATCAGTCCGCATTCCGTGTCTTCTGTGTATTCCGTGGTTAATTCTTGTTAATTATACGACGAGGAAAGAGCATCCGCGATTTGCTGCAGGTTGGCAACAACATCTTCATCCAGCGGGTTGAGTTGTACCACCGAGCCGCCGATTGCATCGGCCACGGCGTTGGCACTTTCAATCGGGAACTGCTTTTGCACAAAAATCACATTCACCCCATCCACCTGCGCCGCTTCAATCAAATCCCCCAGCTGACGGGGCGACGGTGACTTTCCATCCAGTTCAATCGGTACTTCAACCAGTCCGTACCGATCTGCAAAATAACCGAACGAAGGGTGGAAGACATAAAAGCGTTTCCCTTTATACGGCGCGAGCTGCTCCCGTGTGGTGGCATCCAGCGTTTCCAGCGTCTGGATTAAATTCGTGTAGGCATTCGGATCGGCCAACCCCTCGGCTTCCAGGCTTTGGAACATGGCAGAGGCAATCTGCTGGGCATTATTCGCGCTGAGCCAGACATGCGGATCTTTTTCGCCATGATCGTGATCACAATGTTCGCCATGGTGTTCGTGCGGCATCGACCGTTTCTCAATCTGCGTATCCGTTCCAATGATTGGAAGATCCGGGTAGAGCGGTTCGATCTTTTTCAGGAGCGACTTTTCAAACGGAACGCCGATTGTAAACAGCATTTCAGCTTCGCCCAGCGCGGCCAGCTGGCGCGCCGTCGGCTCATACGAATGCGGCGACTGCCCTTCGCCGACCAGCGTGCGGACATCGGCGCGGTCGCCCACCAGCGATTTCAGCAAACCGGCCTGCGGCTGAATGCTCACGAAGAGAATGGGCTTTTCGTTTTTCTGCTCCTGTTTGGAGCAGCCGGAAAGCAGCAAAAGTGCGGATAAAATTAAAGTAGTACCTTTCATGGGCGATATAGTTAGCCTACTCCTCAGCGAATGACAACAACTCGGCCCGTATTTCGTCCGTCGGGTTGAAAATCCGTACGCGTTTATTGCGCCCCGTCTCGCCCGAAAGAATCTCCAGGCTGTTGCGCGGAATCTTCCAATGCTTGGAAAGAAATTTAATCAGATAGGCATTTGCCTTTCCATCCACCGGCGGAGCCTGAATCCGTATTTTAAGCGCATCGCCCAGTAACCCCGCCAAACCGTCCTTCGATGCCCGCGGCACCACCCGGATATTCAGAATGATCGAGTCTTCTTTTTCTTCAAAACAGGAGTTCATCAGTCGCCTTCTTCAAAAGAGTAGTAGGTATTGTTTGAGATTAATAATGTAAAAGATAGAATGGTTCATCTATGAACTATTACGCACATAGTAATACCGAGGATCCTTCCCGTTGGCAACCGCTCGAAGACCATTTAGAGCAAGTCGCCGAACTCGCAGCACAATTTGCCCGCCCCTTCGGCGGCGAGGAATGGGCGCGGCTCGCCGGACTCTGGCATGATTTAGGCAAATATCATCCGGACTTCCAGCGTAAGCTGAAAGGGGAAAGTATTCGCGTTGTCCATTCCGAGGCGGGTGGGCATTTGGTTTCACTTAAAGAATGGCGTGGGATGGATGTAATTTTTTCGTGGCTGATTATGGGGCACCACGCCGGGTTGGCTGATTACGGCGCCGGGGATGCCGGAGGAAAGGCGCTGGAACCGAAGATGCGCCATCCTGAAAAATCCAATGACGTGTTGTCGAATGTTCCTGCGATAATTTTGGACCAAATACCGCCCGTAAAGCCGCCAATGTTTGCGAATGCAGATCGGTATCCGGATCAGGCGTTTTTTGTCCGCATGTTGTACTCTTGTTTGGTGGATGCCGATTTTCTCGATACGGAAGCGTTCATGGATGCATCGCGTAAGGCCGCACGTCCAAACAATCCCGCGAGCATGGAAGAGCTGTTATCTTGTTTCGATGCGCATATGGCACGATTCGATGGAGCGGAAGGTACGGTGAATCAATGCCGGGCGCAGGTGTTGGCACAGTGCCGCGCCGCTGCTGAGCAAGCGGGCGCATTTTCACTGACGGTTCCGACGGGCGGCGGAAAGACGCTGGCGTCGCTGGCATTTGCGCTGCGGCACGCAGTGAAGCACCAAAAGCGCCGCATCATTTATGTGATTCCCTACACGAGCATCATTGAGCAAACCGCTGAAGTGTTTCGTTCAATTCCTGGTTTCGAGGATGCCGTACTGGAACATCATTCGAATCTGGTTTTTGACGACGATCAGGAAATCGCGGAAAAACGCGCACGACTCGCGATGGAAAACTGGGATGCGCCCATTGTGGTGACGACGAACGTCCAGTTTTTCGAGTCGTTGTATGCGAACCGGAGCAGCCGGTGCCGCAAGTTGCATAATATTGCGAACAGCGTGGTGATTTTTGATGAAGCGCAATGTTTGCCGCCCGCATTTCTGCGGCCCTGTGTGTTCGCGATTCGAGAATTGGCTCGGCACTACGGTGTCACGCCTGTGCTTTGCACCGCTACGCAGCCCGTGCTCACGGAAACTAAGTCGTTTGATTTTGAATTCACCGAAGGTTTTAAGCAGGTCACTGAAATTATCGACAAACCGAATGCATTGAGTCAGCAACTTGCGCGCGTTCAGGTGGAAGTGCTCAATGAATTGAACCCGGTTGATCTCGCTGTGTTGGCCGATCAGTTAAAAGCGGAATGCAGTTCGTTACTCTGCATTGTAAACCGCAAGGCGGATGCGCGGGCACTTGCCGAGCGGCTTCCTGGGGAAAATACCATTCATCTTTCGACCAACCTTTGCGCGGCGCACCGGTTCGAGGTGCTCTCGGAGATTCGCCAACGGTTGAAGTGCGGTGAGCACCTGTTGGTGATCAGCACGTCATTGGTCGAAGCGGGGGTTGATCTCGATTTTCCGGTGGTCTACCGCGCATTGGCCGGACTCGACTCCATTGCTCAAGCCGCCGGACGATGCAATCGCGAAGGAAAACTGAAAATGGGCCGCACGGTCGTTTTTATGCCGGGAAAACAGCCCGACTACGTAAAGCCCGCCGCATCGCTCGCGCTGAACTATTTGAAACCCGACCGTTTGAACCGCATCTTTTTGCCGGAAACATTCCGCGCCTATTTCAAGCAATACTTTTTTATGAAAGGGACGCAGGCGCTCGATCAAAAAGGCATCCGTGAGCTCTTGCCGAATGAGACAGCCGCGATCCGCTTCCAAACCGCCGCAGAACGTTTCCGTCTCATTGATTCCGATTGGCAGCTTCCCGTCATTATGCCTTTCCGCGAAGCGTCGGAGCTGGTCGATCAGCTATTGACGCGCAAATGGGAAGCCAAAGCCATCTGCCGGAAACTGCAGCGCTATACCGTCAATATTTCCAAGCGCGTGGTGGATCAATTGGTGGATCAGGATTACGCGCGGCCCGTGGAAGGATTCGAAGGAATGGTTTTTCTGCATACCAGGCAACTCTACGACGAACGTTTCGGATTCATTCCGCCCGACTCGATTGAAAGCTTTAATTCGGAGGAATTAGTCATATGAAAAAGGCGGCCCGAAGGCCGCCCGAATTACTGAATATATTCAGTTTATGGTTTCAATCCACGTTCAATAAGAACGGCAATGTGGAGGTTGCACGGGACGTTAGAGCTGTGCAAGGAAAATTGAAATTGTCATATACTAATATAAAAGGTTATGGAAAAAAGTTTTTGACGCGGGGTGCCGAAGGGGCTATTTGTTTTTTAACAACGAGCCGATAGGAGGTGTTGATATGAATGAGATTCCGAGAATTAGTGCAAATAAACTTGGCGAGTACATGAATGCAACAGTTAGCCGGAGACGTCAGATCATTAAGGATCAGAAAAGTCCAAAGAAGTTTAAGGCTGCTTACTATCGGCCTGCTCAAAATGCTCTGAGTAAGTATATTTCCGGTGAATGGGCGTTACCTCAGCTTTTCGATAAATTAGCGGTTTTGCATGATGGCTCTGATGGCAGGGAATATCAGAACCGCGTCAAGGGATGTTCGGCAGGTGCAATAGAAGCATTCTTGGCTAATTACGAAGATTTTAGTTTTCCGGGGAGAGTCAACAGTGTGAGTTCCTTTTCCAGTATGGCCATGGATTTAAATGGAGTGATGATTTCAGTACGACCAGATCTTTTGCTTGAGAATGCCGATGACTCCGAGGTTGTCGGGGCTGTGAAATTTCATTTTTCGAAGTCTGTTCCTCTAGGAGATGTTGGGAGTGATTATGTGGCACTGATTTTACGGCTTTATTTGGAGGAAGAAATTGGGGTGAAAAATGTCGATCCCAAGAAATGTATTGTTTTAGATATTCACGATGGAAATTTACGATTTGCTCCAAAATCCTTCGTAAAACGGAAACGCGATATTCAGGCTGCTTGTGATGAAATTCGCTCTGGTTGGGAAACAATTTGATTGGAGAAATGATGATGAAAAAAAGTAAACCCTTCCGGTTGCGAGTGAGCGGCGAAAACGCCTGCTTCACCCGTCCGGAAATGAAAGTGGAGCGCGTGTCGTATGATGTGATTACGCCATCGGCGGCGCGCGGTATCTTCGAAGCGATTCTGTGGAAACCCGCGATCCAGTGGAATATTCGGCAGATCGATGTACTTAAACCGGTAAAGTGGGAATCCGTGCGGCGCAATGAAGTGGGCAAAAAGATGGGTAAGCCCTCAGCGGGTCATATGGCGGGCGGACGGCATAAGCCGTTGGAACTCTTTGTTGAAAAGGAGCGCCAACAACGTGCGGGCCTTTTTCTGAAGCATGTCGAATATGTGCTTCATGCTGACTTTGAAATGACAGCAAAGGCAGGCGCTGACGATACGGTGACTAAATTCGAGCAGATGTTTTTGCGGCGGGCGTCGCAGGGCCAATGTTTTCAGCAACCTTATTTCGGCTGCCGCGAATTCCCCGTCGACTTTGAATTGATTGGGTTGAAGGATGAGCTGCCTGAGCCAATTCAGGAAACACGCGATTTGGGGTGGATGCTCTACGATTTGGATTATCGCGGAAAGGAGCCGATGCCTCAGTTTTTTCATGCGCAACTCGTGAACGGATCATTGGACTTGAGGGACGTGGAGGTGCGGTCATGATTCTGCAGGCATTAGCTCAATATTACGATCGGTTACTGCATGATCCGAAGATCAATATTGCGCCTTTGGGGTTTGAGCAGAAGAAGATCGATTTTTTAATTCTGCTTACAGAACAAGGTACCTTCAGTGCACTTTGGGATTTGCGGGAAGGAACTGGAAAAAAGAAGCAGGGCCGAATGACGCGTGTTCCAAAGGGCGTCAAGCGGACTGTCGGAGTCGCGGCGAATCTATTGTGGGACACCGCACCCTACGCGCTGGGCCATTTATTGCGCTCCGATAAGAAAGCGAAGTTGGCCTATCGTGGAAAGGGCGCAGCGAAGCGGCTCGACCTCTCCAAATCCAAAAAAGAGTTGGCGAAGATGAAGGCACGCTTGCCCAAACAGTACGCGGCTTTTATTGAGGAAATTGAAAAGACCTTTGAAGGCTGTGATGACGCTGGCATTCGGGCGGTATTGGCTTTTTTGCGAACTGCTGAATTTGATGTGTTGTTCGCGCATCCGCTGTGGCAAGAGGTGGAAGCGAGCGGGGGAAATCTGACCTTCGCGCTTGAAGATGGTGAGATGATTTGTCAACGCCCGGCAGTGGTTCGGGCGATTGTTGAGCAGGCGAAACCATCTACAGGCGGACAGGTGTGTGCGGTGCGGGGCGAACCCGATGAACTGGCGGAGCTGCATACGGCCATCAAAGGGGTGTGGGGAGCACAATCATCCGGAGCCAATATCGTCTCGTTCAATTTGGATGCCGTGAGTTCATTCGGGAAGAAGCAGGGGCATAATGCACCCATTGGAAAGCAGGCGGAGTTCGCCTACACGACTGCGCTGAATTATCTGTTGGCGAGCGATCGGCAGCGGATGCAGGTGGGCGACGCGAGCACGGTCTTCTGGGCAAGAGATCCCTCAGATTTCGAACAGACCTTTATTTCCTGCTTTGAACAGCCCCAAAAAGGCGAAGAGGCAGTGAAGTACGATAAAATCCGTTCCCTGCTTCGTTCAGTCAAAAGCGGTGTTCCGGCGGAGGACGAGATGCGCCCCTTTTATGTATTGGGTCTCGCTCCCAATGCCGCACGTATTTCGATTCGGTTTTGGTATGAAGGTAATTTGAAGCAGATCAAAGAGCGTATGGCTCGTTTCTTCGAAGAAATTGAAATGGTTCGGTCAAAACGGGATCCCGAGTTCCTTTCGCTCTTACAACTGCTCAGCTCCACCGCTACGGAAGGGAAGATCGATAATCTGCCGCCGAATATTGCGGGTGATTTTGCGCGTGCAGTTTTCATGGGTGGAAATTATCCGCGTACGCTGCTTTCGAACGCGGTTCGGCGCTGCAAGGCGGAGCAGCGCGTTACATACGCACGGGTTTCAATCATTAAGGCGTGTTTAGTGCGAAACGCGCAGTTTCCAAATTTAACTAACCAGGAGGTCTCAGTGGCATTGGATAAAACATATGACGACATGGGCTATGTGTTGGGGCGCTTATTCGCTGTGCTCGAACGTATTCAGGAGAAAGCGCAGCCGGGAATTAATAAAACGATTCGCGATACCTATTTCGGCGCCGCGACCAGTTCTCCGCAGATCACGTTTAAGCGATTGGATGAACTTTCGATTCATCATCTCGCGAAGATCCGAAATGGCGGTCAATCCATCGTGTGGTACGAGCGTTTGAAGCAGGAAGTTTACGACCTGATTCCCGCATCAGGAATTCGCAACCAGTTGACCTTGGAAGAGCAGGCGCGTTTCGCCGTCGGCTACTATCATCAGCGTCAGGATTTTTTCACCAAAAAAGAAATTGAAGGAGAAGTGTAATGAGTAATCCCATTAATAATCGATATGAATTCGTACTGCTGTTCGACGTAAAGGACGGAAACCCTAATGGCGATCCGGACGCGGGCAATCTGCCGCGCGTCGATCCGGAAACAGGCAATGGTCTCGTCACGGATGTTTGCCTGAAACGTAAGGTGCGCAACTATATTCAGCTGACGCAGGGCGATAAGCCGGAGATGAAAATTTTCATTAAGGAAAAGGGCATCCTCAATACGATGATTGATGCTGCGCATGAAGATGATTTCGTGGCAAATAAGGAAAAACCGGGCGATAAAACCGAGGCGGCCCGTCAGTTCATGTGCAGAAATTATTTTGATATCCGTACCTTTGGCGCGGTCATGAGCACCGGGAAAAATGCCGGCCAGGTGCGCGGCCCGGTTCAACTGGGATTTGCCCGCAGTAAGGACCGCATTTTTACCGGAGAGCACACCATCACGCGCATGGCGGTTGCGACGGAAGCTGAGGCCGAAAAGCAGAAGGGCGACAACCGAACCATGGGGCGCAAGTTCACTATCCCCTACGGTCTCTACGAAGTGCATGGCTTTATCTCTGCGCCGTTGGCGAAGCAGACGGGGTTCTCCGAGGAGGACCTTGAACTGTTCTGGAATGCGCTGATTAATATGTTCGATCACGACCGCTCCGCCGCGCGTGGTGAAATGGCTCCGCAGAAACTGATCGTTTTCAAGCACGCTTCCGAACTCGGAAATGCCCCGGCGCAGAAGCTGTTTAATCTGGTGACGGTGGAAAAGAACTGCGGCGAGAAACCGCCGCGTTCATTTGCGGACTACACGGTGTCGATCGGCGACGCACCGGATGGCGTGGAGCTGATTGAGATGCTTTAAAGCAGGCGACCTCTATGGCGTCGGTGACTGATTACGGCCGTCGACGCGGTGGAGAGTTCTCGGAGTCGGAAGAAGTCAGGGGGAGTTGAATGCACCTTTCCAACGAGAAGAAGTTGGCGGCACGGGCGACGGAGTTGGGGAACAGCGCCTCGGCGGATGCGTTTGATGAATTAGTGGAGTTGGTGCATTCGGAATCGCCGTTGGTTCGGCGGTTGGCAGCTTCGGCCCTCGGTAAGCTGGCGGAGATTGTGTCTGCCGGACCGGCGGTGAAGGTGCTTCATCCATTGTTACAGGATGCACATCCGCAGGTTCGGCAGTATTCGGCCAAGGCGTTGGGGGCATTCGGGGCTGCGGCGAAAGATGTGCTGCCGGATTTGCGCGATCTCTACCGAAGTCCGGTGGAAAAGGATTATGTGAAGCGGAGCGTGGTGGCGGCGGGTAAGCAGATTCGTACGGCGGTGGAGATTGCGGAGCGGAGTGTGGTGCATTGCTGCAAACGGTGCGGGGTGGAACTGGAGCACGATGAATATGTCCGATCGCAAAGGGCCTTTCAGCGTGCGTTTTGCGATCACTGCTTTGACGAGGTGTTTATGGATCGGCGCAATTTTGAAACCAAGGTGGAGCTGCAGAAAAAGATTCGCACAAAGGATGGCACCTGGGTGCAGTCGAAAGGGGAACAGATGATTGCTGAAGTTCTTGCAGCTGAAAGCATCGGTTATCGCTATGACGAACGTTTTCGGATTCTCGATGGCTACGCCATTCGCCCCGACTTCTATTTGCCGGAACTCGATGTCTATATTGAGTATTGGGGCATGGACACGGCAGACTATAAAATCGGGATGCTGAAGAAGCAGAAGCTCTATCAGCAACAGGGCAAGAAACTGGTTTCGCTCTATCCGGATGACAAATCCTGTATGCGGGAAACGCTGTTGGCCAAACTGGAGAAGTTGAAATGACCTATTCCGATAGCGATCTGTTGCCGCTTTCGGCGTTGCAGCATTATATCTATTGTCCGAGGCAATGCGCGCTGATTCATCTGGAGCAGCAGTGGACGGAAAACCGCTTCACCGCCGAGGGCCGCGCGCAGCACGATCGGGTGGACCGGCCGGAGCATGAAACGCGCGATGGTATTCGCTATGAATATGCCACGCTGTTGCGTTCCCTGAAACAGGGACTGATTGGCAAGGCCGATGTGGTTGAATTCCATGCCGACAAAGTCTATCCCGTTGAGCACAAACGCGGCCGCCCGAAACCGACGCATTGCGACTGGGTGCAGCTCTGTGCGCAGGCGCTTTGTCTCGAAGAAATGATGGATGTTGAAATCGGGGAGGGGGCCATTTTCTATGGCACACCGCGGCGGCGTCAACCGGTGGAATTTACGCCCGAACTGCGCGCCGAAACCGAGGAAACGGCCCGGTGCCTGCACGAGCTGATGGCGTCCGGCAAAACGCCGCCCGCAGAATACAACGAGAAAAAGTGCGCCGCCTGTTCCCTGTTCGAAATCTGTATGCCGAAAAAGCACCGTTCTGTTTCCACCTATCTCAAGGAGGCCCTCCGTGAAGAAACATCTTAATACGCTCTACGTCACCACCCAGAATGCTTATCTCCATAAAGAAGGGCAATCCGTTGCGGTGAATGTGGAAAAAGAAACCCGGTTGCGCGTGCCCGTGCATACGCTCGATGGTATCGTCTGTTTCGGTGCCGTTTCCATGAGTCCCTTTCTGATGCATCACTGCGCGGAAAGCAATGTGGCCGTGAGCTTCCTTTCCCAATACGGAAAATTCCTCGCCCGTATTCAAGGGCCGGTTTCCGGCAATGTGCTGCTGCGCCGCGAACAATATCGGGTGGCCGATCAAGCTGAAGCCGCGGCCGCCATTGCCCGGAATATGCTCATGGGCAAGCTGGCCAACGCCCGTGCTGTGCTTCGCCGCGCTCAGCGCGATCATGCCGACAAAGGAGGCTTCCAGACATTGGAAAAATCCCAAAGCCGCCTCACCCAATATCTCCAGCGATTGGAACGGCTCATGCCGATCGATGAGCTGCGCGGCAATGAAGGCGAAGCCGCTGCCTCGTACTTCGCGGCTTTTCCGCAGCTCATCACCGCCAAAGAAGAAGCCTTTGTCTTTTCTGGCCGGAACCGCCGCCCGCCCACGGATCCGGTTAATGCGCTGTTGTCGTTCTCTTATACCTTGCTCGTGCACGACTGCCGCTCTGCGCTTGAAGGTGTTGGGCTCGATCCCTGCGTGGGCTATCTCCATACCGATCGCCCGGGGCGTCCGTCGCTGGCCCTTGATCTGATGGAAGAATTCCGTGCCGTCATGGCCGACCGTTTGGTGCTTTCGCTCATCAATCGCCGCCAGATTCAGCCCAAGGATTTTAATGACTCCGCCGGCGGTGCCGTTTCCATGTCCGACTCCGCCCGCAAAACCCTGCTCACCGCCTGGCAGAAACGAAAGCAGGAAGAAATCACGCATCCCTATCTCGGCGAAAAATGCAAAGTCGGCCTGTTGCCGCATCTGCAGGCCCAGCTGCTCGCCCGCCATCTGCGCGGTGATCTCGAAGCCTATCCGCCGTTTATCTGGAAATAAGACGGAAATCTGAAACCTGAAGTTTGAAAAAAGCCGGAGAACACCATGCTCGTATTGATTACTTATGACGTATCCACCATTAACAAACCCGGACAGCGACGCCTCGCCCGCATTGCGAAAACCTGTTTGAACTATGGGCAGCGCGTTCAGAATTCCGTCTTTGAATGCCTGATTGATCCCGCGCAGTGGACGGCCCTTCGCGCTGAACTGCTCCGCCTCTACAAACCGGAAGAGGACTCTCTTCGTTTCTACTTTCTTGGTAAAAACTGGGAAAATAAAGTCGAGCATCACGGAAACAAAGAAACCCTCAATCTGGAAAGTGGAACGCTGATTATATGAGGCCGTAACGCCGCCGCACGACGAAACGGGGCCCAGGAATGTTCTGCGAACCCCAAGCCTCCTTGAAATTCCCCGGAGGTTCGCAAATGAAGAAAAGCCCCGAAATGATTGATCCTTCTTCCTCTGCTCATTGACAACCGAATAGAAATGGAACGAGAACAACAGGGTTCGCGAAAATGATACCGTTGACTCCGCCTCTGCAACGCATTACAAACACACCGTCGCGCCCCGCCCGGGGCGCGTGGATTGAAACGTAACGGATGACGCTTTGACGTTTTACCAAAAGGTCGCGCCCCGCCCGGGGCGCGTGGATTGAAACATATTACTTTTGATAACGACATGCAAGCGAAAACGTCGCGCCCCGCCCGGGGCGCGTGGATTGAAACAATTCCCTGATTATCAAGCGCATTTTGAACAGGTCGCGCCCCGCCCGGGGCGCGTGGATTGAAACATTTGATTTATTGCCAATGATCCAACCAACATCGTCGCGCCCCGCCCGGGGCGCGTGGATTGAAACATACGACAACGAGCCCGACGCCGTGACCATTTTGGTCGCGCCCCGCCCGGGGCGCGTGGATTGAAACTAGGTAGCTTGGGGTCAAATCGGTAAACATCGAAAGTCGCGCCCCGCCCGGGGCGCGTGGATTGAAACACCATGGCCGGAAATCCTTAAATGTAACGAAAAGTCGCGCCCCGCCCGGGGCGCGTGGATTGAAACGAGAATGGAAACACGAAAATCACAAGCTGAAGACGTCGCGCCCCGCCCGGGGCGCGTGGATTGAAACAAATAATTGCTAGTTTCAAAACGCTCCGGAACGTCGCGCCCCGCCCGGGGCGCGTGGATTGAAACTCCTTCAGTTCGAATTATCGACGCAAACGGATTGTCGCGCCCCGCCCGGGGCGCGTGGATTGAAACGCGAAAACGGTTTGAGCCAGATTCGCATAGGTTGTCGCGCCCCGCCCGGGGCGCGTGGATTGAAACAGTCTCAAGTATGCGAAGGTCCAGCAGATGGGCAGTCGCGCCCCGCCCGGGGCGCGTGGATTGAAACACGAACTTCTCATACAGGTCTGCATTTTCGAAGTGTCGCGCCCCGCCCGGGGCGCGTGGATTGAAACCCGAAGTGGTATCAATCGACGCGGCAGAAGTCAAGTCGCGCCCCGCCCGGGGCGCGTGGATTGAAACCAACGTGGCTGTCAGGCCGTCGGTCGCGTTTCTGTCGCGCCCCGCCCGGGGCGCGTGGATTGAAACCACACCATCAATTTCCATCGCGCCGCTGAACGTGGTCGCGCCCCGCCCGGGGCGCGTGGATTGAAACGCGCTCATTGGCCGCAAGGCCGGAAATCTGGAAGTCGCGCCCCGCCCGGGGCGCGTGGATTGAAACATCATCTGTCAAAAATGAGTATTTTTCGTTAAGCAGTCGCGCCCCGCCCGGGGCGCGTGGATTGAAACTTCACCACGAAGCTCCCAACATTCGGACCCACTGGTCGCGCCCCGCCCGGGGCGCGTGGATTGAAACGTAAGCTCGTTAAAACCGATGAATGGGTATTCATGTCGCGCCCCGCCCGGGGCGCGTGGATTGAAACAGTGTATCGTCTCGGTCGGATGCGTAGCACTTGGGTCGCGCCCCGCCCGGGGCGCGTGGATTGAAACTTATGGTTATATTTAATACGTGGAGAGCCACACGTCGCGCCCCGCCCGGGGCGCGTGGATTGAAACATACAACATCGATGCCGTGTAAATTAGACCTTGGTCGCGCCCCGCCCGGGGCGCGTGGATTGAAACTTCGGTTCCGGATTCAGTTGCCAGCACACAGTTAGTCGCGCCCCGCCCGGGGCGCGTGGATTGAAACACATCATAAGCCAGCAGATCATCGCTCTGCTGATGTCGCGCCCCGCCCGGGGCGCGTGGATTGAAACATCACCGGATCGATGGATTCCAGCTCGTTGGCCGTCGCGCCCCGCCCGGGGCGCGTGGATTGAAACTCCACACTTGCCGAACAGCTGTCCGGTTTCGGTTGTCGCGCCCCGCCCGGGGCGCGTGGATTGAAACACCACGAACATGATCGTCTACAGCGCCGATGCCGTCGCGCCCCGCCCGGGGCGCGTGGATTGAAACATCGAGCGCGACAAGCAGAAGCACCGGGGAACGACGTCGCGCCCCGCCCGGGGCGCGTGGATTGAAACATATCAGGCTCTATCCTCCTGCAGCTTGGTCCAGGTCGCGCCCCGCCCGGGGCGCGTGGATTGAAACCTGAGGCGTAGGTATGGACTCGGCTCCACTCGCCGTCGCGCCCCGCCCGGGGCGCGTGGATTGAAACCCTTGGCGTACTGGGCATTCTGGCCAGCGCCGTGTCGCGCCCCGCCCGGGGCGCGTGGATTGAAACTGGTGTTGAAGCGCGGGGCAACCCGTGGCTATGTCGCGCCCCGCCCGGGGCGCGTGGATTGAAACATCACCTTCTTTAACGTATCCTCTCGGTCAGACGTCGCGCCCCGCCCGGGGCGCGTGGATTGAAACTCAACGACAAACCCACACGGTGCAGGACACAACGTCGCGCCCCGCCCGGGGCGCGTGGATTGAAACTATACCGCGAAGCTTTCAACCCTTGGCAACGAAGTCGCGCCCCGCCCGGGGCGCGTGGATTGAAACGCGCAACCAGTCCAGCACCTTTGCCCGTTGGGTGTCGCGCCCCGCCCGGGGCGCGTGGATTGAAACTGGAAGCGGTGGATTCCGGATCTGGCCGATAAGGGTCGCGCCCCGCCCGGGGCGCGTGGATTGAAACGATCCGAAACTTGCACCTCGGTTGGCCGGTCGCAAGTCGCGCCCCGCCCGGGGCGCGTGGATTGAAACGATTTCCTGGGCGACAAAACACAGGCCGAACTGGTCGCGCCCCGCCCGGGGCGCGTGGATTGAAACGATGACATGTGGTGGGACATGAAGACAAATTATGTCGCGCCCCGCCCGGGGCGCGTGGATTGAAACAAGTTTCCGTAGCGATAAAACCTGCAACACAGCCGTCGCGCCCCGCCCGGGGCGCGTGGATTGAAACCCGGCAACAACCGCAGCATTTACCGCAGTTTTAAGTCGCGCCCCGCCCGGGGCGCGTGGATTGAAACGATGCTGCATTGATAACACGGGCATCGGCCGTCAGGTCGCGCCCCGCCCGGGGCGCGTGGATTGAAACACACAACTTCCAGTTGATGAACAGCGCCGATTGTCGCGCCCCGCCCGGGGCGCGTGGATTGAAACTGAGAAACCTTCAGGCCGCGATCCACCAGTTTGGTCGCGCCCCGCCCGGGGCGCGTGGATTGAAACCGGATCAAAGCCCGGATTTCATCGGCCAGCGCCGTGTCGCGCCCCGCCCGGGGCGCGTGGATTGAAACTAAGTGTCCCGCTACCCGCATTCAGGTCAAGGTGTGTCGCGCCCCGCCCGGGGCGCGTGGATTGAAACAACGCCAGCGAAGTGCTGGAAAACACCCGCAACGTCGCGCCCCGCCCGGGGCGCGTGGATTACTTTATTAAGAGGTAAAGGAGTCCTGTTGGGACTGATAAAGGACATTTATTTATCATTGGCGATAACGGTATGGCTGAGCTCTGGACAAAAGGGGATGGTTCGCGGTATTTCTAGCGATCTAATTTCTGGAGAAAAAATGGGTAAACAATTTAAAAAAGTGGCGGTGTTAAAGGGGGGGATTTCCTCTGAACGTGAAATTTCTTTGAAGTCCGGAGCGGCAATTGCGCAGGGGTTGCGCGATGGCGGTTATGAGGTTACGGAAATTGATCTTAAAACGAAGAATGTGCAGCTTCCTGAAGGTATCGATGCGGTCTTTGTGGCGTTGCACGGTCAGTTCGGCGAAGATGGCGGGGTACAGCAGTTGCTGGCCGAGTTAAAGGTTCCGTTCACGGGGTCGGGGGCTGAATCAAGCCGTATTTCTTTCGATAAAATTCTGACACGCGAACGTCTGGAAAAAAATGGAGTGCCGGTTCCTGCGGGCGAGGTGATTGCTGTTTCCTCTGATCGGAAAATCCCGGTTCCACTGGTGGTGAAACCGCCGCGGGAGGGGTCGAGCGTCGGCTGCCATCTGGTTTTCGAGGAGGCGCAGTGGGAGGCTGCATTTGCAGATGCATCGTGGTATTCCGACGACGTGCTGGTGGAAGCGTATATTCCGGGCCGGGAACTGACGGTGGGTGTGGTCGAGTTGTCTTCGCATGATGCCGCGGAGCCTCAGTTGCAGGTGCTTCCTGTGGTGGAGATTAAGCCGAATGCGGAGTGGTACGATTTTGAAGCCAAATATATTGCCGGGGATACGACCTATGTCTGTCCGGCGGATCTGACGGATGATCTGGTGGCTGAATTACAGGCGATTGCCCTGAAAACGTTCCAATGTCTGGATGCTAAGGGATTCGGGCGGGTTGATTTCCGGTTAACGCCGGACAACAAGCCGTATGTGCTGGAACTGAATGCGATTCCCGGTTTCACGGCCACCAGCCTGCTGCCCAAGGCCGCAGAGGCGGCTGGAATCGGTTTTTCCGAGCTTTGCTGTCGCATCATGGAGCAGGCTCATCTATAGTTTCGAAATTGATTCAGGGACTAAGGAATGGCCGCACGTAAGACAACAAAAACACAAAAAAAACTGCAATATGTGAGAGCGAAAAAACGAAAGGGCGCTGAACCTACCACCATGGCGCGCCGTTCGATTTCCATTATTCTGCTCCTGCTGATTGTTGGCGGTATTCTGTTCGGTATTAAAACGGGATTGGAATGGATCGGCGGAAAGCTGTATGCCGAAAATCCACGTTTTGAAATTCAGCATCTGGTGATCTCCTGCGATGGTAAACTGCCGGAAGACTATATTCGTGAAACCAGCGGTCTGCGCGAGGGAATGAACCTGTGGGAGCTTTCTTTTCCGGAAATTGAAGAAAATCTGCTGAGCGTTTCGCGTATTGAATCGGTTTATCTGGAACGCCAGTTGCCGCATACGCTGATTGTAAAGGTGAAGGAGCGGGTTCCCGTGGCTCGGATTACCGGAAAAAGAGTTACTAAATATCCCTTCATGGTCGATCGCTATGGCTATGTGCTGCCGCATCGGCGCAGCCTGGCCAGCCTGCCGCTGATCCAGGGGTTGGATATGGATGATATTCCATTGGGGGAACCTTTGGGAAATGTGGATGTGGATACGGCGCTCCAGATTATCGGCATCTGTGAAAGCAGCGGGTATCTGCGTAATTATGTTCAGCTGGAAAGTCTCGATTTAAAATATTCCGATTTTATTGATATGCGGCTCACGGGATCCCCGGGAAAACCGATCCGCGTTCGCATGCCGCGTTTTTCGCTGAAGCCTAAACTCCAGAATCTGGCCACGGTGATCAAGATTGCCAATGGACAGGGGCGGCGGGTGAAGGAAGTGGATCTGACCCTCGATTCGGCCAAAGTGCCTGTTACTTATTATTAATTCCGGAGATTCATGGCACTCGACGTTACGGCAGTTTTGGAGATCGGAACCACCACCGTCCGCGTGATGGTGGGTGAGATCCGCGATGATAATGTGGTGTCGGTTATCGGCATCGGAGAAACGGACTCGCGTGGAATTCGTAAAGGTGAAATTTTCAACCGCGATGACGCGATCAAATGCGTTCGCAAAGCCCTTAAATCGGCGGAAGAAAATCGTCGGAAAAGTATTCATTCGGTATTGCTCGTGACCTCCGGGGGGCAGGCGGAAGCACGAAAGAGTTCGGGGGTTCACAAACTGGTGGACCCGATGGATAATCAGCTTTCGGAAGTGGACGAGGTGGATATTTCGGACGTGGTTGAGGTGGCCCGAAAAGTGGCACTGCCCGAAAACCGTATAAAACTCCACACGCTGCAACAGTATTTTCAGGTCGACGATTCGAGGAACATTACCAATCCGGTCGGGATGGCCGGTGAAGAGCTGCGGGTTGATATGCTCACGATTCACGGCAAGCGCAGCGCAGTTGATAATTTCCGTAAAATCGTGGATGACGCTCCGATCACCTGCACCGATGCGATATTCAGCGGGCTTTGTTCCGCTATGGCGGTGGTGACCGAAGAACAGAAAAAGGCCGGTGTGCTGGTGGTGGATATTGGCGGCGGAACAACCGATTTTACGCTCTACCATGATGGCTTCATTCAGGCTGCCGGTTCGTTTGCGGTGGGCGGGGACCATGTGACGAATGATATTTCGGTCGGTCTGCAGATTCCGCTGAGTCAGGCCGAGCTGGTGAAGAAAAAGGACGGCAGTGCGCTGACCAATCTGATGGAGCGCGATCATAATATTCCGATTCCGGCAGCGTCGCAGGGCTTCAGTGGAAAGATGGTGCGTGCAGTCACTCTGAACACCATCATCAATGCCCGTATGGAGGAGATTCTCATGCTGGTGAAAGATCAGGTGGATCTGCAGTGCCCGAATATTTCACTCAGTTCCGGGGTGCTGTTGACCGGGGGCGGATCTTTTTTGAATGGTGTACGCGATTTGGGCCAGAAAGTGTTCAATGTGCCGTGTACCCACGGAAAACCCTACGATGTGCATGGACTGCCTTCGGCTAAAGAGAGCCCGCTTTATGCCAGTCATGTCGGTGCGATCCGCTATGCCGCCTCGCTGAACAAGCCGGTCGAAAAAGTTTCTCTCGGGAAAAAACTTCTTACGATTTTCTGGGGGGGGACTCATGAGTGATCAGGCGATTCCGGAAGCAGGCAACCGTGTGCCGCGTATGCTGGTGATGGGCGTTGGCAGCAGTGGTGCCCGGGCGGTGGCGGGCATGCTCTCATTGAATCCGGAAATGAATGCCGTTTCCATCGATACCGATACAAAAGTGCTTGAGGCCATAAACAGCAACAGTATCCATATTGGAATCACTGTCACACGCGGGAACAGCGCGGGGGGGGATGTCGAGCTTGGTCGTCAGTCGATCGAGAAAGATTCGATCAATATTCGGAATCAGTTGCGGCAGATAGACCTGTTGGTTCTCGTGACGGGATTAGGTGGGGGAACCGGTTCCGGTGCGGTACCCGTCATCACCCGGATTGCCCGCGAAGCCGGAGCGCTGGTGTTGGCGCTGGTCACGATGCCGTTTAAATTTGAAGGCCCGAAAGCCGCCCGGATTGCAGAGGATGCGCTGAAGCGGATTCGGAGCCATGCGGATGCCATTGTCCGGATTCCGAATGAGCGGTTGTTCTGTCGCGAAGATGCCGATCTTCCGGTGGAGCAGGTTTTTGCCCGGAGCCATCAGATCATGCTGGATGGAATCTTTGCGCTGAGCCGGATGCTGAGCCGTAATGGAATCTGCGGACTTGATTTTGCCTGTATCCATACGATGCTGCGTAACTGCGATGGATTCTGCCATTATGCCGGTGCCGATGGCTCCGGCGAGCAGCGTGCCGATACCGTTGCGGAAAGCATTATGACCCATCGGTTGCTGAACAAAGGGCGGATGCTCGAAAATGCGGCGGGCATAATTGTCGGGCTCACCGGCGGCCGAGATCTCAAGCTCTGTGAAATTGAAGCGGTAATGAACCGAATTCAGGAAAAACTGCCGGATGAGGTCTGGATGAATTTCGGGGTTGCGGTTGATCCGGCTTTTGAAGGACGTCTTTCAGCTATGGTGCTGGTGGCAGAGCAGTGGAAAGAACCGTTGGTGGACGATCAGCAGATGGGGCTGCCTTACAGCCGTAAAACGGGACAGGGCGAGCTGTTGCTTGAGGTCACGGGTAAGGGCGAGTTTTCCTATACAGATCCGACGGTCTACAATAACGAAGATCTGGATGTGCCGACTTACATCCGGCGGGACATAAAACTGCCGAGATAAATTCGGTCGAACGTTGCAGGTCGGAAGGTCCAAGGTCTGTTTTTTGACCGGCAGGACCTTCGACTTTTGACCGGGAGATCTTCGACGAAAACAGGCTTACCGCATATAAAAGTTGGTGGCTTTTTCGTGCCCGATGGTGCTGTCTTCGCCATGACCGGGGAAAATACGAATATCATTCGGCAGCGATTTCAGCAGATTCAGCGAGGCCGTCATCTGGCGGGAATCGCCGCCCGGCAGATCGGTCCGTCCGCAGGAACCTTTGAAGAGGGTGTCGCCCACGATCATAAATTGACTTTCCGGAAAAAGAATACAGCATCCGCCGGGGGTGTGGCCGGGCGTTTCCAATACCTGGAACTTCAGGTCGGCGAATTTCCAATCTTTGGAACTTTCCAGCCATTGGATGTTGTCTGTTTCCGGTTTGCGCGGGCGGGGATAATACGGCGGGCTCTGATTGCGTTCTGAAAAGGCCCACTCCCAGTCTTTGGAATGCACGATGATCGGGGCCGGGGCCTGATCCACCAGATCGGCCAGCGCATTGATGTGGTCGTAGTGCGTGTGGGTTAGAACATAGGCTTCAACAGCCAGTTTATTTTCTGCCAGAGATTGCAAAATATGGTCTGCATCGAAGCCCGGATCAAAAACGAGTGCTTTCTTTTCGGGGCCCCAGACGAGATAGCACATTTCCTGATAAGCGCCGGTGGGGATAGGGAGAATATTCATGTGTTCTGACTTAGTTTTTTCCCGCATTGGGTTTTCGCGTGTAGGCGCAGTGGATGACCATATTGCCTTTTAAACGACCGCTGTTTTTTCCGACAGGTGCCACATTCAGAGTTCGAACATCGTAGCGCACGCCTTGCTGCTGAAGATCGGCCAGAAAACCAACGAGGGCATCGAGCTTTCCTTCCCAGGTGCAGTTAATGCCCAGTTCAAATAAGTCGTCGGTCGGTTTTTCGCTGTGCGGTTGTGAGCGGGTGATATCCAGATTGTGCTCTTTTGCTATTTTATTGACGGTCTGCATCAATTCGGGAGAAACGGATTTCTGGTTGGTATCGAAAACCCGGAGATCTTTTTGCAGTTCGTTGAGTTCTGCAATCCAGTCACTCTGCATTTGGATGCGGCGTTCATCGAGGCGGATCTGTTGACGCAGGTTCTGGATTTCGATTTTCTTGGCTTTATGGGCCTCGATTTTTCCGTCGACAATAACCCAGGTTACACCGATGAGTACGGCACTGAGCGTGACAACACTGAGAATCCATTCGCGTTGGGTCATTTTCATTGTTCTTCCTCCGGATTGGCCAGTGGAAGGGTTACGGAAAAGACCGCACGCCGAACATTTTTGGTTACCTTTTCGTTTACGGATTCGTTTTTAACGCCGTCAAACAGATCGGATTTGTTAAGGGTGGCAAAGAAGTCGGTTACGATGCTCTTGTCCCGTCCGCTGCCGCGCAGGGTCACACCCTTTTCCTTGTTGTAGTTGAAGGAAACAAATTCAATATCGCCGACCGGAAGCAGGCGGGTGACTTCGAGCATGCACTCGATGGAGGAGTCGCTGCGGTCGGTGTAGACCTTCAGGGCTTTTAATTTACGTTGGTTGGCTTCGGCCTGCCGTGCCATCGGTGCAATGGCTGCCGCTTCGGCCTTCACGCCATTAAGCTTTAGGTCGCGTACTTTGAAAACGCTCAGGAAGGATAAGAGGACAATTAACCAGACGGCGGCAATGCTGCCGGCGATGATGGAGAACTGTTTCTGCAGTTTCTGTCGTTTCTGATGCTCAATCCATTCGCGGGGAATCAGTTCAATGCGGGTCTCGGCGCTGAGAGTGCGGCGGAGTATGCCTTCGGAAAGGGGCGGAAGTTCGCGTAGATCGTGATAGTCCACCTGCAGTCCGCATCGCTCTCCGAGCTTGGCGGCCAGCGCAGCAGGCATTTCGCCGACGGTCCAGAAATGAATGGTATCGGTGTTCGGTATCGTGTGCTCGGCATCAAGCGTAGTGAAGGTATAGCCGATTTCATAGCTCAGTTCTTCCACCACGGCCATATCGTCAAGCTGCGCGTCCAGTGGTCGGAAACTGATCGGCAGTCCATTCAGCAGCACCACGAGAATGAAGTCGATGCCGTCGACCAGAATGAGGATTTCGCATCCGGTGCCGATAATCTTTTTTTCATCTTTCAGCAGCTGCAGCCAGCCGAGCACACGGGCATCGATGCTGTGGATGCGCGCGCCGTTTTTCTCAAACAAATCGCCGATGGCATCAATCCGGGAACGTTTGGCCGCCGCAATCAGAACAAAGGTGTTGTTTTCGTTGCGCTCGAGAATTTCGTGCGACATCGCAAGTTGATCGATCGGAAACGGGGAAATTTTATCCACCTGAAACCCGACCATATCCGCAATTTCCGCAGGATCTGTGGTCGGAAACTTCATAGTGCGCATTAAAAGCTCTGAAGCGGTGAGTGCCACAGTGACTTCACCTTTGAGATGATCGGACAGATTGGGCAGGTCGAGTTCGGCGAGTTCCTGTTCGGAGCCATCTTCGGGCATCACGAGCGGAAGATAGTCCTGACGCACAGGACCGAGGCCATCCGCAGTGATCCTCCGCGTGGTCCATTCGATTCCGTCCGGCGTACGGCATCCTGCCGTGACCGTCTTTTCGCGGATTTTTTTAATTTTCCTTAACAGGTCCTTCATTCCAGTAAACTACCACGGAGTCCTTGTTTTTCTGCAGGAAGATCGCTTCGATCTGATACTGATTCCCGAATATGTCGCCTACAGAAGTTACCTTCACAAAACTACTTTGCAATTTAAATTTGTTGGGATCGGCCCCAACGTCTTCCAAACGCTGAATCCCGTCGTCCAGCGTGCCTTTCTCCATATCCTCGCCCATGCGCCGCTCAAAAACGCTTTCGAGTTCCCAGTCTTCGTATTCTGCATAGCTGAGCAGGAGATCCTGCGAGGCGGTATTGAGGTTTACTTTACCATCGCCCCAGACCGTCAGGATGTCATAGATACCGAAAATTTCGTCGCTGTCTTCGTCGGCCGGTTTTCCATATAAAATATCGGGCCCCCAGTTTTTAACGAGCAGCAGTTCTTCCACACTGTCAAGCGGGCCGTTTTTGACGGGATAGCCGGCTTCTTCATAAAAGGGATCATCGGATTCCGCACCATCAAGCTGGTGCAGGTCATTTTCGTCGATCCAGTCCGTCAGACAGTCGATCATGCTTTCCCAGTCGGTGGAAGGGACATTGGCCATTTCAAAAATCGAGAGCCACTGTTCGCGGGTCAACATATTCACGTTGCGTCCGGCTTCTGCCGATTCGAGGGTCACGGTGAATTTTCCGCCGTCATCAAATTCAATGGTGGAGGAGGTGGAGAGTCCGCGTTTGATATAAAGCGCGGCCTGCATAAAACCATCCGGATCTTCCGGCATATCCTCGATTTCAAGCTGATTCGCACTTTCACGTTTGTCGAGAATGGCTTTGGCATATTCAATTCCGGACAGCGCCATGATCTGCGCCCTGAATTTTTTGCGTTTATAGGAAACCAGCATGCCTTCCAGATTCACCTCAAAAGCAAAGGAGCCGACAATCAGCGAAAGAATCACGAGCACCCAGAGCGCGACCATCAGGGCTGCGCCTTCTTTCTGTTTATTCGGATGAATGCCGGATCGGTTCATCGGTTCGGACCCACAGTTATATTCCCACCGGAATTATTGCTGCCACTCGAGGTTGATGTGCCCTTCAGGCTCGGGCCGGTCAGTTTATCCTTAACAGAGGCCGCCACCGGAATTTCAATGACGCGGGAAAAGGCAATCGGTTCCTCAGCCGGATCTTCAGAAGCCACAAAAATCGTCAGCATAATCCGCTCGGGAATGGAATTTTCCTGCTCCCATTCTTCGGTCCAGTCTTCGTTTTCATCGTCCCAGATCAGAATTTCCAGACCCTGGACTTCGCGGGAAACCAGAATCGGATCGGCTTCCAGTTCATCTTCCTCGTCTTCTGGATTGGCAACGGCGGGCAGGGCCGAAACGAAGAGGGCGGGGGCTCCGTCATCGTTGTCAATGAAGAGGTTGAGCCGATGCGGGCCGGAGATGAAAGGCGAATCGAACGGCATGAAGGCCCCGCTGGAGGTGACAAAGCTGATGGAATCGGCCGGCAACCCGCTGTTCGAATCTTTTTCGAAGGTAAAGGCATAGGTTTTTTTGCCGTTATAAAAATAGATGGTTGAATTCAGGGCCGCCACCAGCTGGGTCATGGCGAAGTCGCCGTGTTTAATGCCGTCCATCACTTCCATGCCGCGTTTCCAGCCGCGAACGGTTCCGGAAAAGGCCTGAAAGGCAATGGACATGGCGATGACCATAATTACCATCGCCACCAGCAATTCCAGCAGAGTGAAGCCGCGTTTCCTATTCGATTGTTTTCTTTCAGGTTTCAAGTTTCAGGTTTCAGGTTTCAGTTCGTTTCAATTTGACTGGTTACGCTCTCGGCATCGGGTGCATATTTATACATTGTTACCTCTTCAAACGAATTGCGGCCGCGTTCCGACCATTGGACGCGGAGGGTGACCAGAAAAAGTCCGGGCCGCTCTTCTTCATCCACCACCATAATTTCGCGGAACCACGTATATCCCTCTGCATCATCAAAGGTTCCGGACTCTGTGAGCTCGGCCATATCCACTGTTTCGATCGGGAATTCCAGGTCGATGCGCTGAATCAACCCGCGCGCCACATCAAGGTTGCGTGCCGTACGCACCACCGAAAGGCAGCGCGACATGGCCATCATCATCGATGAAACACCGACACTCAGGATGACCAACGCCAGCAGAACTTCAACCAGCGTGAGACCTTTTTTGGATGCATGAGACGATTTCATAAAGAGGTAAAAAGCATCCCAATTCGGATGCGTTTAATAAAGACAAGAATGGCCCCCTTTTTATTGCCGGTAAAACCGCGTAATTTACGTGAGTTCGAAGGGGGCGTGGTTTAGCATCCGATTTTATGAAGGGTATTTCACACTTTATTTCGGGAGTCGCTGCGGCATCCTGTTTTCCGTGGACGGTTGCGGCGGCGCTTGATCGGAACCCGACCTATTTTATTATCGGCGCGGTTTACGGCATTCTGCCCGATACGATCGATTTTAAATTTTACCGCTTTTTCTACCGCTATCATCAGACCATCACGCCCGATCCTCGCAATCCCGATCCGCAGGTGATTGCGAATGAGATTGCGCACGCGATCGAAACCGCTGCCGAACAGAAAGGACTCTATCGGCTTAAAATCAACACGCTGCGCCGCTCCGCCGATCAGTGGCAGCAGTTTAAAATCCGCCTTGATGCAACGGAACAGGCCGTGGAAGTGGAAATGGGGCCGGTGGTGACGACGGGGCAGGTTCCAATCCCCGGAACTTTTCCGGAGGCGGGCACTTCCAAAGGTTGGAAAAAAACAGCCGTTCCGATCGAAGAAAACTACGAAGCCGTGACCACCGTCGATATTTTCGATGGGCCGGCCTATGGTTTTGAAATGGATGAGCAGGGGCGGGTGGCGGTTCATTTTCTGCCGTGGCATCGAACCTGGACGCACAGTCTGGTACTGGGCGCCGTGTTTTCTGTTCCGGTGGGCCTTTGGCTGGGCTGGCGGGCCGGTTTGGTGGCGTACACCGCCTATGCCGTGCACATTCTGGAAGACCAGTTGGGTTATATGGGCTCCAGTCTATTTGCGCCCTTCAGCAATAAACGTGTAAAGGGGCTCGAACTCATGCATGCCGGCGACGCACTTCCAAACTTTGGAACAGTCTGGTTTTGCTGCATGCTTATTTTCTGGAACTGCTACCGCGCCATTCCCGACCCGATCTATCATTTCGGGTTCGTTCGTCTCATGCTTTACGGTCTCGTCGTTCCGCTGGGCCTGTACGGCCTGCTGTACCGGATGCTGAATCGAAAAACCACACTGCCCGAAATTATCGATACCGCCAATGAATGGGGCGAAGGGAATAAGCTTTAAAAGGGTTCTGTGTAGAATTTTATGGAAGGGGCAACGGATTAATAGAAAGCAACGGATGATATTTTGAAGGAACGCCCCTTCGCAGGGTTATTTTTTTGCTGTCCAAAAAATTGATTTCATGAGCTGTGTATGAATGCAGCAAGTTTTCAGTATGGACTTATACCGCTTATATTCATTCATTTGCACCTGAGAACATGCGCACCGCGATCCGTTGCAAATAAATCGGAGTACGAGATAGAGACTCTTGAAATCACAGGCTTCACCACAAAAATCTACGTAGAACCTGTAAAAGATGGACGTCGAGACACAAATCTGATCTCACATCGGGAACACATATTTCTGTCAAAAACCCACCCTTTGCTATTCCGCGCAGCGTTTTGCGATGTTCAGCAGGACTTCGCAGGCGAGTAGATATTCCTTGATATCCACATATTCCTCAACCTGATGGAATTTGTGCGAACCGGTTCCGAGCGTAACCGTCGGCAGTCCCTTTTCATTAAAGTTGTTGGCGTCGAGCCCGGCGTCCATCACCAACGGATTCGGTATTTCTCCGGCCTGTTCAACCGCCTTGCTGGCAATCTTCACACAGGGTTCGGATTTCTTCAGCTTGAAGGCGTTGTAGTCGGAGATGGTGGTGAATTTCACGGAGCCGCATTTGCCGGCATCGTTGGTGACGCTCTTTGCGGCTTTATCAAAGCTGTCGGTATAGACCTTGATGATTTGTTTCAGAAAGGCCGGGTTGTGGCTTCGGCATTCGCCGGTCATAACGCAGGAGTCCATCACCTGATTGCTCGCTTCGCCGCCGCTGACCGAACCGAGGTTGGAGGTACCAATGCGGTTGCCTTTGATGATTTTCCCGAAGTAGCCTTTTTCCGAAATCATCGCCATGGCTTTTGATCCGATCAGCCCGGCGGAAATTCCTTTATGCGGTTCCAGCCCGGCGTGGGTGGAAATTCCTTTAATCTCGGCCACCCAGCGCACGGCGCTCATGGCGCCGATCACGATTTCATTCGGAAACTGGCCGTCGAGATTAAAGCCCATCTCCGGATTTCCAAGGTCTGTAAACCGCACCATGCGCGAACCGTGCAGACCGTTTTCTTCCGCAATCGGGAACAGGAAGGTGATGGGCGGGTGGGGAATCTGTTCGTCAGGATCGTTTCGCACAAGGTCACCAGCGCCGCGCAGCCGGAGCGATCGTCACCGCCGAGGCCCGTGTTGCCTTTGGCCACCACGCGGTTTCCTTTAATCATCGGAACGGCTCCTTTGCACAGCGGCACCGTATCCATGTGAGCGGAGAACATAATGCGCGGCGCGGTTTTCACCGTTCCCGGAAGCTGCACGATGAGGTTCCCGATTTCATAGCCATCGCCCAGCCGTTTATGCGCATCATCGGTTTTAATCCAGGCTTTTTTACAGCCGGCGGAAATCAGCTTCTTTGTAATGGCTTCCACCACCTTGGCTTCCTGTCCTGTCGGGCCGGGCACAGCCAACAGGTCCATCAGATGCTTCATGGCGAGGTCTTTATTGATCATATAAAACTCCGGTTGATGATTGGTTGAAATTTATGCCAGCCGCTGCCGTCCGTCCAATCAATATCGAATGTGATCTGTCTGCGCGGTGAAAGAAAGATTACTGCATGTTTCGCGGGAAATGAGTTCAGTTCTCATAAGTGGAGACACTGGTATATTCCCGTTTCTTCCCGGTGAAGTTGTCGAATAAGTTGCGGTGTCGTTTCAGACCGTATTCATCGTCGCGGGTTTCGTATTCCTTGACCCAGTTGATCAGGTTCTGAAGGTTGGCGTCCTGCTGTTCTTTGGATTCAAACTTTTCCGGTTCCCAGGGGCGGGCATAGCAATGCGTGATGCACGTTTCGACGCCGGGGTTGAGAAATCGTAATTCGTCGCAAAGGGGAAGAACGGGCTCAATTATGTCGCTGTAACACCCTTCTAAAATCCAGTGATCGTGTTGCCGGATGAATGACCGCACCAGCTCAACACTTTCCTTCACAGGTTTTCGGATGGCGGGTTCGGTCCAGGCGACTTCATCCAGTGAAAGGCGGGGGATGTTCTGATTGTTCATCAGTTTTTTTGCCATGGTACTTTTTCCGGCACCGGCATTTCCAAGTAGCATAATTTTCATTTCAGTTTCCTAATGTCTCAAAGCAATGTTCGCGAGCGGAGCAAGCAAAAAAAGCTGACTTCAACGGTCATTCATTCATCGAACATCGCGAAAATAACTGTCCCAGCCGGGTCTAAGACAACTCGGTTATAATCAAGCTGATATATTGTGTAGTTCTCTTCAACGGTTTCCATTTTTCCATTTTTTAATATGTCCTCAACGTCCTCAAAGGAACGCGGAATCCTATACTCTTTGAGGCGATCTAAAACACGCCCGGAATAATGGATCCCATTGATGACCTGAGGTCGGCTAGGTGAAAAATTTCCTGCAACCGGTCTCTGCTGGGTAACTCCATCTGCGTATGAGATTCGGATTTTATTATCCTGAGATCCATGCAAACTGACAGGCCGGTTTCCATTAATGTATATTTGCCACACATCAACATTTATTTGTGACCGATGCTTTGTTTCCACAAATCCCGCAGCTAATCCATCGCTAGCAGTCTGTCGGACTTATCCTTTTTCAGTTAACAAATACCATGTAGACTGATTCAGTCTTAACGGAATATGTCTATGGCTACTCGACTTAA
>JARNMJ010000170.1 GCA_029432795.1 Pontiellaceae bacterium B12219
AAAATCGTCTAACCAGTGGTTGGACTTTACGGTGAAAACGCTTGTTTGATTCGGTCAAAGTTTATGTTCACCGAAAGTCACCCATAACGTTCGACTTGATAAAAATATGAAACTAGAAATTGCTCAATCCCTATTTGATTCCGCCCTTAAATCACAGTACGCATGGCGTAATAAGGCTGATCAGTTATTTCAAGTTGGTAGGAGGACATTAGAGGACGCCGCTGAAGCTAGGGATAAAGCCGAAGCTATTTACAAAGGAGGAAGCAAAAATCTTACTCCTGAGGAAATGAAAATATTCAATGATTTCTACCTTTACGATGTTGGGTTCTTTCTCATGGGGCTTGCTGTTGAAAATTTACTTAAAGCCATTTGGTCAGGAAAGCACCACGCCAAGATTAAAGGTATAAATAACATCCGGAAAGATCTAGATGGTCTAGCAGAGCATGACCTTTCTGCCCTTGCCAAAAATGCAGGTGTAGATCTGACAGCAGAAGAAACAGAATTATTAACTGCACTAAAAGATCTTATCTTGTGGGCAGGACGATACCCAACTCCGCTAAAAGCAACAGAGTACCATAAAACTCTGTTAAATGGACTTCCTGCAAAGCGATTTATGAAGGGGAAATCAATCTTTTCCATTGAGCTTCCCGTGCCAGAAGAACTAAATGACTTATTTGAAAAATTACTGAAGGAAATTGAAGCAATTCCAGAAGAACAAACTTACTAAAATGGTCGAACCAGTGGTTGGAGTTTACGCAAAAGACGTACAGTAATTTTTAACATCAGTTGCACGCATCCAGTTTGGCAGTTGCCGGACTCTTTTTGCGCAACTCACCCATAACGTTCATATGGCTGAAGTTTTGTCAACAGGGCAAAAAAATATAAGACCCACTTTTTTCTCTCTTTGAAAAAGGGCCGGGCGATC
>JARNMJ010000171.1 GCA_029432795.1 Pontiellaceae bacterium B12219
ATCGTGAGCAGTTCCGTGACGGGCTGGTAACGTTTCCATCATGGTTAACACTTGCCCATTTCCAAGGTTTGGATAGGATGGCCCGCGAATTTTGGAGGAGTCGCAGAGCGACTCTGTTAATCGTTATTCGTTAATAGGCATCAGAAACATTTCTGAGCCACACTATTTCACGATGAACCAGTAACCATTAACAATAAACTGCCGAAGAAGTCGGCGACGGAACTGATTATGACCGATGAAACCAAACTGACCGGACTGACCCTGCTGAAAAAGGGTGAAATGCGCTATCCCACCACCCCGGATGAAGCCGAACTCGAAACCTTTGAGAATGCAAATAAACAACGGAATTACTGGATCACGTTCCAGACCTCGGAATTCACGTCCCTTTGCCCGATCACCGGCCAGCCGGACTTTGCCACGATTACAATTGAATATATCCCCGGCGACCTCTGCGTTGAGAGCAAATCTCTCAAGCTCTATCTCTTTTCGTTCCGGCAAACCGGGACCTTCTATGAAGAAATCGTGAACCGCATCTACACCGATCTGGAAACCCTGTTGAAACCGAAACGCCTGGTGGTCAACGGAGATTTCACAGCCCGCGGAGGAATCACCTCTGCCGTTAAGATTGATTCCTCCGAGGCCTGAGGCGGTCTCAACTTAAACCGAAAACCGGTTTATTTAAGAGAAGCCGGCCCCATCTTCCTTATTCTCACTGATCCTCCGTGATAATCCGGAAGAATGAAGCAGGTTCTTCCGGTATTTCAATGGTGATGCTGTTCGTTTGCGTCAATGCAGGAATTCCTGCCTCAACCGTTCCCGAAAACGCATCTGTCACCAGATTGGTTGAGCGCTGCACGGCATAGGTCGTTCCCGGTGCATTCGGCC
>JARNMJ010000172.1 GCA_029432795.1 Pontiellaceae bacterium B12219
GATCGCCCGGCCCTTTTTCAAAGAGAGAAAAAAGTGGGTCTTATATTTTTTTGCCCTGTTGACAAAACTTCAGCCATATGAACGTTATGGGTGACCTGCCGTGCCTTGTGCTTTGCCTGATTCGACGGGCGTTTTCACGGTAAGGTCAACCCACTGGTTCGCCCAATTTTATTGAGTAATGCCTGTTGAAATTTTTGTCTTACCGTTTCCGTGTTTTGTAATGACCTTTTTCAATTTGTCTGGGTCAACTTTTGCCCACAAAAGGCCACAATCTAAACAACTGTTAAATTTATTTCCATTTGGAACACGGACATCAGTTCCAACCATTGAAAATGCTTTCAATCCATCTGGTCGAAACATTGGTGTAACTCCCAATGATGCTTGATCAAGAAATCTTCCAGAAACGGTTTTTTGGCTCTGACATGATGGACATATTTCATTCATATTTTTTCTCTGGCGAACGTTACGGGTGACCCGCCCGTGCTCATAAACTTTGACCTAATCAACAGGCGTTTTCACGGTAGGGTCTACCCGCTGGTTGTGTGTTTGTTTTCTCTTGTTTCTGAAACCGTGCAAGCTCAGTAATCCCATGGAAATAGTTAAAGAGAGAAGTCCTGATTTTAAACATACGGTGGACAAGTTGAGCTCAGAAGATGTCAGCTTCTGCGGCCAGATCGTTTCACTTCCAATGTGCGACGAGGTGACAATCAGAATGAGGGCCAGAAGACTGAGGAGGAAACTCACCAGAGGTAGTATTGATGTTCTCTTCATTTTTTTTCCTCACACAACGTTATGGGTGAGCCTGAGCGCAAACGACGTTGACCGGATTTGCGGGCGTTGTCGCGATAGGCTCAAACCACTGGTTCGCTATTTTTCTTTTT
>JARNMJ010000173.1 GCA_029432795.1 Pontiellaceae bacterium B12219
CTAATTTTTTTTACCCTGTTGACAAAACTTCAGCCATATGAACGTTACGGGTGAGCCGCCCCGGGAAATAAACTTTAACCTAATCAACGGGCGTTGTACCGGGTAGGCTCCACCCGCTGATTGTGCAATTTTTCCATTCATCGAATACTTGTTGATTCATTGATCTGAATGAAAGGTAAACTTGGTCGAAATACCCCTTGTTGGAAGTCCAGTCAGTTTGATTGCACGCTTCTCTCATCATTTTACATGTTTCAGCATCGAACCATGGGCTTTTCATTACGACAATCAATATTCCTGCTCCATATAGATCAAATGTTTTTTTGTAACTCGTTTTGGATAATTTTTGCTTCAACAAACTGGAGAACCGAATAGCTGTTTGTTCATCCATTCCATAATGAAAACCTTCTTCCATGGGGATGTGATTTTCTTCTGGTGTTGCTTTTGAATATAGATCTTTTGCCCATTCATCTGAGTAAAATGTGTCAGTAACCTCTATCCAACTCTTTCTCTTACTAGACTCAATAATTGCTTCTGGAGGTTCGGGACGAGAAATGACTTCAAATTGTTCTTGGGTTTCTTTTTCCCACCATTGGATAAACTGATCGACTATGAACCTTTCGTGGGCGTCTTTAATTGGTTTTCGATCATTCATATTTATCTGTGCACAACGTTATGGGTGACCCGCTGTGCCTTGTTCGTTGCCTGACTCAACGGGCGTTTTCACAGTAGATGCTATGTGGGGGTTGTCATTCAGAATATAATCCTTAGATCACCACAAAATAAGGAGATACATAATGAACAACACGCCCGCACATAACG
>JARNMJ010000174.1 GCA_029432795.1 Pontiellaceae bacterium B12219
GTATTTTTGTTGATAGGCTCAGACTTAGCCTTACCAAACTGGGATTTATGATATTGCTCTGCAACAATATGATCCCCCCAAGGCTTAGGAAGAGGCCTGTTCAGAATTGGAACCGGCCATGTATGCATATCGCGAAACTTCCAAACAAAATGCGTTAAAGCTCGAATTTTTGGATCAAGCGAACCGAAATCTTGAGCAATAAATATAAGGTGAATTCCAAGTTTACGAATATGACGGAGGAAAGAACGAAACTCAGCGTTTGCGTTCTTCGAACTACTACCCGCCTCGAAATGGTCTAAAGCTTCATCAAGTATAACCATAACGGCTTTGCTTTGTGATCCTTCCGGAAGCTTTGAAGGTAGATCCGCATTTATCTCATCATCTTCTAAATAATGATATTGGCCGTCCTGATAATTCCATTTATGCACGGTTTTTAAATAATGACGCAAACCGCGAGAATTATATTCAAACTCCGCTTTTCCGTCTTTATTTCGACGCATAACAGGAAGAACTAAACCACCAATATGCAGTTCTTTTCGGCAACCTTCGAAACATTCCGGCAACCAAAAAGATTTCATTTCCTCCGAATATGCATCATTGAACCAAGGATCTAGCTTAAAGATAATATTGGAGTAAACTACGCCACCAGAAGCAATATGTTCCGCAGCGTGGAGCAATGAGTTGAAAGATTTACCACCCCCCATCAAACCGCTGTAACACTCTACGAAAGCCCCCTGCATAGCTTTAACCAAGGATTAAACGTCTAACAGACATGATAAAACGGACCACAACACAAACGGCCCAAAGGGAAAG
>JARNMJ010000175.1 GCA_029432795.1 Pontiellaceae bacterium B12219
GGGCAGCGGATAACCGCTTTTCCCAGGTAATGCAGAATTTGCTCCCAAAAAGCTAAACGGTCTAATTCGTTAAACTTCCCGCACGGCATACGCTCCGCAAAATCTATAGATCCACCAATAAACATCGATATTTTACAAGCAAATTCATCAAGATCAAAACAGTTTACAAGCTCGATAAATATAGCGTTTGCTCGATCCTTTGAAAACTCAACTTCCCACCGGATGGAATCTGTTTCGCCCTTAGATTCAAGCTCCTTATTGTAGCAGCGGAGATATTTACCACCACCGCCGCGAGCGCCAAACGTAACACCGTCACCTTTAAGCTCACCATTCCGCATACGTCGGCCATGAGGATCATGAAACCGGAAACCTTTATAAAAACCTTGATCGGCATAAGAAAGCACCTCTCTGGGCTCAATTATTTTTTCGAAATCATCGAAAGCCAAATCGATACGGGAACATTTAAAGCTAAACTTCAGAGCCATATCTTTGACAAATCTAAAAAGATTAATTGGCGTAAAATCCCGAAAAGTGGAACCTTCCAAAACTAACAAAATGCGATCTTTGTGACGTTTTCTATTTTTTTCGTCTAAATCCCAAGCCATTTTTATTCCGAAAGGGTGCCATTGACAGCAGGCCTGAAAAGACATCATTCCAAAATTATAAAATTCGGCTTGAGTATCACACAATGCATTCAGATATGAGGTAAGAAGCGGCATCTTCTCAAAGGGAACAGTACCTTGCAGCCAGTCGATACCGATTGACGCTTTGCGCTCTCCGGCATCCATACGACCAAGATGCTCTTGGCT
>JARNMJ010000176.1 GCA_029432795.1 Pontiellaceae bacterium B12219
GGGCAGCGGATAACCGCTTTTCCCAGGTAATGCAGAATTTGCTCCCAAAAAGCTAAACGGTCTAATTCGTTAAACTTCCCGCACGGCATACGCTCAGCAAAATCTATCGAACCACCAATAAACATCGATATTTTACAAGCAAATTCATCAAGATCAAAACAGTTTACAAGCTCGATAAATATAGCATTTGCTCGATCCTTTGAAAACTCAACTTCCCAACGGATGGAATCTGTTTCGCCCTTAGATTCTAGCTCCTTATTGTAGCAGCGGAGATATTTACCACCACCGCCGCGAGCGCCAAACGTAACACCGTCACCTTTAAGCTCACCATTGCGCATACGTCGGCCGTGAGGATCATGGAAACGGAAACCCTTGTAAAACCCCTGATCTGCATAAGAAAGGACTTCCCTGGGCTCAATTATTTTCTCGAAATCATCGAAAGCCAAATCGATACGGGAACATTTAAAGCTAAACTTCAGAGCCATATCTTTGACAAATCTAAAAAGATTAATTGGAGTGAAATCCCGAAAAGTGGAACCTTCCAAAACTAATAAAATGCGATCTTTGTGACGTTTTCTATTTTTTTCGTCTAAATCCCAAGCCATTTTTATTCCGAAAGGATGCCACTGGCAACAGGCCTGAAAGGACATCATACCAAAATTATAAAATTCGGCTTGAGTATCGCACAATGCATTCAGATATGAGGTAAGAAGAGGCATCTTCTCAAAGGGAACAGTACCTTGCAGCCAGTCGATACCGATTGACGCTTTGCGCTCTCCGGCATCCATACGACCAAGATGCTCTTGGCT
>JARNMJ010000177.1 GCA_029432795.1 Pontiellaceae bacterium B12219
GTCTTATATTTTTTTGCCCTGTTGACAAAACTTCAGCCATATGAACGTTATGGGTGAGCCTCGCAGAGGGTGGAGAGTGATGTGGATGTATGCGCACAACCGTTAAAACTGCGGACGTTTATTGCGTAGGCTCCAACCACTGGTTAGGTGTTTTTATGAATTTCCCAATCCGTCATCTTCAATCTCTTCTAACCAAACTGGAGGTTCGCCAACAGAGAAACGATATAATCCCTTTGCTAATTTAGTTTCAGAACTGACTCCAGAATTCAGACTCTCATTAATTCGGACTTTAGTTTTTTCGAGAACGATTTTTATCAATTTCTCTACCTCTAATAAAAAATCATCATCAGGGGCTTTGTGTCTATTTTCAACGAGTGCTGAATTGCCATCTGATCTTATATATAATCTGTTAATTTCTTCACCAATATCAGAGTGAGCAATGATCCTGTGTCTATTTTTAATTATCCTAGTATGGGTGATTTTCATGTCTTCAGGAACAATGTCGGGGGAAATCATTCCGAATCCTTTGTTACTGGTGAAGGGCCTTGCATAGTAAATACAAACTGCGCCAAATAATATTGCACGAGCCTCAGTCTCTTTGTGTTTTTTTGTTGATGGGATTAAGCTAAGAGCCCAGCTAAAAGCCTGTTGTGCAAGAGCTTCTCTGGTCAGCATTTTGGGGTCTTGTATTTTTTTCATGATTTTCCCTCACCTAACGTTATGGATGAGGCTGAGGGGAATCAAACGTTGACCGGATTAATCCCACGTCGTCCCGATAGCCTCAAGCCACTGGTTCGAAGTTAGTTT
>JARNMJ010000178.1 GCA_029432795.1 Pontiellaceae bacterium B12219
CTAGCATGCTGATAAGTAAATCCTTCTGAAGAGATCCATATCGGTTTCTGGCGATTTGCCCAATTAATTCGATAGCCTTAAAGGACTTCATGGTCCTAGCTAAAATATCTGCCGGATCTAATTTGTTAACCTTAGCATCGAGCTCATTTTCAATATTTTCAGCAACATCCTTGTTTATATTAGCAGTTCGGCGTTCTTCAGCGATCTCTCTTTGTTCAAGAACGAGTTGTGGGATTGCATTCATAAACTCAGTCATAAAACCAAGGTCTTCTGTGTTAAGCTGGGCCTCTTTGCTATCCTCAAACATCTCCATCATGCAGTATTGAATCTCATCAAAGATCCATTCATTTTTTGTGTGATGAGTAATGAAAATGATAATATTGGAGCAATCTTCTTTATGAAGATTTTCTATAAGAGATTTGATCTCTCCTTTGCTTGATTCATTTTGAGTGAAATTATCAGCGAGGTACTTAGCTGCATAAAAATAGTAGATGTATCTATACTTAAACGACAACCGACCATTCCTGTCTCTGAGAATGTTACTGTCAAATAATACTCGGAGCATTTTCGCTTTATTAGTGCCGATGTATTTTTTTGCATACTTGTCAAAAAAGGTATCGAACTCTTCTGCTGTTAACCCTGTTTCTGCACTGGAAAAAAGTGCTCCAGCAAACTCTGTCAGGAAATTTAGGTAGAGCTTGTCCCATTCAGGGCATGAGCTTTATTCGCAGGGGTGTTCTTCGATAAAAATCCGAGCAAGAGAGGCTTTTTTGCCTCCCTTGT
>JARNMJ010000179.1 GCA_029432795.1 Pontiellaceae bacterium B12219
GAACGTTATGGGTGAGCCGCCGGTGAACATAAACTTCACTTAATCAACAGGCGTCGGCCACCGTAGGCTCCACCCACTGGTTCTGTCAGATTTTACTTTTATGTATTGTCAATGTCTTCATCCGGAAGAATCTGGCGGCAATGTCTGACAGTCAGAATTGAAATCATTTTGGGTTCCACGCGGTAAATGATTCGGTAATTCGAAATGATCAATTGTTGAATATCTTTTCTGTTGGTTTCTGGAACTGGTTGTCCACTTTTAGAAAAATCTTTGATCTGTTCCACTCGATCAAAAATGGAGTGTACCCAACGCTCTGCCGCATTTGGGCTATCTTGGGCAATGTAATCTGATATTTCGCTGATACGATCAATTGAAAGGGGAGACCACTGGATCTTCATCTGGGAATTCTCTTCAAAACCATTTCTTTAGCTTTGCTGTGTGGAATTCCTTTTCCTTCATCAATCATGGATTCTCCCAGTGCAATGTCTTCCAAAACCTCCAACCGTTGGGACATGGCTTCAAATTCTGAAACATCAATCAAAACAGCAGCACTTTTACCGTGTTGTGTAATCACCACAGGACGCTTTGATCTCTGAACTTGCTGGATGCAGGCCGCAGTATGTGCTCTGAATTCAGACATTGGTTTAATATCTTGATCTAGAATCAATCTTTGCATGAGTTTACTCCTTATGTGTACTCAAAATGGTACGGATTAATGTACAAATGTCGATTCCGTATTTTGGATATTATTGAGACAGAACGTTA
>JARNMJ010000017.1 GCA_029432795.1 Pontiellaceae bacterium B12219
TTTTTCGTTTCACAAACCGGTTGCCGCCGGATAATTGGCAGGCCCGCAGAAAATTGGGCCTGTGTCTGGGTGCTAACTCCGACAGACTGCTAGCTATTCCGAATCAACTTCCGCCAAATTTAAAATTGCTTCCGCAGATGAATCTGATGGATGCACTTTCAGGTATTCGTTCAAGACCGACGCAGCCTCTCCCGCGCGACCGTTACTTAACAGCCAGCGCGCATAATCCAGCGCGATGGGTGTGGAATAGTCGGAGTCCAACGTCAGACCCTGCCGGAGCCAGGGTTCGGCATAGTCCGGGGCCGGTTCCGAAACCGCCAGATGCGCGGCCCAGCGCCACAGGGTCAGATCGGACTCCGGATATTGCAGCAAAGCCGTCAGCGCTTCGTTGGCTTTATCAAATTGATTCCCATGCAGCGAAACCACGGCACGGACGCGCCAATAGCGAAAGTCTTCGGTCTGTTCAAATCCGTCCAGCCATTGGGAGGCGGTTTTATAATCCTCCAGCATGACCGCGGCCTGAACACAGTAAAGCGCCGTGTCGGAATCCGGTTTATTTTCCATAATCACTTCGGCCTGCTTCATTGCTTCCAACCGATGCCCGGCCGAGAGCTGGGCCAGCAGATGCTGCCGCCGAAGCTGCAGATCGTCAGGATTGGCCAGAACCGCGGCTTCGAGACGGGCCCGTTGTAAATCGCTTTGGTCTTCCGATCCGGAGGCCCGGGTTTGCCACCAACGGTTCTCTGACGGTTCCTGCACCAGCATCACATCCGTAGCCCGCAGAATATCAGCCGCCTCTCCGTCCTCAACGGCCTGATGCACATCCATTTCCCGCAGGTAGGGAGAACCGGGAAAACGCATCAGACCGAACCGGGTTAATTCCCGCACCAACCGGGAATCATTCACCTGAACCGCCAAATACAGATACGACTCCAGCGCATTCTGATCGCAGGTGGAAAGGTTCAGGTAGCGCCCAAACAATTCCAATGCTTCCTGCTTTTTATCCAGCTCCGCCAAACAGACCGCCAGTGTAATTCCAAAGCGTTCATCCTGATTCGCTTTAAAGGCGGTGCGAAGCGGTTCTTCCGCCTGCTGCGGATCGCCCTGCGCCAGATAAATCTGGCCGAGTGTATTATGCCAAAGTGCGTTGCGCGCCCCTTTGAATTTATTCAGCACCGCAACGGCTTCTTCCCACTGCTCCGCCTGAATTGCCGTCTGGACGGCCTCCAGCGTTTTGCCCATTTCGGGCGATACAGCGGGAACCGTTCCAAAGGCTGGAACAATCAAAATGGCAAACAGGAGAACAGGAATCAGTTTCTTTTTCATTTTACAGGTGGCGTCCAATCTAGGCGTAAACGATACATCGTGGCAACGGGCCGGCCCTCTTCCATGGCAGGCCTGAAACGGGCATTCAGCGCCCCTTTCAGGGCGGCTTTATCAAATATTCCACGCGGTGTGGAAGAGACCAGTTTGGCATGTTCAACTTTACCGGCGGCGGAAATTTTCAGCTCCAGCACCGATTCCCCGGTCATCTTCCGGGCCCGGGCCACACTGGGATAAAAACGATCAAACACCTGCCGGTTTAATAACTGAGGCGAGCGGTTCTGCGCCCCCGTTCCGGCGGAACTTCCGCTGGCTACCGTATAGTTTCCAAGATCTGGAAAAAAGAGCCCCGGTTCGGGCATCACGGACGGGTCGATGTGCGCAGGCGCGGAAATATCAAATGGAATATCAAAAGACGGCGGGCGGGCGGGCCCGTCTACCGCCGAGGGCAAAGCTGACTTCCAGGCACTGGAAGAAGCTCCCGAAGCCACCTGCTGCAGCTGCGGTTCCGGCGGAGGCGGTTCTTCGATGATTGAAGCCGTCGCTCGCGGCGCAACCTCCGTTTCGGGTTCAACCTGTTCCACAATCATGCCGAGCAGCAGCCCGTTGACCACCAGACTGAACAGCACGGCCAGCGGCCAGCGGATCCAGTTCCGTTTGCTATTTAACTGTTGCGGCAAGGTCAACATGTAACGCCCCGGCCTCCCGGCTGACATCCATTGCGTGCATCAGATCGGCCGTGGAAGTCTGGCCGTCTGCGTGAAGAACAACATGATCGGATCCCTTTTTCGCCAACTGCTGTGCAATCGCCGCCTGGGCAAAATGACCCGCAATTTCGTTGTTTACGTAAATATCTCCGCGCCGGTCCACCGAAATATGCACGGCATTATCCTGCCGGCTTTCCGCCTGCGTACTGGCGGGCGGATCCAGCTCGACCACCGAATCTTCGGTCATGCGCGCTGTCACCAACGTGAAAATAAGCAGGAGAAAAACCATATCGATCATGGGGCCCATATCGATGGTTGCAACGTCCTTGCTGCGTCCTCTTAAGCGGCCCCGCATCACCCGGCCTCCTGCATAAATTCATTGGCCAGATGACGACCCCGTTCATACAGCCGATCCGAACGGCGGCTCCACATGCGGTGGAAAAAAGCACCGGGAATCGCCAGCACCAACGCGTATTGCGTAGTGAGCAATGCTTTATCAATGCCCCCCTCCATGCCATTGGTCTGCGCCTGATAGGCCGACATCAGTCCACTCACCGTACCCAGCAGACCGAGCATAATCAGCACCTGAACCAATCCGGCAATCAACGTGGTTCCGGCCGTCAGCCGCCGCTTTTCCCGCGCCAGCAAATCCTCCAGCGCATCGCCCCGTTTCCAGTCCCGATAGACTCCATTCAGCTGTTCGCGCCAATACGCACGGCGGCGCTCCGCTCTCCAGCACGGAGAAACGGCTTCGCAGGCCCGTTCAAAAAGCAGGATGAACAAAAGAATCCCTAATGCTCCAATGATATACAGCCACGGTCCTCCCGACTGCAGCCAGGTTAATGCGGCACTGATCATTCCGAATCCCCTCCGTTCTGCTCAATGATGACTGCCAGCATGGCGTGCCCGGCCTGTTCAAGCCGGATCACCCGACGATCGATCACCCGGTTGAATGCCGCATGAAGCAGAAGCAATGGAACCGCCACCACCAGCCCGACCTGGGTGGTGATCAAGGCTTCGGAAATTCCCTGCGACAACGCATCGCCGCCAGCATCGAGCCCCAGCGATTTAAACGTTTGAATCATCCCCGTCACCGTTCCCAGCAAACCAAGCAGCGGCGCAATGGCGGCGCAGGCGGCAATCATGGTCATCGACCGTTCCAGACGCGGAACTTCTTCGAGAATGGCATTTTCAATATGCGATTCGCGCTTATCCCGACTCTCCAACCGCGTGTGCACACCGCAGTGCAGGACGCGCTGAAGCGGCGTTGCCTGCGCTTCAACCATTGCATGCACTTCATCCCATTCGAATCTTTTCGCACGTTCAATCACGGCATCCATCAGGGCCGGCGGACTTCGGTGACGCACCATATTCACCATGCGTTCGCAGACCAACAGCAGGCCGAACAGACCGACTGCAATGATCGGATAAAGAAAAATTCCGCCGGATGAAAGGTAGTGCTGAATGAAACTTTTCTGCTGCGGGGCGGTCTCCAATCGGCGACTCACATCCACCGGAAAGAATCCGGTGCCGGGCGCGTCTTCCGGAGCCACACCAATCAGATAGGCATGACCATCCGGCGTATGCTTCACCAAGCCGCGTTGCTGCGGGTTATTACCGAGCGCAATCGTCTGCACATTGCCAATGCGCACCACCGGCACCACAACCATTGCTCCGTCATGATCCAGCAGCTCCATCTCCTCCTCGCGGATCCCGGTTTGGGAGAACAGTGCGGCAAGCTGTTCCCGGATTCCCTCGTTCAACGCCTTCTGAATGTCTGCCCAGGATTCATCCAGCATCACCGCCACGCGCGCGGCCAGCAGCAGTTCGCGTAAGAGTTGCTGATTGCGAGCCGCATCCAGCGAACCGCGAACTTTCAGTTCATTGAATTCCTCCTCGGCCACCACCCGATCGAAGGCCGCCTGCTCAGCATCGGCTTTCGCCAGAGCCAAATCGGCATAAGCCTGTTTTACTTTTTCCGACAGCTCGGCATGCTCTTTACTCACCTCAGAACGCAAGGCAACCAATTCAGCCGCAGCCTGCGCCTCTTTTTCTTTCGCCGCACTCAGTAAATCGTCCGCAGTCTGGGCAAATACAGAGCCGGAAATTAACCACAAAGATACGAAGAGCACGAAGGATTTCCCGTTTCGAGTTTCACGTTTCAAGCTTCCCGTTTCCCGTTTCATCGTCCCACCTCCTGAAAGGGCAGATAAACCCAATGCGGTGCGCGGCGCCCTTCCACAATCTGAAACGCCTTGCGCAGCTCCGCCTGCAGTTTTCCAGCCCTTGGAAACGCAACCAGTTCCACGCCCCCTTCCGCATCGGCCGGAGGAATCAGAAAGCCGGTCTGACCGGTGGTTTCATCGAGCCACCAGCCCAGCGTCGTTCCCACAAGCAAGGCTTTCACCTTTACCGCGCGATTACCCAACAGGCCCACCATCGTACGGACTTCAATATTCCGGGAGGCGTCCTCGGTCGCTTTCCAGCGCGACATCGCCTGTTGCCATTGCTCCTTGAGTTCACCATAGGGCTTGCTCATTTCCGGAACCGTGCCGGGAATAGAGCGCAATGAAATCTGATCCAGCGTCGCGTGCACTTCATTCATCAGCTCAATGCAGACCCGGCTTATGTTTTCACCGGCCTCCTGCGTTCGCATCAGTTCTTTCGATACCGCGCTGAAGCGTTCCGTTTGCCTGCGATCGGCCTCGGCCTTTACGCGCTGTTGTGCGGCAGCCGCTTCAATGCTTCCGATGAGCGTTTCCATTCTGGCGCGATTATCCTGCCACGCCCGATATTCCGCATCGCGCGCACTGCGCAGCCGATTGGCTTCCGCCAGATGATCTTCCACCTGTTTATGAAGCGGTGTTTCTTCCGCGACAACAACGGTGATCCATAGAAGGGAGATGAATATTTTTTTCAGCATGAGACAGGCTCCAAAGCAGCAATCACCACCGGCGCGCCGTCGCCGGGAGCCGGCACGATGGTTGATTCAATATTATACAATTCGCGGATCAGTTCCGGCGTGACAATGTCGGCGGGCTTTCCCTGCGCAACCAGCTGCCCGTCGCGCATGGCCACCAGACGATCCGCATAGCGGGCGGCAGCGATTAAATCGTGCAGGACCACCACCACGGTTTTACCGCTCGCCGCAAGTTGTTTCACCAGCGCAAGCACTTCAGACTGATGACCGATATCAAGCATACTGGTCGGTTCATCCAGTAGAATAATCGGCGATTCCTGTGCCAGCGACATCGCCAGCCAGCAGCGCTGCCGCTGCCCGCCCGACAGGCTTTCGAGCGGACGGGCGGCCAGCTCGGTAATCCCGGTCTGCTGCATCGCCGCGGCCACCACTTCTTCATCGCGCTTCGACCAACGCTGGAAAAGGCCCTGATGCGGATGACGGCCGTATTGAACCAGAGCCTGAACGGTGATGCCTTCCGGCGCAACCGGACTTTGCGGAAGCAGCGCCACATACTGCGCCCGTTCCTTTCCATGGATCCGGCGTATATTTTTTTCGTCGTATAAAACCGCCCCTTCTTCCAACGATTGGAGACCGGAAATCCCGCGCAGCAAAGTGGATTTTCCACAGCCGTTCGGACCCACCAACACCGTCACCTCGCCGGCGGGAATATGCAGTGAAACACTATCGACCGCGCGATGGCGGCCATAACTGATCGAAACTTTTTTAACAGAAATATTCATCCAGCATTCCTTTTTGGAAGGACCAGCAACAGCAGAAGAAACAGGCCGCCGAAAATGCGGCAAACCACGCCAACGGGAAGCTCAATCGGGGCAAGCAGCATCCGGCCGGCCAGATCGCCGCCCAGCGCCAACAGCCCGCCGGTCAACAGCGAGCCGACCACAGCAACCTTCGACGAACGAACCAACCGGCTGACTGCAATGGGTGCGGCCAACGCCAGAAAGGCGAGCGGACCGCCCACCGACAGACCGAGCCCGGCGGAAAGCACCGCCACAAAGATCGTCTGCAGCTTGACCGACTTCACCGAAACGCCGCAGCCGGAGGCGATGGTTTCGTCGAACGAAAAAAGATTGATGTGCCGCTGGAGCGAAAGGGCCCAGGGAACACAGATGAGCAAACCGAACATGGCCGGCAGTGCATGTTCAAAACCGCGCCCGACAAACGATCCGATGCTCCAGACATACACCGCCGTGGCATGCTGAATATGCCCCCGGCTCAGCATCAGTTCATTCACGGAACGGAACAACTGCGATACACCGATTCCGATGACCAGCATGCGGTGACCGTGCGAACCGACATTCCGGCTCAGCAGCATCAGAATGGAAAAAGCCAGCAGCGCACCGCCACAGGAAATCCGCCATTCACCCACCACCGGCGAGGCTGCAAACATCACCATAATCATGACCATGAACGTGGCGCCGTCATTCACGCCGAGAATATCCGGACTGGCCAGGCGGTTCCGCGTGATGGCCTGCAGCATGGCACCGGATAAACCCAGTGCTGCTCCCGCCGACCAGGCCGCAACGGCGCGCGGCAGGCGCACCTCCCCGACCAGCAGGTTCGTCGCCCAATCGGCCGACCCCGTCAGCGATTTAAAAACCTGAACGGGATTCAAGGACGTTTCACCCGCCATCAGGGCATAGATAAAGAGCACCAGCGTGATGCTGATCAGCACCAGCGATACGAGGCCGGCACGATACGGCAACACCCAGGAGAACGAACCTCCTCGTATCACCCTGCCTGCAGGAACCGGTTTTAGATTGGAAATATTCATTAGCTGTTTAACGAACTGAGTTGCTTAGGTGAACGGGCAATATGAATGAGCAAGGGTGCTCCGATCAGCACAACAACCACCGAAACGGGCGATTCGTAGGGCCGCACGATGATCCGCGAAACCGAATCGGCCAGAAGCAGAACAGATGCTCCCATGATCCCGGAAACGATGAAAAAGAGCGCCATGGAGGATTGTACAAAGTAGCGCGCGGCATAGGGGGCAATCAATCCGAGCAGTACCACCGGCCCCGTGAGCGCAATGGCGGAACCGGTGAAGAGTGTCACCGCCGCAATGGCGGCAAAACGCGTAACAGCCGGGCGGTGGCCCAGCCCTTTGGCCACATCATCACCCAGCCGAAGTGCACCCAGACTGCGGGTGATGGCAATCACGATGAGTATCCCGATAAGCGTTCCGGGCAATGAAGCCATGATTCCATCCAGGGTAACACCGGCCAGCGAACCGAGCACCCAGAAGCGAAACTGATCCAGACTGTTCTGATTCTGCAGCAGGATAAAACCGATAACCCCCTGCACGGTGGAGGCAATCGCCAGCCCGGTTAAGACCAACCGCAGCGGCGGAATGGTGATGCCCCCGCGGCCCGCAATGGCCACCACCAACATCGTGCCGAAGAGCGCACCGCCAAACGACCAGCCCATATACCCCGACACCGTTTCGGCACCGAAGAAGGTCAGGCCGATCACGACACCCAATGCCGCCCCGCCGTTAATGCCGAGCAGATCGGTTTCGGCCAACCGGTTGCGGGTGACCGTTTGCAGCAGTGCGCCGGCCAGCCCGAAACAGGTTCCGACCAATATCGCACCCAGTGTGCGCGGCAAACGGATAGAGACGAGAACCATTTCGACATATTCGGGGTCGTCGCCAAGCGGCCGACCACTCAGGTAGTCGAACACATGCAGCAACGACACACTGCCGCCGCCCACACCCAGAGAAATGATGCAGGCCGTCAGCAGCCCCAAAATGACGAACAGTATTTTCATGCCTACTTCAATGCACCGTGTATTTCTTCCACCAGCTGCAACGCGGCAATGGGTCCGCCGGACGAGGTCCACATGGAACCGTCCACTACAACCACCTGACCGGATTTCACGGCCTTCAACTGAGCAAAAGCCGGGTTGCTTCGAGCGGCATCGAATGAACGCTGTGCATCGCCTTCGCCCGTGAGCGTACCGAGAAAAACCCAGTCGGCATCGATCAGATTAAGGTTTTCAAAACTGATGGTTTTCGAATGGGCGGGCCCTTCCACATCCTGCCCTTCAGGAATGCCCAGTCCCAGATCGCCGGTAATTTTTCGCGCAAAACTATCCGCGTGCATAAAGGCCGGACCTTTGGGATTCCAACGGATAATGCTGGCTGTCTGCTGAAGCGAATCTCCCAGTTCGGCCTGAATGGATGCCACCCGTTCGGCATACGCCTGCTCGAAGGCTTCCGCCTGATCCTGCAGGTTGAGGGCGGCCGCCACGTTCTGCAGCGCGGTGCGCCATCCGTCGTCCACCCGATAGGTCCGCACCACCGGGGCAATCTTACGGAGTTTTTTCTCCACCCCGTCATCCATCCAACCGCCGCACAGAATCAGATCCGGCCGGGCACCGATGACCCGTTCGAACGACGGACGATAGAGCGCGCCCATCAGTTCAATGCCTTCGGTCTGATCCAGCAGATAGCGGGGAAAGGTTTCCTGCCCCCGTCCGGCGCTTGCACCAAACGGGGTTTCGCCCAGCGCGAGCATGGCATCGAGATCCACTTCGCTAAGCGCAAGCACCCGTTTCGGATGCTCCGGCACTTCCACTTCATTGCCGAAGGCATCGATGACGATCCTGGTTTTCTGCACGTCGGAATTTCCAACCTCCGGAACTTCGGAAGCCGCCGGTTTACAACCGGATAGAATAACGCCAAAAGCCGCGGCGAATACCGCGGCCATGGCCAGCATAGTGTGGCGTGTTGATTTCATTAGAATTTGTAACTCGCAGAGAGCCTGAAATCGCGACCGGGTTCGGGCAGACCGGAAATGGCACCCAGGCCCGTATTGTAGCCATAGGAGTTGTGTTCGTAATAAAACTTATCGAACACGTTCATCACCGTGAAGGTCAGCGTCAACGCATCGTGCGCGGGAGGATTCCAACTGACGTAAACATCCTGTACCCCGAAGCCCGCTTTGTTCGGGTGTCCGGTCGGAAGATCGTCAAGTTCTTCCACAAAACGTCCGTTCCAGCCGAGCGTAACGCCTTTTGTCGGGAACAGATATTCCAGACGCGTAATCCAGGTGCGGCCGCTTGCAGCACCTAATCCGATATTATCCTCATTCACCAGCGGCTCGCCGTTCATTTCGGGGAAGGACTCATTCACGCCAATCGAAGCAACAAGCATGTCCCAGTGATAACCGATGGAGCCGGAATATCCCGGAATTTTAACATCGTCGAGATTGGTGCGGTTGAGGTAACCGATATAATCCTGAATCTCTTCGTAATACCCTTCCAGGTTGAACTCAAATCCCCCCGCGCGGCCGTTCAATCCGATTTCATAGTTATAGGCCACTTCCGGATCCGCATTCGGATCGGTTGTTTTCCGGGCATCCCCCACCCACAGGGCTTCCCCCACTGTCATGCCGCGAATGGCACGCGCCGCATTGGCATAGATATCCAACTGTTTAATCGGGGAGAAGGTGGCTCCGATGTTGGGGCTGAATCCGTTGCTATCGACCTGGATGCCATCGCGATCTTCATAGTTATACTGATCCCAACGCGTCCCGAAACTCAGCAGAAACATCGGATGGATACGCCAGTTATCCTGCAGAAAAGCACCGTAGACCTGGTCGTTTTCATCGGCACTCGGCCAGGCGGCGAACATGGGACCCAAAGCATTTGAACCGGTCGTGCGGTTTTCAAAACTGACTTTGTCATACCGGTAATCAACTCCATACGTTGTGGCATGCCGTCCACCCAGATTAAACTCCGATGTATTACGAAGGTCGAAACCGTAGTTCTGGCCGCCGAGATCGTAATCGAAATTCATGTTATAGGAGAAAGGAGGTCCCGTCACATACGGGCCATCACTGACCTGCGTGGATTCTGTATCCGTGGTGTAGAGCTTCAGTTCCAGATTCACTGCATCGTTATCGATCGGATTAAAGTTATACCCGAAGGTCGCCGTCTGGCGGAGCATTTCCATATCGATCACCGGGTTGGGAAGTACCGGGTGAGTAATATCACCAACAAAATTGGGGCGGATTCGACGGTCGCCCGCATCGCGATAAACTTCATAACTGGCGTCGTAGGAGTGATCATCCCCGAACCGTCCGTCTGCCGACAGATACAGCGAATCAACGGTGGTCGCCGTATCCGGCACCACAATCCCGCCTCCGGCCTCATAGTCGCCGATATCGTATCGGGAATAGAGCGCCAGCAGATTCAGCGTTTCGTGAACAGATCCGAACAGACCGGCCGTGGCTTTGTACCCTTCGCCGTTTGAATAATATCCGCCTTTACCGAATGCGCCGAGGCTCTGCCCCGGATCCAGCAGATCGGAAGCGTTTTTATATCCAAACTGAATGGACCCGCCCAACGCCCCCGGCCCGTAAGTGGCCGCGCCGGCCCCGGATTCAACGGTCACCGTTTTAAGCATCTCAGGATCGAGCATGATGCGGGCCTGGTGGTGATAAATCTGAGCGGTTTGCGGAGCTCCGTTGATCTGCACATTCAGCATGGTGTCTTCCAAACCGCGTACATAAATTTTCTGCGCGGAAGGAATGCCGCCGCCTCCCACCGAAATTTCCGGATCCACCCGGAAAACATCCCCCAGCGTGGAAGCCTGAATATCCTGAATAAACCGATCGTCAATCACACTGACGGTCCGCACTTCGTCCATCTCCTGCGGAATAACCTGCACCGTTTCTTCCGCTGTGATATTCGCTTCCACCTCTGCATTTATATTGGTTTCACTTTCGGCAAAGGCCTGGAATGCAAAGCTGAATGCCAAAGCTGACACCCACCCTGAACGCACCTTGAATGTATTGTTCATTTCAACTCCTGTTAACTGGTTATGAATAAATTCAGAATCCATGCCGGGCCACCCGGCCAAAGTCTCTGAATGAAAGCCGGAAACATGAGAGGGCTCCCCCATGCAGAACCATGAATACAATGTGCCGATTCATACGGTTCTGATTCCGGAAAAAGTGATTTTCTGCTGCGACCGTTCGGTCGAAAAGAGGGATACAGCTATTCGGAAGGCGGTCGAAAGCGAACCGGGAAAACATCCCGTGTTCAGCAAAGAGGGCCTGAATCGTGTTTTTTAAAAAGTCGAGTCCTGTCAGCATGTCTAATGATCAGCCTGATCAACAACCGGAAGATGTTCTCCCGGATCAATTCAGCTTTATTCGGCATTTTACTCCGTCGCGGAGTCGCGAATACCGATTCAATTAACAACGCCTTCAGGACCACCCTGACAGGTTTTACGCGGGAAATTTCAGTGAATTCAAAATTCACTCCTGCCCCGCTTTAGGGTCGCCTAACTTATTCAAGAGAAAAGTTAAGTCAACTGCATTTTATGCGAATCTGCTTACGCTGATTCATTCTGAAAAGAGGAACAGTTCTAGTGATTAAAATTTTCCTGCCGGATTTTTGCGCGGTCAATCCCCTGCTCCACAAAACGATCCGCCATGCCTTCGATAAACCGTTCGGAACCACTGACAAAATAATAGGCCTCCGGATGTTCCCGCACCGTACGTTCCACCACTTCGGGTACATCCTTTCGGGTAATATGGATCTGCGGACTTTGATACGTCTCAAAATCTTTTTTATAGAGATAATTTCGCCCAACGTGAATCAGCGACCAGGAATAGTTCAGCTTGCGTAGCTCAATGTCCCGGATAAGCGACCGGAACGGTGTAATTCCAATTCCGCCGGCCACAAAGACCAACTCTGCTCCCTCCGGAATTTCGTCCAGAGTAAACTCCCCATCCACATGAAAAATGCGAACTTCATCGCCTACCGAAACCTCTGAAAACCGTTTTTTGAACTGGCTTTGAGAAGCCACGCTCATGGAAAATAGCAGCTCATCATCCAAAGGAGATGAAGCAACCGACATGTGACGCGCGGTTGCCTTGCTGATTGATTCTTCCGGCGCTACCAAGTGGAAATACTGCCCCGCAACAAAGTTAACCTCATCAGTAGGCTTCAACCAGTAACTATAGGTCTGGTCATACTCGTGATCGATTCGACTCACCGTCAATATCTGAGCAATTAAACCAGGCGGATCATTGTATTTTGTTGTCGTTGAACTCATGCGGGACACTGATCCACAGAGCGGATCTTTCATCAATTTTTTTTAATGAAAAATAGATCATCCATAACCGCATCGATTTAGAGTCCGTATATACAGATCACTTTTCCACAATGAGTTAACCAAGATACTCCACAGAAAAATCCAAGCCCTTACAAACCGGCATAAAAGCCTGTTCATTCCAATTTAATTTCATTCGATCCGTATTCGAAGGCTGACAAACAAGGCTGGCAGATCAGCTGCGAAAACATAATTTGTGACGTGCCCGAAGCCATCGGCACTTTCACTGATTCCAACCGTTACCGTGCCGTTCGTGGTCCAGCCGCCTGCAACAAGATTGGTAGAGGTTTCAAGATAGTAGTTCAGTCCGCGCACAGCTGCATCGCTGCGGCGGCGATAGACATATTCATACTCATCGACTGCAAAATAAGGTAGAATCGCTGCATCGTTAGAATGGGTCGGGTTTCCGCCCAGTGCATATTCCGTTAGATTATCGAGCCCGTCCGCGTCCGGGTCGGCCAGTAGAGCGGCACTGCTACCGCTAAGCTCAAACTCCGCCAACCAACGATCGTACAGCGTTGCTTCAGGAAGCTGCTCCACCCAGATCACGCTTTGGCCAAACTGCGATCCGTTGTCGAGGTTGTCCCAATAGAGGGTGGCGGTGTCGTTGACGATTCGGCCGTCGTAACCATTGGTGCTGTAGGTTCCTGCAGCCAATCCGTTGGTCCAGCTGAGCCTGCCGCTTGCGGCCATGTTTGTGATCGCTTCTGTGACATTGGGATTCCCCCATTGAAGCAGCGCTTTTTCGAGGAGAACCGTTCCGTTGGCAAGTTGAAATGAAGCGTCAGATGTGCCGAGGATTTGCAGCTCGCCATTAAGCAGATTGCATTCGCCACTGGATGATTCGGCGACACCGATAGCCAATTGATTTGCTGTAATGCTCCCGCCGGAAAGGTTGATTTGTCCGAAAGATCGGCTGGCGGCTCCAAGTGTGATGGATCCGTCAACCGTAACCGATCCACTGTTCATTTGAAGCGTCCCGGACGAATCGGTGTGCCCAATATTCAGCGGACTTCCAATCGTCGTCAACGATCCGCCATTCATGATAAGCAGCCCGTTTGAGTTGAGTTTGCCGAGGGTGATTCCGCCACTGAGAACACGGACGGTTCCGTCGTCCAGCGTCATCGATCCATTTCCTTCCGCTCCGACATTCAGGGTGCCGCATTCAAGCAGACCACCCATCACCCGCACACTGCCCGTCGGCGAAAGGGCCCCGTTGTCGAGCTTTGCAATATGCAGTGATCCGGTGATGGAAACGGACGATGTGCCGAATAGAATCAGCTCTCCGAAAGAGCCGGCACCCTGGGCAATAATCATCGATTCTTTGATCTGCAGGTCTGAGCTGGCGACATCAACGCGCCCCGTACTGCTTGCCCGGCTGGCCACGGTGAGCCCGTTAGATCCCAGCAGCATCATCGAGCCCGCATTGGTGATCGTCAGCGCGGCCGTTCCTTCCGGATTATTGCCAACCAGAAAAGAGGTGTTGGTGATGGAAGCGGTGGCCGCCTGCCCGATTACGCGGCCGCCATCGATCGTAAAACTCGATAGGCGGTCGTCCGCTTTGTCGCCCATGCGCAGCGTGTTCAAATGCAAGGTGCCGCCCGATTCAACCTTAACATGAATCGGAACATCGCCAAAGGATTGCAACCACAGTTTATCGGTTACAGCCGCCGATTGAACCACCACGGTATAAGCATTGGTTTGCCGATCGTGATTGAGAAGTACGGTTGCGTTGGTGTCCGGAAGTCCGCCGGCCCAGTTCGGGGCATAGTCCCAAACTCCGGAAACATTTCCCTTCCAGGTCGTAAGCCCCAGTGCCGAACTAACGAGGCCGAGACCGCAAATCACCGTGATGAAGATCCTGTTTTTCTGCATCCTGTTCCAACTCCCGGGAAACTATCGTCCCAATATTTCATTCACCTGACGCTGCGTCATTTTCTGGGCACGATAGGTTTCGCCCGAAATGGATTCATAATTCCGGACAAAGGCGTTCAGATGCCTTTCCGAGCCGCCCTTTAGATTTTCGTAAACCGAACGGATGGTTTCATTGCGGGTTCTTTCCATGGCGATAACCAGATCCTGAATATCAACTTCTTCAATCAAAGCCCCAACAAGGAAAGCGTCCTGTTTTGATGTTGCGCCTCGCGTGACCAGCTCATTGTAAAGGTTCTGCAACTCAACATTACCGAATACGCCGGCTCCTTCTTTTACGGGATCAGCAAGTCCGTACGCATTGAGCAATCCGAGCACGGCATCCATGTGGTGCTGCTCCGCACGGGGAATATTGATGAACACACGTTGGTTATAGAGCTCGCCCATCGCGTTATAAACATCACGCGCAAGTTTTTCCTCCTCCCGCATCAAGAGCAAGTCGCGGGTTTCATCGGCCGTCAGCGCGGTTGTCGGCGCTGTAGTCGCTACAGAACTGCAACAGCACGAACACGGTTTCGCGAATGCAGTAAAAGACGTTCCGCTAATCAGAACACCGAGGGTCATAATTCTGAAACCGGTTTTTTTATTCATCAGACACACCACCTTAAACACCTTCTGCATTTAAAAACTTCCAATCCTTGGAATTTTCCAAGGATTGGAAACTCCTCTTAACGACCCAGAATTTCATCCACTTCTTCCTGGGAAATCCATTGGGCCACATAGGTTTCGCCGGTGATGGATTCAATGTTGCGAACAAAGGCATTCAGATGATTTTCGGAACCGGCCAGCAGACGACCGTATACATTCAGAATGTCCGTTTTATCCGTGCGGTCCATGGCATCGACAATGTCTTCTATATCCACTTCTTCAATCAAAGCACCGACCATCAATGCATCGAGCTGCGACTGAAGCCCGGTCGTAACGAGTGAATCAAACAGCGCCTGCAGGTCCTGATCCGCGAAATAGCCGAATTCCAGCACGGGATCCGCCAGACCGTATGTATTCAGAAGACCGAGCATGGAATCCATGTGCTTTTGCTCGGCTTGGGAAATAGTATCGAATACCCGATTGCCCCATTCGGCGTAAAGCGTGATGTAGACATCGCGCGCCAGTTTTTCCTCTTCCCGCATGAAGAGCAGACCATCCGCTTCCTGCTGCGTCAGTATCGTAACCGGCGTTGGATTATTATTCCCTTTGCCTTTTCCTGCAAACGCGGATTCCAGCATCACGCTGGTTGCAATTCCAAATAGCATAAGAGCCAGAGCTGTCCTGTATTTCATGGGGAGCCTCCTTTGTGTTATGTGTTCCCGTCTTCATAAGGGAGTACACCCGCAGCTGAGCTTCCGTCACATCGAGCTGCAAAAAAAAAGGAACGCGAACGTTCCCTTTCTAATCATTCTATTGCTCCGGCCGTTAAATATTGAAAATGCAGGGGATTTATTTTAACCGCAAAAGAACACATAGAACGCAGAATAAGCGAGGCTTGGTTTCCCTGTGTACTTTGCGTTCATTCGCGGTAATAATCCCAACATTTTTCTGCCGCATCTATCAGATGCTGCATCTATTTAGCGCAGGTGCCGTCCTGTTTTTTCTGCTGCTTTTTTTCCTGATCGCACGCTTTAGTCTGATCCTGTTTTTTATCGCCATCTTCTGAACAGGCCGAACAGGATTTTTTCTGCTGCTGTTTTCCATTTCCATTGCCCGTTCCTTTGGCTTCGGCGCCAGTTGCGCCAGGGCCTCTTCCAAGGGTTGGAAATCCGGTTCCGTACTGGACGCCAGAACCGCCTGTGCATTTAAACTTTTTTCTTCAGCATCGCGACGACGCGTCCGTTTGCGAAACAGGTTTTTGGTCTGGTTCGCGCAAATCCGCAGAATCCAGGACCGGAATGCATACTCCGGATTGTACTGTTCCAATTTATTATAGGCCTTAATGAATGCTTCCTGTGCCATATCTGCCGCGTCCTCCCGATTCCGGGTCATGCCGACAGCCAGACCGAATACCGAATCCTGATGACGTGAAACCAGGAGCGCAAACGCGCTTCGGTTTCCTTCCAGACTGGCTTTCACCAGCTCCTGGTCTGTCCGTTCCATGGCCATCTTCTATCCTGTATACACACCAACGGTCCGATTCGTCACATTCATCAACTTCCAATGATTGGAAATCAATTTAGGCCCGTCATCACGACGCAACAACATTAGAACTGTTTTATATTTTAATCTATTGACACATTACAATATCTGAATATGTTTATTCCATAAAGCAAACGAACTTTATGCGGGTATAAAAATGCTGTGCATACCCGGCTGCCTGCAGCTGAAAAAGCCGCACGCGAAATGAATAGACTTTATATACGGGTTGATTTATACGGATTTAAGAATCCGGAGATTTTGAACGAAGCATCAAGAATCGAGGAACCAAATGAAACGCTTAAAAATGACCACCTTCAGTGTCCGCTTCCCTTGGATGATTATGGCGGTAGCGATTGCGATTACCGTCTTTTTCGGAGCGCAGTTTCCGAAGGTCAGTTTTGATAACGATCCGGAAAATATGCTGGCGGAAGATGAATATATCCGCGTCTTCCACAATCAGGTTAAGGCCCGGTATAACCTCTATGATTTTGTGATTGTCGGCATTGTGAACGATCAGCATGAAGACGGCATTTTTAATGTTGAAACGCTCGGAAAAATCGACGCCCTCACCCGCGAGCTGATCAGTCTGCATCAGAATGCCGACGGTAAACCGGAGGTCATTCGCGACGGCCGGCCCTATGCGCCGGAACTCGCATCGGACAGCGCCTGGGAGCGCGGGCTCGCCAAGGTATTCGGCAACGACGTGAACCGCCTGTTTGCAGAAGACGGCTCCTCGGCCATCATTGCCCCAGAAATCATCAGTCCGAGCGTGGTGGATAACATCAAGCAGGCGGATCACGGGCAGCTCGCGATTGAATACCTGATGGAAGAGGCGCCCACGACTCGCGCGGAAGCCCTGGTTATTAAAACCGATGCCATGAACAACCCGCTCTATAAAGGCACACTCGTTTCCGAAGACGGGAACGCAATTGCGCTCTACATTCCCATCCTTGAAAAAACCTATTCCTACAACGTCGCCAATCTGATTGAACATCTGACCGCCGATTGGGATGATTCCGACCGGATCTATATCACCGGCCAACCCGTGGCGCAGGACACCTTCGGCGTTGAAATGCTGGTGCAGATGGCGACCTCCGCCCCGCTCGCCGGATTGGCGATTTTCCTGTTGCTGCTGTTTTTCTTCCGACGCCTTTCGCTCATCATTGCCCCGATGCTGGTGGCCGTCATCAGTGTGGTGGCCACCATGGGGCTGCTGATCGGGTTGGGATATGATGTGCACATTATGAGCTCGATGATTGCGATCTTCCTGATGCCGATCTCCGTCGCCGATTCCGTCCATATTCTGAGTGAATTCTTCGATTCGTATCACAAGTTCCGCGACAAAGCTAAAACCATCAAACACGTGGTAAGCCATCTTTTCCAACCGATGCTCTACACCTCGCTCACCACCATCGCAGGTTTTGCATCGCTCGCCACCACCCCGATTCCGCCGGTGCGCATTTTCGGTTTGCATGTGGCATTCGGTGTCGGCCTGGCGTGGTTGCTGACCATGACGTTTGTTCCGGCCTACATCATGATTTTCGTCCGCACCAAAACACTCGATAAACTGCAGCCGGCCGATGTTGAAGATCGGCACGGCCTGCTGGGCCGCTCTCTTGGCAACCTCGGTCGGGTTTCTTACCGGCATTGGAAAATGATCCTGATGCTGACCGTGCTTACCATTGTGGTTTCTGCAGTCGGTATTTCAAAAATAAAGGTAAACGATAATCCCGTGAAATGGTTCACGCAGAACCACCGCATCCGCGTGGCCGACCGCGTGCTGAACGATCACTTCGGCGGAACCTACACGGCCTATCTCACGCTGAAACCGAACCTGGTTACAACCCTCACCTGCGCCGAGCGAATCGACTTTATGCACACGGCCGCCACCGAACGGTTCGGGAAAACACTTCCCGAAGCCTCTGCCGAATTTCTGGCGATTCTCGACGATACCAACGCCAAGTTCCAAACGCTGGAACATGCGGATATAGACCGGTGTTTCGCCGATCTCCTTGAAACGGCGCGCGAATTAGACGAAACGGTTTCCGGTGCCTGGAACGATCTGGGTGATGAGATTAACTATCTCGATCCGGACGGTCTTACATATGGAAAAATGATGAATTCTATTGCGTCGGTCGGTAATGAAGAAACGCGCAGAACCTTCGTTGAACGCATGAGCGGTTTCCAGACTCTGGCAGGTGCAGCACTGCAGAACCAGGCGCTCGATATTATTGATGAATATGCCGCACTCTCCTTTTCCGACTTCCTGTTTGAAGCGCGGGCCGATGCCAGCGCGCCGGCCTTTAAGCGCCCCGAAATGCTGGCCTATATCGATCGTCTTCAGGCCTTCCTCAGCGAAGTTCCAACCATTGGAAAATCCAGCTCCGCACTGGATGCCCTGAAGAAAGCCAACTTTGAGCTGAATTATGATGCCGGCGAATCGGACGATCGTAACGACGGGTTCTATAGTATCCCGCCCACTCCATCGGCCGTTGCGCAGGTTTTCACCCAGTTGGAAGGCATGAAGAAAAAAGACAGCCTCTTCCATATGATCACTAAAGATTACAACGAAGTGAACATCTGGATTCAGCTAAAAAGCGGCGACAATACCGATATGGTGGAAGTGGTTGACGCCATTGATGCCTGGATGGCTGAAAATCCGGCGCCGGTTGAGCTGGATGTCGGCTGGGCAGGACTCACCTATCTGAATGTGGTTTGGCAGGAAAAAATGGTTGCCGGCATGATGAATGCGTTGCTCAGCTCCTTTGTAGTGGTGCTCATTATGATGATGGTGCTCTTCTGCTCGGTCCTGTTCGGACTGTTGGCAATGATTCCGCTGACCGTGACGATCACCTTCATCTACGGCCTCATCGGCTGGGTTGGCAAAGACTACGATATGCCCGTGGCCGTGCTCTCATCGCTGACCCTCGGCCTGAGCGTGGACTTTGCGATCCATTTTCTCGAACGCTCCCGCGAGCTGACCAAAAAATTCGGGAGCTGGAAGGATGCAATATGGCACATGTTCCAGGAACCGGCCATGGCCATCAGCCGCAACGCGATCATTATTTCGGTCGGCTTCACTCCGTTGCTGTTTGCACCGCTGGTTCCCTACAAAACGGTGGGCTTTTTCCTCGCCACCATCATGGCCGTATCATGGCTTGCCACCCTCTTCATTCTGGCCGCACTGATCACCGGCCTGCAGAAATGGTTATTTAAGGATAAGGAAACGGAAGTTTAGACAAGATAACAGGATCAACCGGATCGATTCCTGTACATCCTGTTATCCCGTCAAAAAATAATACGGAGGTATTAAAATGAAAAAGTTAATGACAACGATAGCAGCAGTTGCCCTGACCGCCGGCGTTTATGCCGAGATGACCGCCGACCAGATTGCCGAAAAAGCCAATCAGGCCGCCTACTACGCCGGCCAGGACGGGCGTGCCGAAGTGGAGATGAAAATCATCGATAAATCCGGGTCGGACCGAACCCGCGAATTCACATTGCTCCGCATGAATACGGACAACGGAAACCAGCGTTTTTATGTCTATTTCAAAAAGCCGGCCGATCTCTACAAACAGGTTTTCCTCGTGTGGAAAGAAGTCGGACAGGGAAAGGATGATTCCCGCTGGATGTGGCTGCCGGCCCTCAATCTGAAACGCTCCATTGCCCCCGGCGACAAACGTACTTCCTTCGTCGGCTCCGACTTTGTCTATGAAGATGTTTCCGGCCGCAACCTGAAGGAAGATCGGCGCGAACTGGTTGACACCACCGACACGCAGTACGTTCTCAAAAATACACCGGTCGATCCGGACAGTGTTGAGTTTTCCTATTACACGGTCAAAATCGATAAGGACACCTTCCTGCCTCGCTATGCCGAATACTTTGACAAAAACGGTAAACTCTATCGCACCGTCGAGGCCACCAAGGTTGAAACGATTCAAGGCTTCCCCACGGTCACTGAATCCGTCGTGAAGGATCTGAACACCGGCGGTTCCACGGTGAATACCTTCTCGAATATTGAATACAATATCGGCCTGAAAGAAAACATCTTCACCGAACGCTTCCTCCGCCGTCCACCGCGCGAAGTTACGAAGTAGAAACCTGAAACCTGAAACCTGAAACCTGAAACCTGAAACCTGAAAATGCTGAGACTGGAGAATTCAAATGCAACGTAAACCCCTTATTTTTTTAGCGCTCATTTCAAGTTTCACTTTTCAGGTTTCAAGTTTTGCCCTCGATGCGGACTACTACGGGTTTATCGATGGCCGCGCCGGGGTACGCACGCAGGATGATCCCTATGAGGATCGGCGCAGTTTATCGGAAATCCGTCTGCAGCTCGGGACCACGGCCTATTTCGACTGGGGCGGCGAGTTTAATGCGCGGGGCGATTTTCTTTATGACGATCTCGCCACCGATCGCGATGATGTGGATCTCCAAACCGGGCAGGGATTTTTTGATCTGCGAGAACTTAATCTGCTGTTCACACCGGTGGACTGGGCGGATGTGAAAATCGGTCGGCAGATTCTAACCTGGGGCACGGGCGACCTGCTGTTTATCAACGACCTGTTTCCCAAGGATTGGAACTCGTTTCTGTTGGGGCGCGATGAAGAATATTTAAAAGCGCCATCGGACGGAATCTTTGCCAGCTTTTTCCCGAGTATCGCCAGCATTGATGTGGCCTACATGCCGCGTATGAACCCCGATCGGTATATCAACGGCAAACGCCTTTCCTATTGGACGCCGGTCCCTCCGCCGGGCAGCATCGTCGGCCAGAACGACCCCATCGATGCCGAGCAGCCCGAAGACTGGTTTGTGGATGATGAAATCTCCGTGCGGATCTATCGCCCCTTCCTGAGTTATGAAGCGGCCGTTTATGGCTATAGTGGATACTGGAAAAACCCGGTCGGTTTTGACACGTCGATCAACAACTACTATTTCCCGAAGCTGAATTCGGTGGGCGGAAGCATTCAGGGTTCGCTCGGCAGCGGACTGATTAATGCCGAAGCCGGGTATTACGATTCGCAGGAAGATCGCAGCGGAGATGACCCGAATATCGCAAACTCTGAGTTCCGTTTTTTAGCGGGCTACGAACGCGAAATCGCAACGGATCTGACCGCCGGGTTTCAATACTACACCGAGTGGATGATGGATTATGATGCCTATCTCTCCAGCACCTATCCCGATTCAGCGCGCGACGAAGTGCGCCATGTGCTGACCCTGCGGCTTACTCAGATGCTGATGAACCAGAACCTGATGCTCAGTCTGATGACGTTCTATTCCCCGAGTGATCACGATGCCTATTTCCGGCCGATCGTCACCTATAAAATCAATGACCACTGGCAGGTGGTGGCCAACGGAAATATTTTCATCGGACAGGACGACTACACGTTCTTCGGGCAGTTTCGCTACAACAGCAACGTCAACCTCGGCATTCGCTACAGTTTCTAAAGCTGACTTTCCACCGGAATCCAACGCCATAAAAAATCAGCACAACGCTGGCGGAATCCCCGGGCGGGCTGATTTTTTTTCACGCCGTCCTTCGAAGTCCAACGCAGTTTTCCGTTTTCATTCAGCGTCACAGCCCAGGCATTTTCGGGGGAAATCATTGTATCGAATTGTTCGAGCAGCTGACGGGCCAGTTCCTGCGAATCGATGATCAGCATATGTTCCGTATTAATGTGAATGGAACGCGGATCCACATTCAACGACCCCAGCAAAACCCATCGTTCGTCCACCACAAAGGCCTTCGTGTGCAGCGAAATAAAGTCGGATCGGATCGGCGGGGTATCACTTAGTGCACGCAGCTCGGCCGAAGGTTCGCCCTTGAATTCATAAAGAAGCGCTCCGGCATTTAATAATTTTTTGCGATATTTCTTATAGTGACTGTGCGCCATCGTGTGGTTATTTGACTCCATCGAAGGCACCAGAAAACGGATGGTCCGTTTATCTTCGTTAATCACTTTTACCACTTCGTTGAGAAACTCCTTCGGCGGAATCATATACGGGGTAATCACACTGACCTGATCATTTGAATTCAGCGAAAGTTCAACCAGCTGTTCAATCAAACGCTCGCCGCGATCGCCGCGTACTTTCGGCGAATCGCTTCTGCTTTCCGCAACGCCCTTCACCATACTCTTCGGCAGCGTGGAAAATGCTTCACTCCAGTCAACAGGTTCCCAGGCAATGGGAGTCTGTTTCAGCAGTTTCCGGTCCTCTTCCAGCTTCCTTCCAAAACCGGCCCACAACTTCTTTTCTTTTTCAGGGGAAATTTCTTTATACATCGCTTCACCGGGATAAGCCGCCCACGAGTTCCAGTATTCATCAAAATCAACGGCCAGATCCTGAATAATCGATCCCGTTAAAAGCAGATCAAGATCGCGGTTATTATAGGTGGAACTCAAACCGAAATAGGGGTTCCCGATATTCCGCCCGCCAACCACACCCCAACATCCATCAACCAGCATTTGTTTGTTGTGCATTCTCCGGTTCAGCGTTTTGAACTGCGTGCTCATCTGAAGCGTTCGGCTGAGTAATCCCTTTCGCACCCGGCCTGGATTAAAACGCCGCAACTCAATATTCGGAATTCTCGCCACCAAAGCGATTCCACGATCCGACCAGTCTTTCGGCAGATCATCCACCAGCAGACGAACTTTAACTCCCCGTCCCGCCGCCGCAATAATCCTGCTCAGCAGCAACCGGCCACTCTCGTCGTCGGACCAAATGAATACCTGCAGGTCAATACTCTGCCGCGCAGAATCGATTAAAGCCAAACGCCAGTTCAATGCGTCCGAGTTCCGGGGAATCAGCATAAAGGCGGATTCATCGGTCCCATGCCCGGCCAATACAGCATCTGCCGTCTCCGGCAACAGCCCCTCCCCGGGAGCCATCTGGCTATAGCTGACCGCCTTTTCCGGATCTTTGGGAAGATGAGCACATCCAGCCGAAAGCAGCATCACCCCAACGAGAATCTGCACCCCATATTTTTTGTTCCACATAACGGGAAAAAACATATACATCACCTTTAAAAATTCAAATGGATCGACACAGTGAAGATTTAAAGTCCGGACTTCAAGATATCCTCCTGCCAGAACCCGGATTTAAGATATTCCAATCCTTGGAAAGCGACGCTTGCATCCGTTCCGAAGGTTGGAATACTCTCGCCCTAAATCCCGGAGGTTATTTTATGAAGCGTATTGTATTTCTCAGTTCACTGGCTGCCATCCTGAGTGGTTGCATGACCACAACAACAACGGTTAAACCCGACCCATCCATTCTCCGAGTCGGCGTCACCCCTCGTTCCCGTCCAATGATATTCAAGGAAAATGGACAGATTATGGGAATCGAAGCCGATTTCGCCAACCTGCTGGGCACATCTTTGAACCGGGAAGTGGTTTTCATTGAAGTTCCGTGGGACAAGCAGATTGATTATCTGGAGCAGAATAAAACGGACATCATCATGTCGAATATGAGCATTACCGGCCCCCGCAGTATCCGGGTTAACTTCACAACCCCGTACCTGCAGTCCGGTCTGAGCGCCCTGTTCTCCCGCAACAAATACGACCCATCCGGACTGGTTGCGAGCACCATCCTGAACCAGACGGGCCGCATCGGCTATGTGAAAGACACCACCGGCGAGTTCTTTTGTATGCAGCGCTTCTCCCGCGGAAAACTGGAAGGCTTTAAAGATTCCAATGAAGGCGTACTTGCCCTGCGGAATGGAAAACTCGATATGTTTGTGAGTGATGCACCGGTAATCTGGTGGCAGTCATCTGTGCACGAACGCTCGCTTGTGGCCTTTCCTGAGGTGCTGAACGTTGATCCGGTTGCCTGGGGTATTGGCCGCCACAACAAACAGTTGCTTGATCAGGTCGACGCCCTTCTGGCCACCTGGGAAAAAGACGGAACTGCTAACAGCATTATCCGAAACTGGCTTCCAAACTTCGGAAATGAATGAATGTACTCGGGCTCACAGATCCCGACTACATTAACGGAACCCGCACGTTGGCCGGATAGCCCTGAAGCTTCCGCGCCAACGCCTGTTTCAATAAAGGCACACCGCCCGCACTGAAACGCGCACTGTAAGCCTTGATTTCCTGCTGCATCACTGCCGCCTCTTCCACCTTCGCCGCCACCACCAGCAGCTCCATGGCCGCATAAAGCTCCGGACGAACATTCGCCGTGGCGGCAACAAATCCGGCCGCACCATCCTGAACCGGTTTGTAGATATTGGTGCTCGAACCCACAAAATACCGCGGCGTATGCCCCATCAGCTCCAACTGCTGCGCCGAATCTTTGATGGCATAATGCGGCACCGCCTTGAGGATTTCCGGCGTGATCGCATTCCCCGTATGCTTCGGAAAATTATAGAGAATAAAGGGAACCTCCGCTACAGCTTCCAGAGCCTGGAAATAGGTAATGATTCCAGCGGTCGAAAGTCCGGCCGGATAAAGCGGTGGCAGCACCGCCACCGAACTCACCGGCCCACCGCACCTCGATTTTATTCTGTTCCAGGCCGAGTCCTCCGGCATGCAGCACAATGAATCCTGAAAAATACTCCCGCGCCAGCTTCAGCAACCGCAACCGTTCCTCCGGTAATAACGAGAAAAACTCGGCCGTGGTTCCATTCACCATAATCCGCCGAATTCCCTGACTCGTCAGAAATTCCAGATGCCGGATAAACGCCTCTTCATCAATCTGCCCCTTCTCGGAAAACGGCGTCAGTACCGGAACAATCAAACCCTTTAATGTTTCATTCATGCAAGCGAACCTAGCGGTTTTCCGAAGATTGGAAAACCACCTTTCCAACCTTTGGAAGGCAGCGTATACTTTCTCCAGTTCAACGGAGGTTTACCATGAGAGGTCATATCATTACGGAAGACCGGTTTCTACATCAGGGCATCGATCATCATCTGTTCGTTACCAAGGCCGACGGAGCCGAAAATGAATACCGGTTTGAAATCCGCTGCATTCCGCCCGGCGCCGAACAACCGGAAACGATCTACGAAAAAACGGAAGACTTTTCCGCCTGGATAAACACAGATCCGACAACCGTTATCGGCGAACTGCTCTGCGAAGAAATGAGCACCATTAAGCAAAAGATTTTTGCCGAAGAAGCTCTTCGCGCCAACGATCCGTGACACCGGAAAGTTCCGACATTCCAGTCATTGGAAAAATCAGCGATGTACAAAATGGCAGCTCACGGTTTGATGGAGCGCATCGGCGATAATCTGGATCGCGCGGTCTCCGGCCACATCTTCAGCATCGATCACCCGGACCGTATCCGCCCATTTTCCGGCGGAGGGAACGAGCTCTAATAATCGATTGGGCGCCTCTTCAAAAAAGGCGGTGTTGAGGAAGTTGCCTCCTTTGTCGGGAAACAGAGCCAAATAGAGCATTTTCATTTCCACCCGCTCATTTAAAAAATGGGTGCCGAGCGAAACATCCGGCACGAGATTGTCGTGCATAGCAACAATTTCGCAGAGAATGGAAACGGTGTTGATATCGCTGAACGAAACCGGAATGCCGAGCGAAGGGCTGCTGGTTCCCCAGCGGCCGGGACCGATGATCATGGTATTTTTCGGCGTGCTCTTTTTTCCCGTGCGGTTGATATCGCCGATGAGCCGGGCGATTTCGTGCCGCGTATTGACGGGAAGCTGGCCGTAGCGGGAAGGAACCACATAGATAAAGCGGTCGATCTGCCCGACCCGGCTTTGCCCCACCACGGCACCATGTGCTTCGACAATCCGATCTTCATCGGCCACATCGACCTCCGGCAGCTCCACGGCTTCGGAGCCGTGGACCTGAAGCGGCCGGCATTGGAGCAGGTTAATACGGTAATTCCCGTCTTCCATAAAGTTGGCGGTGAATTCGATATCAACCGGATAGTTATACGCCGCTTCGATCGTATCGAGAATTTCACGCATATCAGCCACAAAGTCGGTTTCGTTCAACAGCTTGTCAAACGTCAGAATACGATAGGGTTTTGCGCCGCGCGGCTGGGTGGGATCGATGGAGGCAAACATTTCGATGGGCAGGTTGTCGGCCCCCTCAACCAGATCCATAAAATAGTCGGAGACTTCCTGGTTGGCTTCGAGGTCCAGATAATCCACACGGCGCTGGGCATATTGCGCAACTTCATCAAAATTAGCTTCAGGGCGTTTATCAGGCGCGTTGAGGGCAACAATGCGGGTGTAATCGTCGTCGGCCTGATCAACGGCGCGGGTGCCGAGCCCGAAGACCAGGCGAATCACACCGGCCTCGGGATCGATGCTTTCGTGCCAGGCATAGGGATTGAACGAGAAACCGACTCCGGCCATTTCGGGATAGAAATAGCGGCCGTGCATGGTGCCGGAAACGCGCATAACCAGCAGCGCCATCTGCTCGTCGTTGTCGAGCATGCCCCGCCGGGCGCGGTAGCGCAGCGCCTGCTCGCTCATCGAGCTGGCGTAGATCCGCTTCACAGCGGCAACAAAATCCTCCATTCGGCGCTCACGCGGTCCCTGGTTCACACAGAAGACACTTTCGTATTTACCGGCAAAAGAGTTTCCGAAGTTGTCTTCGAGCAGGGAACTCGAACGCACAATGAAGGGAGACTGCCCGAAATAATCGAGCATTTCATCGAACTGCTTTAAAATGTGTGCCGGGAAATCGCCGGTAATGATGCGGCGCCGCGCCTGCTCGGCCCCATCCAGAAACTTTTCGGGATCGCGCTGATTCTGGCGTACCCACCAGATTCCATTGCGTACCAAAAAGGAGAAAAAGGCATCTGAGCCAATGAAGAATGAATCCTGCGCCTCAAACAGATCAATAAAACGCGGACTCTTCTTTTTGACGATGGCCTGCGCAAGCAGCATACCGACCGCCTTCCCGCCGATCAGCCCGGTGCCAATCATCCGTTTTCGAATATCGAGAATATCCTGCAGCGTGAAATAACGGGCAATGAGTTTCTGCATACTTTCGTCGCGGGAAATGACCATACGCACGAGCAATTCATAAACCGCCTTTCCTTTTTCGGGCAGATCGGGGCGGTATTCCCCCGATTTGAGCAGTTCGCGCGCCTGCAGAAATGACGACTCCCAAAAACCGTGACTGCTATCCGAATGCAGCCCGGACCATTTGGCCGAGGTGAGAATTTCCGAAATGACGGCACTCGAGGTGACCGGCATAAATTTTTCGCCGTGGCGCACGTGCAGCATATTCATTGTGGGCGAATAGCGATGCTGCGCTTTGATCGGCCGCACATAGAGTTCGTCTTTATGACGGTAGACATCGAGGAAAAGCTGGGTGGTTTCCAGAATCGGACTGATGGCGCGTGACGTATGGTAGTTCCGGAAAATTGCGAAATAGGCTACCGTTTCAACATCAAAAAGATAAGGACACGTGAGCATGAAAAAATTGCCCAGCATTTCGTCCGAATACCAGTCAACCGCCAGGCGCGAGAGGCAGTCGAACACATAAAATGCGCCGGGGCCGGTCTTTTCAATGATTCCATGAATGGATGCTATAAAGTTTTCAAAGCCTTCTTCCGGATCAAATTCATAGACCTCGGCTCCCATTTCCGTCGTAATGAGTGCATCGTGTCGGGAAAAACGGAAATAGACCAGCTTCCGGCCGTTCCTGACGGCCGCCTCACAGTACGGAACGACCAGCTCGCGGTATTCCGCAATCGAGTCGACCTGCCAAACAATATTATCGCCGATCAGGACCCCTTTTAAAATCCGATCAAGTCCGGGCAAGCCGGTGGTCAACCCTGCATCAATCGTACTCATGGCCACTCATCCTTTCCTCCCCGCTTTTCCAACCTCTGGAACTTCACCGCAATGCGGCAAGGCGGCTCTTCAGTTCACTGTAATGAAACAACTGGTTAAAATCGACCAGCCCGGAAAGCGCACTGGAGCGGACGCGCAGGCCGGTTTCCTCGAAAATCGACATCGGATTAAGCCCGCCGATGATGATCGCACCCACCCGCTGGGGACCGACAGGTACACCATAGAGACTCTGTCCGGGACTGCCCAGACAAAGCAGGCTGCCGAGCCCCAGGGCCTCCAGCTGTTTGGAAATGCTATGCACGGCTTCAACACTGTCAGCCGGGAATTCGCGGAAGCTCGCGCCGATTTGTCCGTTGCCGGTGGTGATTGCACCGATATAGTCGGCCATTCCGCTGCGGATGAAAACAACAAGCGGATCAATGCTCGTACCGTCGTAGTGAATGATATCGGAAAAACGTACCGGAGCGCCCTCGTGCAATTCGATCAACCCGCCGAAACGCGATGTGGTCGGAACGCCGCGACGCAGCAATACCCCATTCAGCGTAATCGAACAAACCGTGCCAATGCCGACATGGCCGTCGGGAATGGTAAAACTGCCGCAACTCTCGCCGGGAGCAAAAAGCGTAACCAGCGTTCCCATCGAATAGCCTTTGGCAAATACCTTTTCAATCAGCTTCAAACGCTCGCTGGTGAAACCTTCAAGCGGAATGGCGGAAACATTAACCACCACCGTACCGCGACGTAAGGCTGGATCAAAATCCATCTTATAAGCCATCGCATCAATTTTGCCCGAAAGAAGCCCCACGCCTTCAAGGATGCGCGACGCATCGGCCTCATGCTTGCCTTTTTCGGTGATAATCCGCCCGCGGCGCCCAAGGTTTTCTGTAAAACCCTCTGCATCCAATTCGCATAAATAAAGCCGAACCGAACGCTCACTGATATCGATACCCTGGCTGATCAGCAACTCCGTAATACGCGTACTGCTGAGCACCTGCCCGCTTCGATTCAGCACATCCAGAATCGCCAGCCGTTTTTTCTGCCGTTTATCCATTAAATACCCCTTAAATAACGGCAAGATTGCCGATAATAATATTCAGGGCAAGGTTTTTAAAAAAATATTTTGCTGTTACCAAGGGGTTTAGCTATATATCAGACCTCTTCCGGCATTTTTCAGCTGGAGTTCCGGCAATCATTTGCAGTTAATGCGATCGAATCTTAATTAAGGAGATATCATGAGTTATATAGAACGCGTATGGGAAAAAGTCTCACAGCGTAATGCTGGGGAAGTCGAATTTCTGCAGGCCGTTCGTGAAGTGTTCGACTCCCTCGAGCCCGTCATGGAAAGAAACCCACAATATGAAGCCGCCGGCATTCTCGAACGAATCGTCGAACCTGAACGCCAAATCATCTTCCGCGTTCCGTGGGTGGACGACCAGGGCAAAGCGCAGGTTAACCGGGGTTTCCGCTTTGAATTCAACAGCGCTCTCGGCCCCTATAAAGGCGGTTTGCGCTTTCATCCGAGCGTTAACCAGAGTGTCCTGAAATTTCTCGGTTTCGAACAGGTCTTCAAAAACTCACTGACCACCCTGATGATGGGCGGCGGAAAAGGCGGCTCCGACTTTGACCCCAAGGGAAAATCCGACAATGAAGTCATGCACTTCTGCCAATCCTTTATGACCGAGCTTCAGCGCCACATCGGGCATCACACTGATGTTCCCGCCGGCGATATCGGCGTGGGCGCACGGGAACTGGGCTATATGTTCGGACAATACAAACGCATCCGCAACGAATTCACCGGCGTTCTGACCGGAAAAGGCATCACCTGGGGCGGCTCGCTGATTCGTCCGGAAGCCACCGGCTACGGCACCGTTTACTTTGCGGAAGAAATGCTTAAAACACGCGACGAAAAACTCGAGGGAAAAGTCTGCACCATCTCCGGTTCCGGAAACGTGGCCCAGTTTGCCGCTGAAAAACTCAACCAGCTCGGCGCCAAAGTGGTTTCCCTTTCCGACTCCGGCGGCACCATCTACGATCCTGCCGGCATTGATGCCGAAAAACTGGCCTGGGTTATGGAACTTAAAAACCGGCGCCGCGGACGCATCAAAGAATATACCGAAAAATTCGGCGGCGAATATCTGGAAGGCGAACGCCCGTGGAGCATTAAATGCGACTGCGCATTCCCCTGCGCCACACAAAATGAGCTCAATGGCGAAGAAGCACAGACCCTGCTCGATAACGGCTGCTATGTCGTCAGTGAGGGCGCAAACATGCCGAGCGATCCGGATGCGGTGAATATATTCATTGACAGCAAAATTCTGTATGCACCGGGCAAGGCCGCAAACGCCGGCGGCGTATCCACCTCCTACCTCGAAATGCGGCAGAACTCTTCCCGCAACAACTGGACACGGGAACGGGTGGATAAAAAGCTCAACGAAATTATGGTGAATATCCACGCTGCCACACGAGCGGCTGCAGCCGAATATGGTGAGCCCGATAACTATGTGATGGGTGCCAATATTGCCGGATTCACCAAGGTTGCCAATGCCATGCTTGACCAGGGCATCGTCTAACCGAAACAACCGAACCTTCTTTTCCAATCATTGGAAAAGAAGAAAACCCGGACTTCCAAAGATTGGAAGTTCCGGGTTTTTTATTTGCGCGCTGCGCGGATCTCTACGGGAGAACCGTGTCGCCCATCAGAAATTTATCCACCTCGCGCGCGCAGCCACGGCCCTCATTAATGGCCCAAACCACCAGCGACTGTCCGCGCCGGGCATCACCTGCGGCGAATACCTTTTTCACATTGGTGGTGTAAATTTCATGATCAGCCCGATAGTTGGAACGTCTGTCGCGCTCCACGCCGAGCTGTTCCGCAACCGGATCTTCCGGCCCGAGGAAACCCATCGCCAACAGAACCAAATCAGCTTCAACCCGCTGCTCGGTTCCGGCAACAGCTTTCGGCATTTTCCCGCCGTTCCCATTATCGACCCATTCGACTTCCACCGTATGGATGGCAACCAGATTGCCGTCGGCATCGCCTTCGAATTTCTGAGTCATCACCGAAAAATTACGCGGGTCTTTACCCTGAATTTTAATGGCTTCCTGCTGACCGTAATCGGTCTTCAGATTGGCCGGCCACTGCGGCCAGGGATTGGAAACGCGGTTGCGATCGACATCCGGCTTAGGAAGAATCTCAAGCTGAGTTACTTTCTCACATTCGTGACGGAGCGAGGTGCCGACACAGTCCGTACCGGTGTCGCCGCCGCCGATAACGATGACTTTCTTCCCCTTGGCGGAGATATAGTTGCCGTCTTCAAGATTGCTGTCGAGCAGACTCTTGGTATTGGCATGTAAAAATTCCATGGCAAAATGAACACCCTTCAGATCCCGACCTTCAACCGGCAGGTCGCGCGGTTTGGTTGCACCCGTGGCCAGAACAACGGCATCGAACTGCTTCTTGAGCGCAGTTGCCGAAATATCTTTGCCGACTTCCGTATTGGTTTTATACACCACACCTTCCTGCTCAATGATGTCCACACGGCGCTGCATCACTTTTTTATCCAGCTTCATATTCGGAATACCGTACATCATCAGCCCGCCGATACGGTCGGCCCGTTCGAACACCGTCACATTATGACCGGCCCGATTCAACTGCTGGGCACAGGCCAGACCTGCAGGCCCGGAGCCCACAATCGCAATTTTTTTGTCTGTACGAACTTCCGGCGGTTCAGGAACCACCCATCCGTTTTCAAAGCCCTTATCAATGATGGTTCGTTCGTTATCATGAATGGTAACGGCCGGTTCGTTGATGCCCAGCACACACCCCGCTTCACACGGCGCCGGACATACACGACCGGTAACTTCCGGAAAGTTATTGGTGTGGTGCAGCCGATCAAGCGCTTCGCGCCAGCGGTTGCGATAGATCAGATCGTTCCACTCGGGAATGAGGTTATTGATCGGGCAGCCGCTCGCTCCGCCTTCCAGCATTTCCCCACGGTGACAGAACGGCACTCCGCAATCCATGCAGCGACCGCCCTGCTCGACACAGGTTTTGTTGTCGCGCAAAATATAGACTTCAGACCAGTCCTTGACACGCTCGAGCTCGGGGCGCATCGGGTTGGTCTTCCGAACAAACTCTAAAAATCCAGTTAGCTTTCCCATAACAAAACGTCCTTCGTTTAAAGGCTGGCGATGTGCATATCAAACGCCGCATCGATTATCTCTGCTTCACTTTTGTACTCGCCCGTAGCACGAGCCTGTTCGATGTAACCAAGCATGCGCTTATAGTCGGTTGGAATAACCTTAACGAACTTCGTCAACGTCTCATCCCAATCAGCCAGCATTCTGGCAGCAACGGTTGATCCCGTTTTCTGCTGATGCATTTCGATCTTACTTTTCAGGTCCGCAATATCGGCCTCGGCCTGCACCTTTTCGAGCTCGATCATCTCCATATTGCACTTGCTCGCAAAATCGCCGGCAGCATCGTAAACATACGCAATACCGCCGGACATACCTGCACCGAAGTTGCGCCCGGTTTGTCCGAGAATAATGGTCTTTCCTCCGGTCATATATTCACAGCCATGATCGCCGATGCCTTCAACAACCACTTCCGCACCGGAGTTGCGAACACAGAAACGTTCGCCCGCCACACCACGGATGTAGGCCGATCCGCTGGTCGCACCATAAAAACAGACGTTGCCAACAAGAATATTTTCCTCGGCCCGGAACGTGGCCCCCTTATCGGGATAAATAGTCAGGCTGCCGCCGGAAAGGCCTTTGCCGACATAGTCATTGGCATCGCCTTCAAGCTCCAACTCAATCCCCCTGCACATGAATGCACCAAGCGACTGTCCCACTGACCCCTTGAGGTTGAAGTGAACGGTTGCATCGGGCAGCCCGTCGCTTTTGTAAATTTTGGTCATCTCATGCGAAAGAATCGTTCCTACAGAGCGGTCGGTATTAACCACATGGAAATCAGCTTTCACCTTTTCGCCGTTTTCAAGCGCAGGCTTAGCAGCTTCAACCAGTTTCCAATCCAGCACATTTTCGAGCATGTGGTTCTGGTCTTTGCTGTGATATGTGCCTTCCTCGGCTCCAATGGTCTCCTTGTGAAGAATCGGAGAGAGATCGAGATTTTTATATTTCCAGTGTTCAACATCATCGCGGAACTTCAGGCACTGCGACTGACCGACCATTTCGTTAATGGTGCGGAAGCCAAGCTCTGCCATGATCTCACGAAGTCCATCGACCAGGAATTCAAAGAAGTTAACTACGTGATCCGGGTTGCCATCGAATTTTTTACGCAGGTCACCCCGCTGAGTGGCAATGCCAACCGGGCAGGTATTGCTGTGGCATTTGCGCATCATGATGCAGCCTTCCACCACAAGTGCCGCTGTTGCCACACCCCACTCTTCCGCACCCAGCAACGTGGCAATGGCAAGATCCCGGGAGGTTTTCATCTGACCATCGGCCTGAACCACAATGCGGTTACGCAGGCGGTTACGCACCAGTGTTTGATGCGTTTCGGAAAGTCCAAGCTCCCACGGAAGTCCCGCATGTTTGATGGAACTGAGCGGTGAAGCTCCGGTTCCACCGTCATATCCGGCAATCAGCACAGCATCGGCTTTCGCTTTACATACGCCGGCGGCGATCGTTCCTACACCGGCTTCAGAAACCAGTTTGACGTTCACGCGGGCATCGCGATTTGAGTTTTTGAGGTCGTAGATCAGCTGAGCCAAATCCTCGATCGAATAAATATCGTGGTGCGGAGGCGGCGAGATGAGTCCCACCCCCGGCGTGGAGCCACGTACGCGACCGATCCATCCATTCACTTTATGGCCGGGAAGATGTCCGCCCTCTCCCGGTTTTGCCCCCTGCGCCATTTTAATCTGAAGCTCGGAAGCTTTGGAAAGATAGTAGCTGTTCACACCAAAACGACCGGATGCGATCTGTTTGGTTGCCGAGCACATATCATCGCCATTCGGCAGCTTTTTGTAGCGAACCGGATCTTCGCCGCCTTCGCCGGAGTTGGAACGCGAACCGATGCGATTCATCGCAATGGCCAAGGTTGTATGCGCTTCCCAGGAAATAGAACCGAATGACATTGCTCCGGTGGCAAACCGCTTCAGAATATTTTCGGCCGGTTCCACCTCATCCAGCGGAATGGGTGCACGGTCCGACTCAAACTCCATCAGACCACGCAGGGTGTATGCGGCCTGGCTCTGTTCATCAACGGTTTGACAGTATTTCTTATACTTCGCAAAATCCTTTTCACGGGTGCATTCCTGCAACAGGTTAATGACGGTCGGGTTGAACAAGTGACGTTCACCATCTTTACGCCAGGAATAGTCACCGCCCGGATCCAGCACCTTCTGTGCTCCTCCACGTGTGGGGAAGCCCTTGCGATGTTTCATGAGCGTTTCGGTTGCGATATCATCGAGACTCAGTCCCTCAATACGACTTACCGTGCCCGTGAAGTACTTATTAACCACTTCGGAATTAATGCCGACGATCTCAAAAATCTGCGCGCCCTGATAGGAAGCGAGCGTTGAAATACCCATCTTCGAAAAGATTTTCAGCAAGCCGCCGTTGATGGACTTAATGTAGTTCTGGATGGCCTTTTCTCTGGAAAGGCCATTCAGCAACTCTTCTTTTTCCATATTGCAGATGGTATCGAGCGCCATATACGGATTCACGGCCGAAGCGCCGTAGCCGAGAATGGTGGCGAAGTGGTGCACTTCGCGCACATCACCGACTTCCATAACAATATCGGCCTTACCGCGTTTTCCTGCGCGAATCAGATGATGATGCACGGCCGAAGCCGCCAACACAGACGGGATCGCCGCATGGCCGGGGTTTGAATTGAGGTCGGACAGAATAATGATGGAGTACCCTTCATCAATAGCATCTTCTGAATAACGGCAAACGCGATCGAGCGTTTTTTCAAGCACACCCGGTGCCCCGGTGGCGGGAAACAGAATTTCCAGTCGCTTCGCCTGGAACGTAGGATGATTCAGCCCCACCAATCGGGAAAGATCTTCATTCGTCAGTACAGGCTGATCGATCGCAATGCGGCGGCAGTGCTCCGGCGACTCCGTCAGAATATTGGTGAATCCGCCGACATAGGTGCGAAGGTCCATCACGATACGCTCGCGGATCGGATCGATCGGCGGGTTGGTGACCTGTGCAAAGAGCTGTTTAAAATAATGCGACAACTGCACCGGGCGATCCGAAAGAACTGCCAACGGATTATCCGCTCCCATTGAGCCGAGCGGCTCTTTGCCCTCGGTGGCCATCGGCCGTAGGATTTCGTTTATGTCCTCATAGCTGTAGCCAAACATTTTTTGGCGTGCAAACAACACCCTGTCCGATGCCGGTTTCGCATCATAGTCCGGCGAAGGCGGCAAATCTTTGAGATGAATCATCGTCTGATCAATCCACTTCTGATAGGGCTGGCGCGAACAGAGATCGGCCTTGAGCTCTTCATCGGAAATGATACGACCCTGATTGAGATCGGCAACAAACATTTTACCGGGCTGCAGACGGCCGCGGGTTTTAACTTTGGAGTGATCAACATTGATCACGCCGGTTTCGGAAGCCATGATCAGCGTATCGTCATCCGTCACACAATAACGGGACGGGCGTAAGCCGTTGCGATCGAGTGTGGCACCAACAAGAACACCGTCGGTAAAGCAGACCGATGCAGGGCCATCCCAGGGCTCCATCATCGCGGAATAAAATTCATAGAAGGCGCGTTTGGCCGGATCCATATCCTTATCATTCTGCCAGGCCTCCGGAATGAGCATCATGAGCACATGCGGTAACGAGCGCCCGCTGAGCACCAGCATTTCGATCGCCATATCGAGGTTGGCGGAGTCAGAAGCCGCAAGATCGCAGATCGGGAAAATCATCTCGAGCTCTTCTTTTGTGAAGGCGGTGCATTCCAGCAGCACTTCACGGGCACGCATCCAGTTGATGTTCCCCTTATTAGTGTTGATTTCACCGTTGTGGGCGATATAGCGGAACGGCTGAGCCAGCTTCCAGGACGGGAACGTGTTGGTGGAGAAGCGTGAATGCACCAGCGCAATCGCGGAAACGGCCGCTTCGTTCTGCAGATCGAGGAAGTAACGCGGAACCTGTTCGGTTACCAGCTGACCTTTATAGTTAATGGTTTTATAGGAACAGGAAATAATATTCAGCCCGTCCGGTCCGATTCCACTGACGGTTTCGTTGGCAACACGTTCAGTGTACTTACGGAAAACGAAAAGCTTTTGATCAAACACCTCAGCACTCATATCGCTGGGCTTACCAATAAAAATCTGCTGAACACTCGGCTCGGTTTCAGCGGAATCGCGGCCCAGATCGGAGTTATCGACCGGAACAACACGATAGCCCAGCAGCGGCAATTTAAACTTGGCCAGATTGCGTTCGATGATCTCCTTGCATTCCGCCTGCTTAACCTTGTCGCGCGGGAAGAAGGTCATTCCAACACCGTACTCACCAAACTTTGGAAGTTTGATCCCGGATTTCGGACATTCCTCCATAAAGAGTTCGTGCGGAATCTGGAACAGAATACCGGCACCATCGCCGGATTTAATATCGAATCCGGTACCGCCCCGATGTTCCATACAAGCCAGCATGCCCAGTGCATCGGTGATGACTGAATGCTTTTTACGGCCCTTGAGATTTGCAACAAAACCGATGCCGCAACTGCTGCGTTCGAAATCGGCACGGTACAACCCCTCTCCCTCAGGTTGTCCGAACATGTTGAGATCGTTTTCCGTATAAATAGTGGTGTTTTTGCTCATATAAAACCTCTTAAATGGCCAGTCAAAATAGCGGGGTAATTTGCCGAGCACCCCTGTTCAAGTCAACCCCTTAGCGTGCCTAAATAGGAATACAATTAAGGGGTTTTTAAAATATATAATCCATTTTTGTATTACGCCCGACTTGTTTAGACATTATTCGAATATGCTAAAATGTCCACCCTTTGGAGCGAAATACTTCATCAAAGAAGGTTGGAGCAATCGGACGACCATTCCGGGTCAGCACCCCGGTCACCTGCCCCTCCAGAATCAGCCGATCGTCGGCTTTGCGATAAATCGCCTGATCAAAAACAAACCGCACACGGCCTTCTTTATGCATCCCGAGCTTCACCACAAACACATCGCGCGGCATCAGCGGAAATTTGTAGTTCAATTCAACTTTAATCACCACGGCATCAACGCCATCGTCGTGCATCTGCGTAAAATTAACGCCGACTTCATGCAGAAATTCGTGGCGGCAGTGCTCAAGATAATTCTGATAGACGGAATTGTTCACAATTCCCTGAATATCGCACTCGTAGTCGCGCACCATCATTTCCATTTCAAATACATATTCCATCAGGAATCCCCTTTAATTCTTCGCCCCTGACTCTGCGTAGAGCGGTAAAAACGGCTCAGCTTCCGGTCCTGATCCTTCTTTTCAAAAGCGGACTGATCGTGAAAAGCAGCCTCTTTAATGAGCCGAACATAATTTTTGTAGCGTGCCTCCGCAATCTCCCCGAGCTCAACGGCCGCCAAAACGGCGCATCCTTTTGTATTCACATGCGAACAGTCGTTGAACTTACACGATGCCGCCAACGCCTGAATATCGTCGAACGTTTCCTCGATCCCTTCATTCACATCCAGATTACCGAGCTCCCGCATTCCGGGGGTGTCCACCACATGCGCACCGTTTTCGAGCGTAATCAGCTCCCGCCAGGTGGTGGAATGCACTCCTTTTCCATCCGACTCGCGAACAGGCAGCGTAAACAAACAGTCCTCTTCTCCCAACAGATTGTTCAGCAGTGTCGTTTTTCCAACGCCGGAAGTCCCGATGATGCAATAGGTTTTTAACGGCTCAAACAAGGCCATGACTTCATCCAGGCCCTGCTGATCGGTATTGCTGAAGGTGAAAAACCGGACACCCGGCATGCGCTCCTCCACCTCGGCGGCCTTGACCATCAGCTCTTCGGGACTCAGCAGATCAGCCTTGCTCAACAGAACCACGGGCTCGATGCCGCTTTCATTCACCATCACCAGATACCGCTCCAGGCGTTTCAGGTTATAGCCGAGCCCGACCGTCTGCATAATGAACGCGACATCGATATTTGCCGCAATCAATTGATAGCGCATCGTCTTTCCGGATGTTTTCCGCTTCAGGGCCGACTGCCGATCAAGGACCCGATGAATGCGCCCGAAATTTTTATCGTCGAAATTCTTCACCAACACCCAGTCTCCAACTGTTGGATAATCCAGCTTCGACCTTGCCTGGTGGCGCATACGCCCCGTCATTTTGGCCGGACGCGTTTCTTCGCCATTGGAAACCTCGCATTCCCCTTTGTGAATTGCTGTAACCCGTGCAGCCGTCAGATTTCCTTCCGTATCCGGATCGATCTGATCTGCAAACCAGGCATTATAACCAAATTCTTCGAGTGTCATGCTGTCATTCCTTTTCCAACGATTGGAAACCCATAGCATGATAGAAGGAATTGAGAAACGGGAAATCGTGCGTTTTAAGCATAAACAGCCCTCCAGCGGCCTCATTCGCCACTGTGGGCTGGAATCTTTTATGCAACGGCAAACCGCCCATTAACGGTGAGATATCAGCTCAACAACCACATCCTCTCCGTAATATGCCTTGGCTTTCCGCTCAAGACACTGAAGCACTTCGTCCACCGTATCTCCCGCTGAAGGCTCAAAACCGGGGAGGCATCCTCTAAAATGCATCGTGATATCCTCCCGAATGTATCCTTCAGTAAGTTGCATGCCATCCACCGGATGAACAATGATTTCTTCCTCTATGATACAGCTCTTCATAACTTCCTACCTCCAAGAGCTCTATATACCTGAAGTTCGAGAACTTATCAATCTCCGACATCAAATTTATACGTATCTTTTCATCAACCAGGATATCCCGTGGCCGGGCCCCGCAGCTCAGAGCGACTCGACAACACCGCTGTTCAATGAACCCGATTGCAGCCGCATCGGGTTCATTTCGCGGAATCGCAGTCAGCGGAACATTTAATGTTTCCGGAGAGGCGGGCCCATGCTGGCCACCGCGGGTTTATACCCCTGCTTTTTAAGCTCAAAAATCCGCACCTCTTCCTCCATGGTTTTACAGGGCGCAGTCCCCGGTTTTTCAAACCGTCCAACCGATAAACCTCCCCGCCTGAAGGATCCGTCTCAATGGTCTCATAATTAATTTAAAAATATAGAAGCCATCAAAGCCGGCCCCTGTTTCTGTAAAAACGGCTGATTCTGAATGACAGATCCCTTCCTAAGAACGCTTTCCAACCCCGGAAAAACCATCTACATTCCATCGCCACATTAAGGAGTTTTCACATGCAGCACATTCATGACGCCATTCGAAATATATCCGATTTCCCAAAGCCGGGAATTCAGTTCAAAGATATCACCCCGCTTCTGGCCGATCCCGCCGTTTTCAAACAAACCATTGATTGCTTTGCCGATCGCCACAGGACCAACCGAATCGATGTCGTGGTCGGCATTGAAGCGCGCGGATTCGTCTTTTCCTCCGCACTCGCCTATGCACTGGGTGCAGGCACCGGCATGGTCCGCAAACCCGGAAAATTGCCATACAAAACATATCGCAAAACCTACGAGCTTGAATACGGCACTGATACCGTTGAAATCCATCAGGATGCTTTTCTGCCCGGACAGCGTATCCTCATTATTGACGACGTACTCGCCACCGGCGGGACAGTCGCCGCAACAACAGCGTTAATTGAAGAGAATTTCGACGTGGAAATCGTAGAAATCGACTTCCTCATGGAACTCGGTTTTCTGCAGGGCCGGGAGATGCTGGGCGACCGCCCCGTCTTCTCGCTGCTGTCCTATTGATATCACTCCGAGATCACACAGGAAATTAAGTTTGAACAAAAACAGGACAACTTCAGTCTGATTTCAAATAACGTGATAAAGGAGATTATAATGAAAATACAGCTATTCGCACTAACCACCCTGCTTGCCCTGGGTTCCCAGGCCGAAACCTTCACCATTGATACCGGTCATGCTGAAATCGGTTTCGCTGTGAAACACATGATGGTCAGCAACACTAAAGGAACATTTAACACCTTTGAAGGAACGGTCGATTTCGATACCGAATCAAAGGAGCTCCAGGCCATTCAGGGCAGCATCGATACTGCAAGTATTGATACCAATAATGAGAGCAGAGACGAACACCTGCGGAATGCAGATTTCTTCAATGTCGTTAAATTCCCGAAAATGACTTTCCAAAGTACGGCAGTGAAATCAACCGGCGAAAATACCTATGAAGTCACCGGAACGCTGAATGTGCTCGGAATTGACCGCACGGTCGTATTGCCGATCACCATCAACGGGCCGATTGATGATCAGAGAGGTTTCAAACGTATCGGTATTGAAAGCCAGACCGAACTGAACCGCCGCGAACTCGGAATCACCCATTCCCCCGCCGCCATGATCGGCGATGAGGTTAAAATCGATCTGCAGTTTGAAGCCACCTTTAAATAACCGGCTTCCAATTCCTTGAAAAAACACCTGCCCGCTGAAAAGCGGCAGGTGTTTTTTTTTATTCCCCGGCCGACAGGAAACTCAGCACGGTTTTCAGATCTTCAGCAGGCTTCACGGAATCCGATTTGAAGCCGACCGTTCCATCCGGCTGAATCACAAACGTCCAGCGAGCCGTTGTTGCACTCCGGATCAAGTTCACTTCAACCCCATCGACCGTACGGGTGATCGTTTGCTCACCCGGTTTAAACGACACCCCGAATTGACCCGCAATTTCTCCCCCGGGATCAGACAGCAACGGAAAATTCAGTTTTTCCGAGGTCTGGAACCACTTCAGGTTCTGCACGGCATCACCACTGATCCCCACCACAGCGAAGTCCGGATTACCCGCCTCCAGATAATCCCGATAAGAACAGGCCTGTTTGGTACATCCCCCCGTCATTGCCGCCGGATAGAAATAGACCACAATCGGCTTTGCCCCAAGATGCTCCTCCAGAACCCAGGCCTTTCCATCCTGATCAACCGCCGTAAATAAGGGCGCGCGATCGCCCGCTTCCAATGCAGAAACCGCCTGTGCCCAAATAAGACATCCCATTAATCCAATAATCCATATTTTCATCGGTCTGACCTCCGCGCAGGAGCATAGCGGTATCTTTGCATAAAAAAAGCCCGGAAAATTCCGGGCTTTTCATCAGTTAAAACGAATATCGCTTAGAGCGTACCCATTGCGTCCAACAGACTGCTGGCTTTCTGCGCATCCGATTGCGGAGCCGCAGCTGCTGCCGGAGCAGACATGGTGGTTGCCGGAGCTGTAGATTTAGCAGGTGCTGCTGCCGGTTCAGGCGTATTGATCGAGCTCAGGTTTTTCTGGAACATTTCGAAACGACGTTTCAGTTCCTGATATTCCACGTCGAGCGTGCTGTATTTGTTTTCAGCATCCTGGGCCCGGTCCTGAGCTGCAGCGATCTGGTTTTTGGCTGTTTTCAGTTCAGACTCCAACTTAGCGGCCTGCGATTTAAACGTTGCGAGTTCCTTTGAAGTTTCAGCGTTCTTCTGCTGAAGGTCTTTAATACGTTCCGTTGCATCGTCGAGCTCAATACGATTCTGCCGATTCTTCGCTTTTTCGCTTTTGATGATCGATTCATTATCCGCGATCGTTCCATTCAGCTCATCGATCTGCGCATCATAATCCGCTTCAATCGTAGCAACCATTGCATCCACTTCTTCCTGCGGGACTCCGCAGCCAGTAAGCATTCCAATGGTACAACCGGCGACCAACAACATTGCAATATTTTTCATGAATCTTCCTTCCTCGTTAATAGTTTAGATATCGCTTTCCCCAGAAATGAAATCAGTATAGGTGTCGATTTTAGAATTTCAACACCTCTTCCTTCTAAAATATTGTTATTTTGTTAGGCCTTAAACGAGATCACAGGCTTCCGGCGGCATCCAATGCCGCTCCTTTCCATCCCATTTCACATTGCAGCCGATCGGATTCGTGACCGGCTGGCTCACCGGCTTGCCGGCCAGCAATTCATCCAGTGCGTCCTCCAGTTCATGTGTAGTCGACTGTGTATGATCCCGAGGCGTATCAATCGCCCGCCCCACATAAACCAGCTCACGTGCCTCATTAAACACGTAAAAATGCGGTGTGCGTAATGCGCCATAGGCTTCCGCAATATCCTGCGTAGCATCATGCAGATAGAGCCAGGGAAATTTATTTTCCGCCATGCGCGCCACCATGTGGTCGAAATCATCTTCCGCATACGTATTCGGACTGTTCGAATTAATCGCCACAAACCGAACGCCCTTTTCGGAAAATTTTTCCGCGATTTTCCGCGTGTTTTCATCCGATCCGATCACATACGGGCAATGGTTGCAGGTGAAAAAGACCACCAGCCATTTTTCGGTGAAGTCGCTGAGCGCATAAGTATTTCCATCCGTAGCCGGCAGGCTGAACGCAGGAGCCTGCTCTCCGATTTGCAGTGTAAAAGCCATAATCATTCTCCAATTGAATTACCCCTATTTTCCCTTCCAGCCGCTGGAAATCAATAAAAAATGGCGCTCCACCAAAATGCGAATGTCTCACTCTTCACGGAGTCGCCCATCATTTTGCTCATAATTATTTTGCCAACCCTCTCCGGTTGCCTCAGCCTCTCCCGCTATGAAAGTGGTATTAATTGTATTGGACTCGGTCGGCATCGGCGAAGCACCGGATGCGGCAGATTATGGCGATGTCGGTTCCGCAACGCTGCAGCATATCGCGGAAACCGTCGGCGGACTCAAACTTCCAACCTTTGGAAAACTCGGCCTGGGCAACATCCGCCCGGATTTTCCAATCTCTGGAATTTTCCCGGCCGCAAATCCACTGGCCTCGTTCGGCATGATGCAGGAAGCCTCCATCGGAAAAGACACCATTACCGGCCACTGGGAAATCTGCGGACTGGAGATCAATCCGGGGTTTCATAATTTCCCGATGGCGTTCCCCTCTTTTCCGGCAGAACTTCTCCGCGAATTTGAAAATAAAACCGGGCGTCCAGTCATTGGAAACAAAGCCGCCAGCGGAACGGCCGTCATCGACGAGCTGGCTGAAGAGCACGCCTGCACCGGCGCGTGGATTGCCTACACCAGTGCGGATTCCGTTCTGCAGCTTGCCGCACATAACGACGTGATTCCGCTCGACGAACTGTACCGCGGCTGCGAAATCGCCCGCAGACTCTGCGATCCGCTGAAAGTCGGCCGGGTGATTGCCCGACCCTTCATCGGAACCCCCGGCGCCTACAAACGGACCGAAGACCGGCGCGACTACGCCTTTACCCCCGAAGAACCGCTCATTACCGAACGGCTGTTCGATGCGGGCATTCCCGTTTATGCCGTTGGAAAAATTGAAGACATTGTGGCGCATCGCGGCATTACTGAAAGTATACATTCCGGCAATACAAAAGAATCGCAGAAGGTCGTTGAGCAGTTCATGAAAAAAGAAGGAAACGGCTTCATCTTTGCCAACTTTATTGATTTCGACATGCTCTACGGTCACCGCCGCGATCCCAAAGGCTATGCCGCTGCTCTGCAGCAAACCGACGACTGGCTCGCCCGTTTTCTTCCAATGCTTGGAACAGATGATGTGCTGATTCTGACTGCCGACCACGGGAACGATCCAACCTTTGCGGGAACCGATCATACTCGCGAATATGTTCCGCTTCTGGTTTATCGCCCGGAAACCGTCGGCCAAAATCCGGGGCTTCGAAAAGGATTTTTCGACATCGCCCAAAGCGTTGCATCACTCTTCGGTTTGCCGCCCCTCGCCCGCGGGCGCAGCTTTTTTTAAAGGCACCGAGCGTTGCTGCACAAATCCGCCGCGTTCCGGCGAAAGTTCCGGAACAATCGTCGTCTTTCCGTCTTTCCTGACGTACAGATTTTTAAAAACCGGCTTATATCCGGATCCCGCCAGCAGCGATCCGGAATCCTGCAGATGAAAATAGACGCTCGGCTGCGATGAGTCGCCTGAATTTCCACACCGCCCAATGGGAACTCCTGCCACAACCCGTTCCCCGACCCGCACCGTGATGCTCTTATTCATCAGATGTCCCACCACGGAATATTCATTCGTGCCGTGCTCAATCATGACGGCATTTCCCAACCGATCGAACGGATTCGGCGCGCGCGGCTGATTGTCCTCCACGCCGTTGATCACCGCAACCACCGTTCCGGCAGCCGGCGCACGAACCGTTTTGCCAAAAGCGAAATAGTCTTCATTATCAGTTCCTTCACCCACAAATGTTTTCCCGAACCGGTTGGATACCACAAATTCCAATGCATTATGACTTACCCGGCTTCCGAAAAATTTGCTCTGGTCGCGTGCATCACCGCCCCAGAGAACGCGCCACTGCCCCTCAAACGGAAGCCGCAGATCTGTGGTGAAAGCTCCAATTTCCGGAAAGGCGGTTTTAAAAGGAAGCATCCACATTCCCTGTATTTTATCGTCGTCCGACAACGTCAGTTTCAATCCGGCCACCGACCGCTCGAAAGTGATCGGCATAACACCCGTGGTCTCCGATTGAACCCACGGATCTCCCACCCGGTCAATCCGGCCGAATTTGCTGCGCAGCCCGCGCAGAATGGCAACCGTCTGCTCTTCTGAAATCCGGTTCAAAGCTTCCTCGCTGAAATCGTCGCGCACATTTTTATAGCGACCCGCATTCACCGAAGCCGCCACCCGGTTCGCCAGCTGAAAAAAACGATACGCCGGATTCTCGGGCCGGATGCGGCGCGGAGAAGAAACAAACGTGAATGTGCGGTCTTCAAACTTCACTTCATCCGGCGGCCCATCGGCGCCGAAGCGAATCGTGTAGACATTGCCGGAATCATAGTCCCCTTCCGAAAAATCGCCGCTTGCCGCACTGTAATCCCCGGCCGGAAAAATGAGCGCATCCTTATCGGTTGCGACCGGCGGATCAATCGTTTCGTAATATCCGAGATAATCACCGCTATTGGAATAAACCAGCGTCCGCCATTCGCGGGTCGGTTTCAGGTAGCAGAGATACACATGATAATACTCGCCCTCGGCTTTCAGCACAACCAGCCGGTCGATGCGATACCTCTCCGGAAAGTTCTGATAGGCCGCCACCACCCCAAGCTCGCGCCGCGCCTCACCGATTGAAATATTCTTCTTCCGCGTTTCCGCAACCGACACATACGCCCATCCGAGCAGTATCGTCATGATTAAACTGGAGGAAAACGTATTCATTCAATCCGAGAGCATAGCGGTGTAAATCCCGCGCCGCAACGGGAATTGCCCTTGCGTTAACCCTCGGTTCTGTGCTCACATCCAACTTCACGTTTAACGAAGGATGTTTCAATGAAAGCCACAATACTGCTGTTCCTCTGCTCCCTTTTAGCCGCGCCGTTCAGCCGGGCTCAAACCAACACGACCGGCACTATCCTGGAACAGGAAGTCATTGAGGCCGCCCTCTATGGGAAGAAAGCCATTGTGGAACAGGCGCTCAAACAGGGCTACGATGTAAACACCGCCGACCTCGAAAAACGTACTGCACTCATGTTTGCCGCCTTTAACGGGCAGCACGAAATTGCCGAGCTGCTTTTGAAAGCCGGAGCCGATGTGAATGCCCAGGACGAAATCGGCACCTCCGCCCTCATGTTTGCCGCCAGCGGCCCCAGCCCGGAAACGGTTGAACTGCTCCTTAAAAACGGTGCAAAAATAAATATGGTCGATAACAACGAACACTTCTCCGCCCTCATGTGGGCCGCCGCTGAAGGACAGACCGAAAACGTTAAACTCCTGCTCGCCAAAGGGGCCGACCTGACACTCGAAGATGTTGATGGCGACACCGCCGAATCCTTCGCCACCAAAGCCGGCCACTATGCAGCCGCCCGTGCCATCAAAGAATATACCGCCGGAAAATCCGCCCCCAAACAACCCAACGAAAATCAGGCAGAATAATTCATCTTAAATTCATGCCTTATTCAGAACAGTTTCTGCATGAAGCAATCCGGCTTTCCGGCGAAAAAATGGAAGCCGGCGAAGGCGGTCCGTTTGCGGCCGTGATTGTTAAAAACGGCAAAATCATTTCCAAAGGCTGGAACTGCGTAACGAGTGAAAACGACCCGACGGCCCATGGTGAAGTGATGGCCATTCGCAACGCCTGCCACGCTTTGGAAACGTTCTCTCTCGAAGGCTGCGAAATTTATTCCAGCTGTGAACCCTGCCCCATGTGCCTGGCCGCCATCTACTGGGCCCGGCTCGATGCACTTTACTTTGCCGGTTCCATGGCCGATGCCGCCGCGGCCGGTTTTGACGACCGGTTTCTTTACGAAGAAGTTTCCAAACCCTGGAACCTCCGGACCCTGAAAACCCGGCAGGCTCTGCAATCCGAAGCACAGGCGGTCTTTAAAGCCTGGATCGCCAAGCCGGATAAAACGGCCTATTAAAAAGTCCGATTAATTCCGGCAGAAAAAATAAGCTTCCGTCCCACGCATTTCTTCCATCACCCGGTTGGTTGAAACCAGATATTTTAACGATTTAAACATCTGATCTTCCGGCAGATTGAATTCTCCGGCCAACTGGCCGCAGCTGGCCGGATGCCGTTTGATCAAACCGAGTAATGCCTCTTCGCTGATCTCCATCGCCTGAAAACCCTGCTTTTTGAACGACGTAGTCACCGAGGCCGTTGGCCCGAACAGTTCAGCAATCGCCTGAAGATGTTCCTCCGGCGAAGCGCCGATTCCGGCCACGGCCGGCGGGCGCACCACGGTGTTGATATCGATTCGGTCCGGACTGATCAACTGCACGATTTGAGCAATTTTCCGAACATTGGAAAACTGGGAGTTCACGCCGTCGATAATAAACACCTCCACCGAAAGCTCCCCGAGATATTCATGCCGAAAGGCCCGCTCGCCTTTCACCAGCAGATCAAACGTCACCCCCTCTGCCGGGCGGTGAATCTGCTGAAAACTGATTTCGTCCCATGCGCTGAGCGTCAGTTTCACCTTATCCGCCAGCACGGCATCGGCCCGGACATCCGGATCGTGCAGCAAGGCGCCGTTGGTCAGCAGAACCGTGGCGATATCCGTATGCTCTTTCGCCCATCGAAAAATGTCCCCGAAATGGATATGCAGCGTCGGCTCGCCGGAACCGGCCAATGTGAGGTGGTCGGCCTGCCCGCCTTTTTCCAACCATTGGGAAAGTTCCGTGAGCACATCCTGCATCGGAACATAGTCGCCCCGCTCGCTCACGACGCACGGTGTTTCGCCAGGCTGGCAGAAGGTGCAATTCATCGTGCAGGTTTTAAATGGAATCAGATCAATCCCAAGCGATCGCCCTAACCGCCGCGAAGGCACCGGGCCGAACAGATAGTCATAAGCTTTTGTCATGAGCTAAGCGTGATTCCTTTTATAAGGCAGATTCAAGCACTTTCCTCGTTTCAGATGGATGGATAGTAACGGCAGCTTTTAAAACAACAAGACAAACAAAGTCTGATTTACATCTAATTTAGACCGAAAAATACGGAACAGAAAATAACCCCGTTTCGCGGTGGTCATTATTCTGTCCCGAACAATTCGCCCCGATTTCTCAATGGCTTATTCCAGTTCAACCTCCAGACGATAGAAGCCTGCGTCATCTGCCGCATGCACGCTATCGGTGTAACTGCCCTGCGGATATGCAATATTGTTCGTGAGCGGAACCAGTGAATTCGTTAAGCCATCAATCCAGTTCACCGCATACACGCGCCCGGAAGCTGCGTTCCAGTGAATGATGAACCCGGATGGTGATTCATGCTGGTCCTCAATCCGGAAATAGGACAGACCATTGGTCGGAACGGTGTCGGCAATGAATTCTTCAATATTGCTGAAACCATCACCATCGCTATCCACACCATCCCCCGGATAGCCTCCGGGGAAGTACGCTGTGATCCAGCTTCCGGACACAATACCTGCGCTACGGTAGCCCGACTCCGGAAGACTGAATCCTCCCACCCCTCCGTCATTGTAGGGACGCACCCAATATGTATAGACCTGCCCCGCTGCCCCGCTGATATCATTGAAGACATTCGCTGCAGTATTGCCGATATAGCTGGCGCTTCCGGAATCGCTGGTGGTATTCCGATACAGATAATAGGTTGTCGCCCCCGGGACAAAGTCCCATGTAATTTCGGTACGGTCTTCATAGTCGCCATCCGTTGCCTGCACGTTTCCAGCCAGTTCAAAGGCATCCTGTATCACAAGGAAGGTCTGACTCGCCACCGTTACACTTCCGGTCCGCGCGGTGGTCCCGGCATAAGCTGAAACACTGTAAGCGACTGAACCGTTATTTGTTCCCGACGTTCCGGATTGAATCGTAATCCAGTTCAGACCTTCGGTTGCCGTCCACAGAGTTCCCGCGGGTGCGGTTACATCAATAGTACCGCTTCCGCCCGCAGCGGCATGCATGCGCTGCGATGGACTTATATTTCCGATGCCTGGACGCCATCCGGTGTTGGGCACGCTGAACCACGCCGTATTGGTTACGCCGGCAACACTGATCCAATAATGGTACAACTGTCCCGGATCCGCGGAATAATCATTGTACGACGTGGAGCCAAAGCCACTCGACAGATTGGTTGCCGTGGAAGCGTCGTTCACGGTGTTTCGCCACACTTCAAAAGCACTCACCCCCGAAATGCCCAGCCACTGAAGACGGACATAGTCCGCATAGTTTCCATCGGAGGCACTCAGGTTCAGCGGAATTTCAGGCGTTGTGCTTCCCTGCATCACCAAATCAAACGGTTCCGGATTCGCCGTCGGATTCACTACAGTGAAGTAGTAGGTATAGTTCGGCAGCCACGGCCATCCATTCTCATTCAACAGATACTGATTCAGAGTATAGCTGCCCGCTGTCCGGTACCAATGATCAGACGATGTCTGCGAGGGCAGTGTACCCTGCTCCAGATACACATTGAGAGCTGATGAATTGGTCGTGCTGTGGATCCAGCGCACTGCATCAGCGGGTACATCAACCTGATACGTGATGCTCGCTCCCGCCGGCACGATGGTGGATACCGCCCCGGTTTCGAAGTCGAGTTTTTCATACACAGGAATCGTTCCGCCGCTGACTGCAGAACTCACACTGAACGATGCATCGGACTTCGCGAGGAAGCTGAGGTAATACACATGGCCCGGCCGCAATGGCGGCATATTAACAGTATGTGTCCCTGTATCCGGGAAGTTGGGTCGTGCGGATCCTCGATTCTTCAGGTCCTGATTCCAGTCGCGAATGTAGCCCGTGGAGTCAGAGAAAAAGTTCCAATGCCCGGAAGGAAGTGTGTCGCGAATGAACAAGTCGACATTGCCCGAGGTCTGGGTAAAGGTGAGCTCCCAATTGACCGGTGCGTTGGTCGGCACTTCAACGCGATAGTGTCGCCAATCGTTATCCGCCAACAGCTGTCCGGAGAAACTTCCTCCATCCAGCGAAAGAGCCTGCACATTGCCGTCTGCATACACATTTCCACCGGAAACTTTCAGGCGGTACCGGGCATTACCGGTCCCTTCAGCCTTCACCATCAGATACCAGATGCCCGGTTCAAGCGCATCGGCATAGCGCCCGTCATATGGGACCCAGTTACCATATTCTGTGTTTGCCGTTCCATTCAGATAGCGGTCGTAAAGCGTTCCGTTTCCACTGTTATTGTGGTCCAGCGTCGGCACATTTCCCGCACGGATATAGAGGTTCGGGTTTCCGCTTATGGCTTCGAGCTGCGTACGCAATAATCCGGCATTTTCTTCCGGTACAGTTACGGCATAAACATGGTAGAAGCCGTTGTTCAAGTCCACTCCCTGATCCACTGGCAGCGGCAGTCCGGCATCATTCACGCCGCTATCACCAAACAACGGAGAAGATACCCCCGGTGTGGATAATGCTTCACCCACTTCGGGCATCGTCCATGACCGTTCCGGCACAACAGAAGTACTGGCGAGCGTATAGGTCGTTGCTCCAACGCCCTTCACTTCAACATACCAGGTGCCCGGAGAAAGGAATGGCGGAACCACCATCAACGCATCCGAACGGAATGGCGTTTGATAGATATTGCTGTTGCCTTCGGGCAGCAGATCTTTTCTGACCCGAACCTGGGCATCACCCTGCGAAACCGAGGTCGTCAAATACCAACCCACCATCGGAACACCATCAACTTCAGCCGGAACATCAACCCGATAAAAGGCCCGTTCATCATCAATCAAAGTTCCGCCGGCCACATTCGAACTTCCGTTTGTATTCAACGCAGCATCAACATTCAGGTCCGGAGGGATCAGATCTTCAATCACCAATCGATATCCGCCATTCTCCAAAGCCGCTGCAGTGCTGGAATCCCCGATCATCAGCGACCAGGTTCCTGCGGAAACATTCGGCACCGTTATGATCGATGTATCTGCATACTGGCCATTGTACCCGGAGTATAAACCGTAATTCATGCCGTTGGGCAAACTGGCATCGGTACGCAGATTCATCTCCGGAGTTCCAAGCACATTTTCCAACCGAAGTTGCACGCCCAATATACCCGCAGGTATGCTGAATCGGTACAGCTCGGTTTCACCGGCATCGTACATATTGGAATGCGTCAGATTTCCAGAGACGGGAAGTGTTCCGAGATTCAAGGGCGTCACTTCTCCGAGACTATGCAGCGTCGCACTGGAAGTGCCTGTGCCGATTGCATTGCCGGATGGGGACTGCCCTTCGCTCACGACCATCAGGTAATACGTGCCGCCCGGAATCGTGGTTTCACCGCCGGCCGGAAGCAGCGTGTAATGTTCATCGCCGCTTTTGCGGAACGTCGGCAAATACTGAATATTCTGATCCGGCGAATAGGTCGGGCTTTGATACATGCTGTAGGTCGGCACATAATCCTTGCGGATAAACAGCGAGCTCTCTCCAACGGTATTTTCCAACCGAACTTTCCAACTGCTGGAATTCGTCGGAACTTCAACGCTGAAATACTGCACCCCCCGCGGCGCCAGATTATTGATGGCCGCGCTGCCGCCATTAAAGGCGATCGGCTGCGGGTCATACGTCATGCCGCTGCCGATGGCGCTGCTCGCAAAACTGTAGGTGGACGTGACTGACGCGGAGTTGTTGTAGAACCCGATGTAATAACTGCCCGGCTCCAGCGGACGGTCCATGCCCATGGAAATCAGGTATTGCGGGTATGTTCGCGTATTCGTTTCATCCCGGGAATAGGCCGACCAGTCGCCACCGCTCGAGGCCCATTGGTAACCGCTCGGCCAGGAGCCGCTGCTCCGCCAATAGGGATAAGAGCTTACCGAATCGGGTAACTGATCGCGGCGAATCACCATGTTCGGATTATTGCCGGCCCAGTCTGTCAACCGAAGTTCCCAACCGATAATGTCCTGCCCGTTTGTCTGCGCGGGAATATCCAGATTATAAAACTGCCAGGTTTTCGGCGGCACTTGAATCCCTGAGGAAGTATGCCCATCGACGGGAATAACGGCAGGAAGAATCGGACTGCTATCCAGCGTGAATGCACCTAGCGCAACATCAGGAGAATAAATCCCGACATACCAGACATCGGCTTCATGATTAGGATCCTGCAGATAGCCCAGCAAACTGGTCTGATCGTTATGCGAGCTTTGGTAAACAGAGGAGCTTCCATTCTGCCGGTAGTTCCAGCGCCCCGGAACAAAATTGCGGCGAATTGCGATTTCGGAATCCGGTATATGGTTGCTCAACTCGAGCAGCCAGCCCAGTTGTCCCAATTGCTGGCCGATATCCGATACCGCAAAGTAGCGCCAGCCCACGCGCGTTGGATCGTCGTTTAACGTGGAACTTGAAAAATCAATTTGGGTGATCACCGGCTCGCGGTTTCGCAGGTTGAAACTGAAGTCGGCGTCTCCATAGACGGTAACGTAATACGAGCCATCGCTCAATGAAGCGGGAACAAGGGTAATGCTGTCGCTCTCGGTCGTGCTGCTCAACTCAGAAAAAGCATCGTTATTAAACGCATTAGGAACCTTATCAAGTCGAACCGCCAAATTCGGGTTGGTACCGGCCGTTGGTTCCACAGTGACCTCCCATGCGATCTGTTCCGGAGGAACCGGAATGCGATAGGTTTTAAAATGATAGCCCGAGGCACTCTGACCGACGAGCGTGTTGTTGTAGGTGGTGTTCACAATTTCCTGTTGCCGGGAATCGAGTTGAAATTGATCTCCCGGAGCTCCCGGAATACCGACATAATAATATTCGGGCTCACCCGGAACCACATAGTCAGGAACCAATAACCCCTGACCGGTTCGGGTTCGATCATAATAACTGGTACTGGAGGGATGCGGTGCCAGTCCCTTACGCACATAAAACGGAGTATTCAACGTACTGGTCCCGGCGGCATCCTGCAGCCACAGGCGCCAGGCATAGGCCGCAACCGGAATGGTGGTTTTGAAATAGCGAATTCCCTCGGGCGGAACCTCGTCCAGACCACTTCCGCTACCCGATCCGGCGGCAAGTGCACCGAGATCTTCTGCATAGACATCGCCGGAAAGAAGATTCCAGGTCGACCCCGTTTCTGCCAGCACCAGAATATACCACTCCTGTCCGGCCCCGGATGTACTGGAAAGATAGCGAGTAAATCCATCATCCCCCGCATACGTGGAGGAATCGGTGAAGGATTGGCTGGCGCTGTTTAGATAGGGCAACGCATTCTGTTTCAAATAAACGGCGGCGTCACCGGAAAGAACATCGAGCGCTGTGCGCCATGCCGCAAGGTCCGGGAGCTCCGTTGTGATTTTAAAATAGTATGCCCCCCGTCCGTGTTCAGGTTATTGAAAACCTCCGTCCCGGCACCGGTTGTTCCCGGATCCCAGGTTAATTCGGTCAGATGAATATCGCCCGCAAAAAGACTCCAGGAAGCCCCCTCCTGCGCATCGACCAGAATATATTTTTCCTGCCCGGCGGTCAGCGCCTGAACAATGGTATCACTACCGGTCTGATCCGATTTATACTGATAATTATTCGGCGAAATATTGGCATCGGGATCGGTGAAGAGGTCCGCATTCCCGCCGCTTAGATCAAGCACTGCGCGCCAGTAGCCAAGACTGGCCGGTGTATTGGTGGTTGTGATCCGAAACAGATAGCTGCCTTCCCGGGTGTTGGGATGGCTATACACCTCGGTACCGCTTTGGGCGGAACCCGGGTCCCACGTCAATTCTTTCACATGCATATCGCCTGCAAAAAGACGCCAGTCAGAATTCGCAGCAGAATCGACCAGCAGATACCAGGTCTGTCCGGGCGATAAGGAACGAACAATCCAGTCACTTCCGGAGGTATCTGATTTTTCGGTATAGGAATTCGTGGTAATGGCCGCGGATGTACTGATGTAAAGGTCCGCTTCCCCGCTCTCCACATTCAGCACGGTTCGCCAGAAGCCTACGTTGTTTGCCGAATTGGTTGTGGTGATTTCGAAAAGATGAAGTCCTGCACTCATATCCGAGTTAACAAAGACCTCCGTTCCGGTCTGTGAGGTACCCGGATCCCAGATTAAGCTCGTTTGAGCGAGCGTGGTCAGTACCGAAAAGATGAGAAACAGACCCATATTCCGCAGTGTATTCATAAGGCTTCCTCCGTATTTTCGGGCACCCTAACCCCCTCCATACACCTAAACAATGATAATCTTTGTCCCATTAAGATCTATTAACGAAACTCGGAATAAGTTGCAAAGTGAAGGTACAGCCAGACTTCGCCCTTTTCACATTGTCGCCACAGGGCATTAATGTGCATACTGTCAGCATGAACTATCACCTGCTTTCTTTATTCTTTCTCGCCGCGCTTCCAACCGTTGGACAGGATGCAGATATGCTCTATCAGAAACATTGCTCCGGCTGCCACGGCATCAACTTCCAGGGCGGCAATGCCCAGAGCCTGGTGGATGGCGTCTGGCAGTTTGGCGACAGTACCGGCCATATTTCACGAAACATTAAACACGGCATCACCCATTTAGGGATGCCCGGATATGAAAAGGTTCTGACGGATGCACAGATCCGCAGCCTGGTTGATTACCTTAAAGCCGCGGAAAAAAATGCGGCTCCGCCGGAGCACCCGTTGCCCGTCTATCTCCAGACGCTGGATTATGAAATCGACGTCTCCGTTTTTGCCGAAGGCCTCGATACCCCATGGGACATTGCTTTTCTGAACAAAGACACAGCCCTGATCACCGAGCGCTCCGGCACCCTCCGGGTCTATGCCGATGGACACCTTTTTTCCAAACCGGTCGAAGGTACCCCCGAAGTGCTGGCCGAAGGACAGGGCGGATTACTGGCCGTCGCATTCGATCCCGACTATCTCGAAGAAGGCAACCAATGGGTCTACCTCGCCTACAGCCACGGACTCGAACAACAGCCCAACGGAAAACGATCCCCGGCGATGACCCGAATTGTCCGCGGACGAATTGACGGCAACCTTTGGAAAGACGAAGAAGTGATTTTTGAGGCGGAGCGCGAACACTACCTCACCACCCGCCACCACTACGGCACCCGTATTGTTTTTGATGCCGAAAAGAATCTTTATTTTTCCATCGGCGATCGCGGCACCGGAGCCCACGCGCAGGATCCCTCCAAACCAAACGGAAAAATTCACCGTATCCAACGCGACGGAAAAATTCCCAACGACAACCCCTATCGCCGAACCAAAAATACCGTGAAATCCATTTATGCACTCGGCAACCGCAATCCGCAGGGCCTTGCTTTCCACCCGGAAACCTGCGAACTTTGGGAATCCGAACACGGTCCGCTCGGCGGCGACGAAATCAACCTGATTTCCAAAGGCCGGAACTATGGCTGGCCCATCATTTCCTATGGAAAAAACTATAACGGCTCCATCATTACCGAGCTCACCCATAAAGAAGGTATGGAGCAGCCCATCTGGTATTGGAATCCATCGACAGCAGTCTGCGCCATCGATTTCTATTCCGGCGATCTCTTCCCGAAATGGAACAACAAACTGCTGGTCGGTTCTCTGAAATATGAAGACGTTCGCATCCTTTCCCTCGAAGGAAATCGCGTGATGCACGAAGAAATCATCCTCAAAAATGCCGGCCGCGTACGCGACGTCTGCACCGGCCCCGACGGAGCCATCTACGTCGTCCTCAACGATCCCGGCACCATCCTCAGACTGACGCCGAAGAAACAGTAAATGGAACGTGTGAGCCCCTTCACTTCTTTTTGTGATGAACCACTACACCCAAAACACACCCCCCGATAACGAATGTGTGCAATACCCAAAGTCCGTACACGAGCGAACGCGGGATCAACGCGAGTTCGAAATACTCGATCCGCGATAACAGTGGTGAATTGTCCGACCTGATATGCGCGGCCATACTTTGATAACGCCACGTTTCGAAGTCACCACAGCCACGAATAAATGTCGCAAGAAATACGATCGTAATCAGAAACAGGGCGGCTTTCCAAACCCAACCCGTAACTGCAGTGCGATCCATTATCCACGAGCAAAGTAACAGCTGTGCACCGCTCAAACCCAGCATCCCCAACAAAACCCATTTTGAACCGAATTCGAACCCAAACCGGTCGGCGAGCAAGAATGGCCAGTAACCACTGATGTGCCCGAAAATGAAACCTTTTGCCTCGAAGCCGGGCCAAATAAAGAGTGCGATAGCGCAGGCACACCACGCCATCATGAAAACAACCCGGTTTATTTTGATCACACCGCTGTCCCTTGGTGCTTCGCCCCGATCGCATACCAGTCGACCTTACGCGTCAGCAGCATCGCAAGAGCCATCAGCCCGAAAACGAGCGCCGAACCCGCGACCAATGCGTGATCCTCCGATTTTAAGAGGACGAAAAGGACGCCATATAAAAGAGCCAGCAGCCCACCGAACGACATCCCGCGCATGGCCCCTTTCAGCACATGGCATAAATAGAATGTAATCAGAACAATAGTCGCACCCGCCGCCATAAAGTAGGACCCACCGAAACCCACGTGTTCCGACAGACTAAGCAGCAATAGAAAAAAGATCGCCTGCGCCAGCCCCACAAAGCCGTACTGAATCGGGTGAATCTGCAGTCCCGAAATGGTTTCGAACATAAAGAAAGCTGTGAACGTGATGAAAATGAAAAGGAAGCCGTATTTCAACGCACGGTCTGTCATCGAATACACATTCACCGGATCAACCAGGCTGACGCCGAGCTCCTGAATCGGTCCTTTTCGAACTCTGGAAATATGCTGTTGTGCAGAACACGCCAATCCGTTCACATTCCACTCCGCCGTAAAACCGGCCTCAGAAACCGTACGGTCCGTCGCCAGAAAATCGCCGATGAAACTCGGATGCGGCCAGGCCGAACTCAATTGGATAAAATTATCATCGCCGACCGGCACAAACGTCAGATTTCCCATGCCGTGCACATCAAGCGGCAATTCAAACTCAAAACGATTTCCAAACAAACTTCCAGGGTCCGGAAGTTTGGCATGCACCCCGTTTCCGATCGCATCCAAATCGCTTCCCGGCACCACTTCAAGATTTTCCTCGCCAAATTTGAATACCGGAACCCGGGTGAAACCACGCAGGTCGCTCATGAGAATACAGGCGTTAGCCGAAACCAGTTCAATCCGCACTCCCTCGCGGGTACCCAACATTTCAATTTCAGGAAAAACAACGGCTCCGCTGACGGTTCCTGCGGTCTGAAAAACATGTGCTTTAAAAATTCCCCGGTAGCGTTCCTGCACTTGCATATCGCCGTCATAGCTGAAGGTTTCAGGATACACATTCAGCATTTTTATATCCTGTAACGGCTTTTCATACCATGTATCTGTTTCCTTGTTATACGCAGATTCCGTCCAGAACTCCCGATAGCGAACAGTAAAAACCGGACCGATAATCTGCTGTTCACCTGCATAGCTCGATGCAATATCACGCTGAACGCTGAGGGCCCGGGCCTTTCGTTCCCTCGCCAGGTTATCGATTGATGAAAGTGCGATCAGCATCGCAACAGAAACGAAGCCCAGCACCAAGACCTTCCAAACAATATTCTTCCGCATAACAAATCTCCGGTTAGTTGTTTCCAGAGGTTGGAACAGGAAGTTGAAAACAGTTTGAAGCGAATGTGAACTCGAGGTGAAAAACTAAACTCCTCTCTATCATCCAGACACACGATCGTGCATTTAGATGATAGAGCTCGCCGTAATTTATCCGAGACGAAGCACTGCTTCAGTGCCGCCTTCTGCACGATTTTTCAGCGCAATATCGCCGCCGTGCAGACGGGCGATTTCGCGCACGAAGTTGAGCCCCAGCCCGGAACTTTTTGATCCCCCTTCCCTACGCGGCAGCGAATAGAACCGTTCAAACACCCGCTCTAAGGCATAATCGGGAATCCCGCTGCCGGAATCACGAACGATGATTTCCGAAGCGCCGGCTTCCACCTCGACCCGGCCGCCCGCCGGCGAGAAGTCGATGGCGTTACGCACGAGGTTGGCCACAGCCTGCCGGAGCAGAAAATACTCGCCGGAAATATGCGAGGCGTCGCTGACGCGGGGCTGCAGCGTGATTTCTTTTTGACGCGCGACCGGAAGCAGGCTGTCGATGACATCGTCGATCAAAACCTGAACATCGATCGCTTCCGACTGCTCCAGCCCTTTTCGTTTTTCAATCGCGGCGAGCGATAGCATGCGATCCACCAGACCATGCAATCGTTCCGACTCCGCGCGAATATTCCCGAGAAACTTTTCACGCTGCGCAGTGGACATTTCCTCGTTCAGAAGCTCTGCCGCCCCCTGAATGGCGGCCAACGGACTTTTCATTTCATGCGTCAGCGACTGCACATAGCCTTCGACATATTGTTTACCCTCCAGCGCATCGCGCATTTCTTCAAACGCATTGGCCAGCTCGCTCATTTCTCCGCCATGCCCCAGGGCCGGGCGAGCCGCTTTCCGACCGTCACGAATCGCACGGGCATAATTCGTAAGAGCCCGCACCGGTTGAATAATCCAAAGCGATACGGGAATCAGCAAAAGCAGGATGGCCACAAAACCGATCAAGCCGGAAATGATCAGGCGATGCCGGGCCTGTTTGAGAAACGGGCTGATGCTGCTCAGCGGTTTGCCGACCGTTACCGCACCGATGATCCGGTCGCCATTCATCACCGGTGCCGCAACATAAAAATAGGCGCTGTACGGGTCACCCGGGATTTCATGCGAGGTGCGCGCTCCGTATTTGCCCTTCAGCGCCAGCGCCGTATCGCGCCAGCCGTACTGTTCTCCAGCCGCAAGAGCTGATCGGGAATCAAAAACAACACGGCTCTGTTCATCCACCACAACCACCCGCAGATTCATGCGGGTTTTGGTGTGGTTATAAATCCGGGCCGAAAGCGGCCGCTCCGCTGCCGCCGCAAACGCCCGTTCAAATGCGGGATCAATCTGAAGATTTCCGGACAGCTGCTCGGCCAGCAATACGGAGGTGTCCACCAGCGATTCTTCCATGGTAATAAAATAGTGCAACCGGACATCCTTCACAATCCAGTCGACCAACGCATAAAACCCGAGCGACAAAACGACCAATGCCGTCAAAAACAAACGGCTGCGCATTTTCATGGATCAACCTTCAGGCAATACCCCCAGCCACGCCGCGTTTCCAGACACGCGCAGGCTTCGTTAATTTTCCGAAGTTTGGAACGCAGAGTCTTGATATGCGTATCGACCGTGCGGTCGCAACTCGCATCCGGTTCTTCCCACGCGTGATCCATCAGCTGATCGCGCGAGAACACCTGACCCGGATGACGAATCATCAGTTCCAGCATCCGGAATTCGTAGCGGGAAAGCGGCAGCGCCTGTCCTTCGAAATAGATCGTCTTCGTTTTCTGATCCACCAGAAACTTCGCTTCCGGCGCGGAGGTTCCAACCCTTGGAACCGATGTGCCGGACCGTCGGAGAATCGCCCGGATTCGCGCCGTCAGTTCGCGCGGGCTGAAGGGTTTCGCCATATAGTCGTCCGCACCGAGTTCCAACCCGACAATCCGGTCGATCTCATCATCGCGCGCCGTCAGAAAAATGATCGGCACATCGGATTCCGTTCGGATCCGGCGGCAGAAATCGAAACCGCTTTCATCCGGAAGGCCGACGTCCAGCACCACCAGATCGATCGAATGTTCCGCCAGCATCTTTGCGCCGGCTCTCGACGTTGCTGCGTGAATCGGCACCATATTTTCGGTTTCGACCGCGAAAGCGATATTGTCCGCAATCGCCGGTTCGTCTTCCACAATCAGTATCGTGTGCTGCCCCATACGGAATCTCCAAGGTTTGGAAGAAATTAGAGCAGTCCCTCGATGATAAAAAGAAAACCCCGCAAATTTTATCGCGGGGTTTTTTCCAAGGATTGGAAGTTCAGGACTTAGGCGTTTAACTGATCCACAATTCCGGCAACGGCCTGAATGGCTTCGCCGACTTTGGAGCCGTCTTTACCGCCGGCCTGAGCTTTGTCGGGCTTGCCGCCACCGCCGCCGCCGGCAATCTTCGCAACCTGGCCGATCAGCTTGCCGGCATGAATGCCTTTGGCCACGAGGTCTTCCGATACGCTGGCCGCCAAACACGCTTTCCCTTCATTGGAACTGCCGAGTACAATGACCGCACTGGAGATTTTCTGGCGCAGTCCGTCGAGCACCTGACGCAGTGCATCCATCGGCATTTCGCCGAGTTCTGCGGCCAGCACCTGTACGCCGCCCCGGTCCTCAACTTTTTCAACCAAACCATCGACGTTCGATACCGCCGCTTTGGTCTGCAGTTCCTTCAATTGTTTTTCAGCCGCTTTCACCTGATCCGTGAGAGTTTTAATGCGACCCGGCAGTTCCGAAGCTTTCACACTCAGACTTTGGCTGAGACCGGTGAGCAGTGCGTGTTCTTCCGCTGCCCAGGCCAAAGCATCGAGTCCGGTAACGGCTTCGATTCGGCGAATGCCTGCCGCAACAGACGATTCCGAGACAATGCGGAACTGGCCGATATCGCCCGTCATCTGCACATGCGTTCCGCCGCAGAGTTCTTTACTGAATTCGCCAACGGTTACCACGCGAACCATATCGCCGTATTTATCGTCGAACACGGCTTGGATATCGCCCGACTTCTGCACATCGGCCAACGCCATTTCCACAGTCTGGAGCTCATCGTTCTTCATAATCTGGTGATTCACCACCTGTTCAATCTGGCGGATCTGTTCCGGATTCAGTGCTTCAAAATGATTAAAGTCAAACCGCAGGTATTCGTTGGAAACGAGCGAACCGGCCTGTTTGATATTCGGATCGACCACCTGACGCAGGGCTGCATTCAGCAAATGGGTGGCGGTATGGTTCCGGCGCATCTGACCCCGACGATAGCGATCAACCCCGGCAATCGCCGGTTCGCCTTTGCGCGGTGCGCCGTAGGTCAATTCTCCGCGATGAATAATGACGCCTTCCGGAGTCTTCTGGGTATCGGTGACTTTGAATCCAAAATCCTGACCCTGAATTTCTCCCTGATCGCCCATCTGTCCACCGGACTCCGGATAGAACGGGGTTTCCTTCAGCACCAGCGTGTTGTTGTCCAGCATCTCAACCACTTCGGTCTGAATCTGCACCTGATTGTAGCCGACAAACGGCGTGGCATCCACGTCCAGTGCTTTATCGGAAACCGTTACAATTGATTTCTTGGAGGCATGATCCGAACGGGCGCGTTCGCGCTGTTCGTTCATCAGATCTTCAAATCCATCGGTATCGACGGTCAGGCCGCGTTCGCGGGCCATCAATTCGGTCAGGTCGAGCGGGAATCCATAGGTGTCGTAAAGTTTGAAGGCATCTTCCCCGACAATCTGATTGTTCACCGGTTCGATGGCATCGAAAACGACCAGCCCTTTATCGAGCGTGCGGTTGAAGGATTCCTCCTCCGCTTTCAGCGTTTTACTGATCCGCGCGTGATTTGTACGCAGTTCCGGGAACGCTTCACCGAAACAGTCGGCCACAATATCGGCCAGTTTATAGAAAAAGGGTTCCGTGAATCCAAGCGTACGGCCATAACGAACCGCGCGGCGCAGAATGCGGCGCAGCACATAGCCCCGCCCGTCATTCGAAGGGATGATGCCGTCGGCAATCGAGAACGAGAGGCAGCGGATGTGATCGGCAATCACGCGGAAGGCGACATCGATCTTTTCCTGTTCGGACTGCTTAGCGGCGTCGAGCGGCAGCGTACTGGTATAAGGTTTTCCGCTCATTTTTTCCAATCCCTGGAAAATCGGCGTGAAGACATCGGTTTCGTAGTTGGAAATGACACCTGAAAAATCGGTGAATCCTTTGGTGCACTGAATAATCGAACAGGCGCGTTCGAAGCCCATGCCGGTGTCGACATGTTGTGCCGGAAGCGGAGTAAAGGTTCCATCCTGGCTGGCATTAAACTGCATGAACACAAGATTCCAGATTTCAATACAGTCGGCGCTGTCGGCATTCACCATTTCCGCGCCGCAGTCCCCGTTCGGAGTCAGATCGACGTGGAGCTCGGAACACGGACCGCATGGGCCGGTATCGCCCATCATCCAGAAATTATCTGTCCGGTTACCGGGAACAACGTGGTCCTCGGGCAGATAGCGCAGCCAAAGGTCGCGCGCTTCGAGGTCCGCTTCTCCTTTTTCGTCACCACCGAAATAGGTGGCATAGAGACGTTCTTTCGGGAACCCCCAAACGTCGGTGATCAGCTCCCAGGCCCAATCGATGGCTTCCACTTTGAAATAGTCGCCGAACGACCAGTTGCCCAGCATTTCGAAAAATGTGTGGTGATAAGTATCCAGTCCGACATCGTCAAGGTCGTTGTGTTTACCGCCGGCGCGGATGCATTTCTGGGTGTCGGCGGCGCGGCCCGGGGTGTACGGGCAGTTCATCTGACCGAGAAAGATCGGCACAAACTGGTTCATGCCCGCATTGGTGAACAGCAGGTTGGGCGCATCGGGAAGCAGACTGCCCGATTTTACGATGGTGTGTTTTTTCGACGCATAAAAGTCGAAAAACGATTGCCGGATTTCACTCGATGTCATAATTCAGTCCTGTTTCAAAATGAGCGGAAAAGGCGGACTTTATACTGACTGGCTCATCGTTATGCAAGAAATGCCATGAACCGATAACGGCTTCCGCTGAAAATCGTTCACGTGTCCGGCTTGATTCCCACTTGCCAATTAGGATAGATGTATACACATGAATGAGAAACGTATAGTACAATTGGTGGCTAGCAGTGCAGCCGTGTTGGTTTTATTGAGTGGCTGTGGAAAAAATTCCTCTGCGTCTCCGGATGCAACCTACCAACAGGGTCTGGCCTACCTCAACGGCGATGGAGTTCAAAAAAGTCCGGAGCAGGCCGTTGCCCTGTTGCTGACTGCCGCTCAGGCCGGGCATCCCGAAGCCATGATGGAATTGAGCACCTGCTATACCTACGGTACCGGAGTTGCCCCGGACAACGAGCTGGCCTTCAACTGGATTCATAAAGCGGCCGAAAGCGGCTCCTCCAAAGCCCGCGCCTATATTTCTATTTTTTACCTGCAGGGCATCGGCACTCCGGAAAGTCCGGATACCGCCATTCAGCTGCTGAATACAGAAGCGAACGCCGGCAATATCGATGCGATGACTATTTTAGCCAATCTTTATGAAGTCGGTGCCGGTGTTCCGGTGGATTTGGCGCGATCCATGGAATGGCACCGTCAGGCCGCCGCGCACGGAAATGCGCAGTCTATGTATTTCCTCGGGCGCAGCTACGCCAAAGGCGAGGCCGGCCTCCAGAAAAATGAAGGTCTGGCGGCGGAATGGTATCAGAAAGCCGCCAATGCCGGATCGATTGAAGCAATTGGAAAGCTCGGTGCCTGTTATATGATGGGTCAGGGGGTTCCGCAGGATACCCATAAAGGATTTTCTTTAATTAAGGATGCCGCCGCAAAAGGGGACGCCGATTCGATGCATAATCTCGGTGTCTGCTATGAACGCGGATTGAATGTTCAGGCGGACATGCCGACTGCCGTGGCTTACTATCGTCAGGGCGCAGCTGCCGGCTGCCCGGAAGCGATGTATAATCTGTCCGTCTGTCTCTCCTTTGGAAAAGGGGTTGCTAAAAATCCGGACGAAGCAGCTACCTGGCGGACGAAAGCCCTCGAAATCGATCCCACGATTACCGCGAAATAAGGTTTTTCATAATTTTATGCGCGTGTTCCGGCTTCCTGTCAGCTCCGCATCAACCGTCCGTTTCGGCCGTAAATAATAACTCCAGAAGGTTGGAAATATCTGACGCGCCGATCCACGCAGGAATGAATTCCGGGGTTTCGGCACGCCGGGCGATTTCGGCGAGAAACTGCAGGTGCGTCGTTGGGTTACCACGATCGCCCAGCAACAGAAAAACGGCGTGTATTTTCTGTTCCGCCATCGGGAATTCCAATCCCTGACCACTGCGGGCCGCCGTTGAGCAGCAGATGCGGCAATGCCACGCCGGCATCAGCCGGTGTTTCGCCGAGGCGTGTACGTTCCAGTAAGGCACCAAGAATCAGATCCCGGGAGATTCCACTCTGTTCAGCGAGCAACCCCGCTCCTTTGCGGATGACCGCTTCGCAATCATCGCCGGAATTCACCTCTATAAAGTCAGCGTTGGAAACCAGCTGATAAAACGGGGTTACATCACGCAGACCGCGTTCTTTCATAATCTGGCGAAGTTCAGTACGCAACCCCATGGCATCGGCATCGCGCTCAAGCAGCCTTTCGCCCAGCCGTTCCGCCATTTTTGCGACGGCTCCAACCCTTGGAATTACATGCTTTGAAGCGTACAGGTTATACCAAATCACCCCAACAGCCACCAAACCCATGGCAAAAATGCTGGAAAGCAAGCCCATCTCCGGAATCAGCACCACCGAAATCAGAATACCGATAATCTGCATCCAGGGATATAACGGACTGCGAAAGCCGGGATCATAGCTTTTAATTCCACTCTCCCGCATGACAATGACTGTGATGTTAACGAAGGCAAAAACCAGCAGCTGAAAGGTACTGGCCAGTTTGGCAATCCGCTCAATTCCGGCAAATGCCACAATCGCAAAAATGACCAGAGAGGTGAGTACAATGGCATGCATGGGCGTCTTGAAACGGGAGAACCGGGATAAGCTGTGGGGAATCACGCGATCCCGGCTCATGGCCAACAGATAGCGACTGGCTGACATAATGCCTGCATTTGCTGTGGTGGCAAAGGCCAGCACCGCTGCGAAACTCACGAGCTTCCGCCCTGAAGAACCCATCGTCAGTCCGGCGGCGTCGCTCAGCGGGGTCAGGCTGGCATACAACTGCTCTGCCGGAACAATGCCCACCACCACGGCCACCACAGCGCCGTAAAGCACCAGAATGGAAATCAACGAAAGAAACATGCCCGCCGGGATGTTGCGCCCCGGATTTTTCACCTCCTCCGCCACACTGGCCACTTTGGTCAGGCCGATATAACTGATGAACACCAAAGCGGCAGTCGGCAGGAGCCCCTCCCATCCGTGCAGAACCATCGGCGAATAAAATTCGCGACGGATTTGCGGAGCACTCTTCACCACGGTAAAAATGAGGATCAGCAACAGACCGGCCACCATTAACAACTGCAGTCGGGTCGTCTCCTTGGCGCCGACAATATTGAGGCCCATAAAAACAATCCCCGCCACAATGGCCACCAATTGCATCGGCAACTGGACGTATTCGGAGAGATATGCACCGAACCCCAGCAGTGCAATCGCGGTTTTAAGAATAAGCGCCAACCACACCCCGACTCCATCGATCGTGCCGAACATACCACCCAGACTCCGGCTCACAAAAAAGTAGGTTCCGCCCGCCCGCGGCATGGCCGTGGCCATTTCCGCAGTGGAAAGCATGGAAGGAATCAGCAGCAGACCGGAGAGCAGGTAGGCGAAAATTACAGCCGGCCCGACCTTCGATGCCGCAATACCCGGCAGCACAAACAGACCCGAACTGATCATAGCCCCGCTGCAGATTGCATAGACATCCAGCAATCCCAATTGCTTTTTGAGTGATTTTCCCATGCTCATCTCCGTCCAGACGGATGGGATGATATAGAAAAACAGAAAACTCCACAACCCTTTGCGATCCGTACAGCGGTGTAAATAAGCCGCTATTTCAGAAGGAGAAGCCTATTGCTGAAAATGCGGATAATGGAAAATGAAATAAAACGCTTCCGGCCAGAGGACAAATGTCGTATATATATAGCCAGTTGACAGGAGGTAAATATGAAAGAACCTGTAATTTATCCGACTGCAGAAGAATATCATGAAATGCTCATGGTTGAAGAACCCGTAGCGATTTTTGGTCGCATTGATAGCCGGGAGCAGGTCATCCGCCGGATTAAAAAAGGACTGCCGACGACCAGTTTTGATAAACTCCGGGAAGAGTTCGGCGTTACAGCCGCCGAATTGGCAGCCACACTGAACATAAATATGCGGACTCTTGCCCGCCGCAAACAGAGCGGTCGGCTGGATGTGGATGAATCCGAACGGGTATACCGACTGGCCCGCCTCTTCCAGATTGCCCTGAATCTCTTTCAGGATTCGGAACTGACCCGGCGTTGGTTTGCGGCACCCAAAGATATATTCGGAGGGCTGACACCGCTGAACTATGCCGATACAGAACCCGGAGCACAGGATGTTGAAAAACAGCTGCGCCGGCTGGAGCACGGTGTATTTTATTGATCGGGATTATTCATGATTACGGCCTGGCGACTCGTCCATCGAAACTATTTATCCTCCGCATTCAACGGAGAGGGAGCCCGCCTGGCCGGTGGGCGCTGGAATTCGGAAGGATTTCCCGTGGTCTACACAGCAGGCTCACTTTCGCTGGCGATTCTTGAGATCATCGTGCATTTGGAGTTTAAAGAAACGCTCAAGCTGTATCAGGCCATTCCGGTTTCGATCCCCAAATCGGCCATGGACATCATCGATCCGGCAACTCTGCCCGCAGATTGGAACAAATCCATCCCGCACCCCGCCACACTGCTGACCGGAAACCACTGGATTCGAAACCAGTCGTCGATTGCCCTGCAAGTGCCCAGTGCAATCGTTCCGATAGAATTCAATATTCTAATCAATCCAGCTCATCCGAAGTTCCAAACGCTGGAAATCGGCAAGCCGATCGACCTGCCGCTGGATCCGCGGGTGCTGGACAGACTGCGGTAAGAACTCTTTGCCTATTCGGGCGAAATTACACTGGAAAGCGTCGGCAGAGCTTCGCTTTCTTTCGCATCCCTTTTCCGGCGCTTGATGAACTCTTTCGCCAGATTCCGGTAGGCGGCGGAACCCACACAATGGGGATCATACTGAATGATCGGCTGACCGAAACTCGGCGCTTCACTTAACCGGACATTGCGCGGAATCAGTGTTTCAAAAACGCGTTCGCCGAAGTGCTTCACCACTTCCTGCACAACCTGCTGCGAAAGGTTCGTGCTGACATTGTACATCGTCATCAGAATTCCGCTGATGTGCAGGTTCGGATTTCCGGCCTCAGAAATCTGGTTAACAATATCGACCATCACGCCGAGCCCTTCCAGCGCAAGGTATTCGCATTGAATCGGAATAATGACTTCATCCGCAATATTCAGCGCATTCATGAACAGAATACCGAGCGATGGCGGGCAGTCCATAATGATGTATTCGTAGATTCCGCTTTCAATCACCGGGTCCATCGCCTCTTTAAGACGGTGCAGATAATCATCGCGGCGGGCAATCGCAATTTCCGCTCCGGCGAGATCCAGCTCGGAGGGAATGATATCCAGGTTTTTAAGGCCCGTTTCCTGAATCAGGCCCATGGCATCTGTTTCCCCGAGCAGCGCCGGAAAAATACTGGAACCACTGCCCTTCTCCAATCCAAGTCCACTGGTGGCATTGGCCTGCGGATCCAGATCGACCAGCAGGACTTTTTTATTTTTCTCTGCCAGACAGGCGGAAAAATTGATGCAGGTTGTGGTTTTACCCACACCGCCCTTTTGGTTGGCCAAAGCAACTACAGTTGTTTTCATAGTGATTCCGTTCCGGTTAAACAATCGAGAGGCTTAAAGTAGCTGATAGGCCAGCACACTTAAACCGAAAATTGCGGCGGTTTCGGTCCTGAGAATCCGATCCCCGAAGGAGACCGGAATTGCGCCGGCCTCAACTGCGGCCCGAACTTCCGCCTCCGAAAAGTCGCCTTCCGGACCGATCAACAACGCCACACGTTTTTTTCCAGACATTGGAACTTCGCGGAAAGGCTTCGCTCCTTCGTAAAGAGAACCGATGAGCACAAGATCGTAATTTCCAAGCATTGGGAAAACGGAATCAAACGTTTCCAGAGGCCGGAGCGCCGGGAGCCAGCGCACTTCGCATTGCTGCGCCGCATTGAGCACGATTTTATTCCAGCGCTCCTGTTTTTTCGGATTCGGCTTAAATTCAGTATGCTGAGAAAGGACCGGGCGAATCGATGTGGCCCCCAGCTCAACCGCTTTCTGCAACACGAGCTCCCAGCGGTCGGGTTTCGGAACGGCCTGAATCAGATCGATTTCAACGCCCGGCTTCGGCACCTTCCAATGGTTGAAAATACGCACTTCAACCGCCGTCTTTGAAACCGTTTCGACGGTTCCTTCGGCCACGCCGCCACGCCCATCGAACAGGGTGATTTCCTGCCCCGACTGAACGCGCAGCACGCGCGCCAGATGATGCGACTCTTCCGGAGAGAGGACTGCAACCTCCTTCTCCAATTCCGTCGCATCAACTAGTGAATTAATCCGCATTTTGTTCAGACAGAAAATTAGAGACAGGAAAATCCATATCACGCCGTGACAGATTCTGTCTCTAATAGTTCTGTCGGTTCCTTAAGCGTCCGCTTCGAGTTTCTTTTTACGCTCGTAGAAGGCGGCCACCTGTTTTTTCATTTGGGCCGTTTCCGTGAAGTGATTGTCGTGCAATTTATCGCAGAGTTCCTGCATGGCTTTCTTTTCCTTACCGGAAAGCTTGCTCGGCACTTCAATTTTAACCTGAATGTGCTGGTCGCCTTTGCCGTGCCCGTGGGCGGCATCAATCACGCCCTGGCCGCGCAGGCGGAAAATCTTTCCGCTTTCCGTACCGGCCGGAATCTTGAGCTTGGCTCCGCCGTGAATGGTGGGCACTTCAATTTCTCCGCCGAGCATGGCAATGTGGAACGGCACCGGAATTTCACAATAGATATCCAGGTTGCTGCGCTTAAAGAGCTCGTGATCGCGCACGTGGAAAACAATGAACAGGTCGCCGGACGGGCCGCCGCGGGCGCCGGCTTCGCCTTTGCCGGGCAAGCGCTGACGCGAGCCGGATTCAACGCCGGCCGGAATGCGCAACTTGATGGTTTTGCGTTCCTTAATGCTGCCGGCTCCGTGACAGGCCGTACAGGGACTCGAAATGGTTTCGCCTGCTCCGCCGCAACTCGGACAGGTTTGCGAAAACTGAATAAATCCGCCGCCGGAGGAAACCTGGCCGCGACCGCCGCACGTTGCGCAGGTCGTTTTAGAGGTTCCCGGTTCTGCGCCGCTTCCGGTACATTTTGCACAGGTTTCTGCAACGGGCAGCGTCAGAGTACGATGCGAGCCGAGGGCCGCTTCTTCAAAATCGACATCCAGATCGTAGCGCAGGTCAGAACCACGGGCCGGACCGTTGGAACGACGGCGTCCGCCGCCTCCGCCCCCAAACAGGTCGTTAATATTGAACCCGCCGCCGAATACCTGTTCGAAGATATCGCCGGCATCGTGGAATCCACCACCAAAACCACCACCGAATCCGCCACCCGGCGCAAAGGCCTGATGGCCAAACTGATCGTACTTTGCCTTTTTATTGGGGTCAGACAAAACCTCATAGGCTTCCGATGCTTCCTTAAAACTTTCCTCAGCGGAAGCATCGCCGGGATTCCGGTCGGGATGGAACTTCATGGCCACCTTGCGGTAGGCCTTCTTGATCTGATCGTCCGAAGCGTCTTTGTCGACACCCAGAATTTCGTAGTAATCGCGTTTATTCGACATAATTATTCGGCCCCTTCAGCAGCCGCGTCCGCCGGTCCGGAAGAGACGACCACCTGCGCGGGGCGCAGGAGTTTATCGCCGAACATGTAACCGCGTCGAATCTGATTCGAGCAGATTCCCTCGGGGTATTCTTCCGAAGGCATATGTGTGAGTGCTTCATGTTTATGGGGATCGAATTCCTGACCGACCGCTTCGATCGGCTCCAGTTTAAACTTGTTCAAGACGTTCTGGAACTGCTCGTAAACCATTTTGAATCCGTCCACAACGGCGGAATCGGCATCGTGCTGTTCAGCAGTCTGCAGGCCCATTTCATAGTGATCGAGCACCGGTAGAATTTCGAGCAGCAGATCCTCGTTCGCGCGTTGATAAAGTTCCACCCGTTCGCGCTGGGTCCGGTTGCGGAAGTTGGCAAAGTCGGCCTGCAGACGAACAAACTGATCCCGCAGCGATTCGTCTTCCTCTTCCTCAACGACCGGTACCATTTCTTCATCTTCGATGATCTCCGTGTCGGGAAGATCATCCGCTTCAACGGTTTCCTCAGAAACCGCTTCTTCTGCTTTCAGTTCTTCTTCTTTCGTTTTGTCTTTTTTGCCCATAGTCAAAATCCTTTTGTGTTTCCAGAGCTTGGAAAAATACGCTAAACGCACGAGGTGTCAAGTAGAGCAGACCGGGAATATCTGTCGATATTCCCCGTTTTATTGAGAAAAAACAACCCGCTTTCGGCAAATCAGTTCTGATCCGTCCAAGGCCTCTTTATCAGTATTCAACCTGAAAGCGACACTGAATGTAATAAAGCGCACTATTGCCTGACGGATTACGGACGTGTGCGGCAGCAACATCGAGCATTATTCGGTTGCTCTCCGTCATATAACAGTTCAGTCCTGAACTGATAATTCCCATCTGTCCGCCCCGAATCACTTTACTGGTTAAATCAATGTATGAAATGCGGGAAGCCCATTCCAAGGCGCCCCATGAGCGCTCTTTGAAGGAAAATTTACGGTTTGGCGTGACACCTGAAAAGTAACCGCCACTGCGGTTATAGTTTCGCGACTCCCCGGTCAGCATCAGGCTGCCGGTAAAATATCCGCCCCAGAACTCCACCGACGGTCCATTCAATTCGCCGACATGTGAATAAAAGAACTCGCTTTGCAACAACAGCGGCCCCGTTTGGCTTGCCGCCTCCAACGCGCTGATCATTGAATTGCTAACCGGTATGATTCCGGTATCCACTAAATAGGGTGCCTGATAACTTTCCGGCCGTGCCCGATACTGCACATTGTCCCCGGCGGTATGGACATAACTGAAACTGGCACCAAGATGTATTAAGCGCGCTGCTTCATTTGTTCCGGACCCCAGAAGCGGCAAATGCGTTACACGCCCGACAAAACGATAGGCATCATTAACCGAAGCTGCATTTTCTGTGGTGACCACATCCGAAAAGAGTCCGCCATAGAGTGTGGAACGCTGATTTGAAACCGGTCCGCCCAGCTGTATGCCCAGTTTATCTCCCGGCGCAAAAGCACTGACCGGAGCGGCAGTTTCCATTAACGGAGTCGAAGAACTGCTTTGCAGGGATGACATTGACATGGGAGCCGTAAAGACCCCCATTTTCACACTTTCGATCCAGGGAACATCATGAAACCAAAGATAGCCGTCGTTGAAAAAAAACGATCCGTCTGCAACTCCGAATTCCAACCCGTACGTCATGGGCGAGAGAAAGAATCCGCGCCCGTAGGTATTCACCCGCAGTTTTCGGATATAAATTTTTGATTCTGCGTCCGGCAGATTACCCTGTTCCCGATATAGCGCGCCATCCAGAAAAAGTTTTGCGCCGAGGCGTCCTGTCAGACGACGTTTTTCAGAAAAAATACTGTTAGCAACCTTTCCTTTATAGAGCCCGTTTTCCACCAGCTCATAATAAAAGCCGTCTTTCTCGTAGAGATTGATGTGAAACGGAATCTGATTGGAGGGAGTAAAGACCGACTCCCAACTGGCGGAATCATCCGCCTTCGCAGCCGCAACCACATTCGTGTCTTCCTCCGCACCAAAGGCAGCCAAGCCGCAGAGCAGCAGAACTGCTCCGATCCATCCTCTATTTTTTTTACTTCGTTCCACAATCTATCCACTTATGTTTCGGCTTTACACGCTTTATTCAGCAGCCGGTATTCGTTGTTGTTACAGCAATTCTGCTTCGTGTGCACGCGAAGCAGAATGAGAGAAAGCCCCCTGCTGCAAAAAAAAAAATCGGAACCCAGAATGCGCCCGGATTTCCAAAGGTTGGAAAAATAAACGCGATTACAGATTGGCAGTATAGGTCAAGAAGCCTGCAATACCTGAGACATTCGAACCACTGTCCACGACATCAAAATCGATATTGCTCCAGTTCCAGCGAACACCCGCTCCAAGATAACCTCCGTTATGCACCTCAAACTCCAATCCGGTTCGCGCATACGCGCCAAACCCATAGGCCGTTTCCGACTGGGACGTCCCGGGACTTCCATCTGAATACTGCTCATCCGAATCATAAAACGAGAGCATCACCAGCGGTCCTGCCGCCGCATAAGCCCAGACCTTATTTCCCAGCATCAGGTTGGCAAACCCGCCACCGGAAAAATCGATCAGCCACAACGAGGAGGAAGAGGTAACATAGATACTGCTCGCACCCGTATAGGTGGTCACATCATCAAACTTGAATCCCAACAGGAAGGTACACTCCAAACCAAACGACAAGCCCTCATTTTCAGGCTTCGTGCTCCATGCTCCACCCAACTGAGGCAGCGAGGCCATATCCGTTGTGTTCGACCCGCCCGGCCCCGTGAATTCCAATCCATCGTACCGTACGCCCCCCAAAAGGGCCTGAATCGTGAAATTACTTTCCTCTTCTTCATATTGGCCGTTTGCCACTGCGGAAATCAGCAGCCCAAGCATCATCGCACACATTGTTTTCTTCATTTTTTATTCTCCTTTTTATCCATCCCAATACCTGGCAGTTCGCGCCTCGCTTCATTACCGCCCCGGAACGGGCAGTTACAACATCCCGTCTTTTTCCAGTTCCCGGATAATATCGTTAATCACTTTTTTCATATTCGAGGTATTCGAGTTGAAGGTATAAACCTCTTTGAGCCCGCTCCAGATCAATGCGCCGGATTTGACATCAAACAGCGTTGTTTCAATGCTGTTTTCTGTGAAGTTAACGACGGCATTGTCTAATTGAAAGGCACTGCAATAGAGGTAATAGGAAGCATCCTGATTCCCATAGGTTTGATAGGAAACCCCGTACGGAACCAACTGCGCCTCATTTTCCGAACTCACAACATGCGTAACAATTAAGGTTTGAACGCTGTTCGCTTTCAGCAACGCATCAACCGATTTTTTGTTCATGGTCTTCAGATCTTTGACATCGTTGTGCATGGAAGCGGCCGGCACATAATCCAACAGGCATTCCGTAAAGAGCACCTCATATTCCCCGCTCAGGATATCATCCTCAAACGTGGCCCACACCATCGTTTTTCCCAGAGAGTGATCCTTAAACTTCGGATTCGCCCAGGTCGGATTATTTGATGATGCGCATCCCGAAAGGAGCACCACAGCCATTCCTGCTATAAAGAGGTTCATTACGTTACTTTTCATTCTCATCCTTACGTTTCTGCGCGGTTATTGTACGTATGCACTTTACGAGCGATTCATCCCTTTTCACATCAGGGAAGAACGGTTTTCGGAGCATCCTGAATCAGTTGTTTTCCAAGATCTGTAATATCAAACCATTCAGCCGCCTCTGTGGTCCCTTGCGCCAGGCGTTGATGTGCACGGATCCACGTTAGCATGAGTACACGAGTCCGAACGGCATCGTCGATGATTTTCTGGGCAATACGGTCCAGCTCAACATGAATCATAAGATATTCATCCCAATCGGGCTGAATCTCCTCCTGCACCGAGCGCAGCGCCGTAAGCCGGGCGCTCAGCTGCTCTGCAATTGCCTTTATGTCCTTCTTCGTCGGAGTTCCTTCCGGGATAATACCGGGATCCCACATCACCCCGCTTTCCCGCAGCTCATCCAGATTCGGAGAAGGCGAGCGATAGGCTTCGTAAATGAGTTCATAGGCTTCAAGAATATCGAACTTTTCCTGCTCCAGCGTTTTGCGATAGTGAATGATCTTCACGTAATCCGCATCGATCCGCTTATCAATGGTATCGGACAACACTTTTACAGAATCAATCAACTCGCCGATCTGCAGTGCCGCATCGGTAATCATCGTATTCAGTAAGGGTTGAGCCACCTGCAGTGCCTGCAGCAGAGTCTGCTGCTGTAAAACAAGATCAACCGCCTTATCAAAATCCGTTTCAGTGCAGCGCCCTTTTTCCAACAACCGTTTTTTAAATGTCTTCAGATATTCTCCATACATGGCGACCCGTTCTGCCTCGTCGCGCCCCGTCTGATTAATATCCACCAATTTAACGGAATACCACACAATGGCCGAAATGCCTTCGACCATATCATCATGCAATTCTTTCGCATGGATTTCCGGCTGAGCAGCAGGGTCAACAAACCGCCGCACCACCACGGTATCGGCCGGGCTGAACTGAAGGTTGAGGTTGCTGAGCATGGCAATCGTGCTATCCGCAAAATGGCCTGTTGCCGCCACCGTCCGGTTCTGAAATTTCTCGTGATATTCCTGTTTAACCGTGGTGCAACCACTTAACAGCAAAACCGACACAACTCCGGGCATAATAATTTGTTTCTTCACGTTTTAATTTCCTCAGGAACAGGCCCGGAATGGGAAGCCGCCTAGTGCAAGGTCAGCGTTAGAGGTTGCTGCAGATGAAAATCGAGTATTGCGGTGGCCGGTACCACGATGGATCTTCCCTTGGTGATTACCGAAGCAGCAGCACCATATGTGGCCCCTCGTTCAGCATCTTCATGTCCGCCACTGGCACTTCCGATCGCCGCACCAACGGCAGCATTGCGCACAACCTTCCGCAATGAACTCGGGCCGGCCTCTTCAAAATTACCGGTATGGATGGAATGCATCTGCCCATCGATACTGATTCCGGTTAACTGCAGCTCAAGAAACGACCGGCCAACCAAGCGCCGCGCCTCAGCGGAAGCCGTAATCTTTCCAAAGACCACCGTGCCGGCCGGAACAACCGTCACAGCATTAACCATCAGATCCGCTTCAAGTTTGGCTTTAAATCCCCGCCCGGCAGGTTCCTCGGAAGTCACCTCTTCCAACATACTGACGATCAGCAAGGTCCCTTCCGGCAAAGTATATACCCCCGAAGCTGCCGCTTTTTTCGCCGGGGCAGCCGGCGAACTGACCGGGGCAGCCTCGGCATTGGAATTCGCAAAAATCAGCTCCGCCACTTCACTGCGGGGATACGACTGAACGCCCTCCATGCCTGCAAATGAAATCGTATGCCCATCTGAGCTGACAAACCCTCCCTCCAGGGTTTTTCCATTTCGAAGTTTAAGGGTATCCGACTGCGCACTGATGCTCAGCAATGCGGTCAGGCAGATGAAAAATGTTTGTATCGATTTCATGGTGTTCTCCGGATTATTGCCGCACCGCATAGTTGCATGCGGTACGACAGCATTTCCAAGGTTTGGAAACAGGAACAGCAAACTAAGGCGGCTCCACAGCAAAAAGTATGAATTATGAACTATGACAGATGAAAGTGGAACTCAGACAGCGTTGGCCTTCTTGAAGCATGCGTCGCAGACCCACTTTCACAGTTCATCTTTCATCCCTCATCTTCAAGGAACTACGGCGCGGTTACGGAAACGGCAAGACCTTCACCAATAACCACGGTGAGATTTTCACCCACTACAACCTGCGAAAGATCAACGTTTTTACCAACCTTCACGGTTTTAGATTCCCCATCAGGCAGTTCCAGACTTACTTTACGTTTCTTCACATCAACGGAAGTCACCACAGCCGTAACCGAGCTGGTTTCCACTGCAATGCCATTCGGGGCCGTTCCATCCGGAGAAATCATTGCGCCGCCGCTCACGGTTTCACTCGGAGGTGCGCCAACGCCGATATATACCGCGATTTCGTCAGTCACCACCGCATGAACCTGATCGCCCGCATGAATCCGGTCAAAGTTAGTCATATCCGGACCGACCTTAAAGGATTTGGTTTCGCCGGTATCATCCGACTTCAGCGTAATCTTCCGGTTCGTCAAATCTCTCGCAGTGACCTTTGCATCAAGGGTCAGCGTATCCACAATCAGAACGCCGCCCGGCATGGCCGCCACATTTTCAGATTCAACACCGCCCATTCCGGTCGTACAGGAACTCACACCAATCATCAATGCAGGTACAGCAGCCAGCATCGTCAATTTAACTAACTGTTTTTTCATTATTATTCTCCTTACCTTTGTATTCATTAGCTTTGCGAGGATCGCCCTCATTGTTCCAAACATTGGAAACTGCGGTTTCAGCCATTTAACCGGCCCTCCGAAGACCGGACCGTGCCAGATTCCAGTTGTTCTTCCAACTTCTTTCACCGCATCAGAGACGTCCGTTTCTGTGTTTCCCGCGTTCCGAATACAGGCCGCGCCCCGAAAGGCGTGGCCTGTGCAATGCTATGACTCCAACCGGATGTTATTCGCGGGCGGATTCTACTTTTTTCATGGCGGCTTCAAACTTCGCAATGTCTGCATCCGACAGCTGCGGGCGATCCACGGCAATCGTCAGCTTGTTAAGCTTGGCGGTCAGCGGGAACGGCGGCTTGTAGTCCGCATCGTTAATGCCGGTGATGGTATCGGAACCGACATCAAAGGCTTCGTCCCATTGCAGGATAATCGGAATGGTTTTTTCCATTCGTTTCGTTGCAACCACTTTGCCATCGACTTTGAGAGTGCAATCGGCCGGACGGCCGATACCCGAAAAGTTATTGTACGCCATCGTGCCCGCACCCAGTCCGTCATACTTCGAGATAAACTCAATCGTATGTTTTCCAGGCGCGAGTGCATCGGGGCCATTCCAGGTGATGCGCTCGAGATCGAGCATATTCCAGCAGAAGACCGGTTTGCCTTTTAGCAGATACATGCCCCACCCCGCAAAACGGCCGCCGGAGGTCACAATCATCCCCTCTGCACCGCCTTCAGGAATGGTGATATCTGCCGTAATGGTGAAGGACGTATTGAGCAGATACGGCGCATCGCCTTGCGGCAATCCGGTCATCGGACTTGTATATACATACTCATTACGACCGGCCGTAAGGCTCGGACGCGCGGCAGCAACACGGGCGCCAACCGATGCATCCAGCGGCAGTACCTGATATTTCTTCGCTTCTTCCAGGAACATTTTGCGCATTTCCTTCACCTTATCCGGATGCTGTGCGGCAATATCTTCAGCCTGATTCCAGCTTTCATTCAGGTTATAGAGCTGGAAGACCTGATTGTTCAGCGGATCCGGATTGGCCGGCGAGAAGGCATCCCACGGCGGACGGTTCGCTTTGGTGCTCAGCAGCCAGCCATCGTTATACAGTGCCCACTGCCCCATCATTTCGAAATACTGAATCTTATGGAGGGAAGGAGCGTCGGCATTTTCCGTTTCAAACGTGTACGCATAGCTCGTACCTTCCATCGGCTTCTGTTTGATGCCGTCCACATATTCGGGTTCCGGAATGCCGGTGACTTCGAGGATCGTAGGCGCATGGTCGATCACATGCGTGAACTGCTGGCGCAGACCGCCTTTGTCTTTGATCCGGTTCGGCCACTGGATCACCATGTTCTGGTTAATACCGCCGAGACGGGAGGCATTCTGCTTGAACCAGTCGAACGGCGTATCGAAAGCCCAGGACCAGCCCGCCGACATGTGGTTATAGGTCAGTTCAGTACCCCATGCTTCGTAGAACTTCATCTGCACATCCACCGGCGGACGTACACCGTTAAAAAATGCCACTTCGCTGTAGGTCCCTTCGGGGCCACCTTCGCCGCTGGTACCGTTGTCGCCGTTCTGATAGATGATCAACGTATTATCCAAACGTCCCAGATCTTCGAAATGCTGAACCACGCGGCCGATTTCATAATCGTTGTAGGCCGCATACGCGGCGAACACTTCAACCTGACGGATGTAAAGTTTCTGTGCTTCAGGAGTCAGCTTGTCCCAGGGCGTCAGCAGATCATCCGGCCAGGGCGTCAGCTCCTGATCCAGAGGAATGACACCGAGTTTCTTCTGGTTTTCAAAGATGGTTTCACGGAGCACTTCATACCCTTCATCAAAGAGATGCATGGCACTGATCTTGTCCACCCATTCCTGAGTCGGATGATGCGGTGCGTGGTTGGCACCGGGACAATAGTGAATGAAGAGCGGCTGATCGGGATCGGTCTGATGAATCCGGTCCATCCAGGCAATGGCATCATCTGCCATCGCGGTGAGCAGGTTCCATTCGCTTTCCTTACCGGTAACCGGCCAGATTTCCGCCTTCGGATCCGAACGATCCATCTCCAGCGTTCCGGGAAAATCATTGAACGGATAGATCTGCGTGGTGTTGCGGAACAGATTCGGCCCCCACTGGTTGGCGTCGCCACCGACAAATCCGTAGAAATAGTCGAATCCCATACCGGTAGGCCATTGGGTGAACGGTCCGGCCTGGCTGGCTTCATAGGTCGGCGTATTATGGTCTTTACCAAACCACGAAGTCGCATAGCCGTTGTCGCGCAGGATGCGGCCGATCGTTGCATTGTCAGCACCGATAACGCTGTTGTATCCGGGGAATCCAGTCGCCTGCTCGGCAATCACACCGAAACCAACCGAGTGATGATTCCGCCCGGTAATCAGTGCGGCACGGGTTGGAGAACACAGCGAGGTCGACATGATTCGGTTATAGCGCAGACCGTCTTTGGCAATGCGATCCATCGTCGGGGTCGGGACAACTCCTCCGAAGGTACTGGGAATCCCGAAGCCGGAATCATCGACCAGAATAAGCAGGATATCAGGAGCCCCCCTGGGCGGAACGACACGCGGTTCCCACCACTGTGTGGAACTCAGGGCATCGTCTTTAATCACCCCTTCGAATTTAGGTTGCGGTGCAGGTAATTGATTACCTTTTATGGTGGTAGTGGCATCAGGCGATCCTAATGTCCCGGTGACTTGCTGCTTATCCGCTTCGGTGGTTTCGCACCCCGCCAGCGCAATGCCTAATACGGCGGCGCTTAGTATGGAATGGTATCTTTTCATTTTCACTTTGCTCCCTGTTTTAAGGCAGACCAGCCTGCCTTTCACTTCTCTCATATGGTGTTCCACTTATGCATCATTCACCCGGTCGGCCTGGCACATCCGTTCGGGATTCGTGCAACTGCTGCTGATGCACAGCCGAATCATGTTCCGATTCAACAGTACTGATCAGTTGCTTGAAGGAGGCGTTGTTGCGCAGCAACTCCCGCCCGTTTTTAATCAGCGCGTCCACCTGCTGATCCGTCAGACTGAACGAGGTGGGAATTGCATTAAGAAATTCCCGTTCCTTTTCATCCTGCACATCATCGAACTTGATCTGAATAAAATAGGCTTCCACCTTCTGCTCGGGTGTGGACATCTGCTCCGCCCACGTATTCAAGGTGTTCTGCATAAGCGAAATGGTTGAAACATTGTATCGATGCATCTGAATGCTCATGACCGAGCTCATCGTGCTCTTGATCGACGGCTCTTTATTGGTTTCATCTATTTTAGAAACCCGGGTTGCACTGGCATTAACCGAAATCAATACCAACCGTTTGGGCATCGGGAATCCGCTATCCTTGTAAAAGGCCCCCATACCACCTGCCATCTGACCAATGTCATGAATCGCCAGCAGACCCAGATTATCGGTGATTCCCCCATCCACAAAATGCACATAGCCATTGTCTGATTTATTGAAATAGCTGGAGACCCCTTGCGCCACCATATTCAGCTCGGCACTGTTTCCCAAAGTCGCCATCGACTCAAAGCGCTCGATCCATTCCGGTTTTGCTTTTGTTTTTTCCCGGGAATAGTTTTCCACCACAACCGGATCGAACAGCACCGGCACCGCCGATGAGGCCGTAACCGCGCGGGCTACCGGGAAACTGTCAATATCAGAATTAAGCAGGTCGAAGTATTCCTGAATAAATGTAAACCGGACCCCGCGTCCCAGATCTGAACTGTTCACCAGAATCAACGGGCTGTCCTCCTTCTTCAGATCGGCGAAGGTGGCATGATGAAAGAGGTGTTCTTGATAATACTTCACAGCCGGGTCGGTTCGGCCGGTCCGGCTGAACCACCGGAGCGGATTCAGATACATCCGCCGGATCAGGCTTCCTTCAATATCCTTCCGAAGGAACTCCTCTTCAAAATCCTCAAAAATCCGATCGCCATACAGCCCGTAATACATGGAAACAAAACTTCCGCCGGAAACAGAACTGATCGCATTCACCCCGTCGAGGGCCCGCATGCTCTGCCCGCCGCCTTTAAGTTCAGTATCGCGAAGCTCCTGCATCACCCCGTAAGCAAAAGCGGCCGCCCGGGTTCCGCCGCCGGAAAAAGCCAGCATCACCAAACTGTTCGTATTGCAATACGGGTATGCATTCAGACCGTAGTTATCGCGAACATTCGCCCCCTTCAACTTCTGGGTATTCGTCACCACGCCATAACTGGCGCACCCCGAAATCACCAGCATCAATCCCAAAGCACCGATACACAAATACGGTATAATCCGTGATTTCATTTTTCTCTCTTTCACATTCATCACACGCTTCCAACTCCATCAACACCAGCTTACATCAGGTTGCGTTCCAGCTTCCCGTACGGACTTCCTTCCTTGAGTCCGTAACGATACCTCTTTATTTTTCCCTTTTTATCCGTTTCCAGCATTCCGGCCTTTTCGAGTGGAATATAGGACTTATAGGGAAAAATAGATTTATGATTGATGGCCCAGAAAAAGGCCCGTGGTGCCGCAAAAAGTTCACCGCTTTTATCGTCGCTTACCGCATCACTGAACCAGGCCGGCAGTTTGCCGGACGGCGCCCATTCAATTTCAGTACGAGGTCCCAGATTTTTCACGTCATACAACCGTTCCATGGCCACCTCAATCTGCAGGAGTGCACAGGTGATACAGGAGCGCTCTATCGAATTATAACTCAGGTTCGCATGCGCCATCTTCTGCTTAAACCATTCGTCGGGAACCGCCTTCCATAGAAAGCGGGCGCGGGCCTGTTCCTTTTCATTTTCCGTCCATTGCGCCCCCGCATCCGGACCTTTGTCCGCCACCAACTGAGCACGCATCATATCGGTCAGCGTTTTCCGGGTGGCCAAATCACCCATCATCAGACAGCAGTACAGCACAGTATCTTCCGCCTGAACGCCGACGGGCAGCTTCAATGGATAACAATCCCAGACCGCGCCCCGAAGGGAATCGTTCAGGAAACGCTGAGAGCCGGAATACATCCGGGCTGTGAGCGTATAATTTTCCGGCTCGAGTCCCGCAATAAACTCCCAGGGCGTGTTCGTCGGCCGCCAGGCCTCCCAGCTCACCATCAGATCATCCAGATAGGGCTGCTCCCGATCCGGGTTCCCCTGGGCATCCAGCAGCTCCGGCCGCCGCTCTTGATCAAAGACAAACCGAAGCTGCACATGCCCGCCGTATTTCCCGAGCCCCTTCAGGCGGTAGCGGACCACCACCAGTTCAACCCGTTCAACCGCACCCACCGGAATACGGACCGTACCGTTTCGACTGGTTCCAAGGATTGGATTTCCGCCCACCTGTACATTCTGCACCATCACAAATCCCTGTGTCGAATTCGTGAGATTCGACTGCTGCCAATCCACCACAAACGGATCCATGCATTTTGCATACTGGTTGGCCCAGCGGTCTTCAGGTGTCAGGCTGATCGATACCGGGGTATCCGTATTCAGCCAGGCGAGCAACCCCTCTTCCGTACCGAAATCGTATTGTGGATTTGCATCCCATTCTATAACGCGCTCCAACGGCGGACCGACTGCAACCTTTGAAGACGTGCAGCCGCTCAACAGAAGCCCGCCTGCGAGCAGACCGGTTTGTACAACAAAGAACAGGGGGTGGTTCATCTTCATCTCAGCTCTCCAAGACCGTCACAACATCCTGTATCAGAACGGAAGCGAAACCGTTGCAAACGCGGCAACACCTTCAACACGGTTTTTCGCGGCGAACTCCCAATAGGCGCGCAGGTTGATATAAGCCTGCTGTTCATTCATCGTGAATGAATACCCGACTTCCGGACCCGCCGAAGCGATGCTCGACTTGAGGCCGTCGTTGTAAGCATACGGACTCGAATCGCCGGAAAGCTGCCCATAGACATATCCCGCAACACCGACTTGCCAATGGTCATTCAGAAACTGCGATACCGCCCAATCCAGATGGGCATCGATCCCGTTTTGATAATCCGTATCATCGTTTTCGAAGTTGTAGGTGAATCCCACCACGGCTGAAAGTTCGTGCCCTTTCACGGGATCGAAATAGGTATAGCCTCCGCCGAGATCCACGGCACCGTGCCCGATGCCCAGGTTGGCCAGGCTGCTCGAGTCGTAATCACCGACCGGAATATCCCCGGTGATGTAGTTCATCCAATTGTTATTGCCATCGGTCCAGGCGATGCTTGCGATCGGATACAAATCCGTAAAACCCGTCACCGAATCACTGCGGCTCGCGCTTCCTCCCCCCGATATGGAGATGTTTCCGTCCGTGCTGTTATAACCGAAGCCGAAGCCCAGCCCCAGTGCAACCTGCCCACCCAGAATCTTGGTTTTGGGCGCGTACGTCGGCTGTACCATCAGGATCGGCACCGTGCTGTCGAGCCCGGCCGAAATCAAATCGCCCTTACGAAGCTCCTTCTCAGCCGAAGCATTACCATCGTAAAAATAGCCCATCACCGGCATCGACCAGCCGGGCGTGGCCGGAGCAGCGGCAAAACTCGCATATTGGCCCGAGAACCAGAAGGCCACACCGCCTTCGTCGGCACGGGCCATTGAGGCCAACCCGCCCAGCAATGCGATCATCGGTAAAGCGAAAACAAATGATCGCTTACCCTTCTGTTTTTTCCAGTTCATCTTTTTCATAAAATTTCTCCCAACAACGTGTCCTTTTAGCTCCGCGTCTGATTCCACCGGCCTGACAGACCGGCGGGATCAGTAATCAACCCGCCTGCGTAAACAAAGCGGATTGATAGAATGGTGTTATTTTTTCTTGGCTTTATATCCCGTGAAGTCTTCCCCGACTTTAATGTTCGGATACTTCTCTAAGCTTCGTTCATATCCTCCGATGACCTCCAGTGTCGGGGCAAATACCCAACCATTGATCAACGAGCTCGCCCATAGATTAAATTTTTCTCCCGGGTCGCTTGATAAATCATACATAAGCGGAAGCTGAGGCTCTACATACGGGCTTCCCACGCCTTCGCTGAACCTGAAAACGGTTTTATAAAATCTCCATTTCAGCGACATGAGTTTGCCGTCAGCTCCGAAAAACATATAACTGGTTCTTCCGGTCGTTTTGCTCGTACCCAATAAATAAGCCGATGCATCCACCCCGTCGATCGGGCGGTCTGTTGGTACTTTAGATGACAAACCGGTCATACCGGCAAGCGTAGGCAGCCAATCCACTGCAGCAAACATTTCATCCGTCACGACACCCGCAGGCACTTTTCCCGGCCACCGTACGATACAGGGAACACGCATACTTCCTTCAAAAGGCGTATTGAAGAAATCGCCTCTCCAAGGTCCGTTAGAGCCCCCGTTTCCTCCGGCATCTAGTGTGTTGAGCCGTAAATAGATTTACATTACAAAAAGTTATGGTATGATGGTTTGCATGGGTAGACCAATTCTTCAAATAGAAATCAA
>JARNMJ010000180.1 GCA_029432795.1 Pontiellaceae bacterium B12219
TCGGGAGAGCAGCCCGCGGAACCCCCGAGGGCACGCCTCTTAATTTAAAGGGAAAAGGACCGAGGCGCCATCAACTTCAGGCATAAGGTCTGGAACTAAATTATAGATGAAAAGAAAACACCTAAGATATATAGGAATCCTTTTGCTAGCCTTTACGCTTCCAATAGTTTTCTCGTTCATTACCAGCGTTGTACTAAACCAACACCGATCCTTAAGCCTGATTATCACTCAAGATATTTCAGTCCCAGATTTGGATGAAAAGAACTGCTCTACAAATAATTTCACCTGGAGTGAAATAACTGAATCCCCTCAGTTTGGTAAAGATTTCAATAGAAACTATTATGTCGAGAATCCCAGTGTTGGATGGAATGCATCTCCTCCTATTTTTGAAGCAGGAAATATTCATGATGGAATTTATTGTGCGAGAAAATGTAGAGGGAACTTTTTATCCTTTAGACTTTTCGAAGATAATCATTACGAAAGAAGTCCTCATCCCGAGATGTTGAAAATCCAATTACGAAAATTCAATATCGGGATGCTCATGTATATTAATCGTCTTAAGAGATTAGGTGTAACTGCAGAGCCCATAGGTGAACCTGAAGTTTTTTATAGGCCATATCTGTTCTTGCATGAGGAAAATTACTTAACATGGCAACTCCTATTCATAGTGACCTGAGCCCATAAATCTGGACAGTTTTAAATGAGAGTTTTCCGTGGTAAATAACCAGTAAGGAGAACTCAGAATGAAGAAGCGACACAGCG
>JARNMJ010000181.1 GCA_029432795.1 Pontiellaceae bacterium B12219
ACTCTACGAAAGCCCCCTGCATAGCTTTAACCAAGGATTAAACGTCTAACAGACATGATAAAACGGACCACAACACAAACGGCCCAAAGGGAAAGGAGACAAGTACAGGTAAGAAAGAGTTCGTCCAAAGGAACGATATAATTGGCAATTTGAAAAATTTCACCTAAAGCAGAAAAAACAGATGTACCTGTATGTTGCAACGCTTCAACATCAATATTCAAAAGCTTCGTCTGAATTCTCTCACCAATTTCAAGGATAAAATCAAAGACCAATTTAAAAAGAGCCATGAAAACAGGAATTAAGGCATACACATTTTTCAGCATCCAATCCCAAGCTTTACTTGCAACAGCACCGGCCCGTCGCAAGCCATTCCAAATTTTGGATAGCCAACCCTCCATATCGTTGACCCAATCGGGCACTTCTGGGAGTCCAGGAATAAAAATCATTTTAACACCTTAAATAAAAGTACTGCGAACAATTCGAATTGCTTCGAAAACTCCAAACACGACAAGTGATGCAACTTCGATCTGGCGAAGAATTGAAAGGAAAGCAAAATCAGAAAGATCGAACTCGACACGATCTGGGAAAACATCTGATAGAGGGAAGCCGGAAGGAAGATCGAAACCAATAATAGTCTTTTTACCCAATGATTCGGGCAAATCTAAAACAAAAAAACGACTGATCCAGGAATCAACAAAATTGATTAAAGCATAACCTTCAGAAATGACAGATTCGCCACCGGAAAC
>JARNMJ010000182.1 GCA_029432795.1 Pontiellaceae bacterium B12219
ACTCTACGAAAGCCCCCTGCATAGCTTTAACCAAGGATTAAACGTCTAACAGACATGATAAAACGGACCACAACACAAACGGCCCAAAGGGAAAGCAGACAAGTACAGGTAAGAAAGAGTTCGTCCAAAGGAACGATATAATTAGCAATTTGAAAAATTTCACCTAAAGCAGAAAAAACAGATGTACCTGTGTGTTGCAGCGCTTCAACATCAATATTCAAAAGCTTCGTCTGAATTCTCTCACCAATTTCAAGGATAAAATCAAAGACCAATTTAAAAAGAGCCATAAAAACAGGAATTAAGGCATACACATTCTTGAGCATCCAATCCCAAGCTTTACTTGCCACAACACCGGCGCGGCGCAAACCATTCCAAATTTTGGATAGCCAACCCTCCATATCGTTGACCCAATCGGGAACTTCTGGGAGTCCAGGAATAAAAATCATTTTAACACCTAAATAAAAGTACTGCGAACAATTCGAATTGCTTCGAAAACACCAAACACGACAAGTGATGCAACTTCGATCTGGCGAAGAATTGAAAGGAAAGCAAAGTCAGAAAGATCGAACTCAACACGATCCGGAAAAACATCTGATAGAGGGAAGCCGGAAGGAAGATCGAAACCAATAATAGTCTGTTTACCCAATGACTCGGGCAAATCTAAAACAAAAAAACGACTGATCCAGGAATCAACAAAATTGATTAAAGCATAACCTTCAGAAATGACAGATTCGCCACCGGAAAC
>JARNMJ010000183.1 GCA_029432795.1 Pontiellaceae bacterium B12219
AAGTCGAGTCGCCATAAGTCCAATCCGTTAAGACTGATCCAGTCTATCACAGATATCTTAAATCTGAAATGGATAAGTCCGACAGACTGCTAGCGCGAGATTTTATCGACGGAGATGGTGATCCTGTAGAAATTGGTGCGACACATGGGCTTGGTATTGCAAGCGTTATATTGGGTAGTGAGGAAGGATATATTTCTGGAATTGCGCCACAAGCGACACTTTTGCCCATGAGGGTTGCAAAAATTAAAGGCGACGGGAAAATATGGCCGACACCTGTTCTATGGGGAGGAGGTATGAGGCGCTTGCGTAACAGTATACACCATGCAATTAATAATGAGGCTGATATTATCTCAATAAGTCTGGGAGGAACGAGAGGGCGTGATTCTTCTGTAAAAGCAATGCAAGCAGCGGTAGATAGAGCGCGAAGAGCAGGTGTTATTGTTCTTGCGGCCGCTGGTAATAGCGTCGGTTTTGTAACGTCTCCCGCTAATTATGATTCAGTCATCGCAGTTGCAGCGAGTAACTACCACAAGGAGAGGTGGGACTCTAGTTCCTTCGGGAGAAACGTGGATGTAACTGCTCCAGGAGAAAGTGTATACAAAGCGGATGTACGCAAAGTTATAGATCGCAGTAGTGGGACTAGTGTGCTGAGCCGTAAATAGATTTACATTACAAAAAGTTATGGTATGATGGTTTGCATGGGTAGACCAATTCTTCAAATAGAAATCAATGA
>JARNMJ010000184.1 GCA_029432795.1 Pontiellaceae bacterium B12219
CTCGGGCTCTGGATTTGTCGCATTTTGTCAATACAGGTTGGTTTATTGATCTTTCGGTTTATTACGCTGCGCAGTCCTATTTAATTAAGTGAACAAGGGCTTTTTGTCATGATGAAAAAAATAAATTTTATTTTTATATTTTTTGTAATTATTTCTTTAAATACTTACGGGCAGATAAATATGGGCGGAATGACAGAATATACATTAAGCGCGCCTTGGTATTATAACGGGCATATGGCTGAATTTTATTCAGATGGCGTTTTGTTGGTTACAAAGAAATTGAAAGAAGGGGCAAACAATATATATGTATCCGGATATGGATATATATTAATTAATTTGAATTATATCAGTTCTGATGGTTCTGGGCAAAATACTTACAAATTTTATTTAGATGTTTTTCCGTCATCTGATTTGGATGGCGATGGTATTCTAGATTCTGAAGATCCTGATATTGATGGTGACGGCCTTCTAAACGATTTTGACCCTTTCCCTGAAGATCCAAATGGAGATTTAGACGGCGATGGAATTTCCGATAATCAAGATTTAGATATAGATGGCGATGGTCTTGGAAATAATGTTGATCCTACTCCTTTTGAATTTGATGACGATATTGATGATGACGGTATTAAAAATATCGATGACGATGACATGGATGGGGACGGCGTCAATATTTGGGATGATCCAAACGATTTAGATCCTTTTTCCAATAATACGGATATAGA
>JARNMJ010000185.1 GCA_029432795.1 Pontiellaceae bacterium B12219
TTTTCTTTAAACGATCTCTGTTCTCCAATTCTTTTCCGATGGTTGGAAATCTCAGTAGAGCAGCATCTCTTTTTGTTCATTTATCGAACGTTACGGGTGACCTGCCGTGCCTTGTGCGTTGCCTGACTTGACGGGCGTTTTCACGGTAAGGTCAACCCGCTGGTTGGAAAATTCTAGTGTGCTTTGTCATTTTCCTGTCGGATAATTTCAGACAACTTGTCTGCTTCTTTAAGATATCTGTTGAACTCAACTTTAGTCTCGAATTCTTTTAGGTAAGTATAGGCATTTGTGGAGTACAATGGATTATATTTCCTGAATCCAAATCGCTCTATAACTTCATCCAGAATTTCACAATATGGGGAAATAACGTAAACGAATCCTTCAGTACATTTGTACAGCTCACAATGATCAAACATACCCAAACCATTTTGAGGACGTGATCCATTTACAAATTTTTCGACTTGAAACTCTGATACGAAACGATTGCGGTTTTGGACAACCTCAGTCATCTCTTCAGGTTCTTCACGGAACCCTCCCCAATAACATTTAGTGAATAGTTTGACGTGATCTGTGAGTTCTGCATTGGTGTCTGTTTTCATATTTATATTTCCAGACCTTATGCCTGAAGTTGATGGCGCCTCGGTCCTTTTCCCTTTAAATTAAGAGGCGTGCCCTCGGGGGTTCCGCGGGCTGCTCTCCCGA
>JARNMJ010000186.1 GCA_029432795.1 Pontiellaceae bacterium B12219
CGAACGTTAAGGCTGACCTGCCGTGCGCATAAACGTTGACCGAATCAACGGGCGTTTTCACGGTAAGGTCAAGCCTCTGGTTAGGCTGTTTTCCATGTTTGGTAACGTAATTGCTCGATAATCAATTCCTTCACAGACTCTCTCTTCTCAATTAATTGTTTGCGATAATTAAGAAAGTAAATTGCATCCTCGTTTCTTCTGTTTGATTCCGAACCGTTCCCAAAGACCGAAACTCGAACTCGATGTGGTGGAATTAAAATTTCCTTTAACCGTTTTGCATAAAACTCACCCATTTCGAGTGATGCGATAAATTCTATGAGCTCATTGGAGTTATCTGTAATATCTGAAATTTGATTTTCCGACTCCTCTACTTCGTCAAGGTATTGTAGGCGAGTGTAAATGGGATGAAATTGAGGAGTGAGGATTGTTGGGTCTTTATATCTTCGAAATAATATTAGTTTAGGGATTTCTATTTTTCGTGTGGGATTGTGTTGGTCGGTCAAATGACAATTAGGGCAAAGCGGAATAAGGTTCATTATATCGCTATTGGATGCATCCTCATTTATATGATGAATCTGAGGATGATCACCACCGCACTTTGCACAACGATGAGAATATTCCTTGAGGAGAGCATCTTTTGTTTTTTGAGGTATCGCTGTTCTTGTCATGATTTATCTCTGCCTAACGTT
>JARNMJ010000187.1 GCA_029432795.1 Pontiellaceae bacterium B12219
TTTTTTTATTTTTTGTTTCGAACTACCGAAACACTTCAATCACTAAAAATTTTTAAAGCTTTTATAAATCATCATACCCGCAGCCAAAGAATAGAAGAATCCGGCCCCAAGCATGATTCCAACAGAAATGAAAGAGAAAAAATCAGCAACGGAAAACATTAGGGTTTCCTCATTTCACGTTTGATTTTAAGAAAGATATTCCCGCCAACCATGAACACAACGAAGACCCACAACGGCCAACAGGTAAGCAAATCCATCAAAGGTGCTTTGAGGCCTGATAAAGCTGATGTAAGGAACGTTGTCATGTTAATCTATGCAGGGGTTCAAGGTGGCGGGAATTTTTTACTTACCGAGGGGTTTGATTTCAGAGACCGCAAAACGGATGATCTGTTTGCCGTCATAAGTGGCAACTTCGTAAGACATGTTTCCAGAAATAGAAACCATCTTGCCCAAGAAAGGCTTGAACTTGTCAACTTCAGCCGGAGATACATCAAGCTGAATACCAGAAACCCCCCATGCATTCATCTTGACAACTGCATAAGTATTCCCCTTCTGATTTTGTTTTACATCGGCAGAAATAATTTCCGCTGTATTTGCTCCCCAATATAGACCTTGCATTTCTGGCATTTTATTTTCTCCTTTAGTTGTTTAAAAAACTATGCAGCCATTTCTTTTTTGAATTCTGC
>JARNMJ010000188.1 GCA_029432795.1 Pontiellaceae bacterium B12219
ATTTGCTCCCCAATATAGACCTTGCATTTCTGGCATTTTATTTTCTCCTTTAGTTGTTTAAAAAACTATGCAGCCATTTCTTTTTTGAATTCTGCGATGTGCAATTCAGACACGAACAAAAACAAATCAAGATCAAAAATACGTTCTGCATTTTCGCAAATTTTTTGAGCACTTTGCACAGCACCTACTTCGCGTAATTCCTGTGCCACTTGACATTCTTTCAAAAATTTTTCGCGGGCCTGTTTCAGTTTTTCCGGCATGGTCTTTTCTCCTTTAGCGAAGTTACCAATAGTTACTTTTAGTAACTGAGAATGGTTATAGTTCCTGATGGTTACTGTTTGCAACCATAAAATAAAAATTTATTTCTTCCGCTTAGTTCCTCGCCGTTGCACTCTGAAACCAAATGAAGAACAAAAAAACAGGCCGAATGACTGCAAATGTTTCAGATTCCGATAAAGAGGAGTTTGAAGAAATTGCTTATAAACTAGGACAAACATCAGCTGGACTAGCTGCAATGCTGATTGAAAGTTATCTTGAATCGAAAAGAAAATACGGAAATCAGGTTTTCTATCCGCCTAAATTTCACACGTTTGAATCTATTAAAATCCAGGAAGAAATTGATTCAAATTCTGATCTATCCGAAGCAAATGGAAGCATAAAACAGAAGGCCGGATAATCACCCCC
>JARNMJ010000189.1 GCA_029432795.1 Pontiellaceae bacterium B12219
ATTTGCTCCCCAATATAGACCTTGCATTTCTGGCATTTTATTTTCTCCTTTAGTTGTTTAAAAAACTATGCAGCCATTTCTTTTTTGAATTCTGCAATGTGCAATTCAGACACGAACAAAAACAAATCAAGGTCAAAAATCCGTTCTGCATTTTCGCAAATTTTTTCAGCACTTTGCACGGCCCCTACTTCGCGTAATTCCTGTGCTACTTCACATTCTTTCAAAAATCTTTCGCGGGCTTCTTCCAATTCTTTCGGCATGATCTTTTCTCCGGTTGAAAAATGCAATTAGTATTACAATCGAATCTAATGTAAACAACGAAAAGGGTGATAGCATCGGTAAGCATCGAATGTAAACATAAAATTTAGTTTTTTTTTGGGATTCTGAATCTAAAGTGAACTTTAAAGGAAATTAGATGAAAAAAACCCAATCATACAGAATCGATGAAGACATCAAAAACGAACTGGAAAAGATTGCTGCACAAATGAAAATTCCAGCAGGTCAGCTAGTGGCTGTACTCGTAGAAGAATATATAGAAGCAAAACAAAAATACGGAAATCAGGTTTTCTATCCGCCTAAATTTCACACATTTGAATCTATTAAAATCCAGGAAGAAATTGATTCAAATTCTGATCTATCCGAAGCAAATGGAAGCATAAAACAGAAGGCCGGATAATCACCCCC
>JARNMJ010000018.1 GCA_029432795.1 Pontiellaceae bacterium B12219
TATCGCTGGGTTGCCAAAGGCAAAGACATCTTGGAAAAAATCAATCGGGCCAGAACGAAGTTAAATAAACCTATTTATGAATCAGGACACTAGCGCTCCCCGTTGTTTTCCTTCGGAAGAAACGCCGTAATGCACGAAGTCAGCGCGAGAAAGATCGCGGAGCCGGCCAGGGCCCAGAGGACGCCGCCCCACTGGAAGAGGAGTCCGGAAAAAAGGGTTCCGATCAGGCGGCCCATCGCATTGGCCATGTAGTAGAAGCCGACGTTGACCGCCGCTTTCTCGCCGTCGGCATAGTCGAGCACCAAAAATGAGTGCACGCTTGAGTTGAGGGCAAAAACCGCGCCGAAGAGGAGCAGCCCGCCCACAATGACGATGTGCGTGGCAATGTTCCGAGCAAACAGGATGGCGATCAGAGTCATGATTCCGGTAAGCAGCAGCGAAATGACCAGTGCCGATTTTCCACCGGGTGCATGGCCATGAGTGAAGTGTTTCATGATCGCCGGAGCGAAAGCCTGTACCGCGCCGTAACCGATCACCCAGAACGCCATAAAGGTTCCCACCTCCGTGAAATTCCATCCAAAGGAGGCTGTAAGGAAAACGGGAATCGCCACCACAAACCAGATATCACGGGCGCCGAAGAGAAACACACGGGCCGCTGATAGAATTTTAATCTCCCGCTTCTGATCAAAGAGGCCCTTCAATTTGCTCTTGGCTTTGGCCGCACCGATCTCGCCGGGAAGCAAAAAGAGTGAACTCAAGAGCGCGAGAACAATGATGCCAGACAGCGCCCAGAGCGCATGGTCGAAACCCAGCTTCTGAAGCAAAAACCCGCCCACAAAAAAACCGGCTCCTTTGATCGCGTTCTTGGAACCGGTCAAAATCGCGACCCACTTGAACAGCGCAGAACTCTGATCGGCGGGCACGAGGAATTTGACCGCCGTTTTCGAGCTCATCTTCGTGAGATCCTTGGCAATGCCCGAAAGTGCCTGGATGGCCATCACAAAGGGTATCGCCACCGCCGGAGCCCAGTCCGGGTTCATAAACGTGAGCCCGATCAGGGCCAGCGGCTGAATCGCCAGCCCCCATACCAAGGTTGATTTCAGCCCGAAACGATACGCCAGCCATCCGCCGAAAAGATTCGTGATGATGCCGAAAAACTCATAGAAGAGAAACAGAAACGCCAGCGTAACCGGCGAATAACCGAGTTGGTGAAAATAGAGGAGCACCAGCATGCGCAGGGCTCCATCCGTCAGCATGAACGACCAATACGCTCCGGTTACAACGGCGTATGAGCGCAGCTCCTTCATTAACCAAGTCTCGCAATTTTTTCACAGAAATCGGCCATGCGATTCACATAGCCCACTTCATTGTCGTACCACGCGATAATCTTAAGCTGCGTGCCGTCGTTCACCATCGTCGAAGGCGCATCGATGATCGACGACCGGATGTCATCCTTAAAATCAACCGACACCAGCGGGCGCTCTTCATAACCAAGAATGCCCTTGAGATAGGTTTCGGAAGCCTCTTTCAGCAACGCATTCACCTCTTCAGCCGTGGTTTCGCGCGCCACTTCAAACACGCAGTCGGTGATGGAGGCATTCAGCAATGGAACGCGCACGGCCAGCCCGTTCAGCTTTCCCTTCAGGTCCGGATAAATCATCGTGATCGCGGTGGCCGAACCCGTGGTGGTGGGGATCAGCGATTGCGAACAGGCGCGCGCACGGCGCAGATCTTTGTGCGGGGCATCAATGATGGTCTGGGTGTTGGTGATATCATGAATGGTGGTAATCACACCGTGCACAATGCCGAGCTTTTCCTTAATCACTTTCACCACCGGGGCCAGGCAGTTGGTGGTGCAGGACGCGGCAGTGACCAGATCGTGTTCTGCCGGATCATACTGATCGTCATTCACGCCATAGACCACATTCAGCGCACGGCCTTTAACCGGTGCCGACACGAGCACCTTCGGCACGCCATGGTCGTAGTACGGCTGAAGCGACGCCTCATCCTTAAATACACCGGAACACTCCACCACAATATCAATGCCGCTTACATCGATATCCGCCGGCGTTGCAGCATTGCTGAAGCGAATATCCTTACCGCGAACCGTGATCGTATCTCCAGCTACCGAAATTTCGCCCGAGCCCCATTTCCCATGGACCGAATCAAACTCGAGCAAATGGGCTGCAGTAACGGCTCCCCCTTTCAACTCATTGATGGCTACGATATCAAATTCATCATTCCCGAAAGCGGCTCTGAAAAAGAGACGTCCCATTCTGCCAAACCCGTTGATCAATACGTTCTTCTTCGCCATCGTGTTCTCCCTTGAAGCCCTCGTTTCCGAGGCTCGTTATTTTTGCTGATTAGATTCATTAAAATTTACGGGATCGCGTCCCCACGATCTGCGGTCATTGAGGATAATGACCCTCCACTTTATTCCGGGCAACAATTCTCGCCGCGTTGTTGCCGGCAGAGATCTTCGCGGGTGATGCTCACAATTTTTTCCAAGGCCTGGAAATCTGCGGTCAGCTGTTCATTTCCCGCGAACGATTTTTCCAACCATTGGAAAAGCGGTTCCGATCCCGCCGGTTTGTGCAGCTTATAATACACCCAGCGGCCATCCTTGCGGCTTTGCACCAACCCCGCTTTTTGCAGAATGCCCATATGGCGTGAAACGGTGGCCCCTTTCACCTGCAGCACTTCCGTGACCTGGCAGGCGCACAATTCATCGAAACGCCACAGGGCAGCCACCACACGCATGCGGTTTTTATCCGAGAGTGCCTTCAATATGTCCAACGTTGTTTCCATGGGCCCTTTTATAGTTAGCCATCTCGCTAATTGTCAAATTAGAATTGTGTTAGCGGATCACCGCACGCTCTGCCAGTTTCTTCAAACTTTCCGGGCGGTTCAGCTCCTCACCAATCCACGGCGAAATCACCGTCTGCTTTGTTGAAAGGCCGCTGGCGATTTCGCGGATGTAGTCGGTTTCGTGCAGACCTTTGGCGCAGAGGACCGGGTCGCTGGTTCCGGAAACCGCGAAGCTGCGGTTGATGATCCAGCCGAACGGTTCGATATTCGCGCGGCGCAGATCGCGCTGCAGGTCGGCCGCCTCGTGCGTCGGCGTGGCTTCCGGCAACGCCACAATCAGCACCTTCGTGAATTCCGGATCGCGGATGCGCGGCAGGAGATCTTTCACTTCGCTCGGAATATCATCGGCCGATTTTGCAACTTCGCGGTGATACGCCTCCGTCGAATCAAGCAGCAAAAGCGTATGCCCGGTCGGCGCGGTATCGAGCACGATAAACTGATCCGAGCCACGCGCCACCGTTTTGGCAAATGCCTGGAAGACCGCAATCTCTTCAATGCACGGCGAGCGCAGCTCCTCCTCCAACAGACTCAAATCGTCTTCGGATAATTTGTCCCGGTTTTTCGCAAGAATATCAGCGCAATATTTTTCGGTTTCCTCCTTCGGATCAATGCGGTCCACCTGCAGGTTTTCCAGCCCGTTGCCGATCGTTTCCGCCACGTGCGACGCCGGATCGGTGGTGGAAAGCAGAACGGAGTGACCGCGCCGCGCCAGCTCGGCCGCAATGGTTGAGGCCATCACGGTTTTACCCACGCCGCCTTTGCCCATCGTCATAATCACGCCATGACCCTGTTTTTCCAGGGATTGGAAAAGCGCATCCCACTCGCTGACGTTTTCCAGCGTTTGGGAAAGGGCGTCATTCAATGCATCCGGAGCATCCTGCCACGCCGGATCGGCCTCGCCGTTGGCCACGGCTTTCAAGGCATCCACGCCCATCACGCCATGCGGGCGGAACGGCACTTCCGTTTTTTCCAGCGTTTGGAAAATGGCGGGCATGCCCTCAATCGCCTTGGCTGATTTTTCCGCAAACGCCTGCCCGATTTTATCGGATGTTTCGTTGGAATACACTCCGTTCAAAATCAGATGCTGATTGGTCAACCCGAGCTCCGCGAGTTCGGCACTGGCGCGCGCGGCTTCGGCCAGACTCATCGGCTCGGCGCGGGCCACCAAAGCCAGCAGGGTCTGCTCCGGATTTTTCAGCGCATTCACCACCTGCTCATACAGCGCCTTTTGATCGGCCAGTCCGGCGACAGGGCCGAGGCAGGAGGAGCCGGTTTCGTTGCCGGCGATAAAGTCGTTCCAGGCGGACGGCAGATTCAGCAGGCGCAGCGTGTGACCGGTCGGTGCCGTGTCCAGCACGATATGGTCGTAGTCGCCGATCATTTTTTCATCGCCGATCATTTTAGAGAATTCATTAAAGCCCGCGATCTCAACGGTGCACGCGCCGGAGAGCTGCTCTTCCATCTGCTGGACGGCTTCGTCCGGCAGCACCCCGCGATAGGGACCGACCATACGCTCGCGATATTCTTCGGCGGCAACCATTGGATTAATATTCATGGCATCGAGTCCCGGCACACCGTTGACGGCGACCGGTTTGGAACCGAGATCGGTATCCAGCACTTCGTGCAAATTCGAGGCCGGGTCGGTGCTGATCAGCAGGACTTTTTTGCCGGCTTGCGCCAGCCCGGTTGCCACCGCGCAGGACATCGAGGTTTTACCCACCCCGCCCTTCCCGGTGAAAAACAGAAAACGCGTCGCTTTATTCAGAAATTTGTTCATGGAAATATCCTTTAAAATTGAAACTGTATGAGAAAGTAGAATCCTGCAAGAAGCAGGATGATTCCGGCGGCCCAACGAACCGCCATATCAAACCCGCGGGCAGCCAGAGTGATTTTGCTGAATGAAACACCGAGCAGCATGGCCCCCATCGGCAGGCTGAAACCAATTGCAAACATCATCAGCATCAGTACTGCCCAGAATATTTTCCCCTGAAGAATAGATGCTCCGATAACAATGAAAATGCCAGGATTACACGGGAGCGAGCTGGCCGCCACCACTCCCCCCAGAAGCAGGCCGGCAACCAGAATACCGGAGCGACCGATCCGCTCCTGAATGCCGGAAAAAATACCGAAGGAGAGTTTGAAAGGCAGCAGATCCACAGAAGCCAGTCCAAGTAAAATCGCTGCAAGCCCTGCAAACAGTTTCCAGTATTCCCCCAGTTCCGCCTGGGCCGTCTGGCCGACAAACCCGGCGATCCCTCCAATAATCATCAGGGAAAGAATCATCCCCAGTGTGAAAAAGAGGGCCGACCGGCCAGCCGATTTTCCGTCGTCGTCGGACTGTGCACCGGAATATCCAACCAGAATCCCCAATGCCGGCAAGGTACAGCAGGCACTGGTAACTGCACTGACCAGCCCCAGCAGCAACGCAAAGAAAAGGCCCAGCGGACTTCCTGCAACATCCTGCAATGTCGTCGTCACATACTCAAGCATAGCAAACTCCTACCTGTTTAATGACATCCGGAAGGACCGCAGCCCGCGCCACAGCCGCCGCTGGAAGCCGCCATGAAAGCCTGCAAGAGTTGCGACTCGGTGGTTTCAGCGGGAATCATCAACATACCCCCGCCCTTTACGGCCATAAGAATGGACGGCGGATTAGCCTGTTCCGCAATCGTTGCATAATCTTCGGCACTTTCGGGAAGCATGAACATGCCCAGTTCCAGATTGCTCTTTTTCAGCGTTTCCCGGGTCGTCTGTATTGCCGTGGTGGTTGCTTCCGGAAGGGCCGCGTTTCCAACGGCTGGAATAAAGACAAGAACGGCATCATAGCTCAGGGCAACCGTGTTCAAGTCGTTCAAGGTTTTGAGTGCCTGCATGCTGGAAGCCGATGGTTCTGTCGGCGCGGGTACTGCAGCGATTTGCTCAATAGCGAACGCGGCCGTGGTGCCCGTCGAAACGTCACTTTCCGTAGCCGGTTCCGCTTGAACCACCTTGAAACCGAGAATGCCGAGCACGGCGACCAGAACCAGCGAACTCGCAATCGTTTTCATCTTTTTATTCTCGGGCGAAGGACTGTTGCAGTCACAACCTGCACCACAATCGGAATCAGTGTTTTCTGAAGGTGTCACCTCCTCCGGAGTCGCTTTAACATCCAGCCCCAGCCACTGCATCAGCTCCGTTCCGGCAGGATATTTTCCTTTGCTGATCAGTTCGCCATCAACCAGAATCAGCGGCAGACACCCGTTCCCTTCCTGGGCAAGCGTCTCCTTAACCAGCGGTTCGGCAACAAAAGCCGCCGGTTCCTGCGACAGATTATAGCGCTCCACGTTGACTTTGGTTGAATCCAGATTTCTCAGCAGGTTGGCAAACTGCACGAGTTCGGTATCGACATCCGGTCCGCATACGCCGCTGGAGCAGCACATCGCCGGATCATATATTTTCAGTGTTTTCATTATCTTATTCTCCAATTAGGACACCACGGAATACACAGACTACACGGAAGAGAAGTCCTTCAAATTTTCCGTGTAGCCTGTGCATTCCGTGGTTCATTTTTTATTGTTCCAGCGAACCCGGCAGGGTTTCGACGAAGGCTTTGATTTCGTCGCGAACCCGACGAAAATCTTCGAGCTTCACTTCTTCCGGCGCATCGACCGGTGACAGGTTGTTCGGATCATCGAAACCAACATGCAGCACCTTGGCTTCGCCCGGAAAAAACGGACAGGTTTCATGTGCATGGGCACAGACGGTAATCACATAATCAATTTCTGTGTCCTTAAATTCATCGATGTGCTGCGATTTTTGATTCGAGATATCCACCCCGGCTTCAGCCATCACCTTCACCGCATTCGGATTCAGCCCGTGCGTTTCGATGCCGGCGGAATAGACCTCAATGGCATCGCTCTTCAGCGCACGCGTCCATCCCTCCGCCATCTGGCTGCGGCAGGAGTTTCCCGTGCAAAGATACAAAAGGTTAATTTTGTCGTTCATGACATGTCCATTTCTTCTGTGTATTCTGTGGTTATTTAATTTTTAAACCAATTTTGGGTGCGGTTGGCAAAACCGACGAGGGCCAGCATCACCGGCACTTCCACCAGCACCCCGACAATCGTAGCCAGTGCAACGGGCGAGCTGGTGCCGAACAGCGCAATCGCCACGGCCACCGACAGTTCAAAAAAGTTCGACGCGCCGATCATGCCCGCCGGTGCCGCCACGTTGAACGGAAGCTTCATGGCCTTGGCCCCCAGATAGGCGATGAAGAAAATCAGCACCGTCTGCAAAATCAAGGGCACCGCAATGAGGCCGATATGCACGGGGTTTGCAATGATCACGTCACCCTGGAACGAGAAGATGATGACGAGCGTCAACAGCAGGCCGGTAATGGTCGTGTTTCCAAACTTTGGAAGAAAGGTGTTTTCGAAGTAGTCCTGCCCCTTCGTTTTAATCATGTGCCCCCGCGTCAATGCGCCGGCCGTCAGCGGAACCACCACAAACAGCACCACAGAGAGAATGAGCGTGTCCCACGGCACGTGCACATTGCTGATGCCGAGCAGGAATTTAACAATCGGCACAAAGGCCACCAGAATGATCAGATCGTTCGTTGCCACCTGCACGACCGTATAAGCCGGATTTCCCTTCGTCAGATGACTCCACACAAACACCATCGCCGTGCAGGGCGCGGCCCCGAGCAGCACCGCCCCGGCGAGATAGTCCTTCGCCAGATCCGGCGAAATCAGGCTTTTGAAAATCACATAAAAAAACAGCCACGCGATGCCGAACATGGTGAACGGTTTGATCAACCAATTCACGACCCACGTCAGGTACAAGCCCTGCGGATTTTCACCCACGCGCTTTACGCTCTTGAAGTTGACCTTCATCATCATCGGATAAATCATGATCCAGATCAGCACCGCCACCGGAATCGACACATTGGCGTATTCGAGTTTGCCCAGAAACTCCGGGATCGCCGGAAGGAAGCGACCGATCAGAATGCCGGCCACCATGCACAGCGCCACCCATACCGTGAGGTACTTTTCAAAAAAACTGATGCCTGTATTTTTTTCGCTCATCTCTTTTCCTTTTTTCCGGAGGGACAGCGTCCTCGCTATCCCGGTCACTGAGGACAGTGACCCTCCAGTTTGTTTATTTCGGGCAGCAATCCTCGCCGCGCTGCATACGGCATAAATCCTCGCGGGTGATAGCCACGATTTTTTCCAGAGCCTGGAAATCCGCCTCGATCTCTTCACCGGCGAGTGCTTTTTCCAACCATTGGAAAAGCGGCTCAGATCCCGCCGGGTTCCGAAGTTTGTAATAAACCCAGCGGCCATCCTTCCGGCTTTCAACCAATCCCGCATTCTGCAGAATGGCCATATGACGCGAAACCGTCGCCCCCTTCACCTGCAGCACCTCCGTAACCTGGCAGGCACACAGCTCATCAAACCGTCGCAGCGCCGCCACCACCCGTGCCCGGTTTTTATCCGAAAGTGCCTTTAAAATTTCCAAAGTGGTTTCCATGGCCATCTTTATAGTTAGTCATTTAGCTAATTGTCAAATTAAAATTGTGTTAGCGATGCTTTGATAGCCCCGTGGCTACGGCGATCGGACCTGTTCGTGCGGCGGACGCCAAGGCTGTCGTCCCTCCAACTTTAAACAGGACGATGGATAACAGAACGGCTTTAACAATAAGTCGTTCGGTCAAAAAAATCCGCTTACAACGTGCGGCACGATGTGGATGAGATTGGCGATCTGTAAAACTGCGGCACTAATCTTCTGCAGCGGTTTCGTGGATACAGCATTCGTCTTTGAGGAAATCGATCAGTTCATCCAGCTTGCTGTACTGCGGCGCACAATACAGCGTTCGGCCCTTCCGGCACTGTATGACCAGGCCGACGGCCACCAAACGGCTGATATGGTGTGATAACGTCGAACCCGGGATATTCAGTTCCGCCTGGATGTCACCGACCGGAACACCCTGCCGCCCGCCTTTGACCAGATACCTGAAAATCGACAGGCGTGTTGCATGCCCCAATTCCGCCATCTGCTTGGCCGCGTCCTTAATCTGCATGATTGCCCCTCTCTCTTTAATTCCATGTTTCTAGAAATATAGTTTGACGACGCATTTCAACATGGATATTTATATTTCCACAAAAGTAGAAATATCAGTTTGGAAAGTCAACTGCATTGCAGGTTCGCCGCGAATGAATCACCCGGAAAAATAACGTATCAACCATGAATATCACTGAGGAAACAGCAGCCGGCCGCGACGGGGCCGACGGAGTGAGCGAATGGCTTTATGAAATCATAAGCCGGGCGTTCTCCGGACTCGATACATGGCTGTCCCCCGAACTAACGGCCGGTATTTCAAAAGCGCTGTCGACGTTTATTTTTATCTTCGTCGAGTTGACGCTGCTGTTTGTGCTGATCAGCTTTTTTATCGGCCTTCTGCAAAGTTATGTTCCTCCCGAAAAAATTCAGCGCATGCTTGATAAAAAACGCGGCTATCTGATGGCGGCGCTGCTCGGAGCCATCACACCGTTCTGTTCCTGCTCGACCATACCGTTTCTGAAAGGGCTGATCCGCGCCGGAGCCGGCTTTGGCGGCATCATTGTTTTTCTACTGGCCAGCCCACTTCTGAACCCCATCATCATCGGCCTGTTCTTCATCAGCTTCGGCCCGAAAGTGGCCGCGTATTATTTTGCCGTCGCGATGGGATTTTCCATTATTGCAGGTCTGATCCTGGAAAAACTGGGCTTCAAAAAATATATCCTCCCGCTCAGCACCGTGCCGGATGCCCCGTGCTGCACCGAATCCACCGAAGAAAACAGCTCCTGCTGCGAACCACCGGCGGCGAATGCACCATCGGCAACATGGAGCGCAAACTGCCGAAAGGCGTGGACGCAGGCGGTCTCCGACTTTAAAGGCGCCTTTTGGTTCATGCTGGGCGGAGTGATCATCGGCAGCATGATCTATGGCTTCGTTCCCGATTCCTTTATCAGCCAACACGCCGGAGGCAGCAGTCCGCTGGCCGTACCCGTGGCGGCGATTGTCGGCGTTCCGCTCTATATCCGCGCCGAAGCCGTCATTCCCATCAGTCTCGGACTCGTGGAAAAAGGGATGAGCCTCGGAACCGTCATCGCCTTTATCATCGGAAGCGCCGGAGCCAGCCTGACCGAAGTTGTGCTGCTGAAATCACTTTTCAGGAACCAAATCATCGCGGCCTTCCTGATTGTCGTCTTCACCATGGCCATTCTTGCCGGCTATCTGCTGCCGGTCTTTCTCTAACCAAAGGAAATATCTATGAAAAACAAAACCTCCTCTTACAGCATCTGGGTCACCATCGGCAGCGTACTGCTCGCGCTATTGGGGTTTGTCTCCAGTTGTGCATTTCCCGCCATCGCTGCGCTGCTCGCCGTACTGGGCGTCGGCAGCGGATTTGTTTCCTTCATCAAACCGCTGCAGCCCTGGCTGATTTCACTGGCGGCGCTCTCCCTGGCCTTCGAGTTTTATAAAGCCTACCGCCCCTTACCGAAAAATTCCAAATGCTGCGGCTCGCGAACCAGAACCCGCATTGTGCTCTGGTCCATGCTGGTGGTTTTCGGTGGATTAATGATGGTTGGCAAAATGAAATCCATGCCGGCCGAAACCGCGGGCACGCCCTCCTGCGCCGCACCAACCCAGCTTCCAACGTGTCCGGCTTTTTTTCAGCCGGGACCCGACGGGAAAGAATAAAACAACCCGGCCTCCCCCTTCTTGACACCCCTCCGGTCTTTCACTACATCTTGCGCCATGGAACTGAAAAAAACAAAACCGATACGGGCGGCCGTTGCCACCAAAGACGGCATTTCCATCAACCTGCATTTTGGCCACGCTAAGACCTTTTGGATCTATGAGCTGCGCGGCGATCAATTTGCCTTGCTGGAAAAACGGGACGTCGATCATTACTGCCAAGGCGGATCAGGCGATTCCTCCGCCATGCAGAAAATTCTGAAATCGCTGACGGATTGCCGCTGGGTATTTGTGGCCAGAATCGGGGATGGGCCGATCGCAAAACTCAACGCCATTGGCGTCGAACCCGTGGTTGACTTTGCGCATTTGGGTATCGATGAAGCACTTCAATCGCTTGCCCGCCGACTGGACGAACCCGCCGGAGGCACGGCACCGGAATAACGTTCCAAAGAGGAACGCAGTTTCCAGGAACCGCAGGCCTCTGTAATCTCCGGCCTCCGTCTTCCGACGGTTGCTACGGCGCGGTATAAATCAGATAGAGCCCGCCGAGCAGGACCAGCACGCCGCAGACTTTTTTAAGGATGACAGCGCCCTTGGAACTTTCATTCCAGTTCATATATTTCTGCACCAATCCGGTGGAGGTTCCGGCGGCGACAATGACGCCGCAGTGGCCGATCCCGTACATCAGCAGCAGACTGCCGGCATAGAGCGGCTGCTCCGCACCGAGTTTGAAGGTCACGCCGAGCATGGGTGCCATATAGGCAAACGTGCAGGGACCCAAAGCAATGCCGAAGACGAGCCCGAGAATGAACGAGGCCATCAGCCCTTTACGCTTCATGCCCACCTGCCCCGGCCCGCTGCCCGGCAGGGAAATCACGCCGAGCAGATGCAGCCCGACCACAAAAAAGATCACCGCCACAAACCAGTTTCCGTAGCGCCCGACGTCGCCCATCATACGGCCCAGAGCCGCCGTGATGATACCGATCAGCGCAATGGTCAGCAGAATGCCGGTGGCAAAAAGCAACGCAATCAGGAAAGCCCGGCGCGGCGTAGTGCGGCCCTGCTCATCGATGAACCCGACAATCAACGGAATGCTGGCCAGGTGGCACGGGCTGAGAATGATACTCAACACGCCCCAGACCAGAGCGGCACTGAGAGCAATCAGCGGCGTGCTTTCAATCGCGTGTGTTAATGATGTAAACAGTTGTTCCATTTTTTACCTCGCGTAATGCGTAATGCGTAATGCGTAATGCGTAATGCGTAATGCGTAATGCGTAATGCGGTAATCGTGTTCTCGAACTCGTCCTCTTGAACGAGGAAAATTACGAATTACCCGTTACGCATTACTTGAATTCGTAGCCCAGCTCTTTCCACTTCGCGAGCATGTCTTCCCGGGCATAAAAGCCTTCATGCCGGAAAAGTTCCTTCCCTTCGGCATCATAAAAGATCTGCGTCGGGATCATGCGGATGCCGTACGTTTGCCCCACCCCTTCATTTTCCCAGACATCGATAAATTCAACATCGAACTGCCCGGTAAACGTCTCCGTCATTTCATCAAGAATCGGTGCCATCATTTTGCACGGAATGCATTTTCCGGCACCCAGATCCAACAGCTTCGGCAGCGGTTTTTCAGCCACCGTTTCGGCCACCACGCCTTCCGGCATCATTTTATCTGCCGGGAACGGCAGCGTACACATACCGCTTTCGCAGACGACCATTTCCGGATCCGCATTCTTTTTATTTTTAATCCCCACCACCGCAACCACTGCGACAGCCAGTAAACCTACGATCATTAAATTTTTTTTCATTTTTGACCCCAAACATTATCTGTACAAAGCGCGCAACGGCCGGATAACCGCTGCAACCTCATCGCTGCTTTCAACCCCAAACAGCCGTACCCGGGCAGACGGCAACCGGCTTTCGCCCGCTGACTGCTTCCTGCAATTCCGGACGCCCCCTATTGCAGCATTTTCTTTATGTCATCCACCGATGGCACCTTGCCCACCACCTTGACCTCGCCGTCCACCGCCAGCGCGGGGGTCAGCATCACACCGAATTTCATAATCTCGTTGAGATCGGTCACCTTTTCGATTTCCACCTCGATGCCGAGCTCCTTCACCGCTGCTTCAGCAGCCTCAGCCGTCTTCTTGCACTTCGGGCATCCCGTGCCCAATACCTGTATTTTCATTTTAGTTCTCCATTGTTCCGGTTAAGTGTTACGACGCAAGTTCGTTCATTAGTTTATTGCCTGAAGCCTTGATATCCCGTGCCCGCTGAATCACGTCCTGAATCTGTTCTTCAGCGATCTCCCATTCCTTAGCCTGTTTATCAAATATGGTGTTCATTGTTTCTCCTGCATTTAGAAAAGAATACATAGAGGATGGGCATCAGAAACAGGGCCACGGCGATTTCCATCAGAAGTCCGCCGATCCCGGCCACCGCCATCGGTTTAAGCAGGTCGCCGCCTTCTCCGAGGTTGAGTGCCAGCGGAATGAGTCCGGCAATCGTGCTGAGCGTGGTCATCAGTCGCGGACGCAGCCGGATCTGAGCTGCAGTTAAAACGGCATCGACCGGGCTGTGCTGTTGAGTTGTCCGCAGCTCCTCAGCAAACCCGAGCAGCAGTACTCCGTCATTGACCGCCGCCGCAATAATCACAAACACCCCGATGGCCACGGTGGCACCAATCGGAACCCCCGCAATCGCCAGCGCATATACAATCCCGACCAGACAGAACGGAACCGAGAGCAGGATAATCAGGGGCAAGCGGAAGCTTTCAAACTGGATGGCCAAGGCTACGAATGCGAGGAAGAGAGCGAATCCGAAAATCATGCCCATCGTCTTCCGGTTTTCCTCCATCATTTGTGCCTGCCCCCCCGGAACAACACTCACTCCAGACGGACGTGTGAGCCTGGAAACCACGTCCACCGCTCGGCGGGCAGCTTCCCCAGAACTGATGGCCGAAGCATCCGACCGGACAATCACCTGCTTGATCTGATTTTCACGGGTGATTTCAACCGGCCCGACCGCCCGCCGCACTTCGGCGATATCACGAACAAAGACTGGACGGCCTCCTCGGGAATCCAATATCAGATTCTCAAGATCTTCCTTACTCGCCAACTTAAGCTCCGGCACCATGACGCGAATATCATAGTATTCGGATCCATCGCGATAGTCTGTCGAAACCGTTCCTCCGATCAGACCTCTCAACGTGGCGGCTACTTTACCAACGGGAATACCCATGGCTGCGGCACGAGCCCGGTCGATATAAATCCGATACTCCGGCTTGGTCATATCCATCGAAATATTAACGCCGGAAAATCCATCCGCCTCATTAAGTGCGGCTGCCGCCTGCTTCGCGAAAGAATAGATGTGATCGGTATCGTCGCCCTGAATTTTTAATTCCACGTCCTGAAGACCGATTTGGCGAATCCCCTTGGTCTTCATCTGCATTACAGGAAGTTTCGCGCCGGGGGTCATCGCCTTTTTCACGAGGGGTTGTATTTTTCCGATAAACTCTTCGGTACTGATATCCCGATCAGGCTTCGGCACCAGCTGAATATTCACTTCACCTTCCTGAGCAATTTCATAGGTGACCAATCCCCAGACTCGTCCACCCGCCATCGTAAAGAGGCTTTGAACCTCCGGCAGACCCGTTAGCTGCTTCTCCACATTCGCAAGAATCCGGTCGGTTTCCGCAACCGAAGTACCGGCAGGCATTTTCAGTTTCACCTTCACGCGCCCATCGTCAACCTTGGGCAGGAATTCAGAACCGACGGAGGAGAGCATCAGAAACGCAGCGACTCCCGAAGCCAGAAAAAGCAGCAATGCCAGCCAGCGAAACCGCAGAACCTGAGCAAGGCCTTTTCCATACTCGGCGGTAATTCGCTCAACCCCTCGATCGAACCGCGACGCAAGCCATCCGCTCTTTTCTCCTCCGCCCGGTTTTTCCAACAGCAGGTCGGAAAGCAGCGGAGTCAGCGTTACGGCCACCAGCAACGAGATGATTACGACCCCCGCAATAACCAGCACCAGCTCCTTGAACAGCAACGATGCCAGCCCCGGAATAAACAGGAAGGGCAGAAAGATGGCCAGAAAAGTAACCGAGGAAGCGATCAGGGCCGGGCCCACTTCAGCGACAGCCCGTACGATCACTTTTCCACTATGCTTTCGGCCTGCGAGGTCTTCCTCGTGTTTCAGCCGGGTAATGTTTTCCAGCACAATGATTGAACCGTCCAGAACGACCCCCAGCGCAACCACCAGTCCTCCGAGTGAAAACAGGTTGAGCGAAAAACCGGCCAGTTTCATCAAGAGGAAGTTCGAGAGAATCGTTACCGGCAAGACCACCACCATCACAACAACCTGACGCCAATGGCCCAAAAACAGATAGGTTACAAGAATCACCAGCAGCGCGGCGAGAATGGCGGAGTCGCGAACACTGAGAATCGCACCCATCACATAGTCACCCTGGTTTTCAACCACGCCGAATTCGATATCCTCCGGAATTTCGCTACGCAGAGCTTCGAGCCGATCCTTGACGGCCTGAGCCACCTGAACCGTATTGGCTTCGGCCTGCTTCAGGACGTTGACTTTCACGCAAGGCCGCCTATTGAACCGCGTGTTGACACGCAGCTCTTCGTGCGAATCCTCCACGGTGGCCACATCACGCACATAAACCAGATTACCGTGGTCTCCCTGAGCAACCGCCGTGTCCCGGATCTCATCCAGATTTTCAAATTCGCCCATCGTTCGGGCAATTATTTCCCGGTTTTCAACCGTAATACGACCCGCGAAGATTTGACGATTCTCATCGCGAAGCGTCGTTGCCACCTGATCAGGAGAGAGGCCGTATGCGGTCAGCCGGGCTGGATCAAGATGCACTCTGATTTCCCGTTCCAAGCCACCGACCACTTCCGCCCCTGCTGTACCGGGAACCCCGCTCAACCGGTCCACCAGCCAGTTGTCCACCCACTCGCGCAGCCAGACGAGGCTCCGCTGATCCGAGGCCACGGTCACTTCCATTACGGGCAGCTGAGAAGGGTCGGCTTTGATAATGACCGGTGGATCCATATCGTCCGGCAGCTTGCGGTTCACGCGCCCCATGATCGCCAGCACATCCTGATAGGCTGTATCTACATTGACTCCATAACGGAAGTTAACGAGCAAGGTGTACATGCCCTCAATGCAGGAGGCATCAAGGTAATCCAAATTATCCACCGTAGCCATGGCACGCTCAATCGGCTCGGCAATATTGGTTTCAATTTCATCAGGAGTCGCTCCGCTCCAGTAAATATGGATCTTCACCATCGGATAGGTGATTTCCGGCAGATAATCCACATCCAGCCGGGTCAGGCTGAAGAAGCCCATCACCACCGCAGCGACAGACAATACCATGACCGCCACGCGTCGCTTTAAACTGATATCCGTGATCTTCACAGGCTACTGATCTCTTTCGTTTCCGCCCCGGCCGTTGGCTGAACTCTTACCGAGGCGCCTTCTTTCAGCGATTCATTTCCACGAATCACAACCACATCATCCGCGGCAATACCGCTTTCAACGGCAATCCATCCATTTGCTTCAAGAACCGGATTAACCTTAACGGCATGAACGGCTTCATCCTTCAATACCCACACGATGGCCCCACCTCCCGGCCGAACCGTCAAAGCGCTTTGGGGTATCACCACCGCATTTTTCTCAACCTGCACCGGAATTTCGACCCGCGCAAACATACCACTGAGCAGTTCGACATTCTCTTTGAGTTCCGCTTCCACCATCACCGTACGTGTACGCCGGTCCAGCTCCGGAAAGACCCGTGTGATTTCCGCAGCAATTGTTTTTCCCGGATGAGCATCGAGATGAACGCTGACCGCAGTGCCTTTGCGAACAGATAACGCCTGTTGCTCCGGCACTGCGATTCGTACAATTAATGTGCCCGGATCAAACATTTCGATCAATTGGGCACGAGGTATCACATAATTTCCTTCCGCGATCCAGACCTTGGAAACAACACCGGCCCACGGAGCATGAATCTCATAATCATCCGCACCGGTTTCCATTGCCGCAACCTGCGCCTCAGCCCTTTTCAGGTTCGCCCGAACCGTATCCAGCATTTCTCCGGCAAGAGAGCCGCTTTTCACCAATTGTTCCACCCGACTGAATTCGGATTTCTGCCGGGAAAGTTCTTCTCGGGCAGCCTCCAGAGCCGTGGTGGCAATACGGCTTCGCCCCACCTTTGCCAGCAAAGTACCAGCCTCAACCCAGTCGCCTTCGCGAACCGAACAACGAACGACCGGCCCTTCGGCAGGAGAAGCCATACGCGCCGTTTTGACCGGTTCAATCGAACCTGTATAAGTCACAACCTTTGATAAATCACGTTGCTGCACCAAAGCGGTCTGAACCAGCGGTGCCGGTTTCGGTTTGGCTCCAGCACCATCATCACGTTTCATATCGCAGCCGGAAAGCCCTGCCACCATGAAGCCCGAAAGGATGATTGGAATCTTTTTGTTCATCGTAGAATAGTTCCTGTTGCGAGTTTTTTCTGCGCTTCTGAAATAGCCAAATCGGCTCGCGCACGGGCCAGAGAGGTTTCCGCAAAAACCAATGACGCCTGGGCATCCAGCACGTCCGTCATCGCACCTTTGCCTAAATCATATTTCTCCCGCATAATGCGGAAACTCTCCCGCGCCTGCTCCACTGATTTTGACGAGGTCGCCACCCGCACCCGGGCAGCAGCAATCCCCGACAATGCAGATTCGACCTCTGTCCGAATCTGAAGTTGCATTTGCCGAACAAGATCCTGCGAGGCCTGATAAAGTGCCGCCTGTTGGCGCACGTTGGCCCGCGTAGAACCGCCGGAGAAGAGCGACCACTCCGCCACCAGCCCAACATGGCCGACATCCTGAGAACGATCGGTTCCGGCAGGTTGGTCCTCGACATCATCCATCCAACGCATTCCATAGCCCGCCCTCAGCGAAACCGTCGGAAGATATCCCGAGCGTGCTGATTGAATGGCCTGGGCCTGGGCTTCGGTCTGTTGCTGAACGGAGATATAATCGGGCCGATAGGCCAAAGCTTTATTAAGGCACAATGCGGATTCAGGACATTCCGGCGGGTTTTCCAGTTCAAGGCTGCCGTCAATTTCCGGAGCTGTATTCGAATCCAACCCGATCAAAGCCGCTAACGCCCAGCGTTGCACGGACAATGTGTTGAGTTCCCGGGTACGCGTCTCCTCCAGCGCAGCCTGTCTGACCTCCGCCCGCAGCACATCCACGCGTGCCGCTTTCTGGGCGGCCACCAATTCTTCAACACTGCGGCGATGCTCTTTGATGGCTCTCACAGCCGACTCCACGGACTCAATCACCTCCTGCTGTGCCAATATGCTGTAAAACAGGCTGGTGACATTGAACACCACAACCTCCCGGGTACGCGACAGCTCTCCTTCCGAGGCCTGTCGCAGCAGCTCTGAAGCGGCAATCTCACTGGAAATCCGTCCGCCCGTATAAAGCGGAATGCTCAGGACCACTTCGCCTCCGGCAATGCCCTGCCCGAAAACGCCCGGCTCCCCGTTATACGTAGCAGGATACAGTCGGGAAGCTTCTGACTGGTAGTCATAGGCCCCGAGCAGTTTCACTGCAGGCAACCGCTGCGCTTTCACCGCATCCCGTCCTGCAACACGGGCTGCCGTTTTCCATTGCGTTGCGGAAACCTCCGGATTGTGTTTGAGCGCAAAATCAATCGCTTGATCCAGCGTTAAGGGTTCTGGCTTCTGCGCCATGGAAGTCAGAGCAAAACAACAGAACCAGACAAACCCGGCCAACCTCAAGTTTTTCACATCACGTTTCATTATATCGATTCTTGCTTCGCATATCCCCGTGTTTACCGAAGTGCCCATTTTGCCCCGGTGTCTAATCAATGTTTTCCAATCTTTGGAACTCGAACACGCCATGCGATAGATCACAGGTGCAGTGCAGGGCTGGTATGCGTCCCGATTGGACAGCCCCGGCCACAGTGCTGCAGCGCAATGAACTTCTCCTGATACAGCCCGCTTTCATTTTATACTCTCCATGGTTCCTATGAAAAAAACATTCCAAACAGCATGCCGCTGATGGTGGCCATCACAATGACCAGCGAAACAAATACAACCGTCTTTTTAGTGCCGAGCACACTGCGGATAACGAGCATGTTCGGCAGGCTTAGCGCCGGGCCGGCCAGGAGCAGTGCCAGTGCAGGCCCCTGTCCCATGCCGTTATTGATCAGCCCCTGCAGGATCGGCACTTCAGTGAGCGTGGCGAAATACATAAACGCACCGGCAAACGAGGCGAAAAAGTTCGCCCGAAGCGAGTTGCCGCCGACCGCGGTGGAAACCCACTCCGCAGGAATCAGTCCTTCCTGACCGACACGGCCGAGCAGCGCGCCGGCAATCAGCACCCCGAAGAGCAGCAGCGGCAGAATCTGCTTCGCGAAGCCCCAGGAGGAGGAGAACCACTCGCCCGCCTCGCCCTTATCCGTGCTGGTGAAGGCCGACAGCCCGATCACGCCGGCCGCAAAAGCCACCATCGGCTGTTCCGGGAAAATGATGGCCAGCAGAACAACCGGCACAGCGGTCAGTACCACCTTCCACCATTTAATATTGAACCAAAGCACGAGAAACAGGCCGAGCGCCGCCGCAAAGATGGATGTGATGATCCACTTCGCCGAATAGACCGCCGCCCACAGGCCGGTGTCGAGATCGGGCTTGCCCCAGTTTGCAAAAACCAGAATGCCGACCATCGAGAAGAAATAGAGCCCGTTCTGCCAGAGCGGCCGCGCAACTTCTTCGTCGGGCAGCGCCATCTGAACGGCGGCTTTTTCCTGCTCCTCCTTGCGAAAGATCAGGTGCATCAACAGCCCGATCACCACGCTGAAAAGAATCGCACCCACGGCGCGGGCAATACCCATCTGCGCGCCGAGAATTCGGGCGGTCAGGGCAATTGCCAGCACATTGATGGCCGGCCCGGAATAGAGGAACGCCGTCGCCGGGCCCAGACCGGCACCCATTTTGTAGATGCCGGAAAAGAGCGGCAGCACGGTGCAGGAACAGACCGCGAGAATCGTGCCCGATATAGCCGCCACGCTGTAAGCCACCACCTTTTTGGCCTTCGCGCCCAGATATTTCATCACCGACGCCTGACTCACAAACACCGCAATCGCGCCGGCAATAAAGAAAGCCGGGATCAGGCAGAGCAGCACATGCTCCTGAGCATACCACTTCGCCAGATGCAGCGACTCCATCACGGCATTGTCAAAACGGGCATTACCCACCGGCAGATAAAAGAACGACAAAAAGATCCCTACGATCCACGCCAGCTTTTTCCACTCTGTTTTCCAAGTCATCATTTTCTCCATTATGTCATTTGACCATTTAACCAAATATTGTTCAAATTTTTTTTAGCTCACCAGTGCCGCCTGCGCCTTGGCATTGCTCTCAATCACCGCTTCAACACAGCCCATAAAGTTCATGACGCACGGCACCTTCATTTTATAATACACCTGCTTGCCGCGCTTATCGTCTTCCACAATCCCCGCCTGCTTCATCACCGACAGATGTTTTGAGATCGTCGAAAAGTCAGCGTCGATCTGATCCACAAACTCGCACACACACATTTCGCCGGCCGACAGCTGCTCCGCCATCCAAAGCCGCGTCGGATGCGCCAGCGCTTTCAGCACCTTCGCCTTCGCCTCGTACAGGTTTTTCTCTTTTGCGTTCATACGTTGCCCTTCAATTAATATTTGGTAATTTAGCCAAATGTTTGATTTTGTCAATCTCCCGAATCTGTTTTTTAAATCCCTGCAACGAGCGGCCGCGCACCGCAAAGCATACACTGCGTTTCCCTGCTTTCGCGAATTTAGTGTATTTCGTGGTTATCGTTCCTCCCTGATTAATCCGGCATTACACCCGCACGTTCCCACCGGCGGGCATTACAAAAGCGAATCTAACCGAATACCCTGCTGCTGCGGGGCGGCCGGCTCGGCGAGCCAGCCCTACCCGTTGCCCGGTGACAGGTCTTTTTTCCAAACCACCGTTGACAGGTTCCCCCGGTCGGGTATCGTCCTGCCCCTTTAAACAGAGATTCCGGTGGCTGGATGAGGTTCTTGTGGATTCCTTCCTGCTCTTTCAGCTGTGTCCCGGATGATCGCGAAGGAATCCCGGTGTTGAAACGGCAGAATCCAAAACTGGGACCCTTTGTGAAAAAGTTTTTTAAATGTGTGCAGGAAGTCTTCCTCTTTTCCATTCCGGTGGTAGCCGGAAAAATAAGTGAAGTGCTGTTCGGAATCGGCGATGTGATTGTTGCCGGGCGCTATTCGACGATCGTGCTGGGCGCCATGGGCGTGGCTTCGGCCTTTCTTTTTCCCGTGATCATTTTCGGCACAGGCGTCACCTCCGCCATCAGCCCCATCAAAGCCCGGAAAATCGGCGCCGGGCAATCCACCAAACAAATTCCCGTTTCGGCGCTGCTGCTGGCGACGGGCGTCGGCCTGGCGTTAACCCTGGTGGTGCTGCTGGCCACCCGGTTTATTGTTCCAATGATTGGATATGAATCCGAGTTTGAGCACATGGTTCAGACCTACCTATACATCAGCTCCTTCTCCATTATTCCCGCGCTGATCTTTTCCGCCATCCGGGAACTACTGCTCGCGCGGTCGCACACCGTGGTTCCCAATCTGCTGATCTTCCTCTTCAACTTTTTCAACATCGCGGTCAACATCCTGCTGATGTTCGGCCTCGGAATGGGCATTGCCGGCGCTGCAATTGCCACCCTGCTTTCGCGTACGCTGATGGCCCTGACGGTGTTTCAATACAGCCGCAAAAAGACGCATTGGCATTGGCAGGTTTGCGGCGACACAATTCAGGAAGTGCTGAAAACGGGCATCCCGACCGGCGGCATTACGGTGGTGGTCGCCTCCGTCTTCGCCATCGTGGCCGTATTGGTCGGCAAAATGTCCGTGGTGGCCGCAGCCACCAATAACGTGCTGATCAATGTAACCTCCTTCACCTTCATGATCCCCTTTGCGCTCTCCGGCGTTACGGCCGTGAAAGTCAGCCATGCCTATGGCGCCGGGCGCATCCGCGAAATCAGAACCTACACCGGCGCCGCCGCCTGCATCGGCGTCGTCTTTGCCCTGACCGCCGGGCTCCTGTTTCTGCTCCTGCCCGAATCCATTTTCCGCATCTTCACCAACCAGCCCGAAGTCATCGCCTACGGCGCCGTCCTCCTGCTCTACGTCGCGATCTATCAGATTCCCGACGCCTTGCAGGAAATCTTCATCGGGGCCCTGCGCGGCATTGGCGAAACCACCGTACCGCTGGCCCTGAGTTTCATCAGCATTTGGCTGATCGGCCTTTCAGCCGGATGTTATCTGGCCTATGCAAAAAACATGGGTGCCGCCGGACTCTGGCTCGGCCTCTCCACCGGACTCGTTTTCCTCGGCCTCTTCCTCGCGGCCTTCTTCGCCATCAAACTCCGCCGCCTCGAAGCCACGACAGCCGTGACGGAAAACTGAATAGATCCGGCGGATAAATGCAGGAAGAACAGCCACAAAGAGGCACAGGAAGCGCAAAAACTTTTCCAATGCCTGGAAATGCTACTCCGCTACGGGTTGGATCGAGCGACATTTTGGAAAAGCCGAACATCCCCAAAACTGATTGCCGGCATGGGCTCCTTTCCGGTTATTTCCTAACCGATCGGGATTCATCAAGTCGTTCAATTAATGATGAATCTTATAGGTGCATTCTTGTACACAAACTGAACCGATTTTCTGCGGATGATTTTTTGCCCAGATATCCAACACAAAATTGGACGGATAAAACAGCCCTAATGAGAGTTCTGCTTTGGCGCGAACAGTAATCTTCTGTCCGGGCTGTAAGTTGCGGGCGGTTTCTACATCCATCTTTAACGTGATTGAACTGCTGGAGACGATTTTCAGCTGACCAGTCGAACTTTTATTTAAGCCACCATCCTGCAGATCAGAAAATGAAACAAAATAGACGCCATCACTTTTTCGACGAATATCTTTTAACGTGAATGTAAACTGTAGCGCGTAATCCGAAAAGGCCTCCTGCGCCCTACGTTGAATGCTCTTAACTATTTCTTCTCGATCCAAAGAGGTATCGGCAGTTTGGAATCCATGTGCCTTTCGATCGAGTAAAGAAAGAAGACTCTCCAAACTGACTGCTTGGCTAGGAATTACTGACCTGTGAACAACAGCTCTTGGTGCTGGTTTTGCCTTCACCGTATTTTGTTGATTAGGAGACACCGGTTTAGATGAAATAGCAGGGCGTGAAATAGTTATGTTCTGCGGTAAAATGATGGGTTGTGGATTTGCAGCTAAAGCTTTTTTTAATCCGCTGGAGGCTGTTTCCAGCAAAGTAATCCAGAATATTCCAGCTGTTATAGCAGGAAGAAAAATCGTGACGAAAAGCAGGACCAGTCCAGCCTTTTGTCTTTTTTGTGCAATGGCAATAATACTTAAAATAAATGATGCTACGAAAAAATAGAGATAGAACGGGAGCAGAAAGAAAAAAGGCATCAGCCCCAAACCTACAACCAAGCAGATCCACCCCGCTCGCAATACCCCTTTAGCGGCTTCAGAACCCACCGATTTATTGCGTACCGGATTTGAGCGTGTAGATTTAGATTGTTGCATCTCAGGCTCTTCTATTACAGAAGCCACATACGGTATTTGAATTCCCTTCCCACAGCTCCAACAATGCGTTTTTTTTCCTGCGCGATCACTCGATGCAGAAAACGTTGTATGACAGTGCGGGCATGAATAGATGATTTCTTTCATTAAGGTTCCTTCGTAAAGATCTGCAAGCAGTTAAATGCAGGAAGACAATACGCAATTCTCATGCCTTGTAATCACTTATTGATATAAGAACCTCAACACACTCAAACCTAAATAAAGAAAACTTAACCAAAGAAATTTTAATAAATCAGCGAATTACATTAATTGAAAAACTAGACTGATAGTCTGTAGACGTCGCCGGCAGATCACGCGAATCTACGCCGATGAAAAAGATTGAATTAACCAACGTAGAATGGGGGCAGGTGCTGGATGGACTAGCAAGCCGCGCAGAGCAGTACGAGCTGACTGCTCAATATTACGAAACCGGAGTTTCCAATGGAGAAATCCTTGAAGTGAGTCATGCCTCTGAAGCGCGTTGCATCGCGAAATTTTACCGAAGCATAATTGCCCAAATCGAAAAACAACTGCGAAATAATTAGCCACAAAGAGGCTCAAAATACACAAAGACAATATTAGGCCCAAAACGGCAGGAATTATCGCAAAAGAAAGTTTTTCCAGACCTTGGAAAAAGTAGACTGTTGCTCGAACTTCACGCAAATATACGAAAGCAGAATTGTCGGACAGATTCTTGGCAGCTTATGCGACGAAAGCGTCCCTGTGTTCATCCATTGCCTGCGGGTCAGGAGCGAAACGGTGGGGCATTGTTAGTTTGGTGCCTTCGAGCCGGGCGAAGTTGATGGATTGAAACTCGGAAACATCTCGGCTTTTCAGCACACTGGAAACCACCAGTTTGTAATGTTCGTCGAAGGTGATCAGGTGGCGATCAAAGGCTTTATCATGCAGGACATTCAAACAAAGCCCGTTGGTTGGGTCGGCTCGACGCTCCTTATTTTCGTTCCAAGGAATGATATGACTGGCAACGAGTAATTGCCGTTCTGCCAACCCTGTGAGTGCACACTGACCTTCATAGCTTGCCAACACAGCGTTTCGGAAAAAGCGTTGGAGTCGCCGGGTTTTCACTGTTCGTTCTGTTTCCGATGGACCGGTTGGGATGTCGATGGAGACTTCCGATATTGACGAGATAGGACTTTCTCCGAACAGGCTGTCGAAAGCAGCTACGCTTTTCTCAACCATTCCTGTCCAGTCCAGCTGAAAATCTGCCCAGACTTTTCTATCGAGATTGCTGGCTCCTTTTAGACCAACAATCCCACGTTCTTGGTGATAGGAGTCGAGTGATGCCAGATTGCAGAGTTTCATAGAAAGAGATGCAGGCGTTCTGAGCATCTTCTCTGCAACTTCACGAACATGCTTATTCGATTGGTCAAACTGGCCAAAAGGAAGCCGGCAATAGAGATTCATTGCAACCAACAATTCCTGTTCTGTCCAATTTCGACGCATGAACCCAGGATATTTTCTCGCACTTTAAAAACCAGCATTAAAAATAGTTTTCGTGATTCTTGTGCTTTTTCGCGGCTAATAAATTTTCCACCCCCAAAAGGACCTGCTCCGGCTTCTTCAATTCGCATTCCCAAATCACAATGACGGTCCAGCCCATTTCTCTGAGCGTTTTCTGATTTTTCCGATCGTTGGAAACATTGCGGTCAAATTTAGCCTGCCACCATTCGGTACGGGTTTTGGGGGTGGTGGTTCCTTTGCAGCCCGGATGTCGGTGCCAGAAGCAGCCGTGCACGAAAATGACGGTTTTATATCTCGGCAGCACAATGTCCGGTTTGCCCGGCAGCTTTTTATTCTTCGGGCCATTGACCGTGAAGCGATAACCGGCCTGATGCAGCAATGACCGGACGAGCATTTCGGGTTTCGTATTCTTACCTTTGATGCGCGACATATTCCACGATCGCTTCTCTGGAGTCAGATGATCCATAGGGGGAATATATCGCGCAGAGACGCGGAGGCGCAAAGAAAGAAACAAATCAGAATGTCGTATCCCCTACTCTTCCGTGTATTTCGTGTATTCCGTGGTGAATAAAACACCTGTATTCCCGTTACTGCGGCCGCCCGGCGGGCTACCGAATGAACACGTAAACTTTGAATTCCTTGGGTCGCGTTTCGCCGTCGAGCGGTTCGGGGCGGAGGCGGATATAGCCCCGGAAATTTTCCATGCCGGGCGCCGGACTGATTTTAAGCGCATATTCGCGGCCGGGCTGAACGGCCGTCAGCTCCGCCTGAAGAGTTCCAAGGCTTGGAACGGCTTCGACGAGTTCAATGGCTTCCGCATAGTGGTTGGTTAAGATGACGGTTTGCGGCTCGTATTGCGCCGCCCGGTCCCAGATGACGCGCTTGACGGAGGGTACATAGCTTTCCGGAATGTTGACTTCAACATCGAGCCGATAGGGCCTTTTGGTGGAATCGGCGGTATAAACCTGCACATATTTTTTCTGCGTTCCGGTTCGTCCTCTCAACGAAAAGGAGACCTCAACGGTTCCGGTTGCTCCGGGCATCACCGTACGTTTTCCAGACCTTGGAACCATGCATCCGCAGGAGCTCTCAATCCGCACAATTTCCACCGGCTCATCGCCTTCGTTTGCATAGGTGAACTGAAGATCAACCGATTCCTGCAACGGATGCACCTGCTGCGAGATCCGTTCCTGCGCCCAGCGAAGATCCGCCCATGCAGACGAACCCAGAACCAGTAGATATACCAGACAGCCAATCAATCTTTTCATGCCACATGCATACCGGTTCCCGCCTGCGAAACAAACCGCAAAAAAACATCAATATAGACCGCAATAATCACACACAACTATGCACTTATTTTCAAGCGCCGCGCATTCTTTGTATTTATATAAAATCCTAATATAGATAAGGTTGACACCCCCTAATACGAGAGCTAGGTTCGGTCAGTTCGGAAGCGAAGAGGGGTTCTGATTAGGCGGTTCAGTTTCATTCGGCACCCTTTCCACTCGAAAAGGATTCTAAAATGAAAACGATCACCTCCAGTTTAATTTCCCGTTTATCGATGCTGAGCTTCATGCTGCTGTTCAGCCTCTGTTGGAACCCTTCTGTTTCGGCCATGACGGCCCGGCCGCTGAATCAGGAATTTCTCGATGCCACCCTCCCGAACGATATTTTCTGGCAATATGAATCGACCCTCGATGGCCGGATGGAACTGCGGGGCGACAGCACCTCGACCGTCACCGAAAATATTCCGGGAAATCCGGTTTTGTTTTCCACCTACAGCGGCGGAAACCGAATCCGGGCAAACTTTTACCGTTGCGACCAAACCACCGAGCTGACGCGTCAGGGCTTTTATCTGGGCCGCTCCCAGTCCACCACGGTTCAGTTTGCGATTTATGAAAGCTCCACGGAAACCGGAACCTACAATCTGCTTTCATCCACCTCGGTCACTGCGGCAATCGGAACCAATTTTGTCTACGGCACCATGAATACCGTTATGCAGGAAGGAAAATTTTATCTGATCGGTGCCAGCTGGAACAACGCATCGCAGTACCGTTCTTCGGGAACCCATCCCCAGCAACCGATTTTTGGAGAAAGTCTGGGCGGCTATGAATCCAACGTGTATCCGCCGGCGGCCACGGTCTCCGGCAGCACAAAAAACACCCTCGTATACGTTCAGACGCTGGAAGTGAGCACCAATATGGTCATGCGTATGGATGACCGCGTGAACGGCTCGGGACTTTCCACCAACAGCGTCGGCATCATTTTCGGTCTGGGCGGGTACGATCCGCTCACACTCTCATTCAAACACCGCGCAGCCGGCGAGGAAGCCCATCCCGGAGACGGCATTTTTCTGAGCGGCGACAGCGGTACGACATTCAGCAAAATTTATGACCTTCCTTCCGGAACAACCGCCTGGCAGACCTTTACCCTCGATATCAATACCCTCGCCGCTCAGAATGGAATTTCGTTAAACGGAACGTCCGTGCTTAAATTCCAGCAGGTTGATGATTACGGTTGGCCCACCGACGGCCGTGAATTTGATGACATCCGCCTGTATTCGAATCCCGACATTTTGCTGGATGATGCCGAATATGTCTCGGGCTCCGCTTCCAATATCTGGAAAAAAGGGCTCAGCATCCGGACCATTCCCCTGAATCTGGACACCTGGCTGATCGACGGATTAAATCCGGCCTCCTATCCCGGCGCGCAGTATCGGGTTTCGATTCTCGACGGAGCAACCAGCGTCTATTCAAGAACCATCACACATCCCGTAAGCTTCCAATCATTGGAAACCGCCACCGACGATTGGATTGCTTATTTTCAACTGCCCGGCACCACGCATTTTCCAAAGAATAATTACACGCTGAAAGTTGAAGCCGATTCCTCCAATCTGATTTCCGAAGGCCGGGAGGATAATAACAGCCGAACCCTGCCGCTCGTCATCAATAACTATTCCGGAAAACTGTATTTCGACGATATCGAAACCGAAATTACCGTCACCGATTGGAGCCGCACCTCCGACACCCACCACACCATCAGCGGAAACGGCCTGCTTTCGGGCTATCCTTTCACTTTCACGAATCTTCAGGTGATTAAAAACCTGACCACGCTGGACTACACCATGAATCCGGCGGACTGGCAGACGATCAACGTCGATGTGCCCGAGCAGTTTGAACAGCAGAATATACACTACGAATTCGGTTCCCCGGTCCGGCTCACCGCCAACGGCGGCACCGTGGATGTGGAGGTTCGGCTGCCTTCCGGGCTCGGCATTGCCACCCACCAAACCTACATGATGGATTCCACGATCGAATTCTATGATGTTCCTGTCGACACCGCGCTGACCATGACCGCGCCCTTAACCCGCAATGCCAACTTCCAGCTCTCGGAAGAAACCAAACCGCTGTGGATTTACGCCACAAGCGCAACCTGGCATCCAACCCTTGGAACCTTTGAATTCACCAGCGGAGGCTCCGTCGTCTGCACCCGCACGGCAGGGCATGATTTCCTGGAAAGCAACAGTGCCAATCTGGACTCCCCGGAGCTCGCCCTTAAACGATCCAACGCGGAATACTACCGCTTTGTGGATTCCGTCCAATCCGATATCACAGTGACCACCACGGCCGATGAAGATGCCCGCCTGAGCGCAAAACTCGTTTTCAGCCCCGGCGAATTTTCACCCCATTTTCCCTATGGACCGGAAATCAGCTGGAACTACAGCAGCCAGCTTGAGCTGACGGATGACCTGCCGACAATGGGCAGCGCTCTGGCCGATCCATCCCCCCTGTCCATCTCTTACGCCACCACCTGCGCGGAAGCCGCCTGCTCGGCTCCTTCAAATCCGGAAACCATCCCCCTCTTTCCCAACGATTATTTCATGGCGTTCAGCAAAGACGGCGGACTCGATCTCCCGGTCTACTTCAACGGCACCGACATCCGCTGGGGCCTCGGACAAAACGGCCTTTATGCGCAGGAAGCGCTGAACTTCGATAAAGGGCGTTTTTATATGCCCGGCCATTTCATCCGAAACGATCAATCCCAACTGCCTGCCGACCTGAATATGGGGCCCGCTGTGATTCTCCTGTCCGGCATGCGCCCGGCCTCCGCCGATATGGAACGCCCCGGCCACTATTCCGGCAACGAAGATTATCGCGCCGGACTGGCCGATTATGCCGGCTTGAACCTGCGGGTTGAAGAGAACCTTGCGCGGGCGGCCCGCTCGGTTCTCGGCGGCGTGCAAACCGACCAGTGGCTGCAAACCGAGCGCTCGAAATATTACGTCCGCCCCTCCGGTGTCACCGGCATTCACGAAGCCGAACCGTACAGCTTCCCCAACACGCTTGAGATTTACGGCTATCTCCATCAGTTCGATCAATACGGACTTTCCTACCTTTCCGGCAACCCCGTAGAAAGCCGGACCGACGGCCTCGTCATGTTGCCCTATCCTTCCAGTTTCGATGTGGAATACGACGGGCTGCGCTTTGACTGCCTCGGCGAAATTCTCGGCGGCGAACTCGCCAATGCCTCCGACAAATTAATGGCCTATTGGAATGCGGTCATTGATCCGCGCACCTTCTTTTATGCCCCGACTGATGCAAGCACCTGCGCCAACAGCGCCCGCGTCCTCTGCCTGGGAATCACCACCGCCTGCGCCAATATCGACGGCGTGCTGACCGGCGTTCTCGGATTCCTGCCCAATGGAAACCTCGCCAATAAAGCCGCCGGTGTGCAGAACGTCGATTCCCGCCTAAGCCTGCCGGACCGGATTAAACTGGATGGCCCCGGCAGCGAGGAATATCATTTCACGCCCATTCTTTCCGCCTACTACAACGACTACGAAAATCGCGGTCCCGGTTTCTCCGACACCGGATGGATCAACTTTGCCGGCGCTCTGGATGTGGCCTTCTTCAACGATCTGAATGTGCTGTTCCACACCAGCGCCAGCACCAACAGCACCACCGCACCGATTTATATGACCGGCGGTTTTTCCGATGATTCAAATGACACCTTTCATGTCAATCCCGGAACCTTTGACGAGCTGAATGCCGGCAAACCCTCCGGCGTAACCCTCGACGATTTCCGCTATCCGTATACCGATCAGTATCGGGTTCGTGCACAGAAAACCTGGCTGGAAGTCGTGAACTTTGATTATCCCCTCAACTGGTCCACCTCCACCAAATCCTTTAAATCCGCGGAGCCTGTCGAAAACGATATTGTGATCCTGAAGCTGGAACATCAGGCCGATTATCTCAGTGCCGACCATGCCGAAATTTCGTTCGGCGTTCAGTACGACGGGCTCCCCCAGATTAACATCGCCAACATGGCCTTTAATGCCATCGATGAACAAACCGGCATGGCCTCCGCCGTGCTGAACAGCGTAAACAGTAATTTGTTCCAGACCATTTTTTCCGGTTTGGCCCAGTTCGACAAACTGCTCGCGGATGTGCCCGAACAATTATTCGAGCCCATTCTCGCGCAATCGGTGGACCCGATCGTCGATCAGCTCTATACCCAGCTGAACATTGCCTACGCAGCCGCGCCGGATACCGATTATTATTCAGCCCTGATTCAGGGCTACGTCGCCGGCCCCGTCGGATCGGTCCAGGAACAGCTGGAAGATTTAGCCGATTCTTCCGGCAACGCCGTCAACATGCTCGATGAGATTGACGGACATCTGGAACAGGCGCTGCGGGTGATCGATGCCTTTGTCGATACCGTTCAATACGATCCGCTGACCGGCCAGCAACTGGCTCAACCGATTTCCGGCCTGCTGAACCTTCAGGGAACCCAATTCGAGTTCCTCGGCGATTTGGCTGCCGGCATCGTCGGAACCATGGCCGCCGATCTGGCCAACGAACTGGCCGGAGAACTTGTTCCTGAACTGAACGAAACCCTTGAAGAACTGAAACCCGCGCTCGATACCGCCCGCGAATATCTAACTGAAATACGCGACGTGATTGAACAGGCCAAAGCGCAACTGGCCGACGGCGAATCCTTTGTCCGCGAACTGCAGAATGCACTCGACCCCGCGCAGCTGCAGGCCGCGATGGATGCGGCCGTGAGCGATCTCACGGAACAGTTTGACGAACTGCAGACGGCCGGCGATCTGCTGGAGGAATATACCGCAGAAGAAATTAAGACCATGATCCGCCAGTCGATTGAAGACCGGTTCTACTCCTCCCTCGCATGCTGTAATATCCAGCAGGTGATTCGCAGCCGGCTCTACGATGTTCAGGCTTCGGTGCAAACGGCCATCGACGGTGTTTTCCAGCAGGTCAACACCGCCATTAAAAATGTCATCGGCGAATATCTGACCGCCATCGATGAAGAAATCAACGGTATGCTCGGCGATCTTTCGGATCTCGTCGGGGCCGGACAGATCGACGGATACGCCCATATTAAACACGACTCGCTGACCGAACTTCGGCTGGACGGCGCCTTCCAATGGAAAGTGCCGGAAGAGATGGAATTCTCGGCGTATATGATTATCCGCCAGCTGAATGCCGACGGATCGTCCAGTTGCGGATTGCCGGGCGATAATGCCACGGAAGTGGTTCTCGGCACAGATGATGTCGGACTCAGCTGGGTCGGCTCCGATCTGCGGGCGAAAATCAACACGAAGTTTGCCTTCTCATCCGGGCCGTTCAAACCGATCGGTCTGGCCGGCGCGTTCGAAATGACGGAAGGAAGCGTCAGCTTTGAAGCCTTTAAAATCACCGAGCTCTATGCGGCGGCGGCCTTCGGTGCCCGGGAGAACTATCTGTCCGCGGCCCTGCGCTGCGAAATGACCAGCTTTGAAGTGGAAGGCGGTGTGTTCTTCGGGCGCACCTGCAGTCTCGATCCGTTTGCGTGGGATCCCGATGTTCAGGGCATTCTCGGCGATCCGCCCTTCACCGGCGTGTATGTCTATGGCGAAGGCTGGATGCCCATTGTCGACTACGGCTGTCTCTTCCGCATCAAGGCCGGCGTCGGCGCAGGCATGTTCGCCTTCCTGGAAGGACCGATCGGAGGAAAAGTATTCCTCGGCGCGGAAGGCGAAGCCCTTTGCGTGGTGGGCGTACGCGGCGAAGTCACCCTGGTCGGCATGAAAAACGGCGACCTTATGCGGATGAAAGGCAAAGGCAAAATTTCAGGTAAAGTCGGGCCCTGTCCCTTCTGCGTCAAATTCAGCGCAAGCGCTGAAATCACCTATGAAAACGGCGATTGGGATGCCGATTATTAGAGGACCATTATGATTGGAAATAACAGATTTAAATCAGGACTGAACGCGGCGGCTCTATCCGTGGCACTGGCAGTTACCCTGCTGCCCCGGTCATCAGACGCTCAGAACAATCAGGGACTCGGCAATATGATTTTCACGGCGGGCACGGTTGCCACCGATGAAAACGGGCGGGACTGGGCCTATCTCAGCTGGATGGCCACCGACCTTTCGATGCTGCTGGGTGTGCAGTACGACATCTATGCCAAACCGGGCGACTTTGATGATCCCGTCCCCTATCAACTCAAGGGCACCGCGCAGCTCCATACCGACCCGCAGTCGATCACTGTACTGAGCGGGCAGGCTGTAAATCTCGGGCAGGACTTAAGCCAATTGGAAGATGTCATGGATCAACTGTTCGCCGAAGCCGTGCCCGCCGGGGATCTGACGCTTGGCGAAAAGGTTGCGGCGGTCATCGACGGGTCCATTGAGGATACCCGAATGTTTCAGAATATCGTCTTTATGTCGCAGGCCCACCCGGCCCTCACTTTGGCGCTCGGCCGGGGCTTTGCCTGCCGGCTCGATACCGAAGGCATTACCAGCTTTGAAATTCGCGATCACAACACCGGCGAAATCATCGGCCGGATCAGCGTGGAAGCCGGCAATCCGCTCATCCTTCCGGCCCCCGGAGCGATGACACAGGTTTATGACACCTCACCCAAAGGACATCTGAATATCCGCCTGCGCTGGACGGTTCCCGATGCGTTGCGGCGGCTTTCGCTCATGCAGTTCGGCTATAACCTGTATCGCATGGATTATGACTTTGCTGTGAATCATGGATACGATGGAACGCCACCCGGTACCGCCTTGCTGCAGGAGCTGGCACAGGCGAACCCGCAGGTTAAACGGGTGAATAATCTGCCGATTCTTCCGGATGAAGATGCGGTTGAACCGAACACCTATTTCTTTATTGATGACAACGACGGACTCAGCGGCGGCGTTCCTTTTGTGGACGGGGAACAATATGTTTATTTTGTCACCGCATTGGATCTGCTCGGTCGGGATGGCGACGTTTCCGACGGATTTACCGCAGAAGCCTGCGACCGGGTGGCCCCGCGTGTGCCGAAGGACATTCGTACCCGTGCGCTCTACACCTTCGACGAGGCTGAGAACGCGATACAGTCGGTGGAGATTTCCTGGGATCAGGATCCCGACGCCGCCGAAACACATGCCTATTATGTCTATCGCTACGACAGCATTGCCTCCATGCAGGCCAATGCGGCCAACGAATTTGCGGGCCGGATTGCCGGGCCGATTTCCCGCCGGGATAATGTGGACCGGCTGCTGTACACAAATGTGCTGTCAGCGGCTGATCAGGACCGCACCTATTGGTACACCGTGCGGGCCATTGACGATGCCGCATGCGGACCGAACCTTTCGCTGAACAGCGCACCGGTTCACGGCGGCATTCACGACTGGGAAGGACCGGAGGATCAGGGCGACGCAGGTGTCAGCATTTATGTGCAAACGCTGAACTGTCGTGCAGATCAATTTGGCAGCGGCCCTGACGTTCCGGATTACGATCTGGAGTTGAACTGCCTCCGGACCAACGCCGGCGTTGAATGGGTTGAATTCGCCTACATGCCCGGAGAGGGCACCGGTCAGCCAAACTATACGCCTGCGATCTTTACGGGACGCCACTATTTCGGAGACAGCCCGGAGGTTAAGGTGCAGGTGAAGCTGCCGGAAGGGCACCTCACATACTACACGATATACTGCCGGGTCGGCAACGGAATGAAAACCAGTGATTATGTAACTGCCGTCGGCAGTGTGAAGGGAACCGGCATTGCCAATTTTGTCTGCGGAGCCTCCTACGGCTATACCGATGACTCCAGCGAGGGCCCCCATATTACAAATACCGGCCTTCCCTATTTTCCGATTCTGCAAGCTGAAGTTCCGGATGGAGCCGGTGAATATCGATTTTACCGACGCGTGAACAACGGCCCCCGGACTCTGATCGGTCAGGGCGAAACCACCAATGCGCTCGTCATTACGGAATCCGATGAACAGGCCTTTATCGCAAACGGCGGAACCATTTGTTACTACTACCAGTTCTTCGACTTTAACGGAAATCCCGGACCGATGACGCTGATCGACTGCATTCCAATGGCTCGCGCCATAGCGCTGCCCGTTCCGGTTTTGAATCCGATTGAAAGCAGTGGAACCGAAATGGCATCGCCGGGAATGGAAGCCGGCTGGTTCTGTGCTCCGCAGGGCGTTGAACGTTTTGAAGTGGCCATCCACAAAGCTTCGGGAACCGCTCTCCTGGAAACATTCAGCCCCGATCTGCGGGATATTGAAAACAACGGCATCACCAACTTTGCCAATGTCATGCTGGACGGATCGCTAACCAACCTCGCTTTCCAAACGTATATGACCGGCCGGGTCGGCGCCAATTTCGGGCTGCCGGATCAACCGGAATTTTTGATTACCGCCGGAATTGAGCTGGGCACAGAATATATTCTGATGGTTCGCGCCACCGGCCCCAACGGCGAACGCGGAACATGGAGCGAAGCGCAGTCTTTTGTCTGGTCGCCCACACTGACGCCCGGCCCGGATGTGCCCTGGCCCGCCCGCAACCTTCCTCCGGTTGAAGATGCACCGTTCCATCCTGATATTCATGCCGAACTGCTTGTGCCCGATGGTTATGACCTCCTGCCGAATCCGGTCTATCAAGGCATCAACGAACCCCGTATCGGCATTCAGATCGGAAGCATTCCCACTCAATTCATCTTAAAGCCCCCTTCGAGTTCAGGAATCGTCATCAACAATATCGGCGACCCGTCGGCTTACCTCTACACCAATGCCGATGGCGAAACGGTATTCCCCTGTGTGCTCTATCGCGTTCAGGTGGATTCGCCTCAATACCCGAATGTGAAAGGCGATATGGTTCAGGTTTCCGTACTCATGGAAGCACTGGCATGGGGACAGGGTACGTATGAATCGTTGATCTATGACCCCTTTGTGGCTGCCGCACGAACAAGCACGAATGAAGATTGGGATCTCTACCTGCTCGATACCCATCCGATGGTCTATGGCGCATCCTATCGCTATCTGCTTGTTCGCTTCGGGCCGGATGGAGAGATGCTCAAAATTTACAACGTCGGAACCGTTAGCATTCCGCAAAAACCTTAACGACAGGAACGGGCTATGATGAGGGCAATCAGGAATGAATTTAAACGCGCCGCTTTAATCGGCATCGTCGGTTGCACGGCAGCCATCTCACATGCGGGTTTTGTCTCGGAAACCGCAACGGAGTTCTTCACCACTGCGGATCTGAACGGCAACGGGTTCCCCGACATCGTCGTGGTGGATAAAGCCAGCGGCACGTTCCGCGCAGGATATCAGCTATCGGATCAGGTTTTCACCTGGTCGGAATCGCGCGGACTCGGAGCCACCAACATCACCGGTCTGGCCACCGGCCCGATGCTCGATACCGGATTTGATGCCATTGCGGCCGCAACGCCCCTTCTCAACCGGGTTAATCTGGTCAAGGCGCTAAACGCAACCCAATCCACATTCCCGATTCCGGTGTTTGGAAATGAGTACGGCCCGGAAACCCTCGTTTCGCTCGAAATCGGCGGCGACACACCGGAAGCGGATCTCCTGGTGATCAATTCCATGAGCACCCCTTCCCCTTACCGACTGGAACAGATTCAGTCCCTCGGCAGCAGTTTTAACCCAGAGGTCGCCTATAGCATTTCCGATGTTTGGAAACGCGGTAATGCCGTGGTGTTTAATAACTCCGATGTGGCAGCGGCATTCATGGATCGCAGCGTAAACGCCTTACGCATGTATGATTTTTCATCGGGCTCGGTTAACCACCTGAATTCCAAGTTTTTCAGCGGTGCATTAACCGCCCCGGACTACTGCCCGATTTATCCCACGCCCGGCGGTTATGTCCACCTCTTCGCCTGGGATACCGGAACCGCCAACTGCTATCGGTTCCAGATGACGACCGGTGAAAACTTTTCCGCACTGACCGCCGTCAACTTCGGTGCGCCCATTGCTTCGGTTCATTCCATTCCCGCGGATGGAACGGATTGGCTCATCGTCATTTTCGCGGACGGATCGGCTAAAGTTTACAGCTATGACGGAATCCAGAATCCAATCTTTCTTCAGAACCTTCCGCAACCGGCAACCGGTTTGGCCTATTCCGGAATCGTTCCCTCCGGAAACGATCAGTTTATGGCGCTGACGGCCGATCCTGCAACCGGCCAATCGACCGCCTCCGAAAATTTTATTTTCGACAACGGGACCTTCACGAGTCTGGGCTCCCAGTCGCTGCCGGACGTAAAAAGCACACGCGGCCGGGCCAACGTGTTCACATTCAAAAACGAGCCCTTTGTCAGTTCGAATCCCCAGCGATTACAGGCATTAGCTTCCGGTGACTGGTCTCGAAAAGGCGATCTAACGGGCAGCCCACTCAGCGTCGATGTTGAAGTTGAAACCGACCGGGGCTTGCCGCTCGGATTAGGCAATCGAAACGGAAGTCTGCTCGGATATGCCGATTTGGATGCGGCCCACGTACTTGTTAATCAGGCCGGCGATTCCTTCTCCGTGCACAGCACCGAAGCCGCATTGGGCTATCAGGCAGCGGAAGCCTTTATTTCGCCCGCGCCGGGTCATTACCGAACCGGCATTCAAATCTCATTTTCCAACACGACCGGAGATGACATTTTTTACCGCGAAGCCGGTTCCAATGTCTGGAACCCCTACACACAGCCCATTCCTGTGTTTAAAAACTCCGAACTTCTGTTTTTTGCGCAACGCGATGGCGACATTGAACGCGGCCCCATTCAGACCGCAACCTACACCTTTGATGTGCCCCCCGAAAAACTTGATTCCGACGGCGACTCGATTCCTGACTATGTTGAACTGGCCAACGGACTCGATCCGCTGCAAAGCGGGCTCGATGGCGACGGCGATGGCTTTTCCGATTTGGAAGAATTGCTTGGCGGCTCCGATCCGACCGACCCGGCCAGCGTCCCCGTTCTTCCAATCCCGGGAACGTCCGGCCGCCTGGAACAACAAACAACATTTGATCTGCAGGTCACCCCCATCCCCTATGATGGAACGGCAGATACCGTCACCGCCTGCACAACCGGAACGGCCTTGCGCGTCTACAGCAGCTCCGGCTGGCAATATGCCTATGGCGTTGCTTCCAATCAGGTCGGAAGTGCCGATCCTTCCATTCTCTTCACCAATCTTCCTTCAACCATTGAGTCGGGATTTTTCACGGTGCTGACCGAACGGCATTTCGCCATCGATACGCCCAACTGGAATAAGAACAGAGGCATTGAAATGGCGGCTGTGCGCATCCCGCCTTCCATTACCGCACTGGAAGTAACGGCGCCCTATTCCGATACCGACATCTACACAGATGCCGGTCTATGGATCGATGCGGCATACTCCGCACTGACCAACAGCATCACCCCGAAAATCCTCACGGATTTGACGACGGAAGATGTTCTCACCGCTATGCTTGTTGAGCGGAAACTGATGGATGAACTCTACGACGCCGCAGTGATTACCAATCGCTTAACCTCCCTCTTCCCGGCGCGACCTTCCGACCGGACCATGGACCGAGTTGCTGTTTCTGATTTGCTGTATTTAAGGAACAACACCAATCGGTCCTTTCTGCCGGAAACAGTAATTCAGGAAATCGGCACCTATGTAGGAAATGCCGGAAGCGCCGCCCTTCGGGCGCTGACCGAAGACCTGTATGATATCTGCAGCACGTATACCGATTCGAATCCCGGGGCCTACCCGCTTCCCATGACCGTGCTGCGGGACTTTCTATTGACGGGCACTCTGCATTCCAACTATTGGAGCAAGCTCCCCGCATTAACCGCGCCTCAGCTTTCCGCCATCCACACCGATGCCATGAATGCCTTGGATCTTGTGAATGCACGACCGATTGAAAACCTGATGCTCGAAGTACGCGAAGGCTCCTTCACCAATACCTGCCCGGTTTTATGGACCGGAAGTAACCTGGCAAAAAGTCTGTACGATGCAGCGGGCCGGCCCTATATCATGCCCTTCTCTTTCGAGCTCGGTATCGGTGCCACGGTGCAGGCGCAGGGTTTCACCGATGTTGCCTGGAACCGCGTGCCGGGAACAGATCCGGTTCAAATCATCAGCCTCAGTCTCACGGCGGTCCCCGTTTCTTCCGATCTCGATGCCGATGGCAACCTGTTGCCGGATGCCTTTGAAAATACCGTACTTCAAGGAACCGGAAACGTGGCCCATCAGGATTCCGATTCAGATGGCTACAGCGATCTGCAGGAATATCTCGACGGCACCGACCCCGGCGATTCCCTGAGTGTTCCTTCGGGACCGATTGCCGATCTCAGTCCGCCGGAAATTTTCATCACCTCACTCGGGGCGGATCAGGTCCAATTGGATGTGCAGTGGCCGGCGGCCTATGCCGCTTCCTTCAGATTTTCGGTTATCTATTCAGACAACCTCGCTGATGCCGGATTCTCAGCAGTCGATGAGCTGAACCCCGGCGCACTGAGCACCGTGCTGAATACCTCCTCATCCGACGCCCGCTTTTTCAAAATCGGAATCAGCCTGCGCTAGTTGACAATGCCCTCGGGAGGTCTATGATCCGTGAATGGACACCTCGAGTATAACAGGATTGATCTTCGGCTTACTGGGCGGGCTTGCTCTCTTTATTTTCGGCATGCGGACCATGAGCGAGGGGCTCTCAACCGCCCTGGCCGACGATATACGTCCCCTGCTCGGCAAAGTTACCCGCAATCGGCTGGCGGGACTGGGACTCGGGACGCTGATTGGCGGACTGATTCAAAGCAGCGCATCCATCGTGTTATTCATCGGCTTCATCAATGCCGGGCTGATGACGCTGGCCCAATCCATCGGCCCGATTCTCGGCGCAAACATCGGCACGACTCTTTCCGTTCAGTTGATTTCCTTCAAGCTGAGCGACTATTGCCTGCCCGCCATTTTCACCGGGTTGGTTCTCCATCTGGTTGCCCGGAAACAGAAACTGAAATACGGCGGACAGGCCATGCTCGGCTTTGGCCTGCTGTTCCTCGGTATGGTTTTCATGGGCGATTCCATTAAACCACACCGCGAACTGTTCGAACCCTGGCTGGCACATCTCAGCGGATCAACCCTCCGCGGACTCATCACCGGCACGCTGGTAGCGGCTTTGATCACCGGTGTAATCCAGAGCAGCGGGGCCGTCATCGGAATGGGCTTTGCCATGATTTCCGCCGGAGCGATTACCGATTTCGAAGGCATCTTCCCCATCATCATCGGTGCCAACGTCGGAACCTGTGTGACCGGACTGCTCGGCAGTATTGGAACCACGATCGACGCCCGGCGTGCCGCCATCACCCATTTGCTCTTCAACCTGATCAGCACAACCCTGGCCATTATCGCCTCCCCGCTGTTTTATCGCTTCATTCCGGCCACCTCTGACGACCTGATCCATCAGGCTGCCAATGCCGGCACGATCAAAATGACGCTCACCGCCCTGCTCATGCTGCCTTTTGCTCCAAGACTTGGAAAAATCGTAACCAAACTCGTTCCTTCAAAAAGAGAACAACCGGAGTCGAGTTATCTTGATAATCAACTCCTCAACCGGCCCGAACTGGCTATTTTTGCGTGTTTGAAAGAGCTTCAGCGTACCGTCCGGATTTGTGCTGAGAGCCTGCATTTGGCCGCAGAAGAGTTCATTCAGCACGACCATAAACGGGCCAAATTGATTTCGGTGAATGAAAACAGTGTGAACACCATTAAACTGACTTTGCGCATCTATTTAACAGGCCTGACCAAACAATACCTTTCCAAACGCCAGTCTATTCTCATTCAGCATATCGACCGGTGTATGTCGGATGTTGAACGCGTCGGCGACCACGTCGCGAATTTATCGGACATTGCCAAACGGCAACGCTCCATTTCTTCGGCGCGCTTCGGTCCCGATGCCATTGAAGACTGGCTTTCCATTCACCGGGCCATTGAGGAACTGCTGGCCAAAGTGATTGAATCGCTCGATCCGGAAAAAGCCGACTTCCAGGAAACCGCCAAACAGATTATTGAATTGCAGGAACGCTATGTGAAAACGGCAATCCACGTCCGCAACGCCCATTTCCAGCGTTTGGAAAACAAAGAGGTCACCCCGATTGCCGGCATGCTTTTCAATGATTACCTTTCCAATTTCCTGCGTATTACCAAACATGTCAAAAACATCGCCCTGGCCGAACAGCAACCGCAGTTCTGGCTCAAACGCGACAAGCTGCACAAAATCATGTCTCATGAAGCCCCCGGCTACACGGTGCCGGATGACATCAATCCCAAAGATTATCTCGATCGGCTGCAATCGGACAATTATCGGTAGGGACGGTTCGACGAACCGTCCACCGCAACATCACTCAACCGTGCGGCGCTTTCATCGAAAGCGCCCTACCCGGAATAGTATACCGGAAAAGTCCTGTTTCTTGATCCTGATCATGTTTCCAGTCGCTGGAAACCGGCAAGGTGACTCCAATATTTAACAAGGAGCACCTATGAATTTACCACCGGAAATCGGCGAAAAAGCCATCAACAAAGTCATGGAACAACATCCCGCCATTGGAAAAATACTGGCTAAACATGACATCGGCTGCACCACCTGCGGCGTGGGCATCTGCCTCGTGAAAGATGTTGTCGGTATTCATGCCCTCGGCGATGAAGCCGAAGCGCAGGTGGAACGCGAAATTATTGCCTATTTGAATCAATTGGCCGTTGCGGTCTGAAAAGGAGTTGAACCATGAGCGAAAATGTCACCCAGGTTATGATGAATGAGCACCAACTTATTTTACGCATGATTTCATTGGTTGAAAAAAATACGGAAAAGATGGAAGCCGGCTCTTTCGAGGATTGGAACTTTTACCGCGATGCCATCGATTTTGTGCGCAACTACGCCGACCGCTTTCATCACGCCAAAGAAGAAGAGGTCTTATTTGTTGAACTGGTCAAAAACGGGATGCCCGAAAAAAATTCCCCGATCGAAGCCATGCTGATGGAGCACGATCTGGGCCGCACCTACATTAAAAACCTGGAAGAAGCGGTTTTAAAATCCATCCAGGGGTTGGAAGGGCAGCTGCCGGTCATCGCCGAGAATGCCAAAGGCTATGCCGCCCTCTTGCGCGGACACATCCAGAAAGAAGATCAGATTCTCTATCCGCTCGCCGAACGCGTGCTTCCCGAAACCATCCGTTCCCGCATGACTGAAGCCTATGAAAAAGCCACCGATCCCGAAGTAGAAAAACGATATGCCGCGATGGTGGAACAGTATGAGGCAAACTGGTAGGGACGGTTCGACGAACCGTCCGCGCGCGTGCAGAGCCCGGCCAGGAAACCATTCAGCCGGGCGGCGCTTTCATCGAAAGCGCCCTACCGCATTTAGGCTTCAACCACGTATTCGCCGGGTTCGTTGAATTCGTAAACAGCCGCACCTTTATTCACGAAGTTGTAGCCGCGGATTTTGAGGAATTCCGGAACATCGCTGTCGGGTGCCCGCTCCTCGCCGGTCAGCTCAACCAGCTCAAAACCTTCATTCTCGAAGGCGCCTTTCACGGTCACTTTCGCGCCATCACAGGCTTTAACCACCAGCGCCGATTTTCCGGACAGCTGTACATTATCCAGCGTGATGTCAGCGCCATCGACGATCAACGTGGCTTCGTCGGAGATGGAGCCGCCGGACACTTTATCGCAGCCCTCATCCAGCGTCATCGCAAAGGACGGACGCAAAATCACTTTCGGACCGAGCGTGAACGGCACACCCAGAATCATTTTCTGCTCAGCTTCCTCCACCTTCATTCCGGCCACATCAAGACGCGCACGCCCAGCCGCATAGAAATCATTCTCAGCTGTGGCACTGGCATCGGCCGGTCCACCGGAGGCAATTTTCGCGGCGGCATCGACCACATTGTTTTTATTCGGCGAGAAACTCCAGAACCGGCTGAAGATCGTAACCCCCACCTTTTCCGATTCCCCAAACAGCTTCGGCAGATCCTGCATCATGGTTTCCAAACGCGTCGGTTTTTTGAAAGCAGTCTTGGTTTCGTCCGTATATTTCGGGTTCACAAATTCCGCAATAATCCCCTTCGAGGCTTCAAGAATTTTAACATAGGATTCCATGCGGATTACGAGCGTATTGCAGTTGCCCGGGAACATCGAAAACCCGGATTCATCGGCAACATCGCCTTCCGGGCTGATGGTGGCGCGCAGCAGCGGATCCAACTGATTATATTCCACATTCAGGGTGAACTCTTTTCCGTTCCCGACCAGTCGCGCCAATCCGCCGACGGCTTCGCCGGGCACACGGTTGATCGCCAGCGAGTTGAAGTCGTAGCCTTTTTCAACCGACACGCCGATTGCAGACGGAAGCGTGTTAAAACTCGGCCCGTTGGTGTCCTGGATGAACATCAGGTGTTCAATGCCTTCGCGCTGCAGTTTGGCCGCAAGACCGCTGGTGTACAGCAGCATGTGAATATCGCCATGACCATGCGGTTTCAGAATCAGTTCATACTTATCTTCAAGTGCAAGGGTTCCGCTGTTGTCGGCAATGGCCGGAACGAGCTCCTGTTGGAGGATATGCACCTGATCGCGGCTCAGACCGAAATAGTTATTGGCTTCCAGCGATTCGATGGTTTTCGGGCCGGTATCCTGCGAAACCATGATGACAAAGGGAACCGGGCGTTTGGATTCCGAACGGGCCTGCATAGCAAGCAGGTTGTCGGCATAGTGTTTCAGGTAGGTGGTATTTTCGAGCACTTCAACCGCGATATCCAGTTTGATGCCATTATAGCCCAGCCGCTCTCCCAGCCCGCCCGCTACCAGCACCATACCCACTTTATCAAAGTGCGTTGCGCCGATGGCTTCGTATTTTTCAAACTCGGCCGTGAACTCGGTCAGATCAACGGTATCCGGTTTTTCCGGCGTCAGGCCTTCAAACGGATTGGCCCCGGCTTTGGATTCGGCCAGCAGTTTCCGGGCATTGGCAATATATCCGGCGAGCCCGCCCGGGTAATTCCCGTTAATTTTCACCAGCGAATCGAGAAATTCTTTTTTCTTTTCTTCATTGATACCCGGCTCGTCCCAACCTGCAAAAAGGTGAGCCTGACCATCGTCGACTAACGCCTGGATCAACTCTTTCTGATCGTCATTAAAATTATTCCAGTTGGACGAGAGTCCCACCAGTTCCATGCTTTCCTCAAATGTTGGTCTCATTGAAAAATCCCTCGGTTAATTTAAAGAATTTTATCATGCAAAGATGGCTTCCTCTTAGCCATAAAAAAGGCGTTGGAATTCGCGACCAGCGCCTGTGCCTAAATCTGCTTCAATTCCTGCTGCAGGTCTTCAAGAACAATGCCCCTGGTTTCCGGCACCATAACTTTCACCCAGACAAGCTGCAGTACCATCATGAAACAAAAGAAACCGAAAATGACTGCAGGCGGCAGTGCCGATGCCATTTTCGGGAAAACCAGCGTCAGCGCGGCGGCAAAAAACCAATGCGAGAAACTGCCCAGCGACCGGCCACCGACCAGCGCACCGAGCACCGAGCACCGAGCACCGTACCCGAAGTGCAGCACTCATCACCAGTCCGTGTATGCCGGCACTTAGATTCCACAGAGCCTGAATCCGCGCTGCTGTCTGGAACTCAGATCAGGGAAGTTCGTCAGGAATCGGAGGATTAAGAACCCAGTCCCCGGCCCGATTCAATCGATATACCACTCTTAATTCATTCATCTGATTGTTTTTATAATAACTCAGACGAAATGGAACGGCGTTGAGAGACGGGTCGACTTTGGTCGTCAGCGGAAGGCTGATGACCACCATATCCGGATATTTGTTCTTGAATGCCCAGATGGCCACCTCACTGACCGGACGAATTTTTGCGAGCATAGGTGCCAGCTCCGGATAGTCGAATTCAAGCATGGCCAGGTGCAGGGATGTACCGGAAAGCTCTTCGGCCGGATTCCGCTGAACGGCGACCTCAGCCTCCTCTCCCTCAGCGGTTTCACCTTCGACAGCATTTTCGTCTGCTTCAGCAATTTCCTCCGAAACCGGAGTTGTTCCGGCATCCATTTGATGAACGTATTCCGCAATCACCATTTCTTCCACCCGGGCGTCGTCGCTGGCGTTGAGAATCTGAGCTGAGCGTATTGCAATTTCAGCATCGTCGGCATTCAACGCCGCAACCAACGGCAAAACCGCCTGATATCCGGCTGCGGTAAGGGACTGTTTTGCGAGTGTTTGGCAACGCTCCGTCTGCTTTACCTTATCCTCATCTTCCGATTCTGTTCCGGCGAGCTGAAAAAGAATATACGGGATCATTTCACGCGTCGGCCGGAACTGCTCTGCAGTCATGACCTTCGCGGCCTCAACTTTATTTTTTGCCATCAGTTCCACATAGACCTGATTGATTCTGAACTTCGGATTCAGCGCAGTAAGCGCCGCCCACAGGTCAACCCTCCAGGAGGGAGCACCGCTCCATTCGGAGCGCTGATTGAACCACGCCAGAGCTTTAGGAGTTGCTTGCTCTTCAGCCAGCACCACAGCAGGTTCAGTTGCTGATTCACCGATATTTTCGAGCGCGATAAAGGCATATTCCCGCACACCGGGCGAGGTGTACATGACCGCATTCAACAATTCAGGAACACTGTCTTCGATTGAAGCGAACACCTCGGCCTTCGCTGGATCAATCTCGGTTTTCTCTTCAGTCGTCAATTCTGCCAGCCGATACCAAACCAGATCGCTTCCGGATTCCGGAACAGCTTCAATTCCGGCGAGCACCTGAAGGGCACTGGCCCGTGCAAAATGATTTTCGCTGCGGAGTGCTTCCAACGCAAACGGAAGGGAGGTTGCTCCATTATCCTGAAGCGCTTTAATGGCTTCGTTCCGGATGGATTCCTGCACATCCCCGAGTCGCGTCGCAATGCCGGCAATCGCCGCTTCATTCCCGATCTTATAGAGCGAATGAATGCAGGCTTCCCGAATATTATACGAACGTTCCTTCAATTTAGCGCAAAGCGGCTCAACCGCTCTCGGATCGCCAATCTGGCCCAGAGACTCGATGGCGGCCAGAACAACCTGTTCAAATTTATAATCATCCAGAGCAATGATGAGCGCATCTACCGCCTCTGGAGATTTAAAATTACCCAATGCCGTTGCTCCGGAAACGCGCGCAGGAACGGTGTCCAATGCAACCGCCTCCAGCATGTAAGGTTCAATTTCCGGCCCGCCGATTTCAATGACCCCATCGATTGCTTCATGAACAACAATTTTATCCGGATCATTAAACAGCGAACCCAGCGGCTCAATCGCCTCCTTTGCCTGAAGTTCAGCGAGTGCATTGATCGCTTCAATGCGCGTCCCCTGCTGGGGATCATACAGCAGTTTTATAATTTTCTCTGTTTTACCCTGCTGCTTCCAGGCCTGAATGGCTTCGCTTTGCGTTTCGTACCCGCACCCGGACAGACCCACCATCAGTCCGAGTAAAATAGATGCATAACCGGCAGTTGATACTTTCATATGACCCCTTCGTATAGATTCATCTTTTCATCTTTCGCCGGGGATATTCCGGAAAACGCAACCCTCCCTCTCTGAGAGCAGTCCCATAAACCGGAAGCCAATCTGTATTTCCCCGGCAGCCGTTCCCTCATTGAAAGAAGGCAACTTGCAATGAGTTAAAGTTATATCCCAATTTTGCCGCTTCTGCCAATTAGAAACCATCTGTTGTCCTGCCGGACAGACAGAAAAGAACCGTTCCCCATGTTCAGATTCCGATATCTTTCATCAAAACCGCCCCGAACGCAGCCCGCTTCAATACGGTTGCGTATGACGGGCCGTCCCGATAAGTCCGGTCAGACTAAACCCGCCCTGTTTAAAGGGTTAACACCTGCTCATCATTTCGATAAGTTTTTATCGATTTTTGAGTTGGAGCAAATATGAGCAACTTGCTAGGTTCCCGCTTTCTAAATTTCAACCAGAGGAATCTGAATAAAATGAGAACATATAACTTTTCCGCCGGACCGGCCACGTTGCCGGAAGAAGTACTCAAGGAAGCTCAGGCTGAATTCGTCGACTACCAGGGCACAGGCATGTCCATCATGGAAATGAGCCACCGCGGCAAAGAATATTCCGCCGTGCACGAAGAAACGATTGCCAACATTAAAGAACTGCTGAACATTCCCGAAGGCTACAGTGTGCTCTTCATGACCGGCGGCGCTTCCACCCAGTTCCCCTTGATCCCGATGAATCTGCTTGGCGAAGGCGAAACAGCGGATTACACCAATTCCGGCGCCTGGGCGAAAAAGGCTATTCAGGAAGCCCAAATGCTCGGAAACGTCAACATTGCCGCCGACTGCGGCAAAGAAATTCCCACCCGCGTTCCAACCGTTGAAGAACTGAAGCTCACCGACGGAGCAGCCTACCTGCATATCACCTCCAACGAAACCATCTCCGGTGCACAGTGGAAAGAGTTTCCGGAACACGACTGCCTGATTGCCGATATGTCCTCTGACATCCTCAGCCGCCCGATCGACGTTTCCAAATTCGGCCTGATCTATGCCGGCGCACAGAAAAACCTCGGCCCGGCCGGCATCACCCTCGTCATCATTAAAGACGAGCTCGCCGAAAAATGCCCTGACACCGTGCCGACCATCATGCGCTATAAAACGCACATCGCAAACAACTCGCTCTACAACACCGTGCCGACCTTCCCGGTTTACATGCTCTGCCTCGTTACCCGCTGGCTGAAAGCCAAAGGCGGACTCGAAGCCATGCAGAAACAGAATGCCGACAAAGCAGCAAAGCTCTACGAAGCAATCGACAGCACCGACTTCTACACCGCAACCGCAGTGAAAGAAAACCGCTCCGACATGAATGTGACCTTCCGCATTGCCGACAACGATCTCGAATCCGAGTTCATTGCCGAGGCAACCAAGAAGAACCTCAGCGGCCTGAAAGGACACCGTTCCGTCGGCGGAATCCGCGCCTCCATCTACAATGCTTTCCCGGCAGAAGGAGTGGACGCGCTGATTTCCTTTATGAAAGAGTTTGAAGCGAAGCACAGTTAAGCTTATAAACCCGCTTTTCGTGCACCCATAGTTCAATGGATAGAATAGTGGCCTCCGAAGCCATAGATACAGGTTCGACTCCTGTTGGGTGCACCATTTTTTTGAAAGATGACAGATAAAGGCATAACCCTTTTCTGAAAAAGCGTCGCAGACCCTGCTTCATACTTCATCTTTCGTATCTCATAGTTTTAATACACGAAGGTAAAACCATGGCCGAACAACAATCCCTCGACAACATGCAGATCGACGGTTCCAACCTCTGGAAAGAAGAAAACTTCACCGATCTCCAGGTCGGCAGCATCCGCAAACTCAGCCCGATCAAAATTGACGGAAGCGATGATGACAGCCGGAAAGCCAGCTGGTCTGCCACCACCAACATCATGACCCCCAGCGGTGCGCTCCCGATCTCCGGCGACATTGAAGCCGAAACCCTCGAGGAAGCTGTGAATAAATTTCCGGAAGCCATTCAGGAAGCCATCAAAAAACTGCAGGACGACATGATCCGCATGCAGCAGGAACAGGCAAACCGTATTGTCACCCCCGACGAACTTCGCGGCGGAAAAAGCGACATTATCATCTAATCTGAAAAATACCGTTCAAGATGTACGAATAAACAGGGAACACTCACGTGTTTCCTGTTTTTTTTTGCGCTCGACAAAACCCGCAGGCAGCAGTAAACCCGAGATATCGGAAGCAGGGAAACATGCCCCGCCGTTTCTTTTCCCCTCTTTCGAACGTGAGGTCCGCGCAAGCTGGCCGATCGAGGGTGGCCCCCACCATCCTTCCAGAGGTTGGAATTTTCCAGCCTCTGGAAAATAAAAGGGGAAATAAAAATCTTCTCGTCCCCGTATTTGCAGGAGCGCCTCTAACCATCCAGATAAACCTTCCTTTTCATCCAAAAACGAAGGAACCCCACTATTACTCAATAACAGCAGGGTTTCAAGTGGTGCCCGGAGGCGGACTTGAACCGCCATGGCCGCAATGGCCGAGGGAGTTTAAGTCCCTTGTGTCTACCGATTTCACCATCCGGGCATTCTCATTTGCCTGAGAGCGGAATAACTAATCACCACATCGGCCGAAACTCAATTAAAAAACAGAATGAAGTGGTTTACGCCCCGGCCCCGCAGGACGCGCGGCACATCGCAAACAGAATTCAGCGAACGAAAAATGACGGCCTCATCTTGATTTACCGATCGTGCTTAGTAGAATCCGCCAAATGATCCAGACCTTGGAAATTGACAGAAATAGTCCGAACGCCCAGACCTTGGCAAAGGCACGGGATGTACTGCTCTGTGGCGGCTTGGTGATTGTACCGACCGAAACCGTTTATGGAATTGCCTGCGACCCGGCCGTTCCGGGGGCGATGGAAAAACTGATTGCCGCCAAGGGGCGCGATGGAGACAAGCCGGTCGCTCGGCTCGCAGCAGACGGAACTCAGGTAAAGGCCGCGTCCAAACATTGGAACGCCGGACTCGATGCGTTGGCCGCTAAATGGTGGCCGGGGCCATTGACGATTATTGTGGAAACATCCGAGGGCTGGACGGGTTACCGCGTGCCGGACCATGCGGTTGCAGTTGAGTTGGCCAAACTGTGCGGCCGTACGCTGGCTCTCACGAGCGCAAACCTGAGTGGCGAACCGGACACCAAAACGGCAAAGGAAGCCCTTGCATCGGTCAAAGCCGATCTGGCGCTCGACAGCGGCCCTTCGGCCGAAAAAGCCATTCCAAGCACTGTTATTAAGGTGGATCAAAACAAAATTGAATGCCTTCGCGAAGGGCGCATTTTATTTACTGAAATCGAAAACGTATTTTTCCAGGGGCTGGAATCATGAAGACGGTCTTGTTTGTCTGCACCGGAAACACCTGCCGCAGTCCAATGGCCGAGGCGCTTTTCCGGCACCGCATCGGCTCCGATATGCCGTGGGATGCAAAATCAGCCGGTGTTTTTGCGGATAACGGTGCACCGGCGAGCCCGAATTCCATCGCAGCACTCCGGGAACTGGGCATTGATCTGACCGATCACCGCAGCCAACCGGTTACAGCAGAACTTATTAACGAAGCCGACCTGATTATCACGATGTCCGAAAGTCATGCGGATCATGTCCTGAACTGGTTTCCGGAGGTTGGAAACAAAGTTTGCTTGATTAACGCCTTCGGAACATCGAAAGTCCCCGCCGATGTTTCCGATCCGTTCGGCGGATCGCTAAACACTTACAAAAGAACGCGTGACGAGATTGATCGGGCCCTTTCGGACCTGATCCTTTTTATTCGTAGTGAACTCAAGTAACTGAAGGAACCATTTAATATGAAGATTGCAATTGGCTCAGACCACGGTGGTTTTACACTGAAAACCCGTATTGCTGAAATCCTGCTCGATAAAGGAATGATCGTTAAGGATCAGGGATGCGACAGCACCGATTCGGTAGACTACCCGGATTATGCCGCTGCGGTGTCTGAAGAAGTCTCAAACGGAACCGTTGATCAGGGCATCATCATCTGCACCACCGGCATCGGCGTGAGCATGACGGCCAACAAATTCCCGCGCGTTCGCGCTGCACTGTGCCTCAATGCAGAAATGGCTACCCTCACCCGCCAGCACAACAATGCAAATGTGCTCTGCCTTTCCGGAAAATTTACGTCAAAGGAAGATGCGGAAGCGATTCTCGAAGCCTGGTTGGTTGCTGAGTTTGAAGGCGGCCGTCATGAACGCCGGGTCAACAAAATCAAAGACTACGCTTCGGAACACGGCGGAACGATTGCCGTTTATGACGCCGATCCGGAAATCTACGCCTTGCTGAAAAAAGAAGATGAACGCCAGAAAGAAAATCTGGAACTGATTGCTTCTGAAAATATTGTGAGCAAAGCCGTTCGCGAAGTCAGCGGCTCCCGCTTCACCAACAAATATGCCGAAGGCTATCCGGGCAAGCGTTGGTACAACGGTTGCGAGTGGGTCGACGAAGCAGAACGCCTGGCGATTGACCGCGCAAAACAACTCTTTGGTGCCGAGCACGTGAATGTGCAACCACATTGCGGATCCGGTGCAAACATGGGTGTTTACTATGCCATGCTCAATCCGGGCGATACCATTCTGGCCATGAGCCTTGCCGAAGGCGGGCATCTGACCCACGGGCACCCGATGAATTTTTCAGGCCGCTTCTTCAATGTAGTACCTTACGGCGTTGATCAGGAAACCGAACAGATCGATTACGACAACATTCAGAAACTGGCCGATGAACATAAGCCGAAAATGATTGTGGCCGGCGCTTCGGCCTATTCCCGCATCATCGATTTCAAGCGGTTGCGTAAGATTGCCGACAGCTGCGGTGCCTACCTGATGGTGGACATGGCCCACATCGCCGGTCTCGTTGCCGCGGGCTGCCATCCGAATCCGGTTCCGTATGCTGAGTTTGTGACCACCACGACGCACAAAACCCTGCGCGGACCGCGCGGCGGCATGATTCTCTGCCAGGAAAAATTTGCGGCGGACATTGATAAGCAGGTTTTCCCCGGCATTCAGGGCGGACCGCTCATGAATACCATTGCTGCGAAAGCGGTCTGTTTCCATGAAGACCTTCAACCGGAGTTTAAGACCTATCAGCAGCAGGTCGTTAAGAATGCTCAGGCCCTCGCTGCCGCACTGGAAGAAGATGATATTCGTCTGGTTTCCGGCGGAACGGACAACCATCTGATGCTTGTTGACCTCACCGCAGCGAATATTTCCGGCAAAGATGCGGCCATCGCGCTGGATAAAGCGGCGATCACGGTGAACAAAAACGGAATCCCCTTCGACAAGAAGAGCCCGTTTGTTACATCCGGCATCCGAATCGGAACTCCAGCGGTTACTACACGCGGCATGAAAGAACCGGAAATGGTGAAAATTGCAGAGTTCGTGAAGCGGGCCATTCGTAATGCCGACAACGATGCGGTTCTGGCGCAGATCCGCCAGGAAGTCATTGCCCTGACGGCGGAATTCCCGATTCCATAACAGTTCCAATCCTTGGAAATGCAAAAAGCGCTCCCGCATTCGCGAGGGCGCTTTTTTTGTTGTGCTTAATAAAAAAGCGTTCCAAAAACGGAACGCTTTTTCGAGTATACAGAGAATGAAGGCAATCTGTTATTTATATTCAAACGCTGCCGGAATGACACTCTGGTCGCCCTGCGGTTCTCCGAAAAGCGGGTAATTGCTTGGCAGGCTCGGATAGCGATTCGTTACGATATTCACCGGAACATCCTGCTCAAACGAAGCCACATTGGCCGTTGATGTATAAATTCCGGTACTGGTTGCGGAGTTCTTGGCATTCATTCCGACATACTGCAAGCCGACAAAAGCAACAAACAATGCGGCAATGCCGTACTTGGGTTCTGCAAAAAACCAGGGGATATTGAGTTCAAGCAGATCGAGCAACGGTTTACGCTTCTCCATCTGAGCCTGTCGCACCTGCCGCATGATGTTCTGCTTATTTCGCGTCATCCGTGCAACTTCGGGAACTTCGTACTGTTTTAAATGCAGTAATTTCTGCAATAGCACGTCGGCCTCTTCTTCGGCCGTTGTTTCGTTGGATACTTTTTCATTCATCATTTCATGAATTCCGACAATTCGTTTTGCATCTGCCTTCGTGCGTAAAACAGCCGCGATCTTACTGTTCCTACCGAAGCCCCCACTACTTTCGCGATTTCATCGTGTGGAATTCCCTGCATATCATGCATCACCACAACCGTTCTGTGCTTCTCTGACAGACCTTGCAGTGCTTCGTTCAATTTTATTTGAAGTTCCGATAAGCTGATGCTTCGCAAGGGAGATCCTTTGGCGGTCAGATCGTGGTAATCATCGTCGAGTTTAATATCCTGATCGAAGGAATCAAGACTCAGCGCACGCTTGCGATTGCGCTTTTTTCTATAGTTTATGGTTTTATTTACACCTATGCGATAGAGCCAGGTATAGAAAGAAGACTTTCCTTTGAAGCGGGGTAATGCCTCGAAGGCCTTAACAAAAATTTCCTGCGTCAGGTCTTCGGCATCCTCACGATTGGAGGTCATATTGTAGGTCAGGCTGTAAATTCGGCTGTGATAGCGCTCAACAAGCAGATCAAATGCCTGAATATCGCCCTGTTGGGCTTTAAGCACCAGTTCATCATCAGAAGGTCCATCATCCTCAACCACGTCCTCTTCGGAAGCAGCACCGGAAACCGGTTCTTCGTCGTCCGGAAGCTCATCCGGTTCAAGATTTACATTACCTACCATACGTGCGCGCTATGTTAATACAAAGCGTCCCCCTTGCGAGTAAAAACCTTCAAGACCTTCAAAGGGTGAAATTCGTTCAATTATTTCCGAGACGGCGGCACTTTTCCCAGCTCGGCCAACACCAGTTTCAGGTCGGTCCAGACCTCTTTTTTCTTCGATGGATCCCGTAAAAGATAAGACGGGTGAAAGGTCGGCATCAGTTTAATGCCGGCATATTCCTGCCAAACACCGCGCATCCGGGTGATACTCACCGGTTTCCCGAGCAACCCTTCAATGGCGGTTCCACCCAGGCCGACAATCAGTTTAGGTCGAATCAGCGCAATCTGCTGCCGAAGATACGGCAAACACATTTTCATTTCGTCCTTCACCGGTTTTCGGTTATTCGGCGGACGGCACTTCACCACATTGGCAATATAAACGTCCTCCCGCGCGTAGCCCATGGCCTCGATCATTTTATCGAGCAGCTGTCCGGCTTTGCCGACAAACGGACGGCCCTGCATATCCTCTTCCGCACCCGGGCCCTCGCCGACAAAAAGAATATCCGGCGCATCGCTCTTCCCCTCTCCCGGCACCGTGGTGGTGCGCGCCTGACAGAGGTCACAATTCGTGCAGGTTGAAACATGGGCAACGATGGCTTCCAGCGATTGAAAATCGTCCGGAATCGGCACCGCATCAACCACGACTTCCTCCGGCACTTCCGGTTCGGGATCTTTGGCAAGTGCTTCCAGCACCGCGCGATCGACCTCCAACCGCTGGACGCCTTCATCGCGCTGATACTCGAGATACTTCTCGATATCTTCAATTAATCCGTAATAGGTGGTTTCCGCCATCAGCTTTCCCGCAATTCATCCAAAAGTGAGCGCATATCATCAAATAACGGCGCCTCGAAAGAAAGCCTTTTCCCCGATTCCGGGTGAGTAAATGCCAGCCTTTCCGCATGCAGCATCTGGCGCTCAGGCCTGAGCGGCAGGTGATGTTTTCGCGAACGGCCATAAACCGAATCGCCGACAATCGGGTGTTTAATATGGGCCATATGCACCCGAATCTGGTGTGTACGGCCTGTTTCAATCTTCACCTGCATCAGCGCACATTCCTCAAACTGTTCCAGACATTGGAAATTTGAAATGGCATTTCGGCCGCCCTCTTTCAAGACCGCCTGTTTTTTACGATGCACCGGATGCCGCCCGATCAGCGTCTCAATGCGCCCGCTTTTCGGAGGGGTTCCCCAAACGAGCGCCAGATAGGCCTTTTCAGTTTCCCGTTGCTTAAACTGACGCTGCAGCTCGGCAATGGCTTTTTCAGATTTACCCACCACCATCACCCCGCTGGTTTCCTTATCCAACCGATGCACCAACCCCGCCCGTTCCAGGGTTTGGAAAACCGGGTCGTGAAACAGCAGCCCGTGCAACAGTGTGCCCGATGGATTGCCAACGGCAGGGTGCACCACCAGCCCCGGCGGTTTGCTCAGCACTAAAACCGCATCGTCTTCATAAAGAATTGTAAGCGGAATATCTTCCGGGATGGCCACCAGCGGAGCCCGCGGCGGAATTGACCAGCTCACTTCATCCCCGTTTCTCAGCTTGGTATTCGGTTTGCACTTCGCTCCATTCACCGTTACCCGCTCGTTTTCGATGAGCGCTTTGCACTGCGATCGGGAGAGATCCGCCTGCGCCGATGCCAGAAACGCATCGAGCCGCATTTTTGCACCCGCACTATCCACCACTAAAGTTTGTTGATTCAAATTTTTCATAGCTCCAATATGGCCGCTTATTTTGAGGAGCGTACCATGGACATACAAGCGGAACTTATCTCGATCGGAAATGAATTACTCAGCGGGCAGACGCTGAACACCCATGGACGCGATCTCGGCCAGGCCCTTTCCGAGCTCGGCCTGCGCCTTTCGCGCGACACCACCATCCCCGACGACATTCCAATCATTGGAAATGCCGTGGAAGACGCCTTCAACCGCGTCGACCTCGTTTTTATGAGCGGCGGCCTCGGCCCGACCACCGACGACATCACCCGCGATGCGCTTGCCAAACTGTTCGGCCAGAAGATCGTCATCCATCAACCGACCGTTGAACATCTGAAGGGCTGGTTTGAACAGCGCGGCCGAACCATGACCATTGCCGCCACCCGACAGGCGCAGGTTCTCGAAAGTGCCGCCGTTCTTTTTAATTCTGTCGGAGCCGCCCCCGGACAGCGGATTGAAACGGGTAACGGGAAAGTCCTGTTTGTACTGCCCGGCCCGCCCAACGAATTCAACGCCATTCTTAAAGAAGAGATTATGCCGTGGCTGCAGATTCGTTACGCCGACATCAAACCGCAGTTTGTTCGCTTTGTTCAAACCAAGGGAATTGGCGAATCGGATATCGTGACCATTCTCGAAAACGAAAATTTCCAACCTTCGGAAGTCGAACTCGGCTTTTACCCCGGACAGGGCAAAGTGAAAATCCGCCTGTCAGCTCAGGCCGAACATGCGGCCAACGTAACCGAAGCCGAGCAAACCCTCAACAAACTGCTCGCCGAGCACCTCGACCTTTTCGAATAGAAACAGAACTTCCGGGACAGGCAGAAACAGTAAGGACCGAAAAACAGATCGGCCCTTTTTTCAGGACCCTTATTTTTCTGCCTATTTCTTTCTGAGCAGCGCGGCGAAGGCGCCGTCGGTGCCGGAATCCGGAGGAAAGGCTTTTCCGGTTTTCACGAGGCGGAAATCGGGGTTGTCCCGAATCCATTTAGCGACCAGATCTTCATTTTCTTCCGGTTCCAGACTGCAGGTACTGTAGACGATGCGCCCTTTTTCCTTCAGCAGTTTTGAGCAGGCGGTAAGAATCGCCCGCTGCAAATCAACAATACTCTCCATACGCTCCTGATCGATCCGCCAGCGGGCATCGGCGCGGCGTTTCAGCACCCCGGTATTCAAACAGGGCACATCCAGCAGAATGGCATCGAATTTCCGATCGCCGAAAACAGACAGTGCTTTCCGGGCATCGCCTTTCACAATTTCGATCCAGTCGAGCTTGAGACGTTTCTGGTTTTCTTTCAGCACATCAATACGGTCGTCGTGCATATCCATGGCAACCAGCTCGCCGCGGCCATCCATCCGGCCGGCGATCATAGCGGTTTTTCCGCCGGGCGCGGCGCAGGCATCGAGCACGGTTTCGCCGGGGCGCGGTGCGAGCAGATCCACCGAAACGGAGGTGGCCGGATCCTGCACAGTGAACCAGCCTTCGGTATAGCCGGGTACTTTGCGCACACCGACGCCGCGCGGCAGAATGAGAAAAATCTCTTTATCACTATAAGGATGCATCAGCGGTTCAATATCCGCTTCGCGCAGTTTATCGATGAATTCGGCGGCATCGACAGTTGATTGCTCAATTCTAAGAATGGTGGCGGGCGGCTCGTTGTTCCATTTCGCCAGATCAGCGGCGTCTTCTTCGCCATAATTGATTGCCCAGCGGTCCATCAGAAATTTCGGATGCGAAAGTCGGATGTGTACCGGCTGATTTTCCAGATCCTTTAATATGCCGGCTTTTTCGCGTTGCGCGCGCCGGAGCACGGCATTGATCATTTTCACCGGGCCGCTTCCTTCGGGACGGCCTTTGGCGGCATTCACGGTTTCGTTAATCGCAGCATATTCCTCCACTTTATCCATAAAAAGGAGTTGGTAAAGCCCGACCCAAAGCACGGCCCGGTAAAACAGCTGCGGTTCATTTTTAAGCCATTTACTTTCCAGCCACTGGAAGATCTCGCGGTTGCGCACCACCCCGTTGACTACTTCGAGAATAAAAGCGTGATCGTCCTTTAATTTAGCTAACTGGCGGTCCGGGAAGCTCTGGTCTTCCAACCATTGGAATACGATTTCGGCGGCAACGAGCCGGCTGTTTTTCTTTTTCGACATAAGATTATTTCCTGTAAATGCCCGCGCACTCTACCTTTTTTTCACCGTTTGGAAAGCCAAACTGCGGCCCACGCAACGGCATCTGCGTTTCCGCCGTGTGGAAACGGATGAACAAAACCCCAGCTTTTAAGCATTATTTTTTGCGGAAATTTAATTTACATAAAAAGCAAGAGTTCAACCCGCCTTTATGAATCTGCGCAAATTGTCTCCGCAGAACCGTCTATGGCATACGATCTGCTTTTAATGTCCGCATTAAACTTAAAGTTGATAATAACCTGAATGGGAGTAGTTACCGAAATGAAAACAAAAATGACACCGATTGTATCATGGAGTATATGGGCCGGCGGCCTGTCTCTCGTGATGGGTATAATTACGCGAAACCAGTTGGTCGCGGGATTCAAAGCCGATGAAACCTTTATGAGCGTAGTCATCGCGTTCGCATTTGCCGCAGGACTCATCATTTCCCTGCTGACGGCGATCAAACTGAATAAAGAGTGGGCCGTACTTACCGACATTAAGCACTCCAATAAAATTCCGTCCTCTGGCGATGACTCCGATCTGGTCGGTGTGTTCGCAAAACTTCAGAATTTTAAGGAGCAGGGAGAATCTGTTGACCCGCATGCCGCCATTGACAGTTATCATGCCCGGTACAACTCGCGCGTTCGACGCGTTTCCATCATCGCCGCCCTCATTATCTCCATGGGGTTGCTCGGCACAGTGGTGGGCTTGATTATTTCGATCTCCGGCTTGGGCAGCATGGTTGAAAATATCGGCCTGTCCAAAACCGGAATGATGGATGCCATGCGCACAACATTCTCAGGAATGGGTACTGCATTCTACACCACCTTTTTCGGCGCACTCGGCGGCCTGATTCTGCGCGCGGTTGCGGTTTCGCAACTGAACTCCCTTTCAGAACTCTGTTCTGAAGCGGCGGAATATGCGGACAACAAGCTGATTATCAAGGCGGAAAGCAAAGAAAGCGCCATGAACGAGCAGGTTGCCAAGGTCATCAGCAGCTTCGAAAACATGCAGGTTCAGATTGATTCATTAACCATTAGCATTGCCGCTTCGATTGAAGCCACGATGGCTAAATTCGGCGAATCCATCGAGGCCGTTGGCCAGCATGCATACAATGCCACGTCGGAAGCTGTCACGGGCATGACCGATCAGATGGGCACCTTCAGCAGCACCATCGAAACCTCCCTCTCGGAATACAACGAGCAGATTCTGAAAGCCGGCGAAGATACCCGCGCAGCCATCGGCACGGTTAATGAATCCATTGTGAAATCGGGCGACGAACTGCATGAATGCTTCAGCGGCCTGAACGATACCATCCATAGAGCCGGCGAAGGCGTAACGGAGTCCTTCGAAGGTCTGAACGGAACGATCGGTGAAGCCGGCGGCAAGGTCACCGAAGCATTTGACAGTCTGAACGAATCTGTTCATCAGGCCAGCGACACTGTTTCCGGCTCGCTCGCGGACTTCAAACTCGCCGTGGAAGGAACTGCCATCGAATTAAATACAGCGGTTGGTGAACTGCACAGTTCAATCAATCAGGCTACCGGTGAAATGGTAACCATGGCGAAAGCTAAAATGGATATCGAAGCACAGGAAATTGCCGGACAGCTCTCGCTTGCCGCGAGCTCCATCCAGCAGTTTCTGCAGAAGAAATCCTCAGTAGAAGACGAAGATTCCAATCAGAAGGTGGCGTAATGCGTGCCTCAACCCGTCATGAAGCGCCATCCGACGGCGATGGCATCTTTGAGTCCTTCTCGGACATGGTTCTCTGCACCGTTATCGTGCTGATTACCCTCGTGGTGGTGCTCGCGCTGAATGTGGTTGAACAGCTCAATGTCTACATCGAGCCGAACCACTTCAGCGGAGGAGCAACCCGCCCCTGGATTTATCTCCAGGCACAGCAGGCTGATTATTCCAAAACAACAGCCGCAAACCTTTCCTTCGAACGTGCGGTATATGGTGACCAGCCCTTTGTGATGGTCAACCTGTTCAGCCCTAATTCCGCGAATACGAAAACCAGCGTTGAAGATGGTCTGGTATCCGCAGAAGAAGGCCAGTCGTTCCACGGACAGTACGACCTGACCGCCTTCAATTTCCTGCAGCTTGCTGCCGGAATTGAGCCGGGGACATTCCCGGTGAACGGCAATCCGACCGCCCTGCTTCTCCCTAAGTTTTCGCATAAAGACATCCTGCTGGAAACCGGTGTGCCCAATGGCTACACCGCCAAATCCGACAGCGACCTTGCGCTGAAAACCATGGCACTGGCCTGGCCGGTTTATAACCAGCAGCTTTTCCCGCGCCGAGCCGCAAAGGATTATCTGCATGCCCGCACGAAAATTTTTGTGGAGGTACTGGACTCAACAGAAGACACGCATCGGATCATGATCGGTCATACGGTGTTCACACTTCCGCAGGATATAGAAAACGGTCGCCTGGGGTGGCTGGCCGGCTTCTCATCCGGCCTCACCGAAGTGGTATATCTCGGCGAAGCCTGGAGCGATCCGGCGGCACGCACCAATAAACGGATCGAGTTCTTCGAACAGAACGGATTTGAAGAAGCTGCAGCGGCTTACCGTGCCTTCAGTTTCCCTGAAGCATTGAATAGCCAGCAACAAACAATGGTTCGTAAATTAGCCAGTATCGGCCCGAATTTAACGCAGGCCCAGCTCGAGAACTATGTCCGTTCGGCTGAAGCCCAGCAGAATATTTCAAGGGCCATCATCAATGGCGGGGATGCAGGATCTTCGCTTCCGCCATTGCTGGCCCATAAAGATGCGTGGAAGGCCTATACCGAAAGCTGCATTCAGGCAGAACTCGGCACCACGCCTCCGGCATGGTTGATGAGCGAGTTTCTCGTTCCGCTCGGATTCGACCAGGCAGTGGTTCGCGGACTGCGCGACAGCTAGCCGGTCATTCCCGGGAATTCTTCAAGGAGCAGCTCAACTTCGAGCTGCTCTTTTTCTTTGAGCTCGAACAGAAATTTAACCGAATCTCCAACGGATTTATTATAAATGATTCGTTCAATATCCTGCTCCGTCTGCACCGGAATTCCATCCACCTGAAGCACCGCAGTGCCGGACTGAAGACCCGCCCGCGAAGCCGGCGTATTATTCCACACCTGGGAAATCATCACACCTGCTCCATTGAAAATTCCGTCCCGATAGTTTTTTTCGACCGTATAAAATGTCGCCCCGATCCACGGCCATTCATGAACGCCCTTTTCAATGATGGACTTCGCCACCACCATCGCCAGATCAGACGGCACCGCAAAAGCAATGCCAACGCCCTTTTGCTGATCATCCGTTTTCTTGGCCGTGTTAATCCCGATCAAACGCCCATCCACATCAATCAGCGGTCCGCCGCTGTTGCCCTCATTAATGGCGGCATCGGTCTGAATAAAATCTTCATAGGGCAGAATATGAACCTTCCGCCCTTTCTGGCTGACGTGCCCCACCGTAACCGAACTCTGCAGACTAAACGGTGACCCGATCGCAATCACAACCTCCCCCACCCGAACCAGATCGGAATCGCCGAATTCAACCGCCGGACAATTGATTCCTTCCCCTTTAATCTTCAACACCGCCAGATCTGTGGCACGATCAAAACCGATCAGCTCGGCCGCCATCTTCGTTCCATCATTCAGCACCACGGCCCCGTCGCGCGCGCCCTCAATCACATGCCAGCTCGTAAGCACATGGCCGCGCTCATCAATAATCACGCCCGACCCTTCCCCCATCAGCTCCTCGGGAACGTAGCGGTAGTATTTGCGAAACCCGAACAGATCAACCATCTCCTGACGTTTCACCGACACTTTCTCCGTGCGGATCACCACCACCGAAGGCATCACTTTCTCCACCGCATCCGCAATCGCATTGCTGTATTCACGGGCAATATTAGTTCCCTCAATCGGGCGTTGCCGAGGCACAAAACGGGAGTCCGGAATATCCACAAGCTGATGCGAGGGCTCCACTTCTGCACGCCGCCGGCTGATCGCCGAGAACAGTGCGCTCAAAATCATAAGCCCGCAAAAACCGACCAGCATGATATTTTTCCGGTTCATCTAGTCCTCCACCTCAAACGGAACCTCTTTCAGCTCCCCGTCTTTTTTGACGAGCTTCTCAATCTTCTGCTCCACTTCATTCAGTTTTTTGGTGCAGACCTCCACCAGCTTTGAGCCCTCTTCAAAATGTTTAATCATTGCCTCCAGACTCAGCTCACCGCTTTCCATCTGGTCCACCAATTCTTCAAGCCGTTCCAGCGACGGTTCAAAACCTGCACTTTTTTTCTCAGCCATAATCTATCTCCCGAAGACGTTCTTTACTCTTTTTCCGTAATAGTAGAAATCACTTTTCCATCCGCCAATTGCGTCACCAGCGAATCGCCGGCGTGAACATCGGCCGCACTCCGAACCACCGAACCGTCCGGTTTACGCGTCAGGCTATAGCCCCGCCCCAGCACCGCCAGCGGATTCAGCATACGCAACTGGTTTTCCAATCCCTGAAGTTTCTGACGATCCCGCTCGGTCTTCCGCTCCATTTCGTGCCGCAACACCATCCCCAGTTCATCCACCCGTTGATGCGACTGCCGCACCCCCGATTCCAGCAGATGCGCCATCCGGACATTGGAACGTTCCAACCGTTGGAACATCGAACGCACTTCCAGCTTCAGCAGATCGCCCATCCGCGTTTCCAGCGATTGGATATTCTGCCGATACTGCTTCACCAACGCCGCCGGCTCGCGGAACACATAACTATGCGCCGCCCGATTCAGCCGCAGCCGGAAATCCTGATTCATCGTTTTCAGGCTCTGCTTTAACCGCCGATTGCAGAGCGAAATCTGATCCTCCAGATCGCCCTTTTCCCGCACCGCCAATTCCGCCGCCGCCGAAGGCGTCGGTGCCCGCACATCCGCCACAAAATCAGCAATCGTAAAATCAATCTCATGCCCGACCGCCGAAATCACCGGAATGTCCGATTCAAAAATGGCCCGCGCCACGACTTCTTCATTAAAACACCACAGATCCTCAATCGATCCGCCGCCCCGCCCGACAATCATCACGTCAATGTCGCCGCGCGTATTCAAATAACGAATCGCTTTAGCAATGCCCACTTCCGCGCCGGCCCCCTGTACTTTTGCCGGAATCAGCAGAATTCCAAGGTTTGGAAAACGACGGGTGAGTACATTAATAATATCGCGAATCGCCGCGCCGGTCGGTGAGGTAACCACCCCGATTTTTCTCGGAAGTACCGGCAACGGCTTTTTCCGATCATTGGAAAACAGCCCTTCTTCCGCCAGCCGGGCCTTCAGCTTTTCGAACTGCTCCTGAAGATTGCCCTTTCCGGCCTCCTCCATTTTGGTGGCAATCAGCTGATACCGCCCGCTCGCCTCGTACAAACTCGGACGCGCCAGCATCTGCACCTTGATGCCGTCTTTCGGATGGAATAAAACGGTTGCATTATCCCGCGCAAACATCGCGCACGAAACCGCCGCGCCCGCATCCTTCAGCGTAAAATACCAATGCCCGCTCGAATGGACCGTAACGCGCGAAAGCTCGCCCTCCACCCACAGCTCGCCCATAGCGGATTCCAACACCATCCGCGCCTTGCGGTTGATTTCGGAGACCGAATAGATCTGGCGCTTCTCAGCCATGGGTTAGACGGAAATACGGATGCGCTCGATGGAGCGGGCTTTGCCTGTTTTCATGTCGACGTCGACGATCGCGCCTTCGAGGGTGGGATTACCTTTGGCGACGTCGAATTTTTGAGGGACACCGGTCAGGAATTTTTTGACAACGGGTTCCACTTCGCGGCCGAGGATGGAATCCTGCGGGCCGGTCATGCCGAGATCGGTCATATAGGCGGTACCGCCCGGATGAATCCGGTTGTCGGAAGTCTGACAGTGCGTGTGTGTTCCGGTGACGGAGGAAACGCGGCCATCGAGAAAACGGCCCATCGCCATGCGTTCAGAAGATGCTTCACCGTGGAAATCCACGAAAATGACTTTATCGCTGCTCAGCTGCCCTTTCAGCAAACGGTCGGCCATCTGAAACGGGCAGTCGTAATTCGGTTGCATAAATACACGGCAAATCAGCTGCATCACCACAATTGGTCCTTCGGGGGTATCAACCCGCACCCATCCTTTTCCGGGTGCGCCTTTTCCGAAATTGGCCGGGCGGATAATCCGCTCTTCCAAATCAATCCCGGCCACCATTTCCCGACTGTCCCAGGCGTGATCGCCCAGAATGATCACATCGGCGCCGGCGCTGAGAATGGCGTTGGCCATATCCGGAGTCGGCCCGCGGCCGGCGGCTGAATTTTCCGCATTTGCAATGATGAAGTCGACGCGGCCTTCTTCCCGCAACTGGGCGGCCACCTGCGTAAAGGCATTGCGTCCGGGCTTCCCGACAATATCTCCTACCAATAAAACATTCATAAATTCCTCGTTTCCAATAATTGGAACGCAGAATACAGAAATGCCGTGAGGTGTCGAGACAGGGATAAATAGGGAATAAAAAGGGTTGTTGCCGTTACGGAATTAATATATCCGTTTATCCGCATAAACAAATTTAACAGGAAACGGAAGACGGTGAAAATCCGTCGCGGACGCGCCGCTGTAACCGGATCGGGCTCTTTAAACCACTGCACATTTAGTGTGGGAAGGAAGGAGTTCCCAAAGCCGGAAGCCAGAAGACGACCTGTTAAGAGTAACCAAGCAGTTACGCTCCGCGCTTCGAGTGTTGCAAAAAAACCGTCGCTGTTCAATCGGCAACGGTGCAATCCCGCGTGCGGTCGTGCCTGCCTTTAACCAACAAGGAAATAAGCATGAAAGCACATATCCTCGGATTCCCGCGAATTGGAACCCACCGTGAACTGAAACATATCCTCGAAGCCTACTGGTCGGGATCAATTCCACTGAAAACCCTCAACCTTCGCACGGCAAAACTGAGGCAGGAACACTGGCAGATTCAACAGGACAGCGGCCTCGACACCGTGGCCACCGGCGATTTTTCGCTCTATGACCACATGCTTGATACCGCATTGATGCTGGGCGCGGTTCCCCCGCGGTTCAACACCATTCCGTCCAGCTGTCCGGAAAATCTTTATTTCCGTATGGCCCGGGGCGATGCGGAATACGGGATCACCGCCATGGAAATGACCAAATGGTTTGATACCAACTACCATTACATTGTGCCCGAGTTTACCGAAGGAATGGAACTGAAGTATTCCTCCTCAAAACTGGTCGATGAAACGCGCGAAGCCATTGCGAATGGTTTTTTTCCGAAACCGGTACTGGTGGGTCCGCTGACGTTTCTCCAGCTGGCCAAAGATATGGATGGCGGAAACCGCTGGGATTATCTGGATACCATTCTCGGTATTTATGAAACCGTTATTGCGGAACTGGCACAACTGGCTGACTGCATTCAACTGGATGAGCCGGTGCTATGCACTGACCTGCCGGACGAAGTGAAAGCGCTCGCCCCACGGGTTTATGAAAAGCTCAAATCTGCGGCCGGGAAAAGCGACCTGATGCTGGCTACCTATTTTGGGAAACTGGAAGACAATCTGGAATGGGTTGCGGAACTTCCGGTTGATGTGCTGCATATCGATCTGGTGCACGGCTCCGGTCAGCTCCAGCAAGTGCTGAAAAAATGGCCAAAGGAAAAACAGCTTTCACTGGGCGTGGTAAACGGTCGGAATATTTGGAAAACCTACGGAATCAAAGCCACGCAGTTGCTGCGCAATGCCATCGACAACCAAGGTTCGGAAAAGCTTTGGATCGGCAGCAGTTGCTCGCTTCTCCATTCACCGGTGGACCTTCAGCAGGAAACTGAACTCGATCCGGAGCTGCGCGACTGGATGGCCTTTGCGGTTCAGAAATGCGACGAAATCTCATTCTTGAGGGAAGCGGCGCTTAGCTCCGATATGGATCGGATACTGCAGGAAAATATAAAATCCATTCGTAACCGGAAATCGAGCCCGCGCACTTTGAACCCTGCAATACGCCAGCGTACTGAAAACATAACTTCGGCCATGACCGAACGGCGCGCTCCATTTTCCGTTCGGATCAAAGAACAGCAGAATCGGTTGAACCTGCCCCCCTTCCCGACCACCACCATTGGTTCCTTTCCGCAAACCAACGAAATCCGGAGGACACGCCGCGCTTTTCGAACGGGACAATGTTCCGATGCGGACTATCAGGAATTCATACGGAAGGAAATCCGGGATGTGATCCGTACGCAGGAAGAGATCGGGCTCGATGTACTGGTTCACGGCGAAGCCGAACGCAATGATATGGTTGAATATTTCGGGCAACAGCTCGAAGGATTCTGTTTTACACAAAACGGATGGGTGCAGAGCTACGGAAGCCGATGCGTCAAACCTCCGATTATCTACGGCGATGTTTCACGCGCCGCTTCCATGACGGTGGAGTGGACCCGATATGCCCAGGAGCAGACCGACAAACCCTTGAAAGGTATGCTCACCGGTCCCGTCACCATTTTATGCTGGAGCTTTGTGCGCGACGATCTTCCCCGCAGTGAAGTCTGCCGGCAACTGGCACTCGCCATACGCGATGAAGTTCAGGATCTGGAAGCCGCCGGAATCAGCATCATCCAAATTGACGAAGCCGCTCTGCGGGAAGGGATGCCTCTGCGCATTGCGGACCGGCAGGACTATCTGGACTGGGCCGTAGACGGTTTCCGACTAACCGTTGGCGGCGTGAAAAACAGCACCCAGATTCACACCCATATGTGCTACAGCGAATTCAATGCCATTGCCAAAGCCATTGCAGCCATGGATGCCGACGTCGTCAGCATTGAATCCAGCCGGAGCGGAATGGAGCTGCTCGATGCCTTCAAGGATTTTGAATATCCAAATGATATCGGTCCCGGCGTTTGGGACATTCATTCCCCGCGCGTCCCGTCTGAGGAGGAAATTTTCGACCTGCTTCAAAAGGCCCGTAAAGTGATTCCCGATGAACGGCTGTGGGTTAATCCCGACTGCGGACTGAAAACCCGGGCGTGGCCGGAAACGCTGGCCTCTTTGAACAATATGGTGGCAGCAACCCTCCGCCTGAGACACGACCTGCCCCGCTAACCGGATTCATAAGAAAGTCATCCTGAACATGCAGGATGACTTTTAAACCCGATCATGTGCATCAATACGTTTTGATTTCGATGTCGGTGACGGGTTCGCAGCAGCAGGGCAGAATTTCGCCTTCGCGCAGATAGGCGAGCGGCGGACCGGCGGGATATTTCACCTGCCCGCGCAACAGCATCGCACGGCAGGTTCCGCAAAATCCGGAGCGGCAATGGCTGTGCAGTTCAACGCCTTTTTTTTCCAGGCAACTGAGCACATTATGCTCGTCCGATTCCTCGTAAGGAACCGGCTTGAGCACTTCATCGACGTAAATCAAATGCGCCATAACTAGAGTTCGAAGCCGTCAAAATCGCTGCTGTTCACGGAGGAATCCACCTGACCAACGAGATAGGAGGAAATCTCTGCTTCCTGCGGCGCCACCTGCACGTTGTCGCTGACGAGGTATGAATTCATCCACGGCAGCGGATTGGTCTTAATATCAAACTGCGGTTCGTAGCCGATGGCGAGCAGGCGTTGGTTGCTGATGTATTCCACATACTGTTTCAGAATTGCGGCGTTCATCCCGATCATCGATCCGTCTTTAAACAGATAATCCGCCCAGGCTTTTTCCTGCTCCACGACATCCAGAAACAGTTTAAGACCGTCGCCATGCAGCTCGGCGGCAATATCGGCCATTTCAGGATCGTCGCGGCCGTCGGCCCAAAGGTTGAGAATATGCTGTGTTCCGGTCAGATGCAGCGCTTCGTCGCGGGCGATCAGTTTGATGATCTTGGCATTTCCTTCGAGCAGTTCCCGTTCGGAGAAGGCAAAGGAGCAGGCAAAGGAAACATAGAAGCGAATGGCTTCGAGCGCATTGATCGCGCAGATCGCCAGATAGAGCCGCTTTTTCATTTCACGACGGGTTACATTAATGGTCCGGCCTTCATACTGCACCGCACCTTCACCCTGCGAGTGGTAGATGTGCGACATCAGGATGATTTCATCAAAATGTTTGGTGATATCGGTTGCGCGATTAATGATGTTTTCATTCAGCATGATGTCATCAAACACAGCACTCGGATCGGAAAACAGGTTGCGCAGAATATGTGTGTAGGATCGCGAATGGATGGTTTCGGCAAACGCCCAGGTTTCCACCCACGTCTCCAGTTCGGGCAGTGAAACCAGCGGAAGCAGGCAGACGTTTACACTGCGGGCCGCCACGGAATCGAGCAGGGTCTGATATTTCAGATTCGAAATAAAGATATGCTGCTCGCAGTCGGTCAGCGACTGCCAGTCGGCGCGGTCCTTCGAAATATCCACTTCTTCCGGACGCCAGAAAAACGAGAGCTGTTTTTCGATGATACTTTCAAAAATCGGGTGCCGCTGCTGATCGAAGCGCGAAACATTCACGCTGTTTCCCAGAAACATCGGTTCGGTGAGCGGGTTGTTCTGTGCCTGTCTGAACGTTGAAAAAGCCATGATCTGTTCCTCTAAATTTTGCAGGCGCCGCCGGCGCAATCGTTGTCCTGAATTTCTCCCATACGGTCCGCCGCGCCATCGCGTGTATTGTGATAATAGAGCGTTTTAACCCCCAGCGAATATGCTTTCAACATATCTTTCAGGACCTGTTTCACCGGCACCTTATTTTCGGGATAGCGCGCCGGATCGTAGTTGGTGTTGGCCGAAATAGTCTGGTCGATAAACTTCTGCATAATCGCCACCAGTTCCAGATAGCCGCTGTTATCCGGAATATCCCAGAGCAGTTCATACTGATCCTTCAGTCTTCCAAACTCCGGAACCACCTGTTTCAGCACTCCATCCTTACTGGACTTCACGCTGATCAATCCGCGCGGCGGTTCAATTCCGTTGGTGGCATTTGAAATCTGCGACGACGTTTCCGAAGGCATCAGCGCGGTCAACGTGGAGTTGCGCAGTCCATGTTCAACGATCTCCTTGCGCAGACTTTCCCAGTCGAGCTGAAGCGGCTCGTTGCAGACTTCATCCAATGCCTTTTTATAGGTTTCGATCGGCAGAATGCCTTTGGAATAGGTGGTTTCATTAAACTTCGGACACGGCCCGAATTCCTTCGCCAATCCCACCGATGCCTTCAGCAGATAATACTGCAGTGCTTCGAACGTCCGGTGCGTGAGCCCTTTGGCCGATCCGTCGGAATAACGCACGCCGTTTTTCGCGAGGTAGTACGCATAGTTAATCACGCCGATCCCCAGCGTGCGCCGATCCATCGATGCCTTTTGGGCGGCGGGCAGCGGATAGGCCTGATAATCCAGCAGACTGTCAAGCGCCCGCACGGCGAGGTCGGAAAGCTCTTCCAGTTCATCCAGCGATTGGATGGCACCCAGATTGATTGCGGAAAGCGTACAGAGCGCAATTTCGCCTTCGGTATCGTTTACATCATTCAGCGGCTTGGTCGGCAGTGCAATTTCCAGACAGAGATTACTCTGACGAACCGGTGCCACCGACGGATCAAACGGACTGTGCGTATTGCAGTGGTCGACATTCTGCAGATAAATCCGGCCGGTGCTCGCGCGCTCCTGCGCAAACAGCGTGAAAAGTTCCAAGGCCTGGATCTTCTTTTTGCGAATCGAGTCATCAGCTTCGTATTTCAGATAAAGCCGTTCGAATTCCGCCTGATCTTCGAAGAAGGCATCGTAGAGGCCCGGCACATCGCTCGGACTGAACAGGGAAATGTGCTCGTTCTTCAGCATGCGCTGATACATCAATTTATTAAACTGCACGCCGTAGTCGAGATGGCGCACACGGTTTTCTTCCACACCGCGATTATTTTTCAGCACCAGCAGATCTTCCACTTCCAAGTGCCACAGTGGGTAAAACAGGGTCGCCGCGCCGCCGCGCACCCCGCCCTGCGAACAGCTTTTCACCGCCGTCTGGAAATGTTTATAAAACGGAATGCAGCCGGTGTGAAACGCTTCGCCATTGCGGATCGGGCTGCCCAGTGCGCGAATGCGGCCGGCGTTGATTCCAATGCCCGCCCGTTGGCTGACGTATTTAATGATCGCGCTGGAAGTGGCATTCACCGAATCCAGGCTGTCGCCGCATTCGATCAATACACAGGAGGAAAACTGGCGCGTCGGCGTGCGGACGCCGGCCATAATCGGCGTCGGTAACGAAATTTTAAACGTAGAAACCGCGTTGTAAAACCGCTCAATATATTTCAGCCGCGTTGCTGCCGGGTAATGGGCAAACAGGCAGGCCGCCACCAGAATGTACAAAAACTGGGCACTTTCAAAAATCTGTCCGCTCACCCGGTCCTGCACGAGGTATTTTCCTTCGAGCTGTTTTACAGCGGCATAGCTGAAGGTCAGGTCGCGACTGTGATCGATAAACCGATCCATCGCATCGAGTTCCTGCTTGGTGTAATCCTCCAGCAGATGCGGATCATAACGCCCGGCTTTCACCATTTTGGAAACATGCTCAAACAGCGCCGGCGGCGTAAAACGGCCATAGGCTTTTTTGCGTAAATGGAAGACCGCCAGACGTGCCGCAAGATATTGATAATCCGGCGTTTCATCCGAAATCAGATCCGCCGCCGCTTTAATAATCGTTTCGTGAATATCGGACGTCCGAATGCCGTCATACATCTGAATCTGCGATTTCAGCTCCACCTGCGAAACCGACACATTTTCAAGATCTTCCGCCGCCCAGGTGATGACTTTATGAATCTTCTCCAGGTCCAGCTCCGCCTTTTCACCACTTCGTTTTACTACCAACAATCTGTTACTCATTTTCCGGCCTTTTTATCTAAATCATACACAAATCAACTTAACAGCTTGAATATTCGGGATTTGCGCTTCATTCGGCACAATTAGCTGCCGATACACCACATATTGTCTAAATCACCTTGAGCGACACAAGATATGGTATAGAAATGCCGGTTTCAAATTCTAATTGAGATTTTGTACCAAAACCATCCGATTTGCTTGAAAACAAGCACCTTCCAGGGATTGGAAACGGCCACGGAGGTCAAAAAAAGCCCCGCTATATCGTGCGGGGCCTTTTTGCTGTTTACATCCTATTGATCCAAAAGCTGTGCTTTTTCCACGAGCCGGATGAATTCTGCGCGATAGCCTTCATCGTCCGATCCTTTGGCGGCTTTGGCGCGGCGCAGGATGTCGTCGTAACTGGAATTTCCTTTGAATTCGGAACCCCGCAACAGCATGCCGAATTCAGCGACCGCGCTGGCGAATCCGATGTTTCCTCCGCTTTCCAAGGATTGGATTTCATTCACCGCAACCGCCCGGGTGATCAGCTTGCTCTCATTTTCATCGGGTTTTTTATAGCGCAGTTTCACGGTCATCAGCTCATCACTTTCGAGCACGCGGGTGGCCTGATATTTCAGTTCTCCAGCCATTGGAATGTCCATTTCCGATCCCGCCGGAATCAGTTCGTAGAGCGCGGTCACGGTATGGCCCGCGCCGAGTTCACCGGCATCCTTGAGGTCGTCATTAAAATCGGCCGCGGCCAGCATCCGGTTTTCATAGCCGATCAGACGATAGCCCTTCACGCGGCTCGGATTAAATTCCACCTGCACTTTCACATCCTTGGCGATGGTGACGAGCGTGCCGCCCATTTCCTTCACCAGCACTTTTTTGGCTTCCAGAATGTCATCGATATAGGCGTAGTTTCCGTAGCCGGAATCGGCCAGTTTTTCCATTTTTGAATCCTTGTAATTGCCCGTACCGAATCCGAGTACCGTCAGGTAAATCCCCGAATCGCGCTTTTCTTCGATGAGCCGAACCAGATCACCGTCGGAACTTGCGCCCACATTGAAGTCGCCGTCAGTCGCCAGAATAACGCGGTTGTTTCCATCGGGAATAAATTCCTGTTTTGCGATTTTATAAGCCAGTTCAATGCCGGCCCCGCCCGCCGTTGAGCCGCCGGCATTCAGCCGCTTAACGGCATCCAGAATCCGCCCTTTGTCAGCGGTCGGCTCCAGCACAAGGCCGGCCGCTCCGGCATAGACCACAATCGAAACCCGATCTTCGGGCCGCAGCTGATTCACCAGCAGTTTCATCGCCGACTGCAACAGCGGCAGTTTGTCGGAATCATTCATCGAACCGGAAACATCCAACAGGAAAACCAGATTGTTCGGCGGCAGATCCTCCGTTTCAATTTCCAATCCCTGGAGGCCGATCAACGCCAGCTGATTGCCCGGATTCCACGGACAATCGGCCACTTCCATCGAAACCACAAACGGGTCTTCACCGGCGGGCTGCGGATAATCGTAGTCGAAATAGTTGACCATTTCCTCAATCCGCACGGCATCCATCGGCGGCAACTGATCCTGCGTCAGGAAGCGGCGCACGTTGGCATAGGCCGCCCGATCCACATCAATCGAAAACGTCGAGAGCGGGTTTTCCAGAGCTGTTTTAAAAACATTCTCCACAATCATATCGTATTGCTCGGCATCAAAGACCCGCTTGTTCGGAAGCATACTCCCGGATGATTTCGACGCGTAAGCCTTTCCCGCAGGAGCAGGTTTCGGAGCAACAAAGCCATAGAAATCCTCTTTCGGGCGCATCGCGGCAGCCGTCTGTCGAAGCACCGGCACCGACTTTGCTTCAAAGGCAATGTTGTGTTCCGCCACTTCTTTCGGCTCGAACCGTACATCTTCTTTCTTCACCACGGTCACCATCACAAAACTGAGACTGAGCACAACAAAAAGACTGCAGGCAGCGGCTGTGATCAGCGCGGCGCGGGTTTGCGGGCTGTACCAGAAATCGGCCAACGTCGATTTATGAACCGGTTTCCGCACCCGGCTCTTGCGCCAGGCCGTCAACTCTTCCGGAGCAGGCGCTGCTTCCAGTGTGGCTCCGAGCAGGTGCAGGGTCGACCGCTGAAGCTCCAATTCCTCCCGGCAGGATATGCAGGAGTTCAAATGCTTTTCCAAGGTCTGGAACGCGGATTCCGAAAGTTCGCCATTGAGATAAGCGGTGAGTTGTTTTTCAAATTTTTTGCAGTTTTTCATGATACCACCCCCGCCTGCTGCAGGCTTCGGGAAAGTTTTTTGGTTGCGGTATGGATCAGGGTTCCAACGTAGCCTTCCGACCGTTTGAGAACGCCGGCAATTTCTTTGTAGGACATGCCTTCCTGCAGCCGGAGCACGAGCACCTCGCGTTCTTTGGGTTTCAGCGTATTGAGGTGCTGCATCACCACCGCCTGTTTTTCATCGCGCTGCTGCTGGGCTTCGGGATCGTTGACAAACAGGTCGGCTTGTTTGGATTGCCGTTCGTGCAGGCTGCGACGGCGGGATTCCTTGCGGATGTAATCGACGGCGGCGTTGTGCGTGGTGCGGAACAGCCAGCCTTTGAGCTGCACGCCGCGTTCGGCAATGCGGTCGAGATTGCTGTTCAGCCGGATAAAGGTTTCCTGCACCACATCCTGCGCGGCATCTTCGTTATTCAATACACGGGTGGCGTATCGCAACAGGGATGATTGATACTGTTCCATGGCGTCCTCCAGAGAATTGGGAATGGGATCATTGGATGGCGGGATGATTGGCTTCAGCGGGTCGCGGCCTTTAAGCTGACTTTTCAAACCCGTCATTTCCTTCATCCTTTTATCCGTTCATCCAGTTCTAATCGCCGGCATCTGCCGGCTTAGGGGATACGCCTGTGACGGGACCTATCTTTGCAAATGATTTAAAAAAGTTCGCGAAAAAATCGGGGCAGACTTAAATGCGCACTTTTGCGGCTGTGTTTTATCCCGGAAGCGTCATAGATTGCCGGGATGAATCGCGCCTACATTGAAATCAGTAATGCCTGCAATCTGAGCTGCTCCTTCTGTCCCAGCCCCTCCATCAAAGGGCTCCGGCAATGGATGTCGCAGGAATTGTTCGAATCCACGCTGGATTCGCTGAAGGGGATCGTCGAAGCTGTCTATCTGCACGTACTCGGCGAACCCCTGCTCCATCCGCAACTGCCCGAATTCATCCAGGCCTGTGCCGATCGGAACCTGCGCGTGAACCTGACCACAAACGGCCTGATGATTGCCAAGCACGCCCAGATGCTGCTCGAAGCGGCGACCCTGCGGCAGATTAATTTTTCCCTGCACGCCTTACAGGAACTGCCGAACACGGACGAAGCCTTAGTCGCGCTGGACAACAGCCTGACGTTTGTAAAACTGGCACTGGCCCGGCGTCCGGACCTCTACATCAACCTCCGCTTATGGAATGAAGGCGAAGCCCAATCCGCAACGCTCGCCAGCTGGAACCGGAAGGTTCGTCAGCACATCGAAACCACCCTGCAGATCTCCATTCCCGAACGCCCCTTTACGCCCCGCAAAAAGAATTACTGCCTCGGCGGCCGCGCATTTCTCCATTCGGATACCCGCTTCGAGTGGCCCGCCGATTCGCAGCAGACCGAAGCCCGAACCCGCGGCACCTGTAAAGCACTCGAAACCCACTGCGCCATTCTCGCCGATGGGCGGGTTGTGGCCTGCTGCCTCGATTACAAGGGCGATCTTGAATTGGGCCATGTGCAGAAAGGCGGCGTCGCTGCAGCCCTCGACTCACCGCGCGCCCGGGCTATGCGCGAAGGGTTTGCCCGCAACGAACTGGTTGAGCCCTTCTGCCAGCGCTGCCAATTCTGCACCCGGTTCGGTTGATTACCGCCCACCACATACTTCGAAATAATGGCCGCACAATTGAGAAGCAATTGTGTGGCGAAACCCTCCTCGTTTGGATGCCGCGTCAATAAGTTTGAGCTACCTCCATTCCATCCTTTATAGTCTTTCGAATCTACAATCGACCTCGGGGGAAACCGCATGACATTCGGCGATTATTTTAAACGCACTCTGGCAACCATACTTCTACTCATTCTGCTGTACGCCCTCTGGTCCACCCGATCAATTCTGGCGCTGGCCTTCGCCTCCATCGTCATTGCCATTGCCATGGCGCAGCCCATGCAGTTTCTTCAGAAAAAGGGAATGAAACGCGGCCCCGCCGTGGCCATCGCCATCCTTTTCAGCTTCACCGTCATCACCCTGCTCTCGCTCTGGATTCTTCCAACCCTTGGAAAAGGCGTGGCCGATCTGGTGCAGGATATGCCCGCCGCGGTGGAAAGCGCCAAAACCTCCTACCAACGCGTCTGGGAGGCCAATCCTCCGTTGCGCTCCATTCTCCCTGAAATTCCAACAGCCGCTACCGACGAAGCGATTGATGCAGAAACGATTCAGCACATATTCAACTGGCTGGTTAAATCCGGCATGGCCATCGCTCCGGATTTAATGGGCGGGATCGGGCTGCTGGCCGGTATTCTGGTCAACCTCGGCCTGGTCCTTTTTATTGCCGTCTTTTTTCTGCTCGAACCGAAGAGCTACATCATTGCTCTGCTCTATCTCATCCCGAAGAATAATCAAAAACGGGCGGTTCAGATCATCAACACGCTCGGCTCAACCCTCACCAAATGGCTGCATGCCCAGTTGTTTTCCGTCACCGTGATTGTCCTGCTCGTTTATATACTGCTCGGTGTCATTCTGCGTATGCCCAACGCTATGGTGGTGGCCCTGTTTGCCGGGTTCGCCACGTTTATTCCAAACATCGGAGCCGTGCTGCCGATTCTTCCGATCACGATTTTCACGCTCGCCTATTCCGACCCGTCGAAGCTGCTGATCTATATTCCGGTCTATCTCTTCTGCCAGTTTCTGGAAAGCAATGTCATCACCCCGCAGGTGGTCAAAGCCCAGCTTAATATTCCGGCCGGCTATCTCATGCTGTTCCAGCTGCTCATCACCATGGCGCTCGGCGCGCTCGGCCTCGTGCTGGCCGTTCCGATTCTCGCCTGCCTGATTGTCTTCGTGCGCGAAGTCTATTCCTACGATGTCCTCAAACTCAAAAACGTAAAGGTGACTCTTTAATGAAAAGGGAATATGGGTCGAAGGTCTCAAAGTCCAAGGTCGAAGGACTACAACTTCCCGACCAGCGAACTTCAGACGTTCGACCTTGGACCTTCAGACCTTTAACAAAAAAACCATGAACGCTCTCCGAACCAGCTGTATCGACCGCGCGCGCAACGATGTGCAGGACTGCCTGATCATCGGTGCCGGCATTAATGGAGCCGTCTCCGCCGCGGCTCTCGCCGGGAAAGGTGCAAAAGTCACGGTGGTCGACAAAGGCGACTTTGCTTCGAGCACCTCTCAGCAAAGCTCCAACCTCGCCTGGGGCGGCATTAAATATCTCGAAAACTTTGAATTCCCGTTGGTCTGGGGTTTATGCAAAAGCCGCAACCATCTGATGGATTCCTTTCCCTCGCAGGTGCAGGAAATCCGCTTTTTCACCAGCATTGCCAAAGGATTCAGAAAGCCCCTTTTTCTGGTTTGGATCGGCGCCGTGATCTACTGGTTTATGGGCCGCTTCAAAACCCGTCCGCCCCGCTTGTTGACGGTTTCAAAAATTCGAAAGGATGCGCCGATGGTAAACACGGAGCATCTGGCCGGCGGACTGGAATATTCCGACTGCTACTTCGTCGAAAACGATACCCGCTTTGCGTTCAGTTTTATTCGCCGCGTCTTGCTTAAAGGCGGCAATGCCATCAACTACCTCGAACTGATTACTGCCGATTGGAAAAACGGGCTCTGGCACTGCACCCTGCAGGATCACATTTCCGGCAACGAGATTTCCATCAAAGCCAAAACGCTCGTGAATGCCGCCGGGCCCTACGCCGACCGGATCAACCAGATCCTGCGCATCGAAAGTGATTTCAAACACATCTTCTCCAAAGGTGCACACATCATTGTGCCGCGCGTGACTAAAACGAAACACGTACTCACCTTCTTCGCCTCCGACGGCCGGCTGTTTTTTATGATTCCGATGGGCAACCGCACCTGCATCGGCACCACCGATACCCGGGTTGATCAAACCTCCGCAGAACCGACCGATGACGATGTGGATTTCCTGCTCGAAAATGCCAACCAATTGCTCAACCAGGAAAAACCGCTGACCCGTGCCGACGTCATTGCCAAACGCTGCGGGGTTCGGCCGCTCGTGGTTAAGAAAGATACCGCCGTTGATAGTGCCGAATGGACCGCCCTTTCCCGGAAGCATGAAATTGATATTCACCCGAAGCAAAAGCTGTGCTCTATCTACGGAGGAAAGCTCACCGACTGCATTAACGTCGGCGAAGAAGTCGCGGAAATTATTCAGGCGTTCGGCATCACCCACTTCCAATCCTTGGAAAAATGGTACGGCGAACCCGGCATCCAGAAACGCGTCCATTTCCAAGCCGAAGCCGAAAAACTGGGGTTGCCGGAAGAGACCCGCATCCGACTGTGGCGGTGCTACGGAAAGGAAGCGTTCCAGATCCTGGAAAAAATACGGCACACCCCCGCGCTGAAAGAACCGCTGATCGGCACCGTCACCCGCGCCGAACTGCACCATATGGCCAAACGCGAAATGGTGATGCATCTCGACGATTTTCTGCGCCGCCGAACCATGCTCGCCCTGACCCACCACCGCGCCTCCCTGCGGTGCGATAAAGGTCTTTCCGAAGCCTCCGACATTCTTTTCGGTCCAAATGCAGAAATCGAAATTTCCCGGTATTTTAACGAATAGTATGCCGTTTTGCTTTGTGCTTATAACAGGTTGACGCCTCCTGCTTTCAAAGGCATCTTCTCCCCCATGACACACCTTAAGCACCCGAAGAAGAATTTTGCAGTATGCCGCCCCGCGATGAACGGGCTGGTGGCGACCCCATCTGCGTATATGGAGAAACGATTCAGTTAACACTCAATCTGAAAATCATTTCCACAGAGCCGCAGAATACAAAATCTGCGGTTTTTTTTTACCATCAAAGAAAGGAGGAATTAAAATGTCGGTACCATTGGCCTATCTTATTGTTGTGCTGATTTGGAGCACAACACCATTGGCCATAAAATGGAGCGGAGAAGGGGCCGGATTTCTATTCGGGGTGACCGCACGTATGCTCATAGGCGTCGTGCTGGTGATGACCATGATCAAAATCATGAGGCTGGCCATACCGTGGGACCGAAGCGCCCGCAGAATCTATCTCTTTTCCGGCCTCGGCATTTTCTCCGCCATGTTATCGGTCTACTGGGCCGCACAGTTCATTCCTTCCGGCTGGATTTCCGTGCTCTATGGTTTGACGCCCATAGCAACCGGCATCATGGCAAGGCTCTGGCTGAATGAACAGGGCCTGACCCTATCGCGCCTGATCAGTATGCTCATTGCCCTTTCGGGACTGGCCATCATTTTCCTGCAAGGGGCGGGGCTTGGAGCACATGCACTGCTGGGAGTTTCCGGCGTACTCATTTCGGTGCTGTCGCATTCCGCCAGCTCGGTTTGGATTAAACGTGAAGGACGGAAGATGCATGGCCTGATCGTGGCCGGCGGCGGCCTGCTGGTTTCGCTGCCGCTGTTTCTGCTCACGTATTTTTTGAGTGGCGAACTCATTCCGCAACAGATCACTGTCCGCTCGATGGCCTCGATTATCTATCTGGGTGTGATTGGGTCAGGGCTCGGGTTTGCCCTCTACTATTACGTCCTTCATCATGTGGAGGCCACCAAGGTTGCCCTGATCACTTTGATCACACCAGTCAGTGCACTGCTGATCGGATCGATGCTCAATGGAGAGCGTATCGACGCGAAAATTGGGTTCGGAACCGCGTTGATTATGATCGGCCTCGCCGGGTTTCTGCTGAGCAAACCCATCATGCAGAAACTCAGACACTACCTCACCGAAACTCCTTGAGCGGCATATGGCGAAAGGGATGCCTCTTACGATGCGACCCCGATCGACGTGGGATCGTTTTTGAATTCCCGGGCCGACCGAATCATTCTCAACGTATTTGAGATCGAAAGAGCCTTTGCAAGGCAGCATTCAACCTGCGGGAGACCGGGCATGGCATCGTCTAATTTATGCAGTTGCCGATGCAGTTCTTCGGTTGGTTTATCCAGTCGCTTATAAATCACCGCAATGCTGTCCACCATCGTTTGCTGGTGAGCAACCTGCACCAATTGTTCCTGCTGCCGTTCAATCGTTTCCCGCAGTTTATACTCCTGCTCAAACTGAATTTTGGCCCGCGCAATTTCCTTTTGCATCTCCACCACCAAAGCATTGAAACTCTTCTCGATATATTTCAGATCGTCACTTTCAGTGGTTTCGCTGAGGATGACTGATTCCGGCAGTTTTCCACGCGCCAGATCGGAAATATAGTCCCGGAGAGCCATGATATTTTCCGGATATTTCCGCAAAACCCGATAGCCCGCATAGCCGCATAGAATGGCACTCAATACGATGATTGGAACAATCAACGGCGAGGCGGCATCCAAACGCTCCCCATGCCGACCGGCATAAAACAGAACCAACCCGGGTATGACAGCCAACAGGACAATCGCAACTTCACTCTGACGTACCGCATTCAGCGAATTTAAGGTTACGGCCCCCGACTTCGAATAAATCTCTTCCCTTTTTTTCATCAACAAATCTCCAACTAACTGGCCTTCAATATAAGCCTCCTTTGATCTCCGGCAACCCCTAAATATTCGCCCCCAAAAGCCCGATTTTATTCATCCCCCATTTGGCAGGATTCACCCCCCGCTTGAATCTTTCGGTCACCTTTTATTGAAAAAAAATGAATAAAAAAAAATGCGCCCAAAGCGGTCTTTCTTCAAAAGAGCAATGTTGTGTGCATTTTTTAAACACGTTCCAATTCACCGTTCCCGCTCCCCCGGACGGCACTCGATACGCGCAACTTCGCTTGTTTTTCCACAGGGCAATCGATTGCTTCTGAAAGCTGCCGTCTCGATGTCCGCCATCATCAACACTTCGGGAACAGCCCGCGCATCGCCGATGCGCCAAATTTCCGGAGGCGTTATAGGTCCGGATTAACCGCACTTCGCGCCCCATTTGCGCCTTGTCTTGCACAGTTCCCTCCTTACTATGGCGCCAGCGGAATCGCGACCGCAACATCACGAAACGTTTCATGAGGAGAGGGAGACATAATGACGGACCAACGTTTTCTCGATTCAATCGCAACGCCCGCAACAACGATCGAAGGCGTCATTGATCAACTGACCTTCATCGTCGACTGGTCCAAGGCACAAAACTCCCGTATCGGCTACTTCGCCGCACTGTACCGTAAAGTTACCATTCATGTTAAACAGGGCATCATCGATGGATATTTCGATGACGGCCCGCGCATGGAGCGCCTCGATATCATCTTCGCGAACCGATACATCCAGGCCTGCCATGCATCGCTAACCGGACAAACGCCCACGCAATCGTGGGAACACGCCTTTGCTTTAACCTCTCGGTGGCGGCCGATCGTTCTGCAGCATCTGCTGATGGGCATGAATGCACACATCAATCTCGATCTCGGCATTGCCGCAGCGGAGATGGTTCCACCCAAGCAGCTGCCCAGCCTCAAATCGGATTTCGGCAGAATCAACGACGTACTGGCCCGCTTGGTCGATCAGGTGCAGAATGAGCTGGCCGAGATCTGGCCGCCCCTCGCCATACTGAGCCGCTTTCTCGGCAGTGTGGACAATGCCATCGTGAATTTCAGCATGGGAAAAGCGCGCGATGCGGCCTGGGCCTTTGCCGAAGAGCTGGCTCCACAGACCGCGGAGGCCCGCAGTGCATCCATCGCACACAAGGACGCGAGTGTTGCGGAATTTTCCGAGGTCATCCTGCATCCGGGCGTAAGACTATCGATGGTGCTCCTCATGATCCGGCTTGGCGAACGGGGAACAACCCGGGAGCATATCGGCATTCTGGAATGAGATCCATTCGGTCAGGCCCGAATTTCAAACCCACAGCTGCTGATCCAGCGTGCGGTATTGAACGGCTTCGGAAATGTGGTGCGCCTGAATGGCTTCGGCGGCAACGAGCACAGACATGACTACAGAAATACTGAAATAATAGGACTGACACCTGCTCGACCGACTTTTTTAGCCACAAAATTCACAAAAATGGGGCGGCTTCTTTTTTGATAGGGATTGGCCGCGAGAGAACGCAGAAAATCGCAAAGAGAATGTGTAGCTGCGATCCATGATCGCGGATCTTAGGAAGAGGTTGCTTTCCAAGTCTCGAAACAAATAAGACCACGATAGTTCCAAACATCGGAAAAATTTAGATCTGAAAAATGCTGATTCTAATTTCTCAGGCTTTTTTTTGATGGATTATTATAATATCGGACCGACCCCTTTGATTCTGGAATGAGATCCATTCGGTCAGGCCCGAATTTCAAACCCACAGCTGCTGATCCAGCGTGCGGCATTGAACGGCTTCTGAAATGTGATGCGCCTGAATGGCTTCGGCGCCAGCAAGCACAGGCATGACTACAGAAATACTGAAATACTGAAATAATAGGACTGACACCTGCGCATAGGACTGACACCTGCGCACCTGCTCCAGCATCTGCGCTACTAAGCGGAGGGGCCATCAACGCGTTGAGCTGGAGGGGCGATGTCCTTCCTCATCGACCGCACATGCGCACTGCCACCCAAAACACAATGATCAAAGGCCCAGCCCTTTACTTAAATCCGAGGACCGCCCCTTATGAACCCTTATGAAGTGGCATGGACATCCTGCCCATGTCTACCCCACAGCAAACCATCATGATTTCTTCCAGACCTTGGAAAAACGGTCTACGAAAGTTCCAACCAGTGGAACGGGATGGCCTCCGAAAAAACCTAGGCGGATCGCTTTGCCAGCGGGAGGGATGAGGGCGCGGGGGAAGGGGAAAAGTAGCGCAAGCGTCCCGCTTGCCTTCCGCCGATTACTAGCAGTCTGTCGGACTTATCCATTTCAGATTTAAGATATCTGTGATAGACTGGATCAGTCTTAACGGAATATGTCTATGGCTACTCGACTTA
>JARNMJ010000190.1 GCA_029432795.1 Pontiellaceae bacterium B12219
CTTTTTCGTTTCACAAACCGGTTGCCGCCGGATAATTGGCCGGTCCGCAGAAAATTGGGCCTGTGTCTGGGTGTTAACTCCGACAGACTGCTAGAAGATTGGGAGAGGACGACGAAATGAGATTTAAATATAATAGCCTAACCAGCGGTTGGAGCCTACGGTGAAAACGCCGATTGATTCGGTCAACGCTGTGCGCACCGAGGCTCATCCGTGACGTTGGCCACGGAAATAAATGACTGATCCGAAACAAAAGAAAAAGAAATGGGCACTCAGAATCGTCATTCCATTGGTTCTCATACTTCTATTCTTTGCGGACAAAATTTATTACGGAACCTTTTACGCACAAACAGAAGCATATGTCATTTTGTCGGATAGAGAAATTGTAGGAACGGGTGGAACGCAATTCGGATCTCACGCAGTAGAGAATAAAATTATAGAAATAGAGTTCATCTCAGAAGATGGAATAAAGTACACCACAAGAATTCCAGCCAACTCAAAAGGTTATATTTCTGCTGGAAGTTCAATTTCCATCAAATACAGAAAATCAAATCCCTATAAATGTTTTCTTAACTAATAAAAAATGGCCAACCAGTGGGTGGAGCCTACGGTGGCCGACGCCTGTTGATTAAGTGAAGTTTATGTTCACCGGCGGCTCACCCATAACGTTCATATGGCTGAAGT
>JARNMJ010000191.1 GCA_029432795.1 Pontiellaceae bacterium B12219
TAGAGCCTGTCCCAAAGTCTCCGATTTTATTTTCACCTCAAAATCAGGCCGGAGCTAAAAGTCGGATTTGTGCCGCTTGACGGCTTGTGCACTCGCCTCTGCGGTGCATTTCTCTGTTTTTGACAGCGTCTGGGCGCAAGGGGGCTTTTGAGTAAGGTTTGTAGGAATGAACGGGTTACGCCGCGGCGGCGAGAAGTTCGTTTTTATTCTCAATGGCTATCCCGGCGAGCTTCCAGAGGTTGTGCGTCAGAATGCTCCAACCGATTCGGCGTTCTCTGTTGACGAATCCTCTGCTTTTCATAGGGCGATTGAGGTACGCATTTTTGAATAGCCCGATTCGTGCCTCCGTGCTGCCTCGGCGTTTCTGAAGTCTGCAGAATTCATCATCTTCAAGCTGCTCTTTGAGGCGGGGTATGGATCGCGGGCAGATCGCATTGATGATATTGAGTTCTTCAAGGTGGATGGTGTTTTGCGGAGCGTCAAATCCCCGATCTCCGGTGTAGGATCGCAGCGTTCCGTACGTTTCCTGCAATCGGGCCGTACTCTCTTTGACCAGCTTGCTGTCGCTGACGGGTTGGTCTTTCATGAATTTCCAGTCAACAATGAGACCATCGGTCTGTTCGGCCAGGTAGAGTCCGTTTCCGAACTCGACTTCGGCATCGGACTTGCCGCGTAC
>JARNMJ010000192.1 GCA_029432795.1 Pontiellaceae bacterium B12219
TCACCCATAACGTTAGCTGAGGATAAAAATGAACCTAAAAGATACTTTAGCGACAACTGGTAACAGTCATCATATCGGTTCATTCTTGGCTCATTTTGAGTCCAATATTGAAAAAAATGAAATCTCGAAAAATTCAATCTCTGACTCCCCGAATTATTATGCGTGGCTATGCATCGCTTCAGAGAGAGTTCTATATCGAATAAGAGAACTCATATATTTTAATGAGGGAGATTCAGAAGCCTTTGAAAACGGATACGCTAAGTTGGTTAATCGATTGTTTTCGAATTACTCTCTAAGCTCACCAGAAAAGGAATCGATAATTCTATTTCTAAAGATTAGGCATCTGGTGGTTCACAAAGGTTTTCCCAACCCACTTGAAGCTCCCGCCAATAGAGAAAATAATTCAATTGCAAATGGGATCGATTTCACAAAACAAGATGTATGGGATCTTGTTCACAAGCTACGTGTTCCTAGCAGTTTTCCGGAGCTAAAGAATGATTATAGGTTGGCAATGAAATCTATTTCTCATCTGGAAAAACCAGTCGAACAAGATTTTGGAAACGTAACAATAAGAAAAGAAAAAAGCAGCTAACCAGCGGGTTGACCTTACCGTGAAAACGCCCGTTGATTCGGTCAAAGTTTATGTGCACAGCAGGTCACCCGTAACGTT
>JARNMJ010000193.1 GCA_029432795.1 Pontiellaceae bacterium B12219
CGAAAATCCTTTGGTGCAAAACAAAAAATTCCAACCAGTGGCTTGAGCCTACGCAAAAAACGCAGGCTGATTTTCAACGTCAGTTGCACGCATCAGGTTTGAAAAGCACGGATGATTTTTGCGAAGCTCATCCATAACGTTATGCACGAATAAAAAAATGGAACATAAAATGGATTCTTACAATCAATCTGAATTAATCGAGAAAAGAAAAGCAGAGCGAGATCAAGCTCTGAGGAAAGCTGCTCAGCAAGCTCATAAAATGGCAAACCCAGTAATTGGAGTCTGCGAATCATTAAAGGAATATATTCAAGAATTTGAACAATCCTTAGATCCAGATCAAGAGGTAGGCGCAAACCTCGTATCATTCGGCCAATCAATAACGTTTCACATCAATCAACTCAGCTTTTCAACTCCAGATATCGTAACATTCTACGGAACAACAGAGAATGGTGATAAAGTCCAATTAATCCAACACGTATCACAACTTAGCGTCCTCTTGATTGCAGTAAAGCGAATCGAAAATAAACCCAAAGAACCAATTGGTTTTAACTGGAAATAGGCATAACCAGTGGCTTGACCCTTCTATGGGGCGTGTCAAACGATAGGCATATATAATCCTCTCTAAAATTGATCCAGACTGTCCGGTTGCTTGTGAAGGTCCCCCGGAA
>JARNMJ010000194.1 GCA_029432795.1 Pontiellaceae bacterium B12219
CGGGAGAGCAGCCCGCGGAACCCCCGAGGGCACGCCTCTTAATTTAAAGGGAAAAGGACCGAGGCGCCATCAACTTCAGGCATAAGGTCTGGCAGGACAAAAAAGGAAATATCATGGCAATCGTTAATGACGATATTTATGTCGCAAAACCAATGAATGATCTAAGCGATGTAGATCAAGAAACAAAAGATAAACTCAAGGAACTTGGCATTACTGACGAACCCATTAGTGATGTTGAAGCAGGGTTTTATCGTGTTCCAGATTTTTGCTTTTTCTGTGGTGAACGAATTTTAGAATTACCTGCGGTAATGTGGGCGGGAGTCCACCCATCTGAAACACCGAAAGATAATCATCCTCAACTATGGCTACATGTTGATTGTGTCAAAACATTCTGTGACAGAATCATGAGGGATTACAATGAGATCAAATTGGGGAAAGATAAAGCTGATCGCATTTTAGAAATCCAAAAACTGGAAGAAAAATAACTGCCAACCAGAGGTTGGAGCCTACGCAAAAAACGTCCGCAGTTTTAACGTTTCAGCGCATACATCCAAATCACTCCCCATTCTCTGCGAGGCTCACCCATAACGTTCATATGGCTGAAGTTTTGTCAACAGGGCAAAAAAATATAAGACCCACTTTTTTCTCTCTTTGAAAAAGGG
>JARNMJ010000195.1 GCA_029432795.1 Pontiellaceae bacterium B12219
AAAAAATCGTCTAACCAGTGGTTGGACTTTACGGTGAAAACGCTTGTTTGATTCGGTCAAAGTTTATGTTCACCGAAAGTCACCCATAACGTTCGGCAGGACAAAAAATGAAAAGACACATCATAAGTCTGATCGCTGTAATCCTTACTTTAAGTGCTTCTGTATTTGCCGGAGATCCTATTGATGATTTAGTGACAAAACTTAATTCAGACAAATTTGGGTTATGGGTAAATGGAATATCTCCCATCCTTGATTTACCACAGACTGCACCAACCAATTCCATCATCAAAAAAGCAACACAAATGGTTGGATTTGATAAAGGTAGAATCGAATCCTACAAGGTTATTGAAATACGTAAAGTTGAGCTAAAAGCCAAACCGAAGTGTTCTGCCGTTCTTATACAAACAAATCTCGGTGAGAAAATCCTGTTATTCAATTTTGAAGGAAATGATTGGTGGACAAGATTCTACGATACACCACAAAAGGCAAAGCCGAACCAGCGGGTTGACCTTACCGTGAAAACGCCCGTTGAGTTAGGCAAAGCACAAGGCACGGCAGGTCACCCGTAACGTTCATATGGCTGAAGTTTTGTCAACAGGGCAAAAAAATATAAGACCCACTTTTTTCTCTCTTTGAAAAAGGGCCGGGCGATCGGAATCGG
>JARNMJ010000196.1 GCA_029432795.1 Pontiellaceae bacterium B12219
GGGAGAGCAGCCCGCGGAACCCCCGAGGGCACGCCTCTTAATTTAAAGGGAAAAGGACCGAGGCGCCATCAACTTCAGGCATAAGGTCTGGAATATCATGAAAAAAATAAAACCAATTCTGATTTCGGCTGTTTCAATAGTTGTGGGAGCAATTCTTGGATCATTAGTTCAACCTTTAAATCGTGGTTGGACAGGCCATTCCACATCTTTTCAAACAGCCGTCGATAATCCCGAATTTGTTGATGAATGTTGCAGCATTGAAGATATCGCATTAGTTGAAGAAAAGATTAGAGAACATAATTTAGAATGGACACACATTGATTACAAAGGAGGAGATCATATTGGTATCATCACATATGATTTCCGTCCCTGGGGAAAAAAGCGTGTTCAAGAAAAGTTGGAAATCGCAAAACAGATTCTAAGGGAATGCAGAGAGAAAAAATAATTCCAACCAGTGGGTGGAGCCTACGCAAAAAACGTCCGCAGTTTTAACGTTTGAGCGCATACATCCAAACCACTCTCCACCCTCTGCGAGGCTCACCCATAACGTTCGGTACAGAAATAAAAACAATTCTGCTCTACTGAAATTTCCAATCATCGGAACAGAATTTGAAGGCACAGAAATCGATCCAAAACAGAATCAACAGTTGAGAG
>JARNMJ010000197.1 GCA_029432795.1 Pontiellaceae bacterium B12219
CGGGAGAGCAGCCCGCGGAACCCCCGAGGGCACGCCTCTTAATTTAAAGGGAAAAGGACCGAGGCGCCATCAACTTCAGGCATAAGGTCTGGCAGTAGATAAAATATGACGAAAAATATAATTGTTGGTATTACGTCTGCGATTACTGGATTAATCGTTTTTGGGGGAACTTTCACAATTCTAAGTCGACCCGAATTCGTTGATGGTCGTTTTCGAACATATAAGGAACTCTATAACCTAATACAGATTGGTGCTCCCAAATCCAATGTGGACGAATTATTACTTCAGCTATATCCAGAAGGTGGAAAAAGAAAGCCGCCACTCATTTGGGAAAACACAGAGAGCTCCTTGAAGATGTTCATGAATCCAGAAAAAAGAATTGAACCCAATTGTGAAGGTATATTCTTGAGAATTGAAAATGGCATAATTGCGAGCAAACACTACTCGGCAGACTAATTTGCCAACCAGTCAATTGAGCTTACGAAAAAACGCACTCGATTATGTCCGAGAGACAAATGAAATTTTGAAACGATGGGTTCGAAGCTCATCTCAAACGTTCGGTACAGAAATAAAAACAATTCTGCTCAACTGAAAATTTCCAATCATCGGAACAGAATTTGAAGGCACAGAAATCGATCCAAAACAGA
>JARNMJ010000198.1 GCA_029432795.1 Pontiellaceae bacterium B12219
TGGTTTATGCCCAAAGCGGAGCATGGCCAAACCGAGACCTGGACGCATGAAGGAAATATGTACGCCAACTGGTGGCCGAATGCGATGGCGGTGGCGGACTACCTCAGCAGCAATTTGGATGACCTGACGGAGCGGACGCATCGTTTTCATGATTCACTCTACGCCTCCAACATGCCGCGCTGGCTGTTGGATCGTCTCAGTTCGCAGCTGGCCACTTTGCGGAGCCAGACCTGCTGGTGGGCTGCCGATGGCTACTTTGGTGTCTATGAGGGGGTTGGGAGCGGTTCGGGCTGTTGCGCCGGAAACTGCGCCCATGTCTGGCACTATGCGCAGTCGCACGCCCGCCTGTTTCCGGAACTGGGGCGCCGGATGCGGGAGCAGGATTTCGACAACCAGAAAGAAGACGGGCGGCTGCCCTTCCGTCATTCGCATCCGAACAGCCGCGCCACCGATGCGCAATTCGGCACGATCCTGAATACCTATCGGGAATATTTATGCAGCAACGATGATACATGGCTGAAGGAGCAGTGGCCGCAACTGGAGCTGGCGATGAACTGGGCCATGGAACAGTGGGATCCCGATCAGGACGGCTATATGGAAGGGCGGCAGGATAACACCCTCGACGGCCACCTCTACGGATG
>JARNMJ010000199.1 GCA_029432795.1 Pontiellaceae bacterium B12219
TTCCAATGACTGGATCACTGCCGAAAGCAACGTGGTACTTACCGCCGCCGCTTCCAACAACTATCACTTCGTATCCTGGAGCGGGAATACCAACGCGAGTGTTGTCGTCGGAGATACCATCACGGTTCCGATGACGCAGGTCCGTTCGATCAGCGCCGTCTTTGCACTCAACGAACATACGTTTGAAGTGATTTCCGCGCACGGTGTAACCGAACCCGTTGCCGGCATCTATACCAACAGCTACGGCACCGCGCTGAGCAACTCGGTTGATTCAATTGAAATGCTCGGCAGCACGCAGTATGTCAACACCGGCTGGAGTATGATCGGTCAGGAACCCGCGTCCGGCACGACCAATGCCTTCACGCTGGTGCACACCAACGATGCGGTGCTGACCTGGACCTGGAGCACCAACTACTGGCTCGAAGTTGATGTTATCGGTGCCGGCAGTATCGATGTATCCAACCAGTGGATTTCCGCTGAAAGCAATGTAGTGCTCACCGCCGCCGCATCCAACAACTATCACTTTGCATATTGGAGCGGGGATACCAACGAGAGTGTTGTCGTCGGAGATACCATCACGGTTCCGATGAGCCGGGCCCGTTCGATCAGCGCGGTCTTTGCGCTCAACGAACATACG
>JARNMJ010000019.1 GCA_029432795.1 Pontiellaceae bacterium B12219
ATTTTACAGGCCTTTCAGGAAAGCGAATACACAAACAAGGAAAGCGACTTCTGCAACCAGTTGCAGTTGTTCGATTAATATTGGGACGCTAGTGACTTTCCAACTAAAATATTAATACTTACTGAATAATACGTGTTTTCCGAGCCGATGACGATCCGAAAACACTGCAGGTGAGTTTTGTTTTTGACCGGCGGATATTTTACATTATTTCGGTGTGAAACGCGTGGAGCAGGTAATCGGTATGCGTAAATTCGGGGGAACGGATACGGAACGCATTCAGATCTTCGATAAAACGCTGGCCGGAGGCTCCGGGAACGAGAGCTCAGGTGAGAAAAACAGATTGAGCCGTTTCATCGTGAGAGGTCTGTTGAGTAACCGGGCGGTTATCAAAAGGCTCGCCTGAATTGCTGCCGGCCTTTGAAAATTCCGGCGTAGGGAAGAAATCCTATTTTGTGAGTTTAACGAATTCACGGCCGAGGCCGCAGGTTGCAAAATGGGTGCATCGGTCCGCGCAGTATTCTTTTCGCCAGATGGGTGCACAACCATAGTAGCCGTTATGGAGGAAATCTTCTTCGGCTTCTTCCCAATCCACCATCCGATTCAGGCGCTCGCCCATATACCACTTGTTTTCATCAACAGCCATGCGGTATTGGTCGACCTGAAAATCTTTCAGTTTTTGGAACGCTTTACACCCGAGGCCGTCTGAACCCGTTTGCTTTTCTTTGGCATCAGGTTTTTTATTTTGTTTTTTAAACATAACCCAATTCGCTCCTCAGCAATTGAAAGCAACCTAGAAGGTGCGAATAAGAAGCGCAACATTAAAATCGAGCCTGAAAAAGGAGGAAAAGGCGGCGGTTTATGGGAACTGAGAACCGTAAGTTCGCCGTTTTACCTTTACTCTTTCTCTTTAAATCGTTGGACTCTTTGCGCTGTACGTTCGGGTGATTTTCTTCGAATGGTGAATAATTAACAGAATTCTGCAATGAGGATGCTATGGAGTTCATCACACAAAATATCGACCTGTCAGCCGGAAATGCTGAAGAGAAACGTGACGAGATTAAATATTACTTTAATCAAACATGGATGTTGTACGAACGTCTGTTTGAAACGCTGGTTTCGGATGCCGTGTTCTATGAACGGCCACAGCCGCTGCGGCATCCGCTGATTTTTTATTTCGGGCACACCGCCACATTTTTTGTGAATAAGCTGATGCTTTCGAAGCAGCTTAAAAAAAGGATCAATCCGGCGTTTGAATCGCTCTTTGCCATCGGCGTTGATGAAATGAGCTGGGACGATCTGAACGATGCTCACTACGACTGGCCGACCGTGGCGGCGGTGCGCGCGTATCGCGATGCGGTTGCCAAGGCGATCAATACATTGATCGATGAAACCGAATTTTCAATGCCCGTCGGATGGGAAAGTCCGATGTGGTCGATCATGATGGGCATTGAGCACGAGCGGATTCATCTGGAAACCAGCTCGGTGCTGATCCGCCAGCTGGCACTCGATAAGGTGAAACCGCACGCACTTTTTCCATGCTTTGGAAAAAGCGGCGCGGCCCCCGAAAATGAACTGCTTCCCGTGGAAGGGGGGAACGTTCGGCTTGGCAAAGAAAAGGACCATCCATTGTACGGATGGGATAATGAATACGGATGTGTTGAATTCAGTGTGCCTTCTTTTTCGGCTTCCAAATATCTGGTTTCCAATGGCGAATTTCTGGAATTCCTGGAAGCGGGCGGCTACTCCGAAGACGCGTGGTGGGATGAAGAAGGCCTCGCCTGGCGGAACTACCACCACGCGGTGATGCCCGAGTTCTGGCGCGGCAAACCCGGTGCCTATCGCCTGCGGTTGATGACGGAGGAAATTCCGCTCCCGATGAACTGGCCGGTGGAAGTCTGCTATCTGGAGGCTAAAGCATTCTGCAATTGGAAAAGTGAGCAGACGGGCCTCCAGGTTCGTATGCCGGACGAAGCGGAATACCGCCGCCTGCTGGAAGTGACCGGGCTCGACCGGGAGCATCATTGCACTTCGATTTCCGCCAATTGGAATTTGGAGCACGGCGCATCGTCGGTGCCGGTTGACACCTTTGCCCACGGCAGTTTTTACGATGTGGTCGGCAATGTGTGGCAGTGGAATGAAACCCCGATTTATCCCTTCGACGGTTTTGAAGTGCATCCGCTTTATGATGACTTCACGGTTCCCACTTTTGATAATCGGCATAACCTCATTAAAGGCGGATCGTGGATTTCGACCGGGAATGAAATTACATTGCACAGCCGCTATGCCTTCCGCAGACATTTTTATCAGCATTCCGGATTCCGCTATGTGGTCTCCGATAAACCCGTAAAAAAGGAGTACGACGTGTACGAAACCGATGAACTGGTATCGCAGTATTGTGAGTTTCATTATGGCGACGAAGCGTTCAATACGCCGAACTTTCCGAAAGCCATCGCCAAGCTTGCGCTGCAGGCGGTCGGGGAGGGGGCCAAAGCAAAGGCGTTGGATATCGGCTGCTCCGTCGGCCGGTCGGCCTTCGAAATTGCAGATGTTTTCGAATCGGTTGATGCGCTCGATTTTTCCGCCCGCTTTGTACAGGTGGGCGTGCAGATGCAGGAAAAGGGGCGCATTCGCTATGAGCGGGCGGAGGAGGGCGAACTGGTCACCTTTCAGGAAAGAACGCTTGGTGAACTGGGGTTAAACGGCGATTACTCCAATATCAGTTTTCTGCAGCAGGACGCCACGAATATGAAACCGCTCTTCAGCGGATATGATCTGGTGATTGCGGCCAATTTGATTGATCGGTTGAATGATCCTGCCCGTTTTCTGCAGGAGATTCCGAAGCGTATGAATGCGGGCGGCATTCTGCTTATTGCTTCGCCCTATACCTGGCTCGAAGAGTTTACGCCGAAGGAAAAGTGGCTCGGCGGCTTCAAACGCGATGGCGAACCGGTGACGACGCTCGATGGATTGCATGCCGAGCTCAATGGCGCTTTTCAACGAATCGGCGATCCGGTTAAAGTCCCGTTTGTTATTCGTGAAACCATGCATAAGCATCAGCACACGCTTTCGGAAGTTACACTATGGAAGAAAAAATAATCTACGATTTCGACACCGTTGTTTCGCGGCAGGGAACCCATGCCGAAAAGTATGAAGCGCGTCAGCGCTTTTTCGGTAAAGCCGATGTGGAGCCGTTCTGGGTGGCGGATATGGATCTTCCAACCCCTGGATTTCTGGTGGAGGCGCTGAAGGCCCGATGCGAACATCCGATGTATGGCTATACCGAACAATACGACGGTATTTTTGATTCGATCCGCTGGTGGATGAAAAATGAACATAACGCGGAAGTGGATGGCCGCTGGCTCTCGTTGTCGCCCTCTGTTGTGACCAGTATTTCGCTGGCCATTCAGGCCTTTACCGAGCCCGGCGATTCGGTGGCCCTTCTGTCGCCGGTCTATGGCCCGTTCTTCAGCTGCACCAAGCAGAACCATCGCAAAGTGGTGGACTGTCCGCTGCATATTGAACATGGAAAATTCGAGATCGATTTCCTGACCCTGGAGCAGCAGCTCGCCCGCCCGGAAGTGAAGCTGATGCTGATGTGCAATCCGCAGAATCCCGGCGGCCGGGCCTGGAGTTTCCAATGTCTGGAACTCGTGGTGAAGATGTGCGCCGAACATGGTGTAATTCTGTTCAGCGATGAGATTCACAGCGATGTGGTTTATTCGCCGCACAACCACCAGACGGTACTTAATATTCCCGAAGCGGATGCGATTTCCGTTGTGGCGCATTCCATTGGAAAAACATTTAATGCCAGCGGCCTGCAGGCCTCGTTCACGATGATTAAAAATGCAGAGCTCCGGTCAATGTTCCGTTCAATGCAGGAGCGTGTGCACGCGGCTGATGTCAATTTGCTCGGCAAGGTGGCACTGCGGGAGGCGTTTTCGCCGGCGGGAGCTGAATATAAGCGGCAGCTGCTGGTATATCTGCAGGAAAATATTCGCTTGGTTTGCGAGCGGCTTCGTCAAATTGACGGCCTGCAGGTTATGGAGCCGGAAGCCACATTTCTGGTCTGGAGCGACTTCAGAACGTTCGGCCCCTGGCAGGACGTTTTCAAAAAACTGATTCACGAAGCCAATGTGGCGCTGTCCGGCGGTAACTTTTTCGGTCCGGCCGGGGAAGGGTGGTTCCGCATTAACTGCGCGCATCCGCGTTCAGTACTGCTTCCGGCCGTCGATCGGATCGTTGCCGAATTCGGAGCTACTGAACCGGGGGGGTAACGTCCATCAGTTCATACAGGGCATCCAGCCCTTTCGGCCCGCTGTGAATGACGGCATTGAAATTTTTCGGGTCGGAAGATTGATCGGCCAGAAATACGAAATCGAACGCGGCGGGATTCTGTGTGAGGTAGTAGCGCAGAATATCGTCGGCCGCCAGAATCCAACGGCCTTTCATTTCGACGAGGGAATAGTTGATGGTGCCTTTCTGATCGGTGATGCGATAGACCACTTCTGTGCAGCACTGGTAGGCGTCGTTCTGGAAATCGAATTTAAAGTCGTAGGGTGCACCGACATACTGCATCAATAGCAGCAGCTGGTTCAGTTGTTCCGCGGGGGTGATGTTCGGGCGGATGGCGACGAGGCGGTTAATATGGGTTTCGAGCAGTTTATCCAGCGAGTGGAGCACGACCCCTTCCGCAACCGCCTCAACGATATTAATTTGGTATCCGTCCGGTGTGGTTGTGGCATTCACATGTTCAATCAGTGCATCGGCCTGTTTTTCCGAAATGGCATGCTGCTTGAGAAAGTCATCGGTCAAACCGGCTTTGCGGCGCTCTTCCACTGTTCCGATATACGTGATGCCGTGTTTGAAGCTGCCGGGTAGAAATACATCAGACATGTAGCCGGCCGTATAGGTCAGCAGAATATCGCCCGGCTGGAGCATGGCTTTGATTTCGTCGGCCTGCTTGCCGGAGAAGGTGAGAATATGTGCGGTGGGACTTTTCATGCGCGCGACGTTTTTAAAGATGAAGCCGCGGGTAGCGGTCTTGCTGCTGCCGTAACTCTTGCTGACATCCTTGCTGATCCGGGAGATTCGGCTATGCGCAATCCGGTCTTTCAGTTCCGGATAATGGCTGTATTGGGCATAGAGCAGATATTCCATCTGGATGTGGGCCGTGGCATGCAGTTCATCCATTTGGTCCATCAGTTTTCCATATACCGGATCGGTGGCTTTCACCTTGGAGAGGGGGCTTTCGGGATTTGCGAGGTCCTTGCAGAACAGCGCCCAGGAAATATCGAATTGTTCGAGAGCATCGAGGGTGGTGACGTTATAGGCGACGGAATCATAAAAGCCGGCGGGGATGTCGTAGCTCGGATGGGCGGTATTAATGATTCCGATGAGCTCTTTTTTGTCATGAAACAGGCTGACAAACCGTGAGCTGTATAACGTATGTTTCAGTGCGGCATTCATGCCGAGGATTCCGCCGCGTGTATGCACGTCAAGGTCGGGCGATGTGTTGAGCCGGTAGTAGTCGGCCATGTTCAGTAAGCTGTCCAGTGCATTCTGGAAGCGGAAAAGCATCAGCTCAATTTCTTTATTTTCGACATCGCTGATATACGGGGATTCCTGAAAGAGCAGTGTGCGGCGGAGGGTGGCGGCTTCGACGGCCAGTTGATCGAGTTCGAGGGTCAGGGCATTCAGGCGTGTGTAGTCGAGCTGCAGCTGATCGCGTGTGTAGGTTTCGAGCGTGACCGGATTGGTCGAGGGCGTAAACAAATCGATCCAGTTTTCATGGGCCTCTTTGTGTTTCGTGGTGGAGCAACCGGTGAAGCATAAAAGAAAAACGGTGATCAAGAGGGAGAAAAAAGCGCGCGGTAAATTTATCATATGTCCTCAGTCAGTTTAATTGCGCTTAGTGATACACAGCTTTGCTCCTCTTTAAAAGGCGTCTTATTCACTATTATTGCCGCCTGAAAAATCCCATCGCAACCCCGCCGAGGATCAGCGCACTGGCGATGGTGAGCCGAAGAGAGAACGCTTCGTTCAAAAACAGGATGCCGCCGAGCGCAGCCAGTATCGGAACCAGAAGTTGTAAAATGGAGGCGGAGGACGTGGAGAGATGCCGGAGCGCACGGTACCAGACCACATAGCCGAGGCCGGACATAAGGGCACCGGAGCAGATCGCAATAGCCGCTCCTTTAGCCGAAAGTTCCAGGGTTTGAAAACGAAAGAGGACAATCAGCAGAATGGGCGGGACGGCACAGATAAAATTACGGGTGGTCATCAAAATGGGAGCGGTTGCGCCCCGTCCGCGAATGGAATAGATGCCCCAGGCCGCGCCGGCCGCCAGCATCAGTGCCGCTCCGGCCGGATCGGGGGCGGCCAGTCCGGGCGAAACGAGATAGATGAGGCCGGCCATCGAAACGAGGCTGCCGATCCATTTGGCGGCGTGGATTTGTTCTTTCCGGATGAGGGCCCAGCCGAGCATGGTGATCTGTACGGCCCCCACCAGTATCAGCGTGCCGATGCCGGCTCCGATCGAGACATATCCGAGTGAAAAGGTGAGGGCGTAAATAAAAAGAGCGAAGCCCGAGAAGCGCGCATTTTTCCAGGGATTGGAAGGGACGGATTCCCGGAAAAAGCGGGAGACGGGAATGAGGACCAACATGCCGCTGATCAGGCGCAATGCGGTAAAGGCCAGCGGGTCTATCCATTTATCGGCCAGTGCCAGACGGCACAGCAGCGAATTTGCGGCAAAGGCAATCAGGGCAATGGCGGTTAAAATCCAGGTCATGAAGCCCTATAAAAAACGGTACATCCAGCGTGTGGTGGAAAAGCCGTTGATCTGCCGGATCGATTTTTTTACGCCGTATTCCACGATGTAGGCTGTTGCGTCGTAGGGCGGTTCCTGATGGGTGGGGTAGTTCAGGTTTCCAAGGGCTGGAAGGGCCCGGTCGCTGCCGAGCTGACCGAGTGCCCAGATGGCACTGTTCCGGCTTTCGAAGGAGGCACTCTCGTCTTCTACCAGTGCAATCAGTGCGCCGACGGCATCGCCGCCATACATGGATTGGGCCTCCGTTGCATATTGCTGAACCCCTTTGAAAATCAGCCGGGTTCCGATGCCGTATAAAACAAAAACGGTGATGATGGTGATAATGATCGCCAGTTCTAATTTGGGTTTTTTAATCATAACGTATCCGGAGATTGGAGGTGATTGGGATTAAAGCGGGGGGTGCATAACGATCAGCGAGCGCTGAACCGGAACGTCGAACGAGGCGAAGTCGCCATTTGGGGTTGGCCGTTCCATCAGCAGTTGAATCTCTGAGCCTGGCGCGCCGCGCAGGTGCTTTACAATTTCCTGAATGCTGAGTCCTTGAAAATAAACAATGGAGCCGTCGGGATTAACCACGCCGGAAATATAGTCGCCGGGCTCCACCATACCGGTCGATTCCGCGGCGCTGAGAATGGTGGTGTCGCGAATTTTCGGAAGTCCGGTGGCATCCATTTCAATCCGGGCCCCGATGCCGGTGAGGGCATTTTTGTTGATGGCTTCCAACGCGGTCCGCTGCTCTTCCGGATCGGTCAGTGTGGCGGCCCAGTCCAGTGCTGCCAGTGTGTCGACGCGAACATAGCGGGCGAGAGCCTCAATCAGATGCTGGCGGCGTGCAGGGTTCTGTTCCTGGTCGAGCAAGCGATTAAAATTCCGGGCCATCTGCGTATAGTACCGTTCCTGTGCCGCTCTCATCTGTTCTTCGCGGTTCGGTTGCGGAGGGCTTGGTTCGGGCGTCGGAGCGGGCTGTGCGGCAACCTCAGGTTGTTCTTCAGGAACTTCAGCCGGCTCAACGACGGGCTCGGCTTCGACCACCGGAGGCGGGGCTTCTGTTTTTTCGACGACCGGTTCAGGCGGATGTTCAGCCCGTGTTACCGGAGGTGGGTCGGGTTGCGGTGGTCGGTATAGCAGAAGGCCTGCTCCGACTGTAAGAGCAGTTCCGATGCTTAATGTAAGAAATAGCCTTTTTTTCATGATTCATCTGCCCTGTAACACAGGCTGCGTTTATCGGTGAATATGCAAACCGGGATGCTAACAGAATGCGTATAGCACGAAAAGTTAGAATCCCGGGGAACGGCCTGAAAGCGAGGGCGTCCGGAGGCTAGAAGAGTTCAGCTTTGAAGAAATGGTGATGTGCGGAAGGTTCCTCCGCATCGCGCAACGCTCTGAGCTTTTCTTCTATATGTTCCAGATAGGCCATTTGCTGGTGTTTCAGCACTTCGGTTACGTAATGCGTCTGCTCGTGGGCATAGCGTGCGTAGACCAGAGCTGACAGAATATAATCATAATCCTCTCGGGTTAAAGGGTCCGGCATGGTTCACCTCCTGCTTAAGACATCCTGCAGGCGAATAATGAAAAGAATGGTGTATCCTTTCGCGCCTGCCTGTACGTATACCACGTTTGAGGCGGAATGCTCAAGAAAGCATTTTGCAATTGCATGCAAACAGGCGACTTGAGAAAATTATAGGTGAGTTTTCTGTCCGGGGTTCTGTCGGAGACGGAAGCCGGTTTCTGCCGGAACGCCGGAGGGGGTTAAAAGCCGCGTTGCTGCGCGTTTCTGCGGGCACGCTGCTGTTTGGGCTGCGGCGGATTTTCCAGATAGAGGCCATACCATTCTTCGCCCAGACCGGCATTGGAAAAGTTTTTCGCTTTGTCATTCGACAGCTTTTCCCAGTTGCTTCCAAAGGTTGGATTTCCGGTTGCTTCTTTCGCTTTTGAAAGAATCTGGCGTGCTTCTTCCAATTTACCTTCTTTGACCAATGCCCAGCTCATTACGCCGTACAGGAGGGTGCCGCGATCGCCGCGAAACCATTTAATGTGCCGTTTGAAGGTTTTTTCAAGACCCTCGATATCCTTGTTTTTAAACTGCCGCGCCATCTTCATGGCCACTGCCATCGGATCCAGCAGCATCGGACCTTTAAACATTCCGCCGGCAGCAAGGATGGCGTCCACCTGATCAAATTCTTTCAGCTGATAAAGAAACTGCATGCGCATGGTGATGATCTGCCGGTTCATCATCATGGACCATTTTTTGAAGGGTTCCAGGCGTTTGGTAAAATCAAGTCCTTCCTGATAGATGGCTTTCTGGTCGGCCTCCAGCTGGCGCTGGATCATTTTGATGTTTCCGCCGGGTTTGCTTTGGAACTGCTGAATCTTACGGTTCATCCGTTGCTGACCCGCCAGCATACCTTCCTGCAGTTCTTTCTGCACCTTCGCGACGCGTTTGCGGACCAGAAAGCCGACGAGATAAAAGGCCGCAAGAAAGCCGACGATGCCGAAAAAGATTGTGGTTGGCCGGTTTACACCGGATGAGGTCAAGATTCCCACCAAGGCGATGGATGTAATAATCGAAATTAAAATTGAAAGCATTTTCTATAACCCTGCTCTTTTAAATATGTTAATTCAAAATGTGCACATCGAACGGTTGCTGTGCGTAAAGGCGGGGAACATAGCAGGATTTCGTGAAAGATGTCACGGCAGAGGATGATTTTGTTTTTTTTGTGCCGAATCGGCATTTTATAAAACGGTTTGTGACGAAGGGATGAAACCATGAAGGTTAAAACCATAGAAGAAGCCTGCGCATTTGTGAAAAGTGTGCATATCTGCACGATATTTCCATCCGATAAAACGGCGCTGACCTCGCTGTATGAACAGGTTGATCTGCCGGAAAAACAACCGGGAGAATCGGGGTGGGGGCAGCGGATGGAAGCCGTCTGGCCGTGGAAAAATCAGTTGCCGGCCCTCTATCCGAACGAAATTTACTACGGTAAAATCAAAGGCGGATTTGCGGTTTTAATGTCGATGGATTATCTGGAAAACACGCACTTTCCGACGGCCTACCGGCCGGTCGAATCGCTGAATCAGTTGGCCGGGACCGTTTTTGAAAGGATTCGCATTGAGCCCTGGACCACCACCGATCTGCGGAAAGAGGTCGTTTTTGAAACCGGATGTTCCAAGAGCCAGTTCGACACCGCCCTCAAGAATTTGCAGATTTCATTGAATATCGTGCGGGAGTGCGCGGCCGAACAGGACACGTGGCTTCCGTTTCGGGAAGTGTATTCCGAGATTTGGAAAAAACATGTTCCGGCGGAAGACTGAGTTTTAAGGCTCCAGCGGTGGCCAGTGTCCATGTTGCGCAATGTATTTTTCAATGGCCTGACTTTTGTAGTTCATGCCGATATAGCGGTCGCGCACGCTGGAATGAACGGTGGTCGGCATTACGTTTTCGGCGTCAATGTAGCGCTTGAAAGCACCCAGCAGTTTAAACATGCCTTTGTATTCATTGTGTTGTTTTGCGCATGGATTCAGCTGAATCGCTTTCATATAGGGCTCAAACGTCAGATCGTGCTTTTCGGCTTCTCTGAGCATCCACATGAAGGGAATATCCGACAGCACGGTTCCGTTGGAATCCGGGCGATAGCCCCCGCCGACATCGGAATGCACCCCGGCAAACCAAACCTGTTTCAGATCGACGCCCGGTTTCGGGTCCCACATCGTCGGTTTGAAGTCGTCCCGCAGTTCGTCCAGCGCCAGCGCATGGCGCACCACGGTCATATTGCTGCCGAGTTTACGGTCATAAAACAGGTGCTTGTTTTTGATTAAGCCGAAAATAGTAATCGGCAGTCCCAGTGCACCCACCGTATCCCAGGCGCCGACAAATTTAATTTTCACCTCCTGCTGAACAGCATAGTTTTCCCGCCATTCATACGAGTGTGCGCAGCTTGGCGAATATTTTTTGGTTTTGTAGAGGTCGAACGCCTCTTCAACCATGCCTCCCAGTTCGCCGCGCAGAATGCTGCAGTTATTCAGCATTCCGCAAAGGCTCCGGATGGTATAGGCCCCGCGGCTGAAACCGAAGAGATAGATTTCATCGCCCGGATCGTAGTTGTGCACCAGAAAGCGGTAGCCATCCATTACGTTTTTTTCGAGCCCCTCTCCGAAACTGCCGCCGCTCAGTTTGTCGTGATACGAGCCGATACCCCAGTCGTAGAAAACGACCTGTTTCACGCCGGCGGCATCGTGCGGAGCAATGCCGCGTGCAAATCGGAGTACATTGGTGGCACAATCGTTTTGGCCGATTCGTTCCGGCCGGTTCCAGGTTCCGTCTGCACAGATTACGATACGTTTCATTATTTGCCTCCCGGGGGTAATGGATCGTTTGAACTTCGGAAATTATATGGAGATAAGCAGGTTAAGACAAGGCGCGAATCCGTTGGTGCCCGGGCGGCTGAGTGAGGAAGGCCGAAAGGGCAAATGCATTTCGCCGGCATCGGCCCCAACGATGGCTATGAAATCAGTGCGGCTAAAAAATCAGACTCTTTAATGAATTGCAGTGATGCGCCGCGCTTTTTTAAATCAACGGCTTTTTGGGCAACGCGTGTGCAGCAGGCAAAGGAACAGCATCTGACGCCCTTGCTGCCGATGACTATATAGTCCGTTTCTTCGCTTACATTCGGCGTAAAGGTTCCGCCTTTTCGCGCAACCTCATGCTCAAGGTCCGGCCGTTCATGTCCATCAAACTTCCCGGCTAAACAAAAGCTTTTTCCGTCAAACGAGAGGTCGGGATTCTGTGAATATTCGAGATCTGGGTTCAAGGGGTTCATCTCCTTTATGCTCCATTAAATCTTGGGAATGCGATGCAGCGGATTAATCAAAATCATCGCCGAACATCCTGATGCCATTGGGTTAAATGAATCGACCCCAAGTCAGTTTCTTACTTGATGGACAACCTCATATGGCTGGTTAGCAATTATTTCAATTCATCCACGCTACGCAATAATGCTTTCCCGGTAGAGGTGCAAAACCAACTTCCAGATGTTTGATCAATTAGCCGTAGGTGTTGCAAATATTCGTGGTTAAATGATCTCTTATCTCTAACCAAACCCATTGAATAGGCATTTGCTAGGGTCTTTAGTATGAACTTTGTTTTCGAACTATTCTCTGAATATATCTCAGAGAGTAAAATCAAATCTCGATCGGTTAATTTACTTAATAGTCGTGCTATTTCAGGATGAATACTTCCTTCAATAAATTCTCTGGCAACTAAGTTTGCCCATAATGATCTCATTGATTCATCACACTGCTTTTCTGCATTATCAAAGACGATGTACATTACTTCTGGTTTCACAGATGGGTGATAATTTCCTTCATGAGTACGTTTATCTTGGACGTGTTTTGACGCCTCATGAATAGTTTGAGCTATTATGAGTTTCTGAGCTTCTTCAAGAGCATTGAATTTTTGTTCAATCATTCGACCGATACCATGAGTGGTTGCGGTCAGGGGGTGTAATAGCTGTTTTAAAATATCCGTAAATGACACCCAGACTTCTGCAGGAATAAATTTTGTTATATCATGTGGTTCTGTCATTATCTTCTTCTTTGCTAGCGTTAAACGTAAGCCGCTTGGGAATCAGACTCTGACCGAATTGCCGGGCGGTGTCCAAGTAGGCTCAATGTTTAGGTTCTGTATTTTTATCTATAAGCCAAAGCAATTGATGTGAGAACTACTAAACATAATCCCATAAAACTATAAGATATAATGGTAAAAGGTTTTTCATGAACTGAATCCCAATCCACAAAGCCATCGGAATTTAGAATGGGAGCGGTAAATAATGATCCGAAATAGAAAACTATTGTGCCATTGAGAACAAAGATTGCGCGTTTGATAGAATTCTGAATTGAGAAATTCACTTCATCAAAAAAGTTGAAAATGGAATCGGGCACATATTTTTTGAGATCAGCTGTGTCTCCTAACATGTTCTGTAATGAAGTAATTTCGAGCTGTCTCAAAATCAAGTCTGTGATTGTACATGAAAATAATATATCAAAAATGGCCACAGCAAAAAGGATCTTAGTTAATGATGTTGCTTTGCCCTCTTCTGCAAGGGTTCGTGCATGCTCTATTTTGGTGATGCGCATAACCTGATAGGATTTTAAAGCGAGTGCGTAATCGACAAACAGAATCTTAAATGTAATTCCGGCAATTAATGGTGCTGCAGATTTAATGGGTAGTGAAAACATTTTCCCATCTTCAAATAATTGCACCCAAACACCAGTTAGTAGTGAAATGATGATCGTTAAGAATAAACTATTTCCCAGTACAAATACATAACCGTGGACGCTAAATGGATTGGAGCAAGCTTGGAGGAGTTTTGATACTGCTTTGCCACAGCTTTTCTTTAGAGCTGTCGGGAAAATGTGGTCTAAACCCGAAATCAGAAAGGCGATTGCAGAGGCAATGCCTATATATGTGCCATAAGTACCGATTGTCATAGTTTTCTTATTGTCCTAAACGTTATGGGTGAGCCGCCGGTGAACGGAAACCTTGCTGACTCAACGGACGTTTTCACCGTTGGCTCCGCCCTTTGTTAGGCTTTTTTAGTCATTTAACCAATACATTGTTTTTTGAACGGTGATCATTGGTGTTTTACGAATGATTGGTGCTACCGAGTTGCGAATTGAAGAAAGTAAATTCTTTCCCTGAGCATGATTGAAATCAGCTTCAGTTAAAAATTTTCCATCGACAGTCTTAATCTCCTCTACGACATCACATTTGAAATATGTTTTGGCTTCATCATTTTCTAAAAGGTGAATGTCATTCCCTTTAATTTTGGAAAGAGATGTTTCTATTACTTTAGCTCGGAATTGAACGACTCTCTGTAGAGATTGGTTATCTGTTCGACTTTCAGCATAATACAGATAGAGCCAAAACTCTTTCGTTTTATCTGAAGGTAAAGTGTGTGGTTCGAACCAAAGAAATGGAAAACAGAAGTACCGTTTCCCCGACGACTTCCATTTTTTTAGCTCATCATCAAACCAGTGTGGTTCAGTTGGGTATAAATATGAATTCATGATTTCTCCTGTGGTATAATTTTTCAGTCCAACGTTATGGGTGAGCCGCCGTGCACATAAACGTTGACCGGATCAACTGGCGTTTTCACGGTAGGCTCAAACCACTGGTTCTGCTTATATTTCATTTAATATTTTAGAGCGCTTTATTTCATATTCTTCATGAGAGATTAGGTTTTTGTCTTTTAATTTTTTGATTTCATTAAGCCGACTTTCAACCGATCTATAACCGGGAACTGGTTGCTGCTTGTCGTCATCAAGAGTGGTTGTGTAGGAAAATTCTTCTGTGGGAATGCCTTCATCAGTAAATAGGTTAATTGCTCCAAATATTGCTCCGAGGAGTGCTCCGCCTGTCCAAAGTAGGCCAAACCAAACCGGGCCATCATTATCTTTACTGATCGTTGGAATCAGCACAGTGACGCCAATGATTGCGAAGATTCCTCCCATTATCATTTGCATGAAGGAGGAAGATTTACTTGGTTTTATTTTTCCACGTGTTTTCATTTTTTGTCCATGCAGAACAGTGTATTAGACGGACGTTGATAATTCAGGGTGTTTTATAGGGGGCCGTAATGACCGATATTATCCTGTTACAAGGAGTGAGTTTATAAAGAATACAATTAATTGTTTCGATATGAAATTTGTAAAATAATTCTAATAAATAGGCTAAATCCTGAAAAAGGGTGGGTTTGGGAGTGGGGATTCATTGGTCAGCGTCAGTGAGCTGTTGGAACAATAAATTGGAGGGATGCCGTCCTCGGCGTCCGTAGCTGAAGCGCGCGCGGCGGACATTGAGGATAATGTCCCTCCATCCTGCGCGTACTATCGCAGGCATCTTGCCTGCTCCTTGTGGGGCGGGGATTTTCTTAATTGAGTGTCAGTTGGTCTGCCCCCTTACACAAAAGCATTTCCAAGGATTGGAAATGCTTTTGTGTGACACGGTCTGATTTCTCAGCGTCGCAGGTAATTATTTCCCCTTCAGAATGTCGGCGAAGAAGTTGTTGCCTTTGTCGTCGACGAGGATGATGGCGGGGAAATCGACCACTTCAATTTTGCGGACGGCTTCCATGCCGAGTTCTTCCATATCGACGATTTCAACTTTCTTGATGTTCTTTTCGGCGAGCAGAGCGGCGGGGCCGCCGACGGAGCCGAGGTAGAATCCGCCGTGTTTGGCACAGGCATCGGTTACGCTCTGGGCGCGGTTGCCTTTGGCGAGCATGATCATCGAACCGTGCTGCTGCTGGAAGCCTTCCACATAGGGATCCATGCGCTGGGCGGTGGTGGGGCCGAACGAGCCGGAGGCTTTTCCTTTCGGTGTTTTGGCCGGGCCGGCGTAGTAGACCGGGTGGTCTTTAAAGTACTGCGGCATCGGCTCGCCGCGATCCAGAATTTCCTGAATCTTGAGGTGGGCAATGTCGCGCGCCACGATGAGCGGGCCGTTGAGGCGGACGCGCGTGGTGACGGGATAGTTTGAAAGGTCGGCCAGAATTTCGTCCATCGGGCGGTTCAGATCGATGACCGGAGCATCATCTTCGAGTTTGCCGATATTGGCGGGCGCATATTTGGCGGGATCGTGTTCGAGCTGTTCGAGGAAGATGCCGTCTTTGGTGATTTTGGCCTTAATATTCCGGTCGGCAGAGCAGGAAACGCCGATGCCGACGGGGCAGCTGGCGGCGTGGCGCGGCATGCGGATGACGCGGACATCGTGGCAGAAATATTTTCCGCCGAACTGCGCGCCGATTTTTGAATCGCGGCTCATCTGCAGCACTTTTTCTTCCCATTCGAGGTCGCGGTAAACACGGCCGGTTTCGTCTCCGGTGGTTGGTAGGTCGTCGAGGGCGCCGGTGGAGGCCATCTTGACATATTTCATGGTGGCTTCGGCGGAGGTGCCGCCGATGACGACCACATAGTGGTAGGGCGGGCAGGCGGCGGTGCCGATATTAAAGAACTCGGCTTTCAGGAATTCTTCGAGGTTTTCTTCGGTGAGCAGCGATTTGGTTTTCTGGTAGAGATAGGATTTATTGGCCGATCCGCCGCCTTTGGTCACGAAAGTGAGATCGTATTCCATTCCTTTTCCGGAATAGATGTCGATCTGCGCGGGCAGGTTGTTGCCGGTGTTCTTCTCGGTGAACATGTCGAGCGGTGCAATCTGGGAATAGCGAAGGTTGAAATCCTGGAAGCAGCGATAGACTCCTTTGGAGAAGGCTTCCTTTTCGTCGAAATCGGTCCAGACCTGATTGCCTTTGCTGCCGACGACAATGGCTGTGCCGGTGTCCTGGCAGGTGGGCAGCTCGCCATAGGCGGCGATGATGGAGTTTTCCAGGAAGCAGCGGGCCACGAAGATATCGTTTTCGCTGGCTTCGGGGTCGTCAAGAATCTTGGCAACCTGCTGCATGTGGGCCGGGCGCAGGAAGAAGGAAACATCGTGGAATGCTTCGTAGGCAAGGTGTTCAAGAGCTTCTTTTTCAACAACAAGCACATCCTTTCCGTTGAATTGGTCAACTCGTACGCCTTCGGTGGTGAGGAGGCGGTATTGGGTTTTGTCGCCGCTGTGCTGAAAAGTCGGGGTATAGGTATATTCGCTCATGATAAATCTCCGTGAATTAAAAAGTGAAACTCAACTTTCGTGACAACGGATGAAATTTTCAAGGTTCAAGTTTAAGGATTACTTAGAGTTGCGGGGTTACAGGTCTTTCGTTTATGGTTCGTTTCTCAGTAAAGATTAAGGAGAGTTGGAGATGAAATTGATTAAGGGAGTTGTCCTGGCCATGTTGGTTGCGGCACCGGTTGCGGGTTTGGCCGATGAAGTGACGAATGTGACCTATAAAAGCAGTGTTGCACTGGGTGCGACGTTTAAATCCGGTAATACGGATCAATCGTTATATACGATGGATTTTCAATGGGATCGTTATTCACCGAAAAATGACTGGGTGAACAGCCTGTACGGCGAATACGGCGAAACCGAAAATGCGCAAACGGAAGGTAAAGTCCGTGGACAGTCGAATTATCGCTATAAAATCGGCGGCAAGAAATTCTTCGTCGGTGCATTCGGCGAAGCCCTTTCGGATGCCATCAGAAAGATTCGGTTCCGGGGAACAATCGGTCCGGATCTCGGTTATTATTTCATTAACAAAGAAAAGCATAAGTTCGATGTGTCGTTGGGTCTCAACTATGTGTATGAGCGCACAGCCGCGGATGAACGGGATTACGGCGCGTGGCGCCTGGCCGGAAATTACTTTATCGATTTCACGGAAATCTCAACGTTTTATCTTAATATCTCATACAGCGGTAACATTGACGATGTGGAGGACAGCAGTGGTCTTCTGGTAACCGGTCTGAAGAGCAAGGTTTCCGACAATCTGTCGCTCTTTATTGAATTCCGCGATGATTACGACAATGAGAAGGATGTGGGTGTCGCCGAAAATAACGACATCACTGTGCTGGCCGGTCTGGCCTACGATTTCATGTAGGTTCCGCCGATTGGAAATTCAAGCCGTCCGAAAGGGCGGCTCTTTTGTTTAAAACCCGGAGCGTTCCAATGGCTGGAAACAACCCTTTCCCGATGGCCCTCGATGCGCCGGCGGATCTGTTGGTGAAAATGGATGATGCCCTGATCGGGCAGGCCATTGAACAGAGTCGGCAGAGTCCGAGAAAACGGATCATTCTTCCGTTGCACAAAGCGCCCTCCGCATTGCTGCAGCGCATGCTGAATGCCATTCAGCCGGGCAGTTATATTCGTCCGCATCGGCACAGCGCCGAGCGCGCGGAGAGTATTGTGGTGCTGCGCGGCCGCTTGCGGTATCTGACCTTTTCCGAAGAGGGGGCTGTTTTCCAATCTCTGGAACTGCGGCCCGGCGAGGGCGTTGATACTGAAGGCGGAATCTGGCACAGCTTCCAGGCTCTGGAACCCGATACCGTTCTTTTTGAAGTCAAACCCGGTCCGTATCTTGCGGAAAACGATAAGGAATTTGCCGCGTGGGCTCCGGAAGAATTTTCCCCGAAGGTCGAGGAATATATGACAAGTCTGGTGTAGAGCGGACTTCGCGAAGCGAGCCCGCTATTGTGCGCAGAACTTCACAACCTCTTCATAGGGCATCGTACCGCCGAACAGATCCAGTGCGGAGCCGATCGTGACGTCAATTCGCCCCTGCCCGACGATGTTGAGTTTTTCCAGATCCTGAAAATTCCGGACCCCGCCGGCATAGACGCAGGGAATCGGGGCGTGTTCGGCCAAAAGGGCAATCAGTTCTTCATCCATGCCCTGCTGTTTGCCTTCCACATCCACGCCGTGCACCAGAAATTCACAGCAGTGGTCGGCGAGTTCGCGCAATGAATCGGCATCCACCACGGTTTCGGTGAAGGTCTGCCAGCGATCGGTGACGACGTGGTACTGCCCGTCCTTTTTTCGGCAGCTCAGGTCCAGCACCAGCCGATCGCGCCCGGTTTCGCGAACCAGTTTACTCAACCGGTCCGGATCAATCTGCCCGTTTTGAAAAATGTAGGAGGTCACAATTACCTGCGAAGCGCCGGCTTCCAACCATTGGAAGGCGTTTTCGGCGGTGATTCCGCCGCCCACCTGCAGGCCGTTGGGCCAGCCGCCGAGGGCTTCGCGTGCGGCATCGTCGTTCCCGGTGCCGAGTTTGATCACGTGTCCGCCGGTCAGTCCGTCGGCTTTGTAGCGCTCGGCGTACCAGGCCGGCGGTTTTTCGGACACAAAATTGGTTTCCGGCTCGGCACCATCGGACAGCGAACCGCCGATAATCTGTTTTACTTTGCCATTATGGAGATCTATGCAGGGTCTGAATTTCATATGTGAACCACGGAATAAGCGGCGTTGAACCGTAAAAATTTTAATTGATAACCACGAAACACACTAAATACACGAAAAAGGGGGGAAAGCAATGGCCTATCGCGGATCAATCATCACTGAACAACTAATCCTTGTATCTTGCGGCGTTGGGCCTATCATCGCCCGTTCATTTTTTAAAACCGCAGAAGAGATGTATTATGAGCGAAAAACCATCGAAATATTACGTAACCACGCCGATCTACTATGTGAACGATAAGCCGCATATCGGCCATTCCTACACCACTATTCTGGCGGACGTGCTGGCGAGCTATCATCGTCTGCTCGGTATTCCGACCCATTTTCTGACCGGAACTGATGAGCATGGTCAAAAGGTGCAGCAGGCGGCCGATGCCAATGGAATCACCCCGCAGGAGCAATGCGATCAGACGGTGGTCCGTTTTCAGGAATTGTGGAAACGGCTTGAAATTCAGAATGACGATTTTATCCGAACCACGGAAGAGCGGCATAAAACCGTTGTGCAGCAGACCCTGCAGGAACTCTTTGATCGGGATGAGATTTATAAAGCGGAATATGAAGGCTGGTATTGTGTCGGCTGTGAACGCTTTTTCACTGAAAAAGATCTCACCGAGGGAAATTGTCCCGAGTGCGGCCGGCCGGTCGATAAGATCATCGAATCCAACTATTTTTTCCGCATGAGCAAATATCAGGATTGGCTGATTGACTATATCGAGACGCATCCCGATTTCATTCAGCCGTCGTTCCGTGCCAATGAAACGCTCGGGTTTTTGAAAAACAAGGAGCTGCAGGATCTCTGTATTTCGCGCCCGAAGTCGCGATTGGCCTGGGGAATTGAACTGCCGTTTGATTCTGATTTCGTGACTTATGTCTGGTTCGACGCCCTGATCAACTATATCTCTGCCGTCGGCTATAAATCCGATGAAGAGCAGTTTAATAAATGGTGGCCGGCTTCCTGCCAGCTGATTGGAAAAGACATTCTTACCACGCATACGGTCTATTGGCCGACGATGCTGAAGGCCATGAATGTGGCGATGCCGGAATCCATCTTTGCGCACGGCTGGTGGCTGACGGGCCGCACCAAAATGAGCAAGTCGCTCGGCAATGTGGTGAATCCGATGGATATGATCGATTCCTACGGCGTCGATGCCTTCCGCTACTTCCTGATTGCGGAAATGACCTTGGGGCAGGATGCCTCCTTCACCGAAGAGGCCTTCGTGAAACGCTATAATGCCGATCTGGCCAACGATCTCGGCAATGTGACAAATCGCGTGCTCAATATGATTTCCCGCTATTGCGACAATAAGGTGCCGGCCTCTGCCAAGGGCGATTTTGATACCGGACTGGAAGATGCGCTCTGGAAGGAAACCGTTGAGGTTGCCGATGAAATGGGTCCAATGATTGGCAACATGAAGCTGGATGCTTCTGTTGGCCTGGTGATGACGGCGGTTCGTAAAATCAATGTCTATCTGCAGGAACGCGCTCCCTGGAGTCTGGCGAAGGAAGAGGGCAATGAAGCGCGTATTGCGTATTGTCTTTACACGGCGGCCGAGTGTCTGCGTGTTTGCGCCGCCCTGCTTTTCCCGGTGATGCCTGAAAAAATGCTGGCGCTGCGTACCGCGCTGGGCATGGGCGATGCCAAGCCGCAGCTCGATAAGCTGACGCAGTTCGGCGTTTTGACGGCCGGTTCCGAAATTTCCCAGCCCGGGGCGCTTTTTCCGCGGATTGAAGTGGAGAAAAAAGAAGAGAAGAAGCCGGCCGAAAAGCCGAAGAAACAAAAACAGCAACCGAAGAAGAGTGGAGGGACGACGCCCTCGTCGTCCGCCGACGGCCTGATTACGTTTGATCAGGTGATGGCGGTGAATCTCAAAACGGCGGTTGTTCTGGAAGCAGAGAAGATCGAGGGGGCGGATAAACTGCTGAAGCTTCAGATCGACCTCGGCGACGAAAAGCGCCAGCTGGTTGCAGGCATTGCCTTGCACTACACGCCGGAAGAGCTGGTTGGAAAAACGATCGTGGTGGTCGCCAATCTGAAGCCTGCGAAACTGCGCGGTGTTAAATCGGAGGGCATGTTGCTGGCCGCATCAATCGGCGATGATTTGCGGCTGGTTACCGTTGAAGGTGAACTGGGCCCCGGTGCCGCGGTTAAGTAATCCGGTTCAGCTCTTCAATCCCCTTGTTTCAAGGGGGTTTTAGGCGTGAGGGGTGTTAATAACATTGCCTTAAAAAGGGGTTGCAACAAGAGGGGGCAACTGCAATCTTAGATTTAAGTTTTCGCAAAATTCCACGATGGTCGTGGTATGGATGCTTTTTTGGCGAATTAACTGGAGGTATGCTTCGTGAATAAATTGGTTACTGTTGGTTTGGCAGCTGTTTTTGCTGCAGGTTTTTCAAATGCCCAGAGCGGCATCGTAATGGTTGAGCAGGTCGACGTTGTCAACTCAGATGGGCCGGAAGCAACGGCTGAACTGGCTGTGGTGTCTGCAGATGTTTGGCGTGGTCAGATTCAAAACGAAGATTTTGTTATCCAGCCGCAGTTCACCATTGCGCAATACGGCGTGAGCTTCAATGTGTGGGCGAACTATGATTTCAGCAAAAACTATGTCGGTGTTGATAACGATATCAGTGAAATCGATTTGTCGCTGGCGTATACGCTTCCGGTTGACCTGAACGACTTTTCGTTTGATATCGGTATCATCAGCTATCAGTTCCCGGCCAATGGCGCCTATTCGGGCTCAAAGGGAGTCAACATGGAATCTACCACCGAGATCTTTGCTGCGGCACATTTGCTGACGCTCAAGGACTATATCATCCCTTCGGCGACGATCTTCCAGGACATCAAAGAAGTGGACGGTACCTACATCCTGCTGGATATCGTTGCGCCGTATCAGGTGAGCGAGTACCTTTCGGTTGAAGCGGGTGCCTCCACCGGTTGGGGAAATAACAACTACAATAAATACTACTATGGCTTGAAAGGCGGAAATGCCGGCTTCAACGACTATAACTTCTGGGGAACCGTCAGCTACGAACTGCTGGACGGCCTGACAGCTTCCTTCAACCTGACTTACACCGGTCTTTATGGCGGTAAGGTTAAGAATGCCGGAAAACAGAAGTATGAAGCGGGCGAAAAACTGTGGGGCGGCCTGAACATCGCTTACGACTTCTAATCCAGAGTCTGAGTCTGATGAAAACGCTCCGTTCGCTCGGGGCGTTTTTTTTGGTTTCTCGCCGGAAGTCAAACCGTTAACATCTTTCAACTTTTAATCAACCATAGAGGGGCAAGCCATGAATGAACTGCTGAACCTGCTAAAACAGAACGCTCTTGAGTCGCCGGAAAACCTGGCCAAAATGCTGGGCACCACGGCGGACGATGTCAAAAAACAGATTGCCGATTTTGAAAAAGACGGTGTTATTCGCGCCTACCAGGCCGTGGTGAACGAAGAAAAGCTGGACGCTTCACTGGTCACGACCGTGATTGAGGTGAAGGTGACGCCCGAAATTGAAGGCGGCTTTGATCGCATTGCTGATCGGATCAGCCGCTTCCCGGAAGTGGATTCGGTATTCCTGATGTCCGGCGGTTTCGATCTGCTGCTCTTTATTAAAGGGCGCACCATGCACGACTCCTTCAGTTTCGTGAGTGAAAAACTTTCCACGATGTCCGGAGTAACCTCCACGGCTACGCACTTCATGATGAAGGCCTACAAGCAAAGTGGAATTATTATGAATACGGGAGACGACGATGAACGACTCAAAGTCTCTCCATAGTAAAATTGCGAAAACGGTGCGGGAAATTCCCCGATCCGGCATTCGCGATTTTTTTGAAATTGTCAGCTCGCGCGAAGGTGTCATTTCTCTGGGGATCGGTGAACCCGATTTTGTGACGCCCTGGCATATTCGCGAGGCCGCGATACAGGCGCTGGAACGGGGGGTAACGAGTTATACTTCCAATATGGGCTTGCTCTCGCTGCGGCGAGGAATATCCCAGTATGTCGAAAAGAAAACCGGCATTCAGTATAACCCCGAAACGGAAGTGCTGGTCACGGTCGGCGTTTCCGAAGGTTTGGATCTGGCCGTTCGTGCATTGATTGAGCCCGGCGATGAAGTCATCTATCATGAACCGAGTTATGTATCCTATAATCCGACCGTTCAATTTGCTTACGGTGTGCCCGTCGGGATTCAGACCCAAAAGGAAAACGGTTTCCGGCTGACGCGTGCCGAGCTCGAAGCGCATGTAACGCCACGCACCAAAGTGCTGCTGCTTAACTATCCGAACAACCCCACCGGGGCCGCCCTTTCAAAGAAAGATGTGGAGGAGATTGCCGCATTTGCCATTGAGCACGACCTGATTGTATTAAGCGATGAAATCTACGACGAGCTCACCTACGACCGCGAACACTTCAGTCTGATTTCCGTTCCGGGCATGCGCGAGCGCACCATTTATCTGCACGGCTTTTCCAAAGCCTGGGCCATGACCGGATTCCGCATGGGCTTCACCTGTGCTCCGCCGGAACTGACCGAAGCCATGATGAAGATCCATCAGTTCACCATGCTCTGTGCTCCGATCCTCAGCCAGGAAGCATCCATTGAAGCGCTGAAGCATGCGGACAAGGACATTGCCTACATGAAGGCGGAGTATAAAAAACGGCGGAACTATATCCATTCGTCCTTCGAAGAGATGGGGATTCCCTGCATCCGTCCCGACGGAGCGTTCTACGCCTTTGCCGACATCAGCCAGTTCGGCATGAGCGCCAAGGAGTTTGCGCTCAAGTTGCTCGATGAAGAAAATGTGGCCTGTGTGCCCGGCACGGCATTCGGCAAATGCGGCGAAGGATTCATCCGCTGTTCTTATGCCACCTCATTCGAGCAGATCAGGGAAGCGATGGTGCGCATAGCCCGTTTCATCGAAAAACTAAAATAACAGAATAATCTGCTTATATGGATGGCCACAAAAAGGCACACGACTGCGCGCAGGCTAAGCAGTCTGCACAAAGGCAACAGCTGCCGGGGTCTGCGTGTTTCTTGAGTCTCTTTGTGGCTGCATTCCATACGGGGGAAGTCAGATTATGAACAATGAGCTGATTGTATTCCCGACCGAGCTGGCACTTAGGCGTTTTCAGCAGGAAGAGGCGTTGAAAAACGGATGGGTCGATGCCTCATCGCACACCACTTTTTCCCGGCTTCGCAATATTTGTCTGCCCTATGCATCGGTCAAAGGGCAGCGGCTGGATGCTGCGCAGCAACTCCTGCTGCGCCGGCAGGTAACCGAAGTGGCGGCCGGTCATTTTGCAGGGCAGGGTGCCTTGGGTGAACTTTCGGAGCGCGCATTGGGCGATGTGCTCGATCAGCTCATCAAAGAGCTGGCCGCGCTTCCCGGCGAAACCGCGCGAATTGTGAACTGGCTGCTCGATCAACCCCGCCGCGGCAAGCTCTATCAGCTCGGCACGCTGTTCAGTGTCTGGCGCGCCACCATCAAGCAGGATGGAATTGCCGATGCGCTGGAGGTGAATCACGCCATTCTGAAGCTACTCAAAGGGCCGAGAGAAAACTGGCCGCCGCAACTCCGCGACTGCCGACAGATCACCTTCCGCTCGGTGCGCTGGTTTAATCCCTTCGAAGAGCAATGCGTTTCCGCACTGAATAAAAAAATGAAAGTACGTGTGGAGTCGGCTCTTCCGCCCGCACATGCCGAGGCCGCCGCCGACCGGATGGGGCAGCGGATTCGCTCCGAAATTATGGCGGAACCCTGGGCCGTGTGGGCAGAAGACCTCGGCGATGCGCTGGCGGTCGACAGCGCCGAAATTCTGCAGCTTTCCGATGTCACTCGCATCAACTTTTCCCGCTCCGCCGGGGCGTACGGCGAAATTGAAGATCTGGCCCGCCGCATTTGCTGGAATCTCCAGACTTTGAACATTCCGGCCAATCGGATTGCGCTGGTGGTTCCAAACCTGGGAACCGTGCAGGATATTGTGCCGCACGTATTCAGCCGCTTCCAGATTCCCTACTATTTCCGTCGCGGTCGTCCCGTATTGTCGTCGGCCTGCGTGAAAGCCTTTATGGCCTGGCTTGCTTTTCCGTTGCATCCGGAACGGGATATTCGCATTGATCTGGTGCGCAATCCCTCACTTCACTTTGATGACCGGGAAAATGAAATAGAACGCCTGCTGAAGATGTCGCCGCGTTTAAACGTGAAGGTTTCAACCTGTTCCGGGTTTCAGGCTTTGGAACTTCTGAACGAGCGGGTGGTTGAGCCGGAGGATCATTTTAATGCACAGGCGCTGGCGGTGGTGCGCACGGTGTTGGAGCGACTGGGTGCTCAGGTTTTACCGTTGAAGGATTTGGTCGATCTGATTGAAGAGCTGTTGGAAAATGAAACCGTCCGCCCGCGCGACAGCCATGAACAGGGCGTCTGGATTCTGAATCCGCACGATGCGGTCGGCCTTGAATTTGATGTCGTGCTTTTTGCGGGATTGAACGACGGCGAGTTTCCGGGTATTCCGAAACAGGACGCGCTCTTGAATGACCTCGAACGCTTTTTCCTCCGCGAACATCTCGAAGAGCTGGGCCGTCCGTTGCCGAAAATGGCGTTGCCGAAGGCCGATGTGCTTTTTGAGCAGGAGTCGGTGCTTTTTCTTTCGGCGCTCGGCATGGCCCGTGAGCAGCTCGTTTTTTCGTGTCAGGCGGTGGATCAGGAAGGGAATGAAAAAGGCGGCAGCGACTATTTTCAGAAACTGTGGAATCTGGCGGGCTGGCCCGCTCAGGAGGATATGCAGCTGAGCCCTTACGATCAGTGGCGCATCCAAACCCTGGAAGCGGGCAATCTGTTTTCCAATCATTGGAACGCACAATTCAACACGAAGCCGGAAGATCGGATTCCGATGCCCGGAGAATCGTTTCTTCCGATCATTCCGTTGCCGCTTTGCCGCGCCAAGGATGAGGCCTTGCAGGCGACGGTGTTTGGAGGGACGGCGTCCGCGTTGTCCGCGACGGAGCGTGAGGACACGGTTCCTCCAGTGAAAATCGATCATCTCGTGAAGATGCTGGAGATGGAAGCGGAGCGGGAGGTGTTTCTGGATACGCCGATCGATGAGCGCGCGCCTTCAATCTATTGCGGGCACATTCCGGCGCTGAAGGAAAAGATTGCTGACTGGTTTGAACAGAAAAGGGAAATGAGTCCGACGGCGTTGGAGGCGCTGGCGCAATGTCGCTATGTCTTTTTGATCGAGCGCATGTTCGGAAACCGCGATCCGCGCGTGGCCGACGACACGCCCGATCCGATGGAACGCGGCGGATTGATCCATTCCATTTTACATGAAATTTATGACGCGATCGCCCGCGGGCATAGCGGGATTGAGGCACCGCGCTATTGGGCGGTGAAAACCTCCAGTGGCTGGAAACGCCGAACCGAAGACGGCGTCGGGGCGATTCCGCTGGCCGTTTTTCTTCCGGAGTTTGGAAACGACTACGAAGCCTTTGCGCGAAAAATTGCCAACCGCCGCATGGATAGCGAAACGCTGGGGCATCCCGGCGTCTGGGCGGCGGAACGTGAAAAGATGCTGGAAATGGTGCTGAATTTTATCCGCTACGATGCCGAAACCTGCGCGGCGGAAAATCGCTATCCGGCGCTCTTTGAATTGAAGTTCGGCGAGGAGACGGCAGTGGATCTCGGGCCGGTTAAATTGCACGGTGTTATCGACCGGGTGGATCTGATTTTTGCGGATACGGGCGATCTGGCAACGTTGCGGGTGCTCGATTATAAAGGCTCGTCGCGGGCTCGGAGTAAGACCGAAGAGTATGCCGCCGATATTATCCGGAATTTCGACTGCCAGCTTCCGATTTATGCTTTTGCGGCGCAGCAGGTTTTCTTCGATGCATTTAATACGGATGCACTCAATGCCATGACCGAGGCGGGCTATCTGATTTATGAACGCGATTTTCCAGCCCTTGGAAAGTCGGTTCCGAAGAGTCGAATTTCGATGGATCGGGAAGGACTGGTTCCTGGATTTCTTGAGACGCTTTTTCGAAATGTCGCCTGTCTGAAAAATGGAGATTTCGCTGTTGATCCACTGATTGCCGGTTATACTGATTATGTGTCCCTCTGTCGGACGGAGGCGATCGACCGGAGTGAGGTCGAATAAGACGAAACCTAAATAACAAGGAGCCAGGGAATGCAGATTAAACTCAATTTTTTCGGTGCAGCAAAAAATGTTACAGGCTCCTGTTATTATCTCGAGGCCAATGGGGTCCGGCTGTTGATCGATTGCGGGCTCTATCAGGAACGCAAACTGAAGCCGCGCAACTGGGCCGATTTTCCGGTTCCGGCAAATACCATTGATGCCGTGCTGCTGACCCATGCTCATCTTGACCATTGCGGCCGTCTGCCCAAGCTGGTGAAAGAAGGGTTTAAGGGCAAAATTATGGCCACCGCGGCCACGGCGGAAATCGCCAGCATCATCATGGAAGATTCCGCGCACCTGCAGGAAGAGGACATTAAGCACAAAAAGAAACGGCATGAGCGGACCGGTAAAAAGAGCCCGTTCCCGTATGAACCGCTATACACGATGGAAGATGCACAGAAGGCGAAATCGCTGTTTGATAAAGTCCGCTATAAAACCAAGGTCCCGGTGGGCGAGGGCATCACCGCGGAATTCCGTGAAGCAGGGCATGTGTTCGGATCGTCCTCCATTCGGATTGAAGTGCAACAGGGTGGCGAAACGCGTACCATTTTATTTTCGGGCGATGTCGGGCGGTGGGATCTGCCGATTATGCGCGATCCCGATCAGTTTGAGCAGGCCGACTATGTGCTGATTGAATCGACCTACGGCGACCGCGTGCATGGAGAGGTGGCGGATATTCCCGGCGAGCTGGAGCGGGTCATCAACGAAACGGTGAAGGCGGGAGGAAATGTAATCATTCCAAGTTTTGCGCTCGAACGTACACAGGAGTTGCTCTATCACCTGAACATCCTGCTGAAAGAAGACCGCATTCCGCACCTGCTTGCATTTGTCGACAGTCCGATGGCCATCAAGGTTACCGACGTCTTTAAAAAACATCCGGAGCTTTACGATGAAGAAACCATGGCACAGATTCATGCGGGAGAGCAGCCCTATGAGTTTCCGGGGCTGACGATGTCGCGGACGGTGGATCAGTCGAAATCGATCAACCACATTAAGGGCACCGCCATCATCATTGCGGGCTCGGGGATGTGTACCGGCGGCCGCGTGAAGCATCATTTGAAAAACAATCTGGACCGACCGGAAAGCACGGTTCTTTTTGTAGGCTATCAATCGGTCGGAACACTCGGCCGCATTATTCTAGACGGGGCGGAAGAGGTGCGGCTGTTTGGCGAAGTTCAACCGGTGCGGGCGCGTATTGAAAAGATCTCCGGTTTTTCAGCGCATGCCGATCAGAACGAACTTCTGCGATGGATTATCTCCATCAAGCAAGCGCCGCGTAAGGTGTTTGTAACTCACGGGGAAGAGGAGCAGGCGACGGCGTTCGGTAAGTTCCTCTCCGAAAAAACCGGATGGTCCTGCATGGTGCCGGATTACGAGCAGGAAGTGATTCTGGATTAAGCAGCCCCGGTTCCGGCTGAATATAATGGCCGCAAAAGAACGCAGCGATCCCGGAAGAAATTACTTTTTGGACCGTTGCTCTTTTTGCGGCGTTCTTTCTTTTTTTCGAGCCTCGGATGGAATCCTTCCGGCTTTTATTTTTGCCCAATGGCAGGGACGTGTCTATATTCCGGCTTTTGCGAATGAATTTAGGAGAATGATATGATTACTGCCATCAGTCCGATCGACGGACGCTATGCCTCCAAGGTTGCCGAACTCACCGAATGTTTTTCCGAATATGCCCTGATCCGTAACCGCGTGCGGGTGGAAGTGGTTTGGCTTATGGCCCTTTGTGCTGAAGCCGGAATTCCGGAATGCCCCGCGCTGAATGGCGAAGAAACCAATCTGCTCATCGGTATTGTGGACGACTTCACTCCGCAGGAAGCTGAAAAGGTTAAAGAGATTGAGCGCATCACCAACCACGATGTGAAAGCGGTGGAATATTACCTGAAAAAGAAAATTGAAGGCACTTCGCTCGAAGCGCGTTCTGAATTTCTGCATTTCGCGTGCACCTCCGAAGACATCAACAATCTGTCCCACGCGCTGATGCTGAAAGATGGACTGGCCGCATTGCTGCCGCATCAGCAGGAAATGATCGATCAGCTCAAAACGTTTTCCAATGATTGGAAAAGTGTATCGATGCTGGCCCGCACGCACGGTCAGACGGCGTCCCCGACCACCATCGGAAAAGAACTCGCGGTTTTTGCCGATCGGCTGGCGTTCCAGAAAAAGAAAATCGAAGCGGTCGAGATTCTGGGCAAACTGAACGGGGCTGTAGGCAACTTTAATGCACATCTCTCCGCGTATCCGGATGTGGATTGGCCGGCTCTTTCGAAGGCGGTTATTGAAGGTGATCTGGATCTGAAACAGAACCTGTTCACCACGCAGATTGAACCGCACGACTATATGGCTGAAATGTTTGATGCCATCAGCCGGTTCAACACCATCCTTCTCGATATTGACCGCGATATCTGGACCTATATTTCCATGGGCTATTTCGGTCAGAAAACGGTGAAAGGCGAAGTCGGCTCCTCCACCATGCCGCACAAGGTGAATCCGATCGACTTCGAAAATTCCGAAGGCAACCTTGGATTGGCCAATGCACTTTTCGGGCATCTTTCATCCAAACTTCCGGTTTCGCGTCTGCAGCGCGACCTGACCGATTCCACCGTACTGCGTAATATGGGTGTCGGTTTCGGCTATAGCATGATTGCTTATCTCTCCACCTTGAAAGGGTTCGGCAAGCTCAGGCTTCGTGAAGAAATTCTGGCGCGCGACCTCGACAATGCCTGGGAAGTTCTGGCTGAACCGATCCAGACGGTGATGCGTAAAGCCGGCATTGAAAAACCTTACGAAAAGCTGAAGGACCTGACCCGCGGGCAGGATAAAATCACGAAGGAAACGATCCGTGACTTTGTTCAGACGCTGGAGCTCGAAGAGGCCGATAAGCAGCGGCTGCTTGAAATGACCCCCGCTTCTTACGTGGGCATTGCCGAGAGCATCGTGGAAAACCTGGGATGATGCATTGAGTGGGTACTGAACGAGGCGGCCGACTGGCCGCCTTTTTTGTTCTCTTTTCTTTGGAAGTACTTTTCGGCAGACTGTGATCCATGAAATTGATGCCTGTCATTCTGTTCCTGTCTTTTACTCTGCCGGTATTGGCTGAAGTCCGGACGTGGACCGCGAAGAATGGAAAGACGGTGGAAGCTGAATTTGTGCTTCGCGGCATGAAATCGGTGCGGCTGAAAACGGATGCCGGTAAAATACTGAATGTGCCGTTCGACGGATTGAGCCGTGATGATCAGGTTTATGCCGAATTGCAATCGCCCCCGAGTTTGAGTGTGGAGGTTGATCCGAATGAAAACCATGTCGGGCATTCCGTTAACCGCCGGAATAACGAGGGCTATCTGATTCTCGATTTCGAAATAACCATACGGAAAAAGAGCCGCATGAGTTATTCCCGCCCCCTGAAAACGAACCTTTATGTGGTCGGGGTTCAGGAAGTTTCCGGAGCATATATCATCCTGCAGCATCATACGTCCCGCGTACTTTTTAATGAAAAGCGGAACTCCCAGACCATTAAGGTTTCGCAGCTGGTACTGCCGCAAACCCAGGCGGATCTTTTAACCGAATCTGAATATGAAGGGTATGTGCTGACCATCACCGATGAGCGGGGTGAAAAAATCGGGGTGCACTCCAATCGCAAGGCATTTGAAAGCCGGCCGGATTTTTTCAGTGCCCTGAAGACCGGTTCGATCTTTTCCCGCAGCGACCTTCAGGGCGCACCCAAATAGCCGCAGTTCTGGTTTTTTTCGCTGATCGACCGTTGGTTATGCCGAGGGGAATCGCTGCACGGCGTTTATGCAGGGCGAGCAAATGGTTTCCGGCTGCATTTCGCCCGATGGATCAACAGGCGGGGCGCGAGAGTTCGGGGCTTCCTGCTCATTTCAGTTTTCATCATGAAATTCACGGAGTAGGATGCACGCATGAATCCACGTTCCTTTTCCAATCTTCCTTTATCCGCCGAGCAGCTTTCCAATCTCGACAGCCTGGGCTATCACAACATGACGCCGGTGCAGATGGCCGCGCTGCCGGGCGCACTGGCGGGTAAGGACCTGATTGTTCAGGCCCGAACCGGGAGCGGTAAAACGGCGGTCTTTGCATTGGCGTTGCTGGCTCGGCTTGATCTGAGTTCGCCGGACACCCAAATCCTGGTGCTTTGTCCGACCCGTGAACTGAGTATTCAGGTGGCCACTGAACTGCGGCGAATTGCGCGGCATCAACAGAATATCACGCTGGCGACGTTGTATGGCGGGCAGGCGGCAAGCCTCCAGAAGCAGGCGCTCAAAAAGGGGGCGCACCTTGTTGTAGGCACGCCGGGGCGGGTTGCGGATTTGGTTGAACGGGGAGCGTTGGTATTGCGAAACCTTTCGATGCTGGTGCTGGATGAAGCGGATCGGATGCTCGATATGGGGTTCATAAAAGAGCTCAAACAGATTACCCGTGTGATTCCGCGAAAACGGCAGACCCTGCTGTTTTCGGCGACATTTCCTGAAAATATTCAGGAGCTCAGTGGAAATCTGCAGCGGGATCCCCGGCGGATCACGGTGGACGAGCCGGACGCTGCGGATATTGAGCAACGCGTCTTCCGTTGCGCGCCGGAGGAAAAACTGGAGGGGCTGAAAACGCTGCTGCTGGCAACCCAGCCGACCTCTGCGGTGATTTTCTGTAATTTCAAGCAAAGCACGCTCGATATCCGCGCGTTTCTTCGGAAGTTGGGCATCAGCGCGGTCGCCCTCAACGGCGATCTGGACCAGCGGCATCGGGAAGATATTCTGATCCAGTTCAAGCATCAGAGCTGTTCGGTGCTGATTGCGACCGATGTGGCCGCGCGGGGACTGGACATCAAGGACCTGCCGGTGGTGATTAACTATGAGCTTCCAGCGCCGGATATTTATGTGCACCGGATCGGGCGTACCGGGCGCGCTGGAAAACGCGGAATTGCTGTGAGCCTTTGCGGGGAACGCGAACAGGGGAAGCTCGCGCAGATCAACGCCTATCAGTCGTCTTCGCTTAAAATGGAGGTCCTCAGGGATTTGCGTCCTGCTGAAAAAAATATCCCGCGTCCCTTGAATGTGACTTTTTCCATTTCCGGAGGTCGGAAAGCAAAGTTGCGGGCGGGCGATATTCTCGGTGCATTAACCGCCGAGGGCGGCATCGCGGGGGCGGAAGTCGGTAAAATCGATGTTATGGATTTTATCTCCTATGTTGCTGTGGCCCGCTCCGCCGCGACCCGCGCGGAGCAAATGCTCAGCGGCTCGAAGATCAAAGGCAGAAGCTATACCATCAAAAAACTCTAGCCGGACGAACCCGCAGCGCAGCCGCGTTTTATTGCAGCGGTATGAGATGGCGGACTTTCCAGAAACCAACGGGATCGTCGGTGGAGACGGTAATGTTGGTTGAAAGCACCTCGGCAGCGCGAAAGCGGGCTATCTCTTTCCAGTTGCAGAGATTGATCGTGTGCAGGATGGCATAGGTGGTGTCCGGTTTGGTGTTGAACTGGATCTCGGCCTGTTTGCTTCCGGGCGTGGCATAAAGGTCTGCACCGACGCTGCCGATGGCTTCGTCGATCAGTTTCTGCCGCCAGATGGCGTAGGCCTGAATATCGGTGGCTTCATCGGTTCCGTAACTGCTTTCCAGCGTTTCCATCATCGCGTCGAAATCGAGCGAGGTGGCCCAGGTTCCGCTGCTGCCGATATCCGTTTCGAGCCCGATTCGGACGGTGGCGTTGGTGATGTTGGTGCGTTCCCAGCTGACGCCGTCATCGATAGAGCTGAAGGAGTCGCGGTCGAAGGGCATGAGCGAGATGCCGGTGAGGTTGGTGGAGATGGCGGCAAACCAGGCATCGCGCTCGGCGGTATCGGTCCAGCCGATGGAAGGGGAACTGTCGAACCAGACGGGCAGATCGGCATAGATCGGGAAATCGGGCAGACCGTTGGTAACAAAATGAGTGCGCACGGCGGCATAGGTGTCGCGAAGTAGGTTCAGATAGTCGCGTTTCAGGGTGGGGGAGCCGTCCTTGAAATCGGTCAACGCCTGCGGTTCGATGTCGAGGTGAAGCCCGTCGAACTGCCCGGCGGCGGGTTGGCCGGCGTTGAAATTGATGACCCGCTCGGTGATTTTGGCGAGAAAGGATGCGTGGTTGGTGGGGAAAATCCAGGTGTTTTCCGACATGAGGAACTGCGATTCAATGCCCTCGGCGTCGAGTTTGGCGTTCCAGGCGGCAACGACGGCCGGCTCGCTGACGGGGCGGTTCTGATAGCTTCCGTAGACTTTTTTGATGCCGTGGCCGTTGAAGAAATCGAGGGTCTGGGTTTCGCGAACAGGTGTGCCGACAATGCTGACGGAGCCGTAAACGCTGCCCGAGGCGGCCCAAAACCAGACAGCGCGGTTTTTATTGGCGGTGCAGGGCAGGGCCGCCAGCAGCAATATGGCAGTGGATGCGGCGATTCGCTTGGAGCTCTTTGTTTTGGCCATTATCTGCTCTCCTTCTTTCGCGGGTTCCAAGGGTTGGAACCCACCTCGTTGCATAGCAATTACAGCACGGAAATACACGGAATTATACGGGAAATGTGCTTCCGGCCGCTGGAACTCCAACGCGAATGCGGGGTGTTGAATATTCCGTGATGAGCCTGCAGTTGATCCCGTGCTGAACCGGGCCGGGGTTCGTTAGCTGTGAAGGGGATGGCGGAGGACGCTGAAAAGAGCTGAAAAAGGTTTTTGGGTGATTCACTACTTTTGGATTAGGACTAGGCAATCCCGGCGAAATATTGTTTAGTTTCGGGAAGTCGCAGATTTTTAAATCAGGAGAGGGTACCTATGGAATTCAAAGAAATTAAGCGCATCGTTGAGTTGATGAAGTCAAACGATCTAAGTGAATTTTCGCTGAAAGATGCCGAATTTGAACTTTCGCTGAAACGAGGCGGAGATGAGCCGCAGGTGGTTTACGCTGCCGCCCCCGCACCGGTCGCCGCCGGAGCTGCTCCTGCAGCTCCCGCTGCCGAAGCCGCGCCAGCCGCCGATGAGAATGACGGATTAATTGAGATTCCGTCTCCAATCGTTGGAACATTTTATCGTAAACCCGCACCGGATGCGGATAATTTTGTCGAAGTCGGATCGGAAATTACGGAAGAATCTGTGGTTTGTATTGTTGAAGCCATGAAAGTGATGAACGAAATCAAGGCGGATGTGAAAGGGGTCATTAAGAAGATCCTTGTAGACGATGCTTCGCCGGTACAGTACGGGCAGCCGCTCTTCCTCGTTGAACCGAAATAAGGGGTTTGCCCATGTTTAAAAAGGTATTGATTGCCAACCGCGGCGAAATTGCGTTGCGCATTATTCGCGCCTGCAAAGAGCTGGGTGTTCTTTCCGTTGCGGTATATTCCGAGGCTGATGCGGATTCGCTTCACGTGCAAATGGCCGATGAAGCCATTTGCATTGGACCGGCTTCCGCTGTTGAGAGCTATCTGAAAATCACCAACATCATCAGCGCCGCCGAAGTGGCGGATGTCGATGCGATTCATCCGGGCTACGGTTTCCTCGCGGAAAATGCACATTTTGCTGAAATCTGCGGAAACTGTAACATCACATTTATCGGCCCGTCGCCGGACTGCATTCGCAATATGGGCGACAAGGCTATTGCGCGGGATACCATGAAAGCTGCCGGGGTGCCGATCACTCCGGGGTCTGACGGTATTCTTCCGACAAAAGAAAAGGCGCTCGAACTGGCTCAGAAAATGGGCTATCCGGTTCTGCTTAAGGCGGTTGCCGGCGGTGGTGGAAAGGGCATGCGCGTTGCGCGTAACGATGTTTCGTTGGTGCAGGGCTTTATGGCCGCGAGTGCTGAAGGTCAGGCTTCGTTCGGAAATCCCGATCTGTTCATGGAAAAATATATCGAGTCTGCGCGGCATGTGGAGGTTCAGATTATCGGCGACAAACACGGTAATGTCTGCCACCTCGGCGAACGTGACTGCTCAATTCAGCGCCGACATCAGAAGCTGGTGGAAGAAGCGCCTTGCCCGACACTTTCCGAAGAAGAACGTCAGGCGCTTGGCGATGCCGCTGTGAAAGCTGCCAAAGCGGTGAATTACGACAGTGCCGGTACGCTTGAATTTCTCTACGACGAAATCGAGAAAAAGTTTTATTTCATGGAAATGAATACCCGCATTCAGGTGGAACACACGGTTTCCGAAGAAGTGAGTGGTATTGATTTGATGAAAGAACAGATCCGCGTGGCGGCCGGCGAAAAGCTGTCGTTCACCCAGGATGAAATGAAAATCACCGGCCATGCGATTGAGTATCGCGTGAATGCTGAAGATCCGTATAACAACTTTACGCCCTCCCCGGGGCCGGTTGAAGCGGTTCATTTCCCCGGAGGACCCGGCATTCGAATCGATTCGCATGTCTATTCCGGCTACACCATTTCACCGTACTACGACAGCATGATCGGCAAGATCATTACGAAGGGTAAGAACCGGGATGAGGCCATCATGCGTATGCGCCGGGCACTGGAAGAATTCACGATCAATGGACCGCACACCTCGGTTCCGCTGGGTGAAGCACTGATGATGGATAAAGCCTTTATAGAGGGAACGTATAATACCGCCTATCTTGAGAAATTTATGCATGAGGTATTTTTGAATTCGTAATCGCCGATAGAAGGAGCAGCTGGGTTATGGAACATCAATTGGATAGTGATATGGAAACTGATGGACTTGTGGCCGAAACCACCGGTTCTTCATACGGACAGATCAGCATTAACAACAACGTAGTGGCCATCATTGCGCACGAAACCGCAAAAAAGGTTCCGGGTGTGGTTGAGCTGCAGGGAACGCTGGCCGACGGCATTGCCGGAATGATCGGTAAAAAGAGCAAGGACAAGGGCATTCGTATTGAAAAAGAAAACGAAGAGCACCTGACGATTGATCTTAATGTTGTCTTGGCGTTCGGCGTGAAAATTCCTGAAATCTGTGTGCAGCTTCAGGCCGCTGTGAAAGAAGCGGTTGAGGATATGACCGGCCAGCAGGTGTTTGCCGTGAACGTTGTTGTTCAGGGCGTCCGCAGTCTGGAAGTGAAAAAGTCCGAGGATTAAAATCATGAAAACGCGCTCAGGCTTTGGAAGCCTGCTGACTACCATACTGCTGCTCGTCATTGGCAGCGCACTGATATACGGCAATCTCGTTAACCGGGAGGTGGGCGATATGATTGCCAAGCTGCTGGTGATGCCGTGGGTCGGCGCTGCGCTGGGCGTGGTCATGATTCTCTCGATTCTGTTGCAATGGTTCGGTGGAATTGGAAAAAAACGAAAGAAAAAATTCATCGATTTCCAGTCTGATGATGGAAACGTCGGCATCAGCATCAAAGCCATTCAGGATTTCATTGAGCGTGTCGGTAAGGAATTCGCAGCTGTTAAAAGCATTGAAAGCGAATTGATTGAGCAAAAAGGCACGCTTGATATTGCGATCAGTGTAAAAGTGGTTTCCGGAAATAAGATTCCGGAACTCTCCGCCGTGCTGCAGCAGCGTATTCGTGAAAGTGTTCGGGAATCGCTCGGTCTGGACCAAATCCGAAATATCACGATCAAGATTTCTGAAATTGTCGGTGAACCGGCTAAGCATGAAGACGCGCCTGCGCATAACTAGACCTCTTCGGACATATAAATTATGGATCTCCAAAAAATTCAGGCGGAATCACGTAAAGTTGCCGATCAGGTGTTTTCGGAACTGGCCCCGAAGGTGGAGGACATTGCCCGGGAGATTGCGGCCTGCCTGAACGCCGGCGGAAAAGTGATGATGTGCGGGAATGGCGGAAGCTCGTCCGATGCACAGCATTTTGCCGGAGAGCTGGTGAACCGTTTTCTGATGAACCGCAAACCTTATGCCGGGATAGCGCTCAATACCGATGCGGCCGTGATGACCTCGATCGCCAACGATTTTTCCTACGATGAAATCTATTCGAAGCAGGTCGAGGGGCTGGGCCGAAAAGGCGATATGCTGGTCGGTTTTTCAACCTCTGGAAATTCGGCAAACATTCTGCGCGCCTTTGAGGTGGCAAATGAAATGGGAATTCAAACGGTAGCCTTTACCGGCGGAACCGGCGGTAAAATGCTGGAACGTTCCGATTTTGTATTGCTCGTTTCATCTTCTTCTCACACTCCGCGGATTCAGGAAGGCCATGAGCTGATGATGCATCTGATCTGTGAACGGGTTGAAGAACTGATGGAAGGCTGACGCATCGGTGTTTCGGAAATCCATATGCAGCAGCTGTTTGTTTCTTGCCGTTTCGATCCTTTTTCTTTCCGGTTGCAGCACCATGGAAAAGGGCCGGCCGCCGGGACCTTGGCACGAAGCCTATGAACCGATTGAAGATGCGGATACGGAAGCTTTCGTTTTCCAATCTCTGGAAAAAGCAAAACAGCAGTTCGGTGAGCCCGTCATCCCGGTAAATGAAATTATTTTCCGGCGTTCCCGCAAAACGGAAGCGGCGCGCAGATACCGCATTGGCGAAGACTTTTCGCTCACTCAATGCATTGATCCGACCAACGGGGTCTTTGTGATTTATATTGGAGTCGATCCGGACCACGAAAACTATTACCCCTTGCTCGGGCATGAATGCGCTCACTTAATTAACGCGCATATTACCGATTGGTATATGGAGGGCATCGCCACAGTTTTCTCGGAAGAGGTTTGTGCCGATGCCGGGAAAGGCTGGGGGAGCTGGGACCGGCACTTTTCCCGTTCCCGTAAAGATCCTTACGCGCTTTCGTATCGGATGATGAAGGGGCTGAAGGAAACCTTCCCGGAACAGTATCCGGCATTGCTGGCATTCGCCACGCAAAATGGGAAACGCCCGCCCTGGCTCCAGATTAATATGGATGACTGGCTGGAAACTCTTCCGGACGGCCGGGAGAATGAAGCTCTCGACATCATTGAGCCGAATGTGAAGGTTCTGCGACGGCAGGTGAACGATCAATATGGTTTTGTCGTGCCTGCCGCATTGGATTGATCCGCACTTTCGGCCCGGATCTTAAACTGCAGCGGTTTTTCAGAAGAGCTGGTTGATGAAGGTTGCGATATCTTCAATTTCTTCCGGACAAACCGAATGCTCCATTTCGTAGGTGGTAAACCTGCAGGAGAATCCCTTCTGTTTAAGATGCTCAACCGCCTGCTCCGCAAGAACGGGCGGGACCACCTGATCCCGCGTCCCGTGACCTACCAGGATGGGTATGGTCCGATTGGCTTCCGGGTAGGCACTCCCGTCATCGCTCGGAACCGGAATGTAACCGGAAAGGGCGATGATTCCGGCGAGCGGCGCGGTATAGCGCAGGCCGGTATGGTATGCAACGGCTGCGCCTTGAGAAAAACCTGCGAGGACAATCTGATCCGCCCGTATGCCGCTTGTCCGTTCCGCAGCGATAAAGGCTTCGATTTGTTTTCGGCTTTCCGCCATATCGTCCACCGAGACATCCCGCGTGGAGCCGATGCTTTTGATGTCATACCAGGCCGGCATCGACATACCGCCATTCAGGGTAACGGGGCGAACCGGAGCATGGGGAAAGATAAACTTCACAGCCCCGTTCAGCTGGCGCTCCAACTGGGGAACAATCGGCGCGAAATCATGCCCGTCGGCCCCCAGTCCATGCATCCAGATAATGGTCAGCTTCGGGGTCTCCGTATTGCCGGCGACGACATGCGGTAAAAGAGACGGTGTATTTTCTGTCATGGAAATCCTTATGAAATTTTTAAAACGAACGAGCGCAATGTTTACATCATTCGGGCGTCGGACAAAAGGTCCTTTCTCCGGTGAAGGAAGAGCATTGCAGGGAATAGGGAAAGCGGTATAATGGGCGGGTTATCCACTTGCCGTGTAATCCGGTGAGCTGTGTTTTTCACCTGAATCTCCAGCTCGGATCAGAATCTTTAACGAGGTATTTGAACGATGAAGAAACTATGTGTATTGCCCCTTTTTCTTGCGCTGTCCGTTTTTGCAAATGACGATGGTTTTAAACCTTTGTTTGACGGAAAAACGCTGAACGGCTGGGCGGCGGCCCGCAGCAGCGGAGAAGGCAGCACGGGGGCATTTTCGGTTGATGCCGAAGAGCAGGCCATTCACACCTATGCCGGGTGTGAGCCGGGTTCCAAACAGTCTAATGACTGCCTGGTTTCAGATGCCGAGTTCAGTCATTATATTCTCAAAGTGGAGTACAAATGGCTGGACGATCGGTTTGCACCCCGCGCGGATTGGGACCGTGATGCCGGTTTGCTCTTTCATGTTCATGGGAATCTCAAACGGGTATGGCCGCTGAGCATGGAAATGCAGATTGGCGAGTCGCCGGGGGATAAACCGGATGGAAAGGGCAATAAGGGCCGTTTTCATACGGGCGATCTCTTTGTGCTGGGCAAACAGTTGCGCTCCGACACACCCGCTAACGGGAAATTCTATGATGCAAAAGCGAAGCCGGTGACGGGTAAGAGTATCAGAACCGGTTTGGGTAAAGAGAAACCCAAGGGGGAGTGGAATGAAATGGAAATTCACGTTCACGGTTCGGAGAAAGCGACGTTTATCCTGAACGGTGAAGTGGTTCTTGAAACTTACAATATGGTTCAGCTTCAGGACGACGGTTCAACCATTCCGCTGGATAAGGGCCACATCGGTCTCCAGGCAGAGTGGGCTGAACTCCTGTACCGCAACATCCGCATCAAGGAATTGCCTCATCAATAAACAGATCGCCAAGCGATAGCTGGCGGAGGGGGGCGCGCGAGCCCTGCCCGACGATTCCGCATTGATCCGTGTTCATCTGTGGCAGGTCTTGGCGGAAGATGGAGGTCGATTAGTGGTCGGTGATGAGTTCGATCGGGCAGTGGTCGGATCCGGTGACGTCGCAATGGATGTCGGCCGATTGTATGCGCGGTTTCAGGCTTTCGCTGGCGAGAAAATAATCGATGCGCCATCCGACGTTGTTGGCGCGGGCCTGACCGCGATAGCTCCACCAGGAGTAGCGTACGGTTTCCGGCTGTAACCAGCGGAAGGTGTCGATCAGTCCGGTTTGAATGTATTGGGTCATTCCATCGCGCTCTTCGTCGGTATAGCCGGCTTTGCCCTCGTTGGGTTTGGGGCGTGCCAGATCAATCGGTTGATGGGCGACATTCATGTCGCCGCAGAGCAGTACGGGTTTTGTTTCCTCCAGCTGGCGGACCTTTTCGCGCATCAGCACATCGAATTCCTGCCGTTCGGCCAGACGGGACAGATCGCTTTTTACATTGGGGACATAGGTATTGATCAGGAAGAAATCCTGAAATTCCAGACATTGGAAGCGGCCTTCGGAATCAAAGCGGTTATCGCCCATACGCGTTTCATAGGACAAGGGCTCGATCTTGGTCAGTGTGGCCGTTCCGCTGTAGCCTTTACGGTCGGCTCCATTCCAGAAACCCTGGTATCCGTTGGAGGAAGCGGTGGTCTGAATTTCTTCCGGCAGGTCATCGTTGTGCACTTTAATTTCCTGCAGGCATACGATGTCGGGGGCATGGGTGTTTAAAAAATCGGGGAACCCTTTTTTCATGACGGCGCGGATTCCATTAACGTTCCAGGATATACATTTCATTATTCAGGGCTCCATGGGTGAAATAGGGTTTTGTGTTCTACAGCGTCCGGCCTTGCTTGTCAGTTATTTTGCGCGCTCGAAACCGGCATCGCATGGATTCCATTCACTTCCATGAAGAACCACTCTTCCTGTCTTTACAATTTAGTGATAGGACTTCCATCTTTAATCACAGCGTTGAGAGGATCAATGCTCAACGAATCAACCGCACCTCGGTGCCTTCATAAACGGAACTCTGAATTTGAAAACAATACTTGGAACACACAGCGGGGCATTTCATGCCGACGACGTTTTTGCCATTGCGGCTTTATCCATGCTCTACCCGAACTATGAGATCCGCCGTTCCCGCGATCCCGATGTGTGGGCGGAGTGTGATTTTCTTGTGGATGTGGGCGGGTGTTACGATCACGCCAAACGGAAATATGATCACCATTTTAAAAACGGGCCCACGTACGACGATGGATTGAAAATGTCCTCCGTGGGTTTAATCTGGTTGCACTACGGAGCGGGGATCTGCGGCAGTTCAGCGGTTGCCGACCAGGTTTGCCGGCAGCTGATCCGGCAATTTGATGCTCATGATAACGGGGTGAAGCTTTCAACTCCGCTGGCGGATTTTTCCGATGTGCGCGAAGTATCGCTATCGGGGTCTATTTCCATGATGAACCCTCCGGATCGTTCTAAAGCCGATGAAGCCTTTGCGAACGAAGTGGTTCGGGCGCGTCTATTACTGGAAGCGGCGATTGCCCGGGCAGCGCATTGGATGAACAGCCGCGCCGGATTGGAGGTCGCTCTTAACGACGCGTTGGCTGAAAAACGGGCCTATATTCTTGTTCCGGAAGATTGCAAGTGGCAGGAGCATCTCTTTAACAGCGAAGGGAATGAGTCGATTCTTTATGCCGTTTTTGCCAATGGGGAAAAGTGGTTTGCGCAAGCGGTTCCATCTGCTCCGGGGGAGTTTTCGAACCGCAAGGATTTTCCCGAAGCATGGGCCGGATTGTGTGATGAAGCATTTTCAAAAGCCGCCGGAGTGCCCGACGGAATCTTCTGTCATCAAGGGGCTTTTCTCTGTGCAACGGGCTCGCTGGAGTCGACCCTCAAACTGGTGGATGATGCCATTCGCGCTTAGATGCAACGTGAAGGAATGCCGTTTGCGCGCATAGTTTACTGTTGAAATGGCAAATGGTTAGAGCAATAGTCCCTGTCTATGGTTGAAATAGTCCAGGGGGATATCACAGCGATGAAGGTGGATGCCATCGTGAATGCCGCCAACCCGAGTTTGTTGGGCGGTGGCGGGGTGGATGGTGCCATTCATCGTGCGGCCGGTCCGCGGTTGAAGGCGGAGTGCGCAATGGTGGGCGGATGCCCGACGGGCTCTGCCAAACTGACAGAGGGCTATGATCTGCCGGCCCGTTTTGTGATTCATGCGGTCGGCCCGGTTTGGCGCGGCGGGGATGCCGGTGAAGACGAACTGCTTGCTTCGTGCTACCGGAATGTGCTGCGCCTCGCGCAGGAGCACCGGATTGATTCGATCGCCTTCCCGAGCATCAGCACCGGGGCTTATGGTTTTCCCATTGAGCGCGCCTGCGGTATTGCACTGAGCGAAATTTTCCGGGCATTGGATGAAGGCAGTCGGCTGAAGCAGATTTATTGCGTCTGCTTCTCCGATGCCGATTTTGAAGTCTATGAACGGATACTAGCCACCTTCGGGGAGTAGCGTATCAATTTCGCCGGAAGCAATCAGCGGTTCCATTTTACGCCAGCCGCCGATGTGACGGTTTCCGATAAAAATCTGAGGAACAAATTCCACCGGACCTCCGCAGCGTTTGTACATTTCGCGGGTATGGGGCGAATCCACAAATTCATCCGCTTCGGCGTCGTATTCAATGGCATAGGCCGTGAAGGTGATTCCGCGTTTGTGCAGAAAGTCGATTGCTTCCGTGCAGAGGCCGCATACTTTAGAGTAGTAGATGTGAACTTCGGGTTGTTTTACCATTTGAGCAGAATCCCCGCATTGTAGGACGCGCCGTCAAAGTAGGTTCCGTCCAGGTCGTTAAAGCGTACTTCGGCCATCACACCGACCAGCAGAAAGGTGGCCTCAAGTCCAAGCTGCGCAAAATATCCGGGGTTGTTATCCAGGTTGGGCATATCTGAATTGAAGATATAATATCCGGCGCCCACGCCGGCATACGGGGAAATAAAGAACGGGAGTCGGGCATTGATTGAGACATCCAGCGGGATCATCTCTGTATCTATATCACTGAAGTCGATGTATCCGCCGCGCAGCTCTGCGGCACCAAACCCAAGAAATGTTTTTTTCAGTCGAAGGCCGGCTCCGGTACCGGAGGAGTCGGCATCCCAGTAGGTGCCGTAAGCCGTCAGGCTGGTATCGGCGTGTGCCAGACCGGCTGCGAGAACGAGCAGGAGTGTGAAGCTTGCGCGGAGTAATATTTTCATGTTTGCATCCTTTGTTTTTTGCCTTGGTGTTGGAATCGACCTGATTAAACAGGACCCCGATGCTAGCGCTTCAGCAGCTGGAGGTCGAGCTTTCCATCGGCCATTGGCGGGCACCAGAAATAGCTTCCGCTCACGGGTTTTGAAAAATTGAAGAGCGCATCCGTAATGCCGTCTTCAGCACCGATCATCCGGGCCAGCTGTGCTTCAAAGGCCGAGAAGTCTTTCCCGAATGCAACGAAATTCAGCCCTTCTGCGTAGGCATCGGCCCAGGGCATGGAGCGCCGCAGCACAAATGCTTCGGGTGAAAAACTTTCCTGTTCGGTTCGCTTGGTGTGGGCCGAGGGCGGGGCGTCGTCGAGTTCTTCATTATCGCTGATCCGCCGGCCGATCATTCGGTCCTGTTCGTCCTGAGGGAATTGTTTGAAACGGTTGAGGTTGTGCACCCAGGTCTGAACGGCCGCAAAACTGGAGCCGTCGAGTCCTTCACCGGACTGCTGCACAAAGGCGGTTTTCAGCGCCTCTTCATCTTTCGGATTTTCGGTGCCGTCTTCATAGCCGGAGAGGTCGCGCCCGCTGCCGTGTTTAAACCCGTCGATCACGTTGATGCATTCAAAGTCGTCGGCAATTAAATCGCGAACGGCCCGGCTTTCGTTGATCAGCAGTCCGCGCTCGTCGCCCCGGAGCCAGCACCACAGCGCGGCAGGCGTTGACGGCACGTCGACCGATGCCGCCGCATAGACCGGAAATGTTCCAAGGGTTGGAAGATCGATTCCGAGCGCTTCGGTCAGCGATTTCCCTAATCCGACAACCATGGAATCCCCGTCGGTGCGGTCCGCCAGGCGGACGAGGCTGCGGGCGGGGGATGCCCCCTGTTTAATTGAAAAAAGCATATACCGCCCATGCGCAGGAATGGGGGCTGAAATGCCGGATTGATAGGTCTTCATGCAATCTCCTTGATGTTGATTGGGCGTATTAAATCTAAATAGAAGCACTGCTGAAATCAGAAAGGATGGAAAAAAATAAATCCGTATTGGAGGTGCGGGTATATTGCAGAATTTGAATACATTGCTCATTCGGGCCGAATCGTTTCGTGGCTGACTTCCTCCCCTTGGAAGAGACGATGTTCCAGGGGTTGGAACATTAAAAACAATGTATTAAGGGAGATTATCATATGAAAAACTGCACCACCTTTCTGCTGGCCGTCGGTCTGAGTTCGGCCGCTTTGACAACACAGGCGCGTATTTCGATTGCGCCGATCGGAACGTACGCTTCGGGTATTTTTGATGAAGGCGCGGCCGAGATTACCGCTTTCGATGCTGCATCAAAGCGGCTGTTCGTTTCGAATGCCGATGAAAATACATTGGACGTGCTCGATCTTGCCGATCCAGCAAATCCGGTTCTGTTGCATAAGATTGATCTGAGCGTTTATGGCGACGGCGTGAATTCCGTTGCTGTTAAGGACGGTGTGGTTGCCGTGGCCTGTGAAGCGGATCCGAAACAGGAGCCCGGAACCGTTGCCTTTCTGGATGTGGAAGGAAACCTGATTACGAGTGTCATTGCGGGCGCGCTGCCCGACATGCTGACGTTTACGCCGAACGGACGCTATGTGCTGGTGGCCAATGAAGGGGAGCCGAATGATGACTATACGGTCGACCCCGAAGGCACGATCTCCATTATCGACCTGAAAAAGGGGGTTCAAAACCTGACGCAGGCGGATGTTAAAACGGTATCCTTTTCTCCGTACAATCGTTTGGAACGGCTGCTGAAGTTTGCGCAGATTCGCATTTATGGACCGAATGCCACCGTGGCGCAGGATCTTGAGCCGGAATATATTGCTGTCAGCGATGACAGCCGTACGGCCATGGTTACACTGCAGGAAAACAATGCTGTCGCGATCATTGATATCCGTTCCGCCAAGGTGAAACGAATCAAGAGTCTGGGGTATAAATGGCATGTTCTGCCGGGACACGGGATGGATGCTTCGGATAAAGACGACGGGATCAATATTGAAAACTGGCCGGTTGCCGGCATGTTTCAGCCGGATGCCATTGCTTCCTATACGGTGCGTGGGCGGACCTATTATGTGACCGCCAACGAAGGGGATTCCCGCGATTACGACGGCTATTCGGAAGAAACCGACATCGGCAGTATCGAGCTGGGCAGCTGGATCAACAATCGCTTTCCGACGATTCAGGATAAAGAAAATCTGGGCCGGTTGGGAACAACCACGGCGGCTCCGTTCGGCCTGAAGAACGGAGTATATCATCAAATGTTCAGTTTTGGTGCGCGTTCGTTCTCCATCCTGGATGAGCACGGGCACCGGCTCTATGATTCCGGGGATGATTTCGAGCAGATTACTGCAGAGCTCATTCCGGAGCACTTCAATGCCAATAACGACAATACCAAGTTCGACAACCGCTCCGACAACAAAGGACCGGAGCCGGAAGGTGTGGTTGTTGGTAAGGTGAACGGCCGTTTCTATGCGTTCATCGGCCTGGAGCGCGTCGGCGGAATTATGGTTTACGATGTTTCCAATCCTCGGAACCCGGATTTTGTGCAGTATATCAACAACCGCGATTTTGATGCGGATGTTGAAACGCCGGAAGCAGGGGATCTCGGGCCGGAAGGGCTGGTCTTCATTGCTGCCGAAGAGAGTCCGAACGGAGCGCCTCTGCTGGTGGTGGCCAACGAAGTGAGCGGCACCACCACGATCTACGAAATCTCGACGATGGAATAAGCCTGTCCCCTCAGGTTTCCTGAACAGGAAAGCCCGGCATCGCCCTCCAGACGATGCCGGGCTTTCTCTTTTCTGCTTCAAAGGGGTGATTGAGGGACGATTAGCCTTTATTTTTCCGCAGGTTGAAGGGAATATTCAGCGATTTCAGGCATTTTCGGAGAAGAGGTATATCCATGGCAGGCAAGCAAAATAAACTCGGGCGCGGGCTCGATGTATTGATCAAAGACGGAACCACTGCAAAACAGCTGGCAACGACGCGCAACGTGGCGGAAAAAGCTCCGCTTCCTGCTGCCGCGGCGGAAGGCGGCGGAGTGCGGGAAGTTCCGGTTGCCAAAGTGGTTCCCAGTCCATGGCAGCCGCGTATGGTATTCGATTCGGAAGCGCTGACCGAGCTGGTGGAATCCGTCAAAGTTCACGGTGTGCTGCAGCCGTTGCTCGTGCGCATGGTGGGCTCCAAGTTTGAACTGATTGCCGGCGAACGCCGCCTCCGTGCAGCCCAGGCGGCTATGCTGGGCCGCGTGCCGGTGATTGTGATTGAAGCGAGCGATGAAAAAGCGCTCGAAATTGCCCTCATTGAAAACCTGCAGCGCGAAGACCTGAACCCGATTGAAGAAGCGGAAGGGTATGCGCTGTTGCAGAAAAAGTTCAGTCTGACGCAGGAAAAGGTTGCGGAGCGGGTGGGGAAAGCCCGCGCATCCATTGCCAACTCCCTCCGCCTGCTGGAACTTCCGGATGGTATTCGGAAGTATGTCGCCGAAGGGCTGCTTTCCGTCGGCCACGCAAAAGTGCTGTTGTCGCTGGAAACCGAAAAAGAACAGGGCATCCTCGCCAAAAAAGCAATCAAGGACGGCCTCTCGGTCCGGGCTCTGGAACGGCTGGTTAAAAAACTGCATATGCCGGCCAAAAAAGCACGGGCGGAAAAAACAGACCTGCCTGCCGATTATCTGCAGACGCTCACCGACGAGCTGCATCAGTTCCTCGGAACCAGCATTCGCATCACGCCCTCTAAAACGCTCGCCAACGGCCGCAAGGTTAAGGGATCGTTGGAAATTGATTATCACGATAATGAAGAGCTCGATCGCCTGCTGACGATCATGGGCTACTCAAGCGATCTTTAATCATGGTTGATGCGAAGGCAAACCGGGAGGCAATGGCGAAGGAATACGACGCCGTAAACAATCGTCTTTATCTCATCCAGATTATCGTGCTGACGGTACTGCTGGCCGTGTATCAGCTGACCGGCGCTTCGACAGCACTGGCCAACGGCCTTGCGGCGCGGTTTGGTGAAAACCTCTGGTATGTCACGAACGCCGTTTATACCGTGGTTTCCGTGTTTGGGTTTGTGGCGTTCATGATGCCGTTTTCCTACTACAGCGGATATGTGCTGGAGCATCATTACGGATTATCGAATGAAACGTTCGGCGATTGGCTGGGCGATTTTATTAAATCGCTGTTCATTGACCTTGTGCTGGCAACGGTTCTGTTTTCGGTGATCTACGCGTTGCTTCGGTTGATTCCGGAATGGTGGTGGCTGGCGGCTTCGGTGTTCTATATCCTGTTTGCGGTGGTGATTTCCACGATCGCCCCTGTGATTATTATGCCGCTTTTTCATACCTTCCAACCATTGGAAGAAGGCGATCTGACGGCGGCGGTCCGCTCGATGATGGAAGATGCCGGTATCGAGGTGGTCGGTGTGTATAAATGGGGGTTGGAGGAGCGAACCTCAACAGCCAATGCGGCCTTTACAGGCTTTGGAAAAACCAGACGGATTATTCTGGGCGATACGCTGCTGACGGGCTATTCGCAGGATGAGATTCTGGCGATTCTTGCGCACGAGGTCGGCCACTATAAAAACCGCGATATGATGCGCCTGATGATTACCAGTTCCGTGCTGGCGCTGGCGGGCTTTTATATTGCGCATCATGCGCTGCTCAGCCTGACTGCCCTGGTGGGTATTGCGAATATTTACGACATTGCGGCGGCCCCCATTTTCATATTCAGCCTTTTCCTGTTTTCGCTGGTCTCGATGCCTTTTTCGAACATGCATTCCCGTCGCCGTGAATTTGCGGCCGATGCCTATGCCGTCAAAACGATGGGCTCATCCGACGCCCTGATTTCCTCTTTTGAAAAACTGGCCGATCAGAATCTCTCAAACAAAGAGCCGGCGGCCTGGGTGGAATTTCTGCTGCACAGTCATCCATCCATGGCACGACGAATTGAACGCGCCCGCAATCAGTGAATGCACGACCGTGAATAAGGGAAAGCTCCATGGACGATCGTTCCAAACCCCATGCACTTGACGCCGATGGCGGGGGATTTTTCTCCCGCGAGTCGATGTCGAGTATTCCGTGGATGGTGGTTGGAAAGCTGGCCCTGTTTTTCATCTACATCGGTATCAGCATTATAACCGTCGACGGGCTCGGGCGCGAAAAATACGGTGTTTACAGCCTGTTGATGAACCTATCGCAATATATGCTCATGCTGTGCGGAATGGGACTCGGTGTTGCACTTATGCGGTATATTCCCGAACTTGCGGCGCGCCGAAACCGTTTCGGTCTGGTGCATCTGCTTTGGAAATCAGCAGCGTTGCAGTTGAGTGCCGTGGTCATTGTTTCCACCTTGCTGCTGATTTATGCAGAACCGCTGCAGCGGCTCTTTAAAGCGGAGGAGGTCGAGAACTTCCGGTTTTACCTCTTTCTGGCATGCGTTATCACGAGTGTGCTCTTGATGAAGGATTTTGTGGGGACGGCTTTCACATCGCTCTACAAAACGCGGGTGGTGGCACTGCTCTCGGTTTCTCAGGGCGTGGTTTGGATTGGGCTGCTCTATGTCTGGCTGCTGGTTCGGCCGGCGGTGGCGACAGCACTGACGGTTCAGATTGTTTCCGTTGCGGTTATTTATACACTGGGTTCGATACTGCTGGTTCAGCATGTCCGGAATCTGCCGTGGGAGGTTAAGGAATTCGGGATCGGGAAAAAAAGAGCGCTGGTTTTTTCCGGCACCGTCATGCTCAGTTCGCTGCTCCGGATCGTCATGTTTAAATATTCCGAGATCTTTTTTCTCGCGGCGATTGCCGGAACCACGGTTGCCGGTATGTATGATCTGGGCTATACGCTGCCGTATACCGCCATCACGTTTCTTCCGCTCGCTTTTCTTCCGATCTTCACCGCTGCCTTTGCAGAGGCGTATGTTCGGGATAAGACCTGTCTGGGACGACTGATTAAATCCTACTACAAACTGCTCATGCTCGTATCGCTTCCGGTGGCGGTGCTGGGGGCTTATTTTTCGCCCATAGCCTATCGCCTGATCTATCGCGGAGAAATGGATGAAGCCGGGCAGATTGCTTCGGCGCTGTGCATTGTGCTGTTGCTGCCCCTGGTTTCGATGCCGCTTTCCGCGGCCATCAAGGCCAAAGAAAAAGTGCTCAACATGATGCCGATGCTGGTTTTACAGCTGGTGGTTAATCTGTTTCTGGACTGGCTGTTGATTGTGCATTTCCGCCTGGGCATGTACGGGGGCATTCTGGCGGTTGTCGGCACCTTTGTCTTCACCATTCCTATACGCCTGTGGGTGGTGAGCCGTATTATCGGCGGGGTCTATTTCCCGGCGCTGTTCTGTCTCCGTATCACCGTTGTGCTGGCCGCTCTGGCCGGCAGCTTTTACTGGATATCGCAAAAAGCGGCCCTGTTTACATGGGTTGAAAGCCGCTTGCTGAATCTGGTGTTCCTGGCCGGAATCGGAGGTTTTTATCTGTGTGCCTTTCTGCTGATGGTGCGGTATCTGCGGCTGGTTCGAAAGGAAGACGTTCAGGACTTCCAGGCCTTGGATATTGCCCGGCTGAACTCCGTTCTGCGCTTTCTGGTGAAAAGCTAGCCGAACTTCTGAATCAGATCGTCGCGCATCCGTTCTTCATAGGATTTTTTATCCGGCTGAAGGGCGCGCACCGTCGGCATCAGCGTCTGGCCGTCATCACCAAGCCAATCGACAATGTTCAGCACCGTCAGCGAAGCGTATGAACCCTGCGTCAGAAGATTTTCCAGACATTGGAAACCCGCTTCTTTTTCGCCGGTATTAATCAGGGTCCAGGCGGCCATGGCGCGTACTTCGTGCGACTCATCGCTCAAGCCCTGGAAACCCAGTTTCTGATTGTTCAGCAGAAAGCCGCCGACCATGCCCCAGTAGCGTATTCCGGAATCGGGATTTTCCAGCATCGTTCCGAAGGTTGGAAGATGGGCTTCATTTTTCTCCAGTGCGAGATCGGCGGCATCGAGCAGGTCGGGCACGCTGTATAGATGGGGATCGCGCACCATATCGTAAATGGTGAGGTTGTTTTCGGCCGCGCGTTTCACCATTTCTGATTCGGGAATCAGGCCGGCGTCATAAAACATGATCTGCTGTTGCCGCAATGCGGTCCGCAGTTTTTCGGAGATCTGCGCGTATTCCGGATTTTCAATGAGGTTTTCCACGTTATCCGGATCGTTCTCCATATCGTACAGCTCTTCCGTCCATTCTTTGGGTTTAAAGAACCGCGCCTGCACTTCGGAGGCCTGGCCGGATTTCACGTACCGGTCCCACGCCTGGGTTGCTTTCATCTTCCAGAGGAATTGCAAATGCTGCACCCACGGAACGTAGGGCATGTAGTTGCGGATGTAGAGAAAGCGCTTGGTGGAAATGGCGCGTGCATTTTCAATGCGTTCGTCCATGCGGCCGCGGAAGGAAAAGTTAAACTCCTTTTCCGGCTCGGTTCCCGAACCCAGGAAAATGGTGCCCTGCATATAATCCGGCACGTCCGATCCGGTTAAGCTGAGCCAGGTTTTCGGCATGTCGACAAAGCTGACCAGGCGGTCGATTTTGGTGCCGGGCTGCGGCGCGGGCCACAGATGCTTGAATCGTTCCGGCATGCGGATAATCAGCGGACAGTGGAGGCCGCTTTGAAAGAGGTAGCGTTTGCTGCGGGGGAGCACGCCGCCATGGTCGGAGTTGTGGATAACGATGGTGTTTTCCGCGAGGCCCATAGCGGAAAGCTTTTCGAGTGAGGCTCCGATTTCGCTGTCCATCCGTTTCATGGCATCGTGATATTTGGCGTAGTTTTTCCGAACATCGGGAAGGTCGGGGTGGTACGAGCGCAGTCTGGTGTCGGCGGGATCGTGAAGGGTGTTTTCCACATTGCCCTGTGCTTTGCTTTCGTGCGAGGTGGTGGAATTAATGACCTGGAAAAAAGGCTGATTTTTCTTCAATGCATTCCAGTCCACTTCGCCGAGATGGTCCCAGCAGGCCGCGTCCGGGCGGCCGCCGATATTATAATCCGTCTTTTTGTCGTTGCCGACATAGTAGCCGTTGGCTTTAAGGAAATCGGGATAGTATTTTATGCGGTCGTGCGGAATATCGTAACGGCTGCGCATGGGGAACGTTCCGTCGGAGATGGCCAGTATGCCGGTAATCCAGGTGCTGCGACTCGGTGCGCAAACCGGCGCATTGGCATAGGCGTGCATATACTGAAAACCTTCTTTGGCCAGCTGGTCAATATTCGGTGTTTGGGCATGGGGATTTCCGTAGCATCCCACCCAGTCGACGCTGTTGTCTTCACAGGTCAACCAGAGAATATTGGGTCGTTCATGGGCAGGTTTCGCGCGCGCTCCAACCGCAGTGAGTGATGCCGCGAAAACAGTGGATTCCAGGAAGCGACGACGTTGCATGGTGTTCTCCTACATGTGACAGTTGAAAAATCCCATCCGGCATAGCGGATGGGATACGGGGATTATGCGTTTTCCAGAACGGTTAAGGAGACGTCTTCAACCAGATCGGCGACATCAGCTTGATACTGTTCCATATGCGGCGAGGCCAGGTGAGCATGCAGTGCTTCAATCGATTCCCATTTTTCAATAACGGTTACGACCGTTTCATCTTTCCTCTGCACCTCAATTCCGCTTTCGGCATCAACGGCGGGGATGTAATCAATACATCCCTTTTCCGCAAGGACATTGGGGACGTTCTTTTTGAAGATTTCAATAAACTCCGGGCGTTTGCCCGGCTTTACTCCGATAGAGGCGATCACATGAATCATTTTAATCATCTCCGTCGAGGTCAATGTTTCCAATCTGTTCCGCGAAATGAAGGATATTCTGTTTCGTCTGGGCATATTCCGTATCGTTGATGATGCCTTTTTCGTAGGCGGCCTGCAGATCAATCAGTTCCTGACCAATCGTGATATGACGATTTGCTGTGATTGACACTCTGTTAAATGCTGCACCGGCACAGCCGGAAAGCAATGCAATGGCGGTTAAGGCGAGCGCACTGTTTAAAACCTTTTTCATGGGGGGGCTCCTTGGTTGTGTTGATGTTGATTACGCGTAAAAATCGGTGATGATTTTCCAGGCGTCTTCGGCTTTGTCGCAGAAGGTCATCAAATCCAGATCTTTGGGGCTGATGAGTCCGCATTCCGCCAGATAGTCCCAGTTGACCAGTTTTTTCCAATGTTCGGAATCGAACAGAATCACCGGCATTGGATCAACCTTTTTTGTTTGGATCAGGGTCAGCGATTCGAAGAGTTCATCAAAGGTGCCGAAGCCGCCCGGGAAAATGACCACCGCTTTGGCGCGCTGCAGAAAGTGCATTTTGCGCATGTGGAAATAGTGGAATTCAAAATTGAGTCCCGGTGTGACATAGGGGTTGGCTTCCTGTTCAAACGGCAGCTCGATGTTGAGCGAGATGGATTTGCAGTTGGCCTCTTTGGCTCCGCGGTTGCCCGCTTCCATAATGCCGCCCCCGCCGCCGGTCACGATCACATATTCACATTCGTGGTTGGTTTGGCAGGTGGCGCTGACGAGTGCGGCCAGCTTGCGTGCTTCTTCGTAGTAGGGTACCAGCGAGGCCAGCTTTTCATTTTTACATTTTTCAGCGCCTTCGGGGGAAGGAATGCGCGCACTGCCGAAGAGGACAATTGTGGATTTCACGCCTTCTTCCTGCATGGTCACTTCGGGGTGCAGATATTCGAGCTGCAGCCGAATGGGCCGGCAATACGGCGAATTGAGAAAGGACATATTTTCGTAGGCGAGAGGGGGTGCAATCATGAGCAAGCTCCAGTATTAGGTTTTAAGTTCAGTCGTATCCGGTTCAGCAGAGTGGTTTTCACGTTTCAAGTTTCAGCTTTCACGTTTCAAGTTTCACTGCCGGGGCTTCCCGGACCGCGGGATCCACATTGAAAAAATCATGGGGTTTAAAATTGAAGGCGTTGGCAATCAGGTTGCCGGGAAAGGCTTCGCATTTATTCCGATAGTCGCGGACATTTCCGTTATAAAACCGGCGGGCGGCCTGAATGCGGTCTTCTGTATTCACCAGCTCCTGCTGCAATTGCATAAAGTTCTGGTTGGCTTTCAGCTCCGGGTAGGCCTCGGCAATGGCCAGCAGTTTCTGCACGCCGGCAACCAATTGTTTTTCAGAGCCTTCCTGATGGCCGATGCTGCCGCGATCGGCGGCGCATTGGTTGCGCAGCTCAATTACTTTTTCAAGGGTTTCCTGCTCGTGTTTGGCATAGCCCTTTACGGTTGAAACCAGATTGGGGATCAGATCGTAGCGCCGCTTCAGTTCGGTATCCACATCGCTCCAGGATTCAGAAATATGATTCCGCAACGCCACCAGGGTGTTGTACGTCGCGATCACATAAATGATCGGTAACAGCAAAATCACTGCAATAACAATCAGTTCCATTTCAATTCCCGGGTAAAATAATTTTGTCCTTAATCATTTCAGAAAGCCCCGCTCCCTGTCAGACAGGTTTCCTGATTCGGCAACATAAGCATGAACAGCATAATTATGCAGAGAAGAGGTAGTCCGGCATCCGTTCGCGGATTTCAATCAGCCGCTCCAGATGGGGTTTAATTTCCTCCACCTTCAGACAACTGGAATAACCCACCGCCAGCATATTCTGATCAACCTCCAGATTAATATTCGGATGGCCCAGCAGATAGTCGATCATCTGCGCATTGCAGAAATCGTAAGCGAACTTTTTATCCTTGGAACGCACCGCGAATTTTTTTGAAAACTCATGCGATTCAAAATCGATGTCGTCGAATCCCACCGCCTGCGCAATTTTCGAAAAAAAGCTCTCTTTGGCAATCGTCAGTTCCGGGAAATATTTCGGCAGTGTCAGCACAAAAAAGGAAAAGTGATGATGATTGGTCTGTCGCCGACCTTTGGAATCGGTGGAGTAGGTTTCGTAGTGATAATCAAACACCGAAATCGGATGACCCTGAAAATCCCCGGACAGGATATTGTAGCAGTAACGGTTCGAACCCTGCCGCAGCTTATCCAGAAAGGAATAGCGGTCGGCCAGCTGGTAGTCGCGGTCATGATGAAAATCAAGGCCGAGCTCTTCCGCCAGCAGGGTCATGGCATCGCGCCGTTTCTTCCCGGCCATAATGCCCCAGATCATGGCCCCGATGATGCAGAATACAACAATGATTGCGCCGCCCATAAAAAACTCCTGATTTAATCGTCAACATTTAAGCGGTTGTACGCTCAAATTCCGATTATAATTTTAGACGTTTGATGTATTCAGGGAATCGCTTGCGTTGGCGGTGTATTTTCCGCAGGGGCCGGCTCGTCCATCCACTGCGAGGAAAACGGATCGGCCAGCCAGATGGCAATGAACAGAAGACACAGAATGGCCATTGAACAATAAAACAGAATGCGTTTTCCCGGTGTGCGCAACCTGTTTTTTTGAGGCGCAACAAGCGCGCTGGCCGGACCATAAGCTTCCGGGGCATCCATTTCAGCAATGATCGCTTCCAGGCTCTCGGCATCCGGTTTGCCGTTGGTTCGGGTTTCGAGCATGTTTTGAATGCGCATTTCCAGTGTTTGGAGAATCTCGCGTTGCTCATCCATCGGGTAATTCGAAAGATGCGGTTCAACTGCAGCGATATGCTCGGCAATGCGCGTTTTTAATTCGATCGGTAAATTCATAGATGTTCTCCGGCTGCAGCGCTTCTTTGCAATTCGCAGGGGAGTATGCCGAATTGTCAGGCGGAGCAAAGCGAAAACACAAGCACGGGACGCAGAGGAAGATTCAGTGTGAACTGTGGCTTTCCTGATGGTGAGCCATTCGTATCGGTAATGTGGAAGAAGCTTCACGATTGAGTTCAGTTGAATATTACATAGGCGGATCGATTAAGTTATATTTTTTTAAATATAATATTATTTGAAATGGACTTTGGTGGGCTAATGATGTTTTACGTATTGTATGTATACGGAAAAGGGCTTTGGGTATGCGGTTTTCAAATGACTATGGGGATATTCCGGTTGTTCCGGCAGAGTTCTGTTATGCCAAATCAGATATGCTGGGGCATGGTATCGTTTTGCTCCAAGACCATTGTTTGTTAGCAGGAAAAGTTGGTCATGCACTGTTAAACCAAGGCCGTTGTGCTTTTCCTGAGGGGAGCCCGTTTATGGTTGCCGCTCATGATGTGGGAAAAGCTTCCCCGGGATTTCAGAGGAAATATTTTAGCCGAACGCTGGAGACCCTGTGCCCGGAACTTGCTTCTGCCAGTTTGGAGGGGCGCGGTTGGCAGACGAATCATGCTGTGGTCGGTGAAGCGGCATTCCGGGAACATTATCCCGCTCTTGCGGAATGGGGTAAAGTGGTGGGGGTGCATCATGGTTCCCGTAAAACCCCGCTGTCTGGAACGTGCGGCAATTATGGTGGTGCCGAATGGGCGGCGGAGCGGGACAAATTATTGGAATGGCTGGAGCAACAGTTCGGTACTCCGCCTTCTGAATTGCCCTCTCCGGAGCAGTTTAAGCTGGTGGCAGGGCTGACGTGCGTGGCTGATTGGTTGGCATCGAATGAAGAGCTTTTTGCCGACCCGGCGTCGACGGACGAAGCGCAGATATTGGCAGTCTTGCATGATGCAGGTTGGCGCAAACCGAAACTTCGATCCGGATTGTCGTTTGAAGATGTGTTTCCATTTTTACCTAATTCGATGCAACAGGGGTTTATTCAATCCGTGGATCAGCGCGGGGTATATGTGCTGGAAGCTCCGATGGGTTTGGGCAAAACCGAGGCCGCACTTTTTGCGGCGTATAAACTGATGGAAACCGGTCAAAACAACGGGCTTTATTTTGGTTTGCCGACCTGCCTGACGAGCAACCGTATTCATACGCGTGTGGAAGCATTCATGGATCAAATTCTAGATAATTCCACCTATGTAAAACTGATGCACGGTCAGGCGTGGATGAATTTAGAATCGGGCGCCAAAGAGTTTCGAGTGGGCATGAGCTGCTTCAGTCCGCGAAAGCGAGCCCTGCTCGCACCCTTTGGCGTCGGTACTATCGATCAGGCCCTGCTCAGTATTTTGAATGTAAAGCATGCCTTTGTACGCACGTTCGGTCTGGCGGGTAAAGTGGTGATCCTTGATGAGGTCCACAGCTACGATGCTTATACCGGAACCCTGTTGAATCTATTGATTGATGAGCTGCTGAAGATCGGCTGTTCGGTGATTATTCTTTCCGCCACGCTCACCGCCAAACGTCGTAACAAATTTACCGGTCAAATGGGCTCGCCTTCGAATTATCCGCTCATCAGTTCCGCGCGGGGCTGCGTCGTTCCTGAGCCGCCCGCCGACCATTCTGTACATATTCATTTTTCCGAAAAGAACATTCTGATTGAACGTGCGGTGGAGGCGGCATCGAAGGGAGCATGTGTATTGTGGATCTGTAATTCCGTCGCCGAGGCGCAAGCGATGTATAGCCAGGTTCAGAGTGCGATGAATGAAGGGGCGTTTAAAACGGGGCTGTTGCATTCCCGATTTCCGGCCTGGCGGCGGGCAGAACTGGAAGACGACTGGATGGAGTATCTCGGAAAAAATGGTTCGCGCGATGAAGGGTGCATTCTGGTGGCCACGCAGGTGGTGGAGCAGAGCGTTGATATTGATGCCGATCTGCTCATCACCGAACTCGCCCCGACCGATATGCTGTTGCAGCGCATCGGTCGACTCTGGCGGCATCCACGCGAATCACGGCCCTGCGACCGGGCGGAAACATGGATTTATGATGCGGAAGAGGTTTCTCGCAAATACATCTATTCCGACTATGTGCTCTGGTGTACCGAACAGGTTTGGTGTAACCGCAAAGAGGTCGTGTTGCCGCGTGATATTCGCGACCTGCTCGAATCCACGTATGCTTCCCGAACGAATCTGCCGGAGGATGTTGATGCCTTGCGTGTAAAGCAGGAATCCAAATGCAAAAAACTGATACAAAAGGCGAAAGGCGTTACGGCGCTTTTTGCCGGCGATGACGACGAAATGAACGCCCCGACGCGGTACAGCACGATGCCTACCATGCAGGTGCTGATCGTGCGCTGCATTGATGACCTTGATACGTGCGCAGAGATTGAATTGACCAATGGTGAAACCCTGCGGCTGACCGCCGGTGTTCGCGATTTTAAACAGGCCATCTCCATTCACCAAAACCTGATTTCCATGCCACGATTTTTGAAGGAAATTAAAACGCCGCTCTGGCTGCAATCGCTGGTCCTTGATGCGGTGGTGGTGCTCAAACTCGACGGCGAACAGCTTTCGATGCTCGACGGCACCGAAGTGCCGCGTGGCTACCACCCGGATAAAGGCGTCTACAAGCGCGAAGAAATTTTAATGAAACCACAATGGGAGATGTACGATGAATCTGATTGGTGATCCTTGGATTCCGGTTGTCTATGCCGATGGATCGGCATGCGCGGTCGGATTGAAACAACTCTTTGAGGAAGCCGATCAAATCAGCGATCTCAGTGTAAATCCGCCGCAACGTATTGCACTTATGAGGCTGTTACTTTGCATCACTCAGGCCGCGCTCGACGGACCGGCTGATGATGCCGATTGGAAAACCTGTCGCCCGCGTATCATTCAGGAAGTCATTGCATATCTTGATGAGCGATTGGATAAGTTTGAACTCTACGGCGATCGACCGTTTTTGCAGGTGGCTGGGCTGCGGGCGGATAAAAAAGCCGATATCGACAAATTGTTAGAAACCTCTATCGGTGACAGCGCGCTATTTTTGGAGCAACGCTCCGTTGACGGGCATGTTTTTTCAGATGCTGAAAAGGCGTTGGCCTTGCTCGTTTTTCAAAATTATTCAGCGGGAGGGAAGACCGGTCAATCGGTGTGGGGGAGTAAACACAGCGAGTCAACATTTACTGCTCCTTGTTTCACCAATCTTTTTCTCTTGCTGCGAGGATCCAACATGCTCGATTCCTTGTGGCTCAATTTAATTCCCTTTGATCGGGACTCGCAAGAAAAAGGTGCTCCGGTTTGGGATCAGATGCCGCAGAGTGAAACGGATGCAGCTGCGTTTGAAAATGCATATGAAACGCGGCTAGGGCGCATGGTTCCGTTTAGCCGATTAGCGCGTCTTTCCGCAGATCCGGCTGATGCATTCTGTATCGTCGGTCCTGTACCTAAAAAATATCTTTTCTCAAATGATCCCACTACGTTTCGAGAACCTTATTTGACGCTACGCTTGTCTAAGAAAAATGAGCACTACTACATGAAGACGAATCCCAACAAGCATATTTGGCGGGAGCTGGGAAGTATGCTCTGTTTAAATAATCAAACCGAGAATTTCCCTGCGCTGAACCTTTCGAATCTCCAACCTTCCGGCTTGGAAGAAATTGATGTCTGGTGCGGCGGTCTGGCACGAGGAGCGCAGGCTGCAAAAATCTTTGATGCGGCGGAATGGAACTTTTGTTTGCCCGTTTCAATGCAGGGTGAGGCTCCGCTTTCAAAGTATGAAAAGGGCGTTTCTTTTGCCAACCAAGGAGAATGGGCCCTGAAAAAATCGGTGTCGGAATATGCCGGTTTCATGAAGGCGGAGAGCGGTGTATTTACCGGACATGCCGGACGTTTTTATTGGGGCATGCTGGATGTCGAGAGTCCGCTGCTTTTGGAAATAGCCAATGATGATACGTGTGACTTCAGCGATTGGAAAATGCGGGTCTATTTCGCGATGAACCGGTCGTTCGAAAAGGCTTGTCCACACGAAACACCACGTCAGATTCAAGCTTATGCGCAGGCGCGTCGGTTTTTGAGAATTAAGGAAACAGGAGATAGCAATGAGTGACCGGGAAATGAAGGCTGAAAAGCTGATGGCTTTTCTGCAGAAGAATAAAACAGATCGCGGAGTGATGGCGGATTTGCGCGCGGGGTTCAGCGAGGCGACGGAATACCGCGCCTGGTCCCATTTGGCGCAGTTTTGTTCGCTGACAGGATTTGATCGAATCGTGGTTCAAACGGTCGCCGCCGGATTTGCCACGCAGCCGGAGTGCGCAAACAAAGGAAACCTGGGAACAACGATGCGCGCTATCGCAGGCGGAAATAAGGACGGGTTGGCTTCTTTCGAAGGCCGCTTTCGACGTTTGTTGACCTGCTCGGATACGGAAGAAATTTGTCGATTTGTGCCGGGCATTATCCGGACGGCGAAGGCCAAGGGCATTGCCGTGAACTATCGTCGGCTTTATACTGATCTCTGCTATTGGAACGGCGGGAGGACAAAGGTTCAGTGGGCCGAAGCGTACTGGGGAACGGCGGGAGGGGACCAATGAAGTATCTTTCGCGAATAGTCGTGGATCGATCAACAGCGGCGAAGCGCCATTTAATGCACAGCTATGCATGGCATCAGGCGTTGTGGCATGCATTTCCTGATGCCAATGAACGCATTTTCCTGTTTCGGGTGGAGGAGAAACCATCCGGCTTTTTGCTCTATCTCTTGTCTGAAACCGAACCGGATGCCCAGGCGTGGGGAAATTGGCAGACTAAGAAAATTTCTGAAGCCTTTCTTGAATCCAGCGTCTATCGCTTTCAGCTATGCGCCAATCCCACACGGCGCTATGTGAACGATGGAAATGGAAACCGCTTCGAGAAGAGTAAACGTTTTGTGGTGGCAGATCCGGAAGAACTCAAAAGCTGGATGCTGAAAAAAGCGGAGCAGGGCGGCTTTTCGATCGATATCGCATCGCTGCAGATCAGTCCGCCGCTCAATCAGTATTTTTATAAAAACGGGAAACGCGGCAACCATAAGCGTGTTGAGTTCGAAGGCGTGCTTTCCGTGAACGATCGCGAAGTATTCAAACAAACATTCAACCGGGGTATCGGCAGTGCCAAGGCATTCGGCTTTGGTCTGCTGGTGCTGCAACCCATTCATTAAAGGAGAACAAATCATGAACGTATTGGAACTGCATATTTTACAATCCTTTCCCGTAACCTGCCTTAACCGCGACGATGTCGGCGCTCCCAAATCCGCCATTTTTGGCGGGCAGCAGCGAGCCCGCGTGAGTTCACAATGCTGGAAACGCGCCATTCGTGAACAGGCGGCGGAATTTGAGTCGGGGCTGTTTACCGGGAAACGAGGCCATTTTATAGCTGAAGCTTTGACGACTGCGCTTTGTGAACTGGAGGTTGAACCGGAAAAGGCGAAAGAGGTAGGCGAAGAGATTGCCACGTTCGTCGGCAAGAAGAATGCAAAGTCGAAAGCGGTGCATAAAACCGATGTTGCGCTCTTTTTTTCCAAAGGAGAAATCGCAGCGATTGCCTCGATGGCCAAGGAGCAACTAGATGAAAATGGGTCAGTCGATTTTAAAAAGGGAGGTTTGAAAAAGTGTATCGAGGCTGCCGATGTTAAGGATTTGGGTGATATTTCTATTTTTGGCCGGATGGTGGCCAGCGATCATACGTTGATGCTCGAAGGTGCAGGCATGTTCAGTCATGCGCTTTCCACGCACAAGGTCAGCAACGAGATTGATTTTTTTTCAGCAGTGGACGATATGAGCCATGAGGATGATGAAGGTGCTGGGCATATCGGGACGTTGGAATTTAACTCTGCCTGCTATTATCGTTACATCGCCCTTAATCTGGATCTTCTGCGCGATGAGGACCACCTTTCCCACTTTACTGAAGAAGAATTCAAGGCGGTGGTGGATACCTTTATCCGCGCCTCCATTCTGGCGGTGCCGAATGCCCGCAAGAATTCGATGATGGGCTTTAACCCGCCCGAATATGTGCTGGGAACTATTCGGCAGGGGCAACCTGTTTCTTTGGTGAATGCCTTCGAAGAAGCGGTGCGGGCAAAAGGGGCGGGCGTCGTGAAACCTTCAATCGAAAAGATGATTGAAAAATTTGAGTGGATGAAAAAAAACTATGGTTTTGTGCCCTCCACAGAATGCCGTCTGCCCGAAATGCCGCTGGATGCATTTGTGAAGGAGTTGGTAGATCATGCCTGAAAAACATCTGTTGCTGTATCTGGATGCGCCGATGCAGGCGTGGGGGCATTCCAGCCGGTTTAATCGACGGACTTCTGCCAGCTGGCCCACTAAGAGCGGGATTGTCGGAATGCTCTGTGCCGCGATGGGTATTGAACGGGACGACGAAGCGGGCATTGCACGTTTCGCCGGTCTTGGAATGTGCGTGTTCGTCGTGAAGGCGGAAGGCGGGCGTCTGATCGACTACCACACCGTGGGCGGCGGCTATGATCCAAAGACCCATCGTCAAAATATGATTGGAAAGAATGCAGTGCTTACCGATCGCGAATATCTGATCGATCATAAGTTTGGTGTCGTTCTTTCGGGCGAGGTTGGTCTGCTCGAAAACTGCGCTCATGCTCTTGAAAATCCGCAGTGGGGCATTTGGTTCGGACGCAAAAATTGTATTCCGGCTGCGCGAATCTGCGAGGGCCTCTTCGCAACTTCTGCTGAGGCGGTGGCGCATCTGGAAACGCTGACGAAACGGATGTCGATGCGGATGGTTCGCGAGGTGGAATCGTTTGCAGAAGGAACCGATTCGCTGATGGATGTGCCGGTTAATTTTCACACTCGGAGCTTCAAGCCGCGCCGTATTGCGGATGAAACGGAAAGCTGAATATGCCGATCTTTGAGAAACCGCCGAAGGAAACCCTCGCTGCAGCCAAGGATCGCTGGACGCCCGTATTTCTCGAACACGGACGGCTGGAAGTTGATGACTCCAGCATTAAATGGATCGGTGCTGACCGCACGGTGTTGCGGCTGCCCGTTGCCACCATCAGCGCCTTGCTGCTCGGTCCCGGGACAACCGTCACCCATGCCGCCATCAAGGCGTGCGCCGACTGCAATACGCCGCTGTGCTGGGTGGGCGATGAGTCGATCCGTTTCTATGCCATCGGTATTACGCCTACCCACGATAATTCCAACGCCCGGAAGCACAGCAAACTGCATGCTTCCTCGACCAAAAGCGCCGAGGTGGCGAGGTGCATGTTTCTGAAACGGTTTCCCGGAGAAAATGTGTCAGAAAAAACGGTGGCTGAACTGCGCGGAATGGAAGGGCATCGCGTCCGTACGCTCTACCGCGAAATGGGCGAGCGCTACGGAGTGACCTGGAAAGGGCGCAACTACAATGCCAACAACTGGGAGGTCTCCGACACCATTAACAAAGCCGTCTCTGCTGCCAATGCCGGGCTCTATGCCCTGACGGCTTCCATTGTCTGCTCTATGGGGTATCTGCCGCAGCTGGGTTTTATTCACACCTCAGGCACCTGGCCCTTCATCTTTGATGTTGCTGATGTCTATAAACCCATCACCACGCTACCCGCCGCTTTCGCCACAGTGAGCGCAAACCCCAAAGCGCCAACCGCCGAAGTTCTTAAACAACTGAAAATTGAAATCGAAAACCAACGGCTTCTTCAACTGATTCCCAGGCATATCGAGGAATATTTGAAATGACTGTTATCGTATGCAACAACACGCCCGATTGCATCCGCGGTCACCTGAAACGCTGGTTCATCGAACCAAAACCCAATGTGTTTGTCGGAACCGTCAAAGCTAAGACCCGCGAAAAAACATTGGCATACATCCGGCGGAATGCGCCCGATTTAGGGATGCTCGTTATTGCTTCCGATCGCTCCGTCCAAGGGTTCAATATCCATACCTTTGGTGTCACCAATAGGCAGGTAGTAGAATACTCCGGTCTTCACCTTATTGCAGAAAAGTGGGAAGAAACGCCTGCTTCGTGATCTTTGATAATCGAATATATTGCGGTATCCGTTGGTGCATGCTACCAAATGTTGCTGTTTTCCCCACGCCCGTGGGGATGTTCCGACCTCTTCACCGCGTTGCAGCACCGCCGGAAAGTTTTCCCCACGCCCGTGGGGATGTTCCGCAGACTCCGAGTGGTTCAATGGCCCTGACGGGGTTTTCCCCACGCCCGTGGGGATGTTCCGGTTATCGCACCGCTCCACCCGCCATCCACGCGGTTTTCCCCACGCCCGTGGGGATGCTCTGTAGAACCACTCGCCAGTTGTGGATTGACAGTTCTTTAAAATGGGGCCCCTTTGTCTGCACTGCTGGAGGGGCAGACGCGGTATTCCCGGGCGGAGAGACCTCCGCCCCTTCGGTAAAGCGGTCTGAAAATCAGGTTGAAACAGGCTTAGAGATACTTCATCCAGCCGATCAGGTTGGTGAGCTTCCAGTCCTGCCGACGGTAAAATCCGAGGGCGGGGTGGTTATCGCGGTCGGCCTGGAGTTGAAGCCGGGCGAGGCCGCGGTCGGTTGCCCAGTCCTCCACAGCCTGAAGCAGCAGGGTTCCGATGCGTTTTCCGCGATGGCCGATATCAATGATGACATCTTCCACATGTCCCACTTCGGCTCCCATGGAGGTTGAAACGTGGAGCTGTACGGTACACATTCCGAGGAGTTCGCCATCGGATTCTGCAACAAAGATCTCCGCACTCTCGCGGGCGAGCAGGAGTTCCAGCCCCCGAATCTGGGTCAGGTAATCGGGGGTGAAATCAACTTCAATGGCAAACAGCTGATAGAGCAGTTCGGCCATCGCAGGGAGATCTTTCGGTGTTGCAGTCCGTATATTCATAGTCCTGATGTGTTATTGGGTTCGTGTTCAGATCATGATTTTGCCTGTTTTTTAGGCGATTTTTTTTTACTCCGGCGTTTTTTGAAGAGGGTTTCGTAGTCGATATCGAGTTTCTGGATTTTATAGCGCACCATGCGTTCGGTAATGCCCAGCTCGCGGGCGGCCGCGCTGATGGTACCTTTGTGGCGTTTGAGCGAATCGACAATGAGGTCGCGTTCGAGCATGGCCACGCGCGCTTTCAGGGTGTGCTGATTGCTGCCGGTGGCAGCAATGGCGACGGGGGTTTGCAGGGTGGGCGGTAGATCGTGCCCGTGAATGACTCCGTCTTCTTTGCCCATGAGGACGGCAAATTCAATGGTGTTTTCCAGTTCCCGAACATTGCCGGGCCAGTGGTAGGCCATGAGCATATTAATGGCCGGCGTGCTGATCCGTTTAATTTCGACCCCCATCCGGGTGGAATATTTTTTCACGAAAAAATTGGTCAGCAGCAGAATGTCGTCGCGCCGGGCGCGCAACGGCGGGAGATAGACCGGAAAGACATTGATTCGGTAGAACAGATCCTGTCGGAATGTATTTTCCAGAATTGCTTTTTCAAGGTCGGCATTGGTGGCGGCCACAATCCGAACATCCGCTTTGCGGAGTTCGTTGCTGCCGACGCGTTCATAGGTGCGCTCCTGCAGGACGCGCAGCAGTTTAACCTGGGTCGTCGGGGAAAAGTCGCCGATTTCGTCGAGGAACAAGGTGCCGCCTTCCGCCTCCTGCACCCGCCCGATACGGGTTTGCAACGCGCCGGTGAAGGCCCCTTTTTCATGACCGAACAGTTCGCTCTCCAGCAGGTTTTCATTGAGGGCGGCACAGTTGATTTTAATGAAGGGTTTTTTTGCGCGGGTACTGCTGTAGTGGATCGCCGCGGCGACCAGCTCTTTGCCGGTGCCGGATTCTCCGCGAATGAGTACCGTGGTGTCGGACGCCGCGACCTGGTGAATGCGCGTATAAATTTCATGCATCAGGTGGGAATTGCCGATCATATTATCCGGCTGGAATTTTTCCATCATCTCGGAACGCAACCGGCTGTTTTCCGTTTCAAGGGCCTCGCGCTCCATGCGCGCAATGCGCTTTGCGCTTACATCGTTGGCAATCATGGTGGCCACAATGGAGAGAAAGCGCTGCAGCTCCTCGAGCGCCGGCATGCCCTGAGCATGGCAATCCACCGACAGCGTGCCGACGGGTTTATTGTCGACCGCAATCGGAACACAGATAAAACTGAGCGGTTCATTCGAGCGGTCGTGCAACCGGTTTTTGAAGCGCGGTTCGGCGGCCACCAGCGGGACAATGATCGGTTGGCCTGTTTCGAGTACCTTTCCGGTAATCCCTTCGCCGCGGCGGTAGGTTTTATTGGTCGCCTGATGGGCATTAATGCCCTTCGCGGCTTCCACGCGCAGTTCCCGCCCGTCGGCCGCCAGCAGCATAATGGTTCCGCGCTGCACACTCCGGCTTTGCTCCAGCAGATCGATTACTTCAAGAAGGATCTCTTCCTGCTGCGATTTGGATGCAAGCGTACGGGCAATTTCTGCCAGCGTTTCGAGCTCCTTGATATGGCGGGCATCACAGAGGATTGGGCTATCAAACTTACAATTTGGCATCGCTCATTCGTCATTTTATTGAAATGTTAACATTAATGTATCTTTATCGGCCTGCAATGACAGGTCCGTTGTATTAATGCACAAAGCGTACCAAATGGTTTTACCTGAACGGGCAGTGCCGTATCATACTCCTACTCATAGTAAAGGGAGCGCAGTTCCCGCACGGAAATCGGTTTGCGGGTTGTGAGCACCTGCCGTTTGATGCGCTGGAGCAGCCAGCCGAGCGGTTCTCGGCCCGGTTTAATATTCAGTGCACTCAGCGCATGCCGAAGGGCCGCCTCGCCGGAATGCATGCCAATCACCACCCGGGTGGAATCCGTGCGGCCGATTTCCGCGGCGGAAAACGGTTCATAAGCACTCCGGTTTTTCAGCACGGCATGCACGTGAATGCCCGACTCATGGCTGAATATATTTTTTCCAATGATTGGAAAACAGGCCGGTGCTTCCATGCCGATGGCGGAAAGAACGAGCGTGCAGAGCGGGACCAGCTGTCTGTTTTTAATTCCAAGTTCCGGAAGCGCCATGGCCACCTGCTCCAATGCCGCGTTGCCCGCCCGTTCGCCGATGCCGGCCACCGTGACGTCGGCCGCGGCAACACCCGCATGGAAGGCGGCCAGGGTATTGGCTGTGGCCATGCCCAGATCATTATGCGCATGAAACGCCAGCGGCAGCTGCGGCACTTCCTTCTGGAGGGCCTCAAAAAGTTCCAAGGTCTGGAAAGGATTCAGCAGGCCCACCGTGTCGGCAATTCGCAGCCGATGCGCGCCGAGCTCCTGCACCCGCCGCGCAAACTGAAGCAGTAGATTGCGATCTGCCCGGGCGGAATCCTGTGCCCCGACGGAAACAAATGAAAAGCGGGCGAGCGCTTCGGGCAGGATGCTCTCCAGCGTCTGGAAAACCCAGGCTTCGTCTTTTTCCAGAGCCTGGAAATGCGGGCCGGAAAGCGGGAAGGAGAGATGCACCGAATCGAGTCCCGCCGCTTCGGCGGCATCGAGGTCGAGCTTCGCGGCGCGGCACCAGCCCGTGATGCGGCAAGGCAGTCCGGAATCAATGATGGCCCGGATGTCTTCCTGTTCGGTGGGCCCCATGACAGGAATCCCGGCTTCAATTTCACCCACGCCGGCATCGGCCAGCGCACGGGCAATCGTCAGTTTATCTTCGCGGGTAAACACGACGCCGGGCATCTGCTCGCCATCGCGCAACGTGGTATCAATTAAATAGGGCGTTTTCATGCGCCGCTGAATTGCATCAGGTGTGCCACCGTTCCGCGGGTCGCGGTGCGACGTGTTAAGTGCTTAGGTTTTAGGGGGTAAGCGCACGGGTGCTGATTTTGTATAATTTCCACACTGTTGGAAATAAATGTCGCGCTCCGTTTCCAACCCCTGGAAGCCGCGTTGCAACTTCACCAAATTCAAACCCTTCCATAAATTCCGACAAATTTTTCCGGAGCAGGTCCGCTGATACGAAAATGACGAGGTGGCGCCGTGCCTTAATTCGGCTCTTTTCGGAAGTACCCCAACCACTGATTTGGCTTATTTTGGGTTCTATGTAGATTTTTGTGGTGAAGCCTGTGATTTCAAGAGCCTCTATCCCGTACTCCGAAAATTTAGTTGCAACCTTCAAAATATCATCCGTTGCCCCTTCCATAAAATTCTGGGTAGAACCTTGTTTTTCCGTGTTTTATAAAAAGAGTTCAATAAGGGTGTCGGATGAAGCGGTGCTGAATGTTACAGGCGCTGGATGGAGAGCCCTTTGAACAGCGCCCAGATCGGGGCTCCGATTTTCAGGTTCATATCCTGTTCGGTTCCGGGGGTGATTTCTGCAAAAAGAAGACCGGCGGAGGTTTCGATGTGGCAGATGGATCGATCGGAAGCATGCACAATTTGAGCGACATAGCCGGGGAGCTGGTTGCGCATTGAAATGGATTCGATCCGCTCAGAGGCCAATGCAATCTGGTTGGCGGCGATTCCGATAGTGAGCTCCGTTCCCGGGGCATAGTCAGGACACCATTCCATGCGGATGATTTCTTCGGGATTATCGTAAACCCGCAGTTCGGTGATTCCGCGATTCTCATTGTGCTGTTTCACACGGACCCGAATGAGGTTGGTCAGGTCGGCTCCCTTCAGTTCCTTCAGCGTTTGTGGATTCCGGATGAGTTTTTCGAGCGTATTGCAACCGACGGCCCGGCCTTCGCGCATGAGCAGGAGATGATCGGTCAGCTGGAGGATTTCCCCCAGATCGTGGCTGATCAGAATGGTCGGAATTTCGAGGGTCTGATGCACCTTGGTCAGAAAAGGGAGAATCTGCATTTTGAGAGAGGCATCGAGACCGGTGACCGGTTCATCCATCAGGAGCATCCGGGGATTGGAGAGCAGGGTACGGCCGATGGCGATGCGTTGTTTTTCGCCGCCGGAGAGTTGTTCGACGGATCGTTCGATCAGATGGCCGATGTCGAGCAGGTCGACCATATCGGCATAGCTGAACGGCCGGTCCACTACACGCTGTTTTATGTGTTCGCCGGCCCGAAGGTTCTGCTCAACCGACCAATGCGGAAAGAGCCGTGCATCCTGGAAAACCAATCCGATGCTGCGTTTGTGAGGCGGAACGAAAATATGCTGTGCGGAATCAAACAGGGGTTCGCCGTCGAGAACAATATGCCCGCCATCCGGCCGGACCAAACCGGCCAGTGCGCGGAACAGCGTGCTTTTTCCACAACCGGACGGCCCGAAAATTCCGAGAGCGGATTCAAAACTTTTGAATTCGGCATCGAGCAGGAAGGAGCCTTGTTTCAAATAGATATCTACATCCAGTTTCATATTTTTCGGTCCAGTTTCCGTTTGGTTCTCCGGGTAAGCAGTTCCGAAATGAGCAGGCTGGCAAAGCAGAGAACGAGTGAGACGATTACCATCCGCATGGCAGCGGTTTCTTCGCCGGGCACCTGCAGGGCGGAGTAGATGGCGAGCGGCAGGGTCTGGGTGGATCCTGCCACATTTCCGGCAAAGGTGATGGTGGCTCCGAATTCTCCCAGACTTCGGGAGAACGCCAGCAGGATGCCGCCGAGAATACCGGGCCAGGCGAGAGGAAGCGTGATTTTTAAGAATACGCGCAACGGCGGATAGCCCAGGGTGCGCGCCGCTTCTTCCAGCCGTTGATCCACCATGGAAATGGCCAGCCGAACAGAGCGTACCGCCAGGGGAAAGGCCACAATGGCTGAGGCCAGCACAGCACCCTGCCAGGTGAAGACGAGCCGGATGTCGGCCCATTCCAGCAGCCGTTTTCCAATGAATCCGTTCCGGCCGAATGTGACCAGCAGCAGATAGCCGGTCACCACCGGAGGAATCACCAGCGGCGCATGCACCAGACTTTCCAGCAGCAGTTTCCCGCGAAACTCCTTTCGGGCAAAAAACCAGCCCAGGAGCACGGCGGGAACCGCGCTCACCAACGCAACACTGAGTGCCACTTTGAGTGAAAGCCAAACGGCGCTCCATTCAGATGGGGTTAAGGAACTCATTTTTTCGGAGCAATAAATCCGTGTTCTAAGAGAATGGCTTCGGCTATATCGGTTTTCAGGAATTCAAGAAACTCCTGCGCGGATTCCTTTTCGGAGCATGCTGCGGCTGGATAGATAATCGGGCTGTGCGATTCCCGGGGAAAGGTTCCGATGATTGGAACTTTTCCGGAGGCTTTGGCGTCGGATGCATAGACAATGCCCGCCGCGACTTCACCTCGTTCGACATACATCAGCACGGTCCGTACACTGGAACCCATCACGAGATCGGGCTGCCAGGTTTTCAGCCAGCCCATATAGGTGAGCGCTTCCCTGGCATACATGCCCGCCGGCACGCTTTTGAAGTCGCCGACAGCCACGCGGCCGGGAACCTTTCCATCAAAAGCCAGCGTTTTCCCGGGGGGCGCAATCAGGACCAGCGAATTGGCGGCGAGGTTGAAGCGGCTGCTGTTCCGGATTGCTCCCTTTTCCTCCAGCCAATCCATCCATTTTTTGTTGGCCGAAATAAAAAGGTCAACCGGAGCCCCGGCATCGATCTGGCGGGCAAGGGTTCCGGAAGAAGCAAAATTGAATTGAATGGATCCGTTTGCCTTCTCCCGATAGACGTCCGCCAGTTCTTTCATGGCGTCCGTCAAACTTGCCGCCGCAAAAACGGTAAAGTCAGCAACAGACAGTTGAGCCAGGAATAGGAGAGACAGAAATGTCGGCAGTATTTTCATATTTGTTTGATAATGGGTTGGCTTAAGCATTTTTTTCATTGTTCGTCCTTGTTTAGCGCATGGAGTGTGCCATTGATCAGCAGAGCTCACCGGCACGGCCGTATCGTTTGAGTTTTTGAATATATCCTGTTTGAGGAGTTCGGTTATTTTTCGGGTAAACACAGGGTCCATCCATATTGTGTGAAGATGGTCTGCGCACGGGGCGATTGCAGGAATGAAATAAAGCCGGCGCTCTTCGACAGACCTGCCGCACTTGCAGCCACGGGAAAGAGAATCGGCTCGTGCAGTTCGGGCGGGATTGTATAGGCAACATCCACCCGGTTTGATGCACAGAACGCAATGGAATGAAATACAACCCCGGCATCCGCTTCATCCAACGCCACATAGTTCAGCACTTTATTCACAGTGTCGCCGACGCAGAGATGCGGCTGGAGCGATTTCCAGCAACCCATCTTTGTGAAGGCCTGTTTGGCATAGATCCCCACCGGAGTGGCCTGATCGCCCATGGCAAACCGGCCCTGAAAGTGTTCCGAAAGATCAATGGTTTTTGAATGTCCTTCCGGAACAATGATGACTATTTCATCTTTCAGCAGCACGGATCTGGAGGCCGGAGTGATCAGCCCTTTCTGTTCGACATAATCCATCCACTTTTTATTGGCGGAAAAGAACACATCGAACGCAGCGCCGGCGCTGATTTGCCGGGCCAGCGTTCCGGAACTGGCGAAGTTGAAGATGACCGGAATTCCGGTTTCCCGGGTATAGGCCCGGGCAATGTCTTTCATGGCCGGAGCGGTTCCGGCCGCCGCAAAGATATGCAACGACTCATCGGTTCCGGCATAGGAAACGGTCAGGCTCAGGCTCATGAAAATAAGTGTACGTATTCTGTTCATGAGACCCTCCTTAGAACTTCAGCGTTGCGCCGGTGCCCATATTATAGGCTTCTGTCCACGTGGAATTGGATTCAGTGCGGGTTAGCTGCTGCATCAGGAAGATTTTAAGGGACAGCATCTTTGTTGGAGAATAAGTCAGTCCGCCCTCGAACCGATTCCGGAATATCAGATTCTGCTCGATGTCATAAATCGTTTCAAAAGCCGCGTAGGGGTTCAATCCCAACCAGGCATTGGAAAGATTCAGTGTAAAGCGCGGCCAGATCAGGGTCTGGTTTTCAGCTTTTTCAAGATCAATAAATGCGAAGCGGAGCCGGGTGCTGAGCTTTAGATAGCCCAGGGGGAGTTTGTTGTTCACGTTCAGGTGGGTCATCGGTTTGGCCTCCCAGTTTCCGCCCTCTTTGCGGGCGGTCACATAGCGGTAATTTCCCGTAATATTCCAGGCTTTGGAAAATTTCCAACCCAGCCCGAAGTCGGTATAGCGATAGAAATAGAAGCCATCGCTTTCCCGATATCGTATCTGCTCCTTCAATGAAGCACTGAGTTTTCCGGTGACGTTTCCTTTGAGTGTTCCTTCGAGCCAGATGGCATTTTCACCCTGATCCCATGCCTGGCCGGTTAGTGCTGCTCCGCAAAAAAGGGCCAGTACGGTTTTTAACTTTTTCATGATTCGGTCTCCGGCTGCGACACCTGTATGTCAGGAAGCGTAGACCAATATGTATTTTAAGAAGCCGCCGGTGATCCGGAAGGCGATGTTTATTCTGAAAATCAATTCATTTTGTGAATGGCTTTCCGCTCCGTAAAGCGGTCGTCGGACCGGTGCTTTGATGCAATTTCAGCATCTTTGTTTTCAAGCCATCCGCTGATCGCATCCGGTCGGTTATCCACATTCCGGAAGAATGGTTTAATGTCGATAAGCGGTGAGCCGTCGAGCATGTCTGCACCTTCAAAATAGAGCTTATTGCCCTCGACCTTCTTCACTTCCACGGTTGATAATCCAATTGCCGCCGGGCGGGACGGGGACCGGGTGGCAAACACGCCGTGCTCTTTGTTGTCCATGAACGGTGTAATGGTCAGTTTGAAATCTTTTTGCATCTCATGCAGATGGAAGAGAAGCATGACGTGCGAAAATCCGTCAACATCCGCCAGACCTTCCGCAAATTCAGGAAAGAGTTCTGCAATTCCTTCATCCCTGCTGCCGACCGGTTGCACCGGAATGCCGTGCACCGTCGTGTGTGGAGTGCGGATGATGCCAATCAGATTGAGGGTAACGGTTTTATTGAGTTCAGCAGTCATGGGATTCTTTTCTTGTCTAAAATCTTATTTTTTCCGTTTTCTGAACCTGAACCACATGACCGTTGTGCACGGTCAGTGTGACTTCGCCATAGTCCAGCTCTTTCACATATTCCTTAACCGATTTGACCCACCGGCCATCCTGTGTTCCGCAGTATGAACCGGTTTTCGAATCGTGTAAAAGTCCGTTAGTCGATTTCGAGTTCACTGGTGTCTTCTCCATCTTCCAGCGCATCGAGGATGGCATCCACTTTCTCTTCGTCAATCTGCCCGAACCATTTCCCGGCCGGGTATACCACCATCACGGGGCCTTCGGTGCAGACCTTCAAGCAACCGCAACCGGAGACCTGGGCATCCAGGCCGCGGTCCAGAATTTCGGTTTCGAGATAGGCCAGCAGATCGCCCGCCTCCTTGCTGTTGCAGGCGCCCTGAGCCTGGCCGCTCACGCGGTACGAATTACAGATGAAAAAGTGCATTTCCGGTTTTGCTATTGGCATGTTTTGGTTCCCCCGATGTTGGTTGTTAGGTGTTAGGTGTTAGGTGTTAGGTGTTAAGTGTTAAGTTTTAAGTGTTAAGTTTTAAGTGCGTGATGATTGAGTCGTGATTTTTCTTGTCTGAGTTTTCTCTGTGAGCAAAGTCCGTTTCACGTTTCACGTTTCACGTTTCACGTTTCACGTTTCACGTTTCACGTTTCACGTTTCACGTTTCACGTTTCACGTTTCAGTTCCTACCCGCAGCCCCCGCCGTCGCCGGCGCATTTTTCGCCGCATTTCGTCGGACGGATGGGTGCGCGAATGGCTTCGCCGGCATAGATTTTGGAAAGGGCTTCTTCGATGAGGCCTTCCATCACGATGACTTTAAGCCCGGAATCGCGCAGGATACGGGTTGGTTTGGGGCCGACACCGGAAACCAGAATGGCCCGGCAGTCTTTCAGCAATCCCGCCAGCGTTCCCCAGCGTTCTTCGCCGCCGCCCATATCCGGTGTTGTCCGCGTTTCGACGGGGTGAAAAACGCCGTCTTTTTCGCCGTACACATCCAGCGTTTTTGCTTCGCCGAGATGCTGATTCACCAGCACCCCTTCGCGGGTTGCGATGGCAACATAGGGCCGATCTTCATCCGGGTTGACCGGAGCATTTGCGGCTTCCTGAATCTTATCGAGCGTTTCCTGGGTGGTGCCTTCGGCCAGCAGACCGCAGGCGTCGGCCCGGCAGCGCTGGCAGTGCGTCATCTGCGGCATATATTTTCCGGCAATATCGCGGGCGGCATGAATCTGGGCGGGCGTTGGTTCTTCAGCATCTTCAAAGGCCGTGCCTTCCACGGGGCAGAGCGGAATGATGTTATGCAGATCAGCTCCTTCGGCTTTGGCAAAAGCAGCCACATCGTCCAGCGACTGTCCGTCGTTAATGCCGGGAATCAGGATGGTATTAATCTTCAGTGTCAGGCCGTGCGCCTTGATGGATTTCATGGCCTGGATCTGTCGTTTCAGCAATAATTCGGCCGCCTCGATTCCGCGCATCGGTTTTTTGCCGTCGCGCACCCAGCTGTAAACCTGCGCACCGATTGCCGGATCGATCGCATTCATGGTGATGGTGATATGGCTGACTTCCAGCTCGGCCAGCTCCTGAATGTAGGGGCCGACGCCGAGGCCGTTGGTGGAAACACACAGCAGCATGTCGGGGTGGCGTTTCCGGATCAGACGCAGCGTTTCCATGGTGGCCTCCGGATTGGCAAACGGATCGCCGGGCCCGGCAATGCCGACCACTGAAATCGGTTTGCCGGATTCTACCAGATCATTCACATAGTAAAGGGCCTGGCCGGGGGAGAGCACATTGCTGGTGACGCCCGGGCGGCTTTCATTCACGCAGTCATATTTACGATTGCAATAGCCGCACTGAATGTTGCATTTCGGCGCAACCGGCAGATGGACGCGACCGAATTTGCCTTTTACATCCGGGTTGAAGCAGGGGTGTTTGGTGAAATCGAGTGCCATGGCTTTTTCCTTTTGAAATGTGAAACTTGAAACTGGAAATGTGAAAATAAAGTTTATTTTACTGTTCAGATTTCAGTTGTTTGAAAAAATTCAGGTTTCAGGTTTCAGGTTTCAGGTTTCAGGTTTCAGGTTTCAGGTTTCAGGTTTCAGGTTTCAGGTTTCAGGTTTCAGGTTTCAGGTTTCA
>JARNMJ010000001.1 GCA_029432795.1 Pontiellaceae bacterium B12219
CTTTTTCGTTTCACAAACCGGTTGCCGCCGGATAATTGGCCGGCCCGCAGAAAATTGGGCCTGTGTCTGGGTGCTAACTCCGACAGACTGCTAGTGTAAACAAGATTTATTCCAGTTCCATTCCATCCATAATTCAGCCAATGAACCGCTTCCGCCTCCGAACAAAAATGTTGTTGTCCTTCGGATAATATTGGATACGTTCTTTCGCGCCGCCGCCAATGTCCTGAGGAGGAAATTCCTTTGTTTCCGTACCACCGGCGGTTACGTGGAGCCAGCGTTTGAACTCGGGTTGCACCACCCCATGTATATGTCCGTTCTGCCTCACTTGATGCCTCGATTTTCATTTGTCCATTTGCATTTTCAAATTCGACAATCATGCCTGGGGACAGCGCAAGCTCGACATCGGTCGGGAGTGGCTCGGACGATAGGTTACATCCCGAAATAAAGAGAGAAATGCCGAAGAGCAGGAGTAGAGATTGATTTTTAATATTCATGTTTTTGACGAAGGTTATGAGTGCAAACGATGTTGAGCGGACCAACGGACGATTTCACAACCGCCTCAATGGACTGAGGTACTTTTTGTTTTATTGATGATCATTCCAAGCGCGAACCAAACGACAGACCAACCGACAAAATTAATATATACTGCAGCATCTGAAAACAGGTCGGTTGAGCCGGTCAACAGAGTCGGCCACATGATGATGAGGACCATTGAATCTCTCAAATAACCGACTGGAATTATAAATACGAGAAACCATGCCATAAACGTCATGGGAATTGATGTTAGCGCCAAAAAAACAGCCAGAATCCATATTTTCTTTTTGGATATATTTTTCATTTCAGTAGTGGGCGTTTAACACATGGACCGGATTTTATACACTCATCAAATCGCTAAAGCTTAACCAACGTTCTTTGCCTTCTTCCAATTTAAACTGTTTCTCAACTGAAAATGGAGTGCTTTCAGTCTCGAACATAATCATCCCATCCATTCTTATTTTCAGAGAGGGTTCATCTATATCGAAAACCTGCTCAAATGTATGGCGGCCAATGAATAGTTCGTATTGATTTTTGAGCATACGACCCGAATGGGATCATCTTTCTTTGTTAGAATAAGTGTACTGCCTGCATTGGTTTGGATTTCAATCTGATTGATCTCGTAGCCCACAACTTCAGTGTAAGTTGCTAAGCACGTATGTATGGAATACGGCCCCCGAACATCTGAACTAAAGCCTGACCGTCCACTATGATCTTTGCCTGTAATCTGAACGACAAAATCATCCTCAACTAATTTTAAATCGGCAATAATCCCGTTAGGGACTGGGGCATATCTCTTCCAGTTCAAGTTGCAAACGCAACCCGTGATGAAAATAACGAAAATAATTGTGATGATGTATTTCATCTTTCTATGACCAGAATGAGTCGTGTTCGCGCCTTGTTCATTAAGCGAATCAAACGACGCTGTCCGCGGAGGCTCCATTCTCTTATCTGATCGCTTTATTCCCGATCTTGTAATTTACAATTCCTATACCGAATGCAGTTAGTATCGCTCCAATTGATCTTGCTCGCTCTGGAGTATATTTTCCTGACAGGAGGAGAAATCCAAATATGACTCCTGCGACCAAAACGAATGACAGGAATCTCATAAGAATGATCACTCCCTGTGTCCCTGACTTGATCGTTGCGATTATGAATAATATGGGTACATAGACCGCCATCATCATCAGAAATGGAACAACGATGATGAAGGCTGTTTTTCCAGTGAGTTCATTTCATTGAATGACTTCGATGATCAAAGGAGGCGCTTCGACGGGTTGTTCTGAAATCTGAAATGCGGTTTCCAGGGTTTGGAAGCAACTGCGTTGCGGCGATAAATCGTTTTCGCGCCCGTTGGAGTGGATGATGCAGAGGGGCTCACCTTTTTCAATGCGCTCACCGATTTTCCGAAGGTTGGAAATACCGACGGCGTGGTCGATCAAATCGGTGGTTTTTGCGCGTCCGGCGCCGAGGAGGAGGCTGGCGCGGCCGATGGCTTCGGCGTCGCATTTGGAAATGAATCCTGATTTCGGGGCGGGCAGCGGAGTCTGTTTTCCAGCGGTTGGAAGTCCGGCGGAGAGATCGCCGCCGTGGCATTTGACCATCTGTTTGAATTTTTTCATGGCGGAGCCATCCGTGAGCCGTGAGTCGTGATTCGTGATCTGGATGCCGGCGAGGGCAAGCATTCGTTGGGCGAGCTCGATGGTGAGGCCCTGGGAGTCGGCGGGGCCTTTCCCGTTCAGGATATCGAGCGATTCCTGAATTTCGAGGGCGTTGCCGACGGTACGGCCGAGGGGCTGGTGCATGTCGGTGATCAGGGCCGTGACTTTTTTGCCCATCGCTCTTCCTGTATCCACCAAACCCTGTGCCAATAAACGGGCATCTTTGATGCTTTTCATGAACGCGCCGGAACCGCATTTGACGTCGAGCACGAGGGCATCGATGCCTTCGGCCATTTTTTTGGACATGATGCTGGAGACGATGAGCGGGATGGAAGGAACCGTGGCGGTGACATCGCGCAGGGCATAGAGTTTTTTGTCGGCGGGGGCAATTTCGGCGGTTTGGCCGATCATGGAGCAACCGACTTTTTCCAGAGTTTGGAAGAATTCGGGTTCGGAGAGCCCGACGCGATAGCCGGGGATGGATTCAAGTTTGTCGAGGGTCCCGCCGGTGATGCCGAGACCGCGGCCGGAGATCATGGGAACGGTGGCACCGCAGGCGGCAACGAGGGGGGCGAGGGGGATGGATATTTTGTCGCCGATCCCGCCGGTGGAATGTTTGTCGACTTTAATTCCGGGAATGGAGGCGGGATCGATGACCTTTCCGGAGTGCATCATGGCGAGGGTGAGGTCGGCGGTTTCGCGGGGGGTCATTCCTTTGAAATAGATGGCCATGGCGAGGGCGGACATTTGGTAGTCGGGGATGTCGCCCTGAGTGTAGCCGCGGATGAAGTCGCTGATTTCGACGGAGTCGAGTTCGGCACCGTCCCGTTTCTTTTCGATTATCCATTGAGGTAGCATGGAGAGAGAATAGAGCGGACGTTGTTTTATACCATGATTTTTATACAGTTTTTGTGGGATGAATAATTCGGGATGGGGTATTCTGTTTCATTATAGCTGTCGTAGGAGTTGTTGTGGGAATGAATAGAGCAGTCATGCTGATGACCGTTGTGCTGATCGGCCTTGTTTGGGGATCGGATATTCGGGCGCAGGTTGAGGGGCAGGCGATTCGGGTGGGTGTCTTTCAGGTTGAACCGTTGAACTTCACGAACGAAAACGGCGAGGCGGAAGGATTTAATTCGGATCTGCTTCGCGAAATTTCCACGGTTCGGGGGGAATGGGTGCCTGAATTTGTTCCGGTTACCTGGTCGGAAGGGCTGGAAAAGCTGCAGTCTGAAGAGATCGATCTGATGATGTCGGTCACAAAAACGCCGAAGCGCACGGAAATGATGGATTTTTCAAATGTGCCTGTGCTGGAGGTATGGGGGCAGATTTATGTCCGAGCCAATTCCAGTATTGAGAGTGTGCTGGATCTGGCATACAAGCGGGTCGGCGTGATGCGGTCGGATATTCATGGCCGCAATTTTATCGAACTGGCGGATTCGTTCGGTGTGAATTTTAATCTGGTTCTTTTTGATTCTCATGCGGAAGTTTTTGAAGCCGTTTCGATGGGCCGGGTGGATGGAGGCGTGGTGCCCAGCTATTTTGGACTGCGCCATGCACATCATTACGGACTGATGGGGACGGCCATTCAGTTTTCGCCGGCACCGGTTTATTTTGCCGCCAAAACAGGACGTCTCTCCTCTGTTCTGCAGGCTATTGATGAGGTGATGGCGGAGTGGAAGCTGGATCCGGATTCCTTTTATTATCAGCGCTTTAATTACTGGTTTGCCAGCGAAGCATATTTGGTTGGCGGTTTTCCGCTCTGGTTGAAAATAGTGTTTGTGGCGGTGGTGCTGAGTCTGCTTTTGCTGGCGGTGCTGACGGCGCTGTTCAAGCAGCAGGTCCGGCTGCGCACCAAGGAGCTTAGCGAGAGCGAAGAACGATACCGTTTGATTGTGGAGAATCAGACCGATCTGGTGGTGAAGGTGGATACGGCCGGTCGTTTTCTTTATGCGAGCCCGACCTATTGTGATGTGTTCGATAAGACCGAAGCTGAGCTGCTCGGGAATGCTTTTTTTCCGCTCGTTCATGAAGAGGACCGGGCGGTAACGGAGCGGGAGTTTAATAAAATATTTGATCCGCCGCATGAAGCCTATATGGAGCAACGGGCAATGACCCGCAACGGGTGGCGTTGGTTTTCCTGGCAGGATTCCGCGATTCTGGATGAATCGGGAGAGGTGAAAGAAATTATTGGCATCGGCCGCGATATTACGGCCCGGAAAGAAGCGGAGAAGGCTTATTTTGAAACAGCCGAACGTCTGAAGGAAGCACAGCGCATTGCGTTGCTGGGACGTTGGGATATGGATTTTTCAACAGGCAAAGTGGAATGGTCGGAAGGGCTTTATTACATTCTGAATCTTGATCCGGAAAAGAGTGCGGGGAAGAGTGACGACTATTTGCAATTTGTCTTTCCCGACGATCGGGAAATCATGGAACAGACCTTTCAGGATGCGATTGCGCAGCGAAAACCTTATGAACTCGAACACCGGTTTCTCCTGCCGGACGGGAGCGTGAAGTGGGCTTTTGAGCGGGGGGAATGTGAATACGACGATGAGGGAAATCCCGTTCGGGCGTACGGAACAACTCAGGATATTACCAGTCGGGTTGAGGCAACGCTGGCCTATAAGGAAAGCAGCGAGCGGTTGCGGTTGGCAACCCGTGCGGCGCAAGCCGGGGTATGGGAGTATGAGTTTGATCAGGACAATCTGATTTGGGATGAGCAGATGTTTAAGCTCTTCGATCAGGATCCGGCGACGTTTGACGGCACGTTCGAGGCCTGGCGGCGCAGGTTGCATCCGAAAGATCTGGAGCCGGCCGAGCGCAATTTCAACCGTTCGGTTGAGGAAGGCTGCCTGTTTGAAGCGGACTTCCGGATTTTCGGGGCCGAGGGAAATGTGAAATATATTCGCGCTCTGGCCGAAATTATCAAGGATCACGACGGTCATCCGGTAAGGGCGGTCGGTATGAACTGGGATGTTACCAAGCACCGGCAGATGGTAACGGCTCTCACCGAAAGCGAACGGAATTATCGCCAGTTGTTTGAAAACATGACCACGGGATTCCTGTTGCTGGAAGTGGCCAAAAAACCATCGGGGGTGCCGTCCGGGTTTAAATTGGTTCAGGTGAATCAGGCGGCTGCGGATATGCTGGGCCGCACCCGGAATTTTATGATTGGTCGTGAGCTCTGCGAAATTATCCAGCCCTTGGAAGATTATTGGTTGGATATTCTCTCAAAGGTCGCGATGACCGGGCTGGCTACGGCCTATGAAAATCGCATGAGTACGTTGGGCCTGGTGCTTTCTACCTGGGTTTTTATTCCCAAACCGGGCTATCTCGCGGTGGTGATTTCAGATAATACCGCCCGGCGGTTGGCTGAAGATGCCGTGCTGCAGGCGCAGCAGCAGTTGCAGCATATTGTGGATAATACAAAGGATATCATTTGGCAGATGAATCTAGATGGCCGGTTTATTTATGCCAATGCAGCCGCAGAGCGGATTACCGGATACTCCGTTGACCGCCTCCTGATGATGAACAGAATGGACCTGATTCATCCGGATTTTCACGAACAGGCTGAAAAACGCCTGAACGAGCGAATGGAGGGGAAAGTGGATACGGAGGATTATTCCTTCCAGATTCTATGCAGGGACGGTTCGGTTAAGTGGCTGGAATTGTCGACGAGTTCTGTATTTGATTCCGAGGGACGACTGGAAGCCATTCAGGGAATTGCGCGCGATGTGACTCTGCGTATTGAAGCCGAACAGGAACTGGAGGAATCCCGCCACTTTTTACGCAGTATTATTGATACAATCCCGGCGCGGGTATTCTGGAAGGACATCAATTCGGTTTATCTCGGTTGTAATGTGGCTTTTGCAAAGGATTCGGGGATTGAGAGCCCGGAAGATTTAATTGGAAAAACGGATAAAGACCTGAGCTGGTCGGAAACTGAAGCTGATCTGTATCAGAAAGATGATTTAGCCATCATGACCAGCGGTGAGGAGCGTATTAATTACGAAGAACCGCAAACACGCGACGGAGCGTTGCAATGGGTGAGTACAAGTAAGGTGCCGATCCGGGCCCGCGATGGAACGGTGATTGGGGTGCTGGGGGCCTATCAGGATATAACCGATCGAAAAATACTGGAAGAGGAACGCGCCCGGCTTTCCACTGCCATTAATCAGTCGGCCGAGGCTATTGTGATTATGGATCTCCAGGGGTTCATTCAGTATGTTAACCCAGCCTTTTTTATTGTGACGGGATACAGCTACGAAGAAGCGGTGGGCGCTAATCTTTCGATTATTAAAAGCGGCCAGCACGATGCCCTGTTCTATGCAGATATCTGGAAAACGCTTCAGTCGGGAGCATCCTGGAATGGCCGCATTATCAACCGGCATAAAGATGGGTCGCTCTATACCGCGGAATCGGCCATTTCGCCGGTGCGGGATTCCGACGAGGCGATTGTCAGCTATGTGGTTGCGATCCGCGACGTAAGCCAGCAGGTGGAGCTGGAAGAACATATCCGTCAGGCGCAGAAAATGGATGCGGTCGGCCGATTGGCCGGAGGCGTGGCGCACGACTTTAATAATATTCTGCAGTCCATTCTCGGTTTCAGCGGGATTCTGTTGAGTGAGCTCGATAAAGAGAGCTCGCAGTATGACGATGTTGCCGAGATTCGGAAAGCGGCTCGGCGGGCCGGGGATTTGACCCGTCAGTTGCTGACGCTCAGTCGTAAGCATAATGTTGAATATGCCGTTCAGGATCTGAATACAATCATTAGACGGAGTGAAAAAATGATGCAGCGCCTGATTGGTGAGCGCATCGAATTTGTATTTGAACTGGCTGAAGATCTGAATCTGATTCGGGCGGATATGAGCCAGATTGAGCAGATTATTCTCAACCTCTTCATTAATGCCCGCGATGCCATGCCGGAGGGGGGGCGCCTTTTGGTGAAAACCTTTAATGTGGAAATGCAGGTTAATGTGCAGGATCAGGCGCTGGGGACCGGTATGGGCCAGATTTGTCTGGAGGTGTCGGATACCGGCTGCGGGATTCGTGACGATGTGCGCGCGCATTTATTTGAACCGTTTTTCACAACCAAGCAGGTCGGGGAAGGGACCGGGCTGGGACTTTCGGTGGTATACGGCATTGTTCAGCAGCACGGCGGGCGAATCGAGGTCAGCAGTAAAGTGGGGGAAGGGGCTGTATTTACCGTTTATCTGCCGGTATGCGACCAGAAGGGAGAGGTGCTGTATTCCGAAGATGTCATGCCCGATTCAGAACCCTCGCTCGAAGGGCATGGCGAGACCATTCTGGTGGTTGAGGACGATACTGTGCTGCGGGATTTGACGGCCCGTATGCTCGGCGATGCCGGATATGATGTGCAGGCGGTGACCGGTATTGCGGAGGCCTATGCCTGTTTTAACGCCAATGAATTTGATCTCTTGCTGTTGGATGTGGTTTTGCCGGATGGAAGCGGGATGGATTTGGCCTATGCCATAACTGAAGAAAAGTCTCAGTGCGCGATCCTGCTTTGCAGTGGTTATTCGCATGATTCTGCGTTTCACACAAGTATAACAGGAAAAGGGTTCCGGTATATTGAAAAGCCGGTCGGCAGTATGCAGCTGCTTCAAACCGTTCGGGAAATGCTTGATGAAAAACAGCGGGGCTAGTAGGTTTGGGCCCTTCTGAGAGGAGACTAAATGGCTTGCGTATTAATTATTGATGACGATGAAACAATTCGTAGCGTTTTTTCCCGCTTTTTAAAGGGAAAAGGGTTTGATGTGGTCGTTGCAGCCGATGGCCGGCAGGGTCTTCGAACGTTGGAAGAACAAGCGGTTGATCTTGTTATTACCGATATTATGATGCCGGAAACCGATGGTTTAGAGGTGGTTATGGCTATTCGCGGAAAAGAGCCCTCTATTCCTGTTATTGCGATCTCCGGAGGAATGCATGCAATGCCGATGGATTTCCTGCCGATGGCCAAAAAATTCGGGGCAAAAGAGGTTCTCTATAAACCGGTGGAGCTGGATGATCTGTTCAGTGCCGTTGAACGGGCTATGGCTGAATAAAACATCCGCTTTGTTTCGCATTCTCCCGAGGAGGGCGTGGAAACTTCCAGTCATTGGAAGCTTCCGGTATGCAACCGCGACCCCTTGAATCAATTTAAACGGGCAACCACACCCTGTTCCCCATAGATGAAGGGCACTTTGATGAATGCAATTTTCTTGCTGATCTTTTTGGCTTCCGCTTTCTGAGCGGCTTTGATGGCTTTATCTTTCAATGAAAGATCGCCTTTTGAAGCTTTGATGGCGGCTGTTACTGCTTTATTACGAGTGGTTTTAATAATTTCCGCCATCTCAAAAAGGCCGAGCAGAAGCTGGGCGCCGTAGCCGCGGCCGATCAGGTCATAGCCGGGACGGCCAAACCCGTGATCGGATGCCGGTGCGTGGTCCGGGCGGAAAATTCCCTGCCAGCCGAGATCCACAAGCGTGTGAACCACTTTTGCCAGTTCTTCGCGGTGCTCGGCATGGTGGCCTTCGCGGAAGTTTTTACCATCGGTTTCGATCGGGCGTAAATGGATGTGCGGGAAAATATCTTCGATGCTCATTCCTTTCAGGGAACCGTATTCAGCAATTTCACGAATCACTTTAGTGATATCCCGGTTGGATTCGTTAGCCATCAACGAACCGATGCACATATTTACACCGCACCCGTGATCAAGCAGGAATTTATAGCCGGCTGCCCCGCCCACGGCCCGTGGTGTTCCAAGGAACGGAGAAAAGGCAGGATCATCCGCATGACAGCAGAGGCGTACTCCGGCTGCATTGGCAACCGGCACTACTGCATCCAGAAAATAGGCAATGTGGTCCTGCAGGATTTCAACCGACATTCCTTCATATTTGGAAACCGCTGCGCGAAAATCATCCAGCGTAAACCCTTCCTGTGCACCAGGCAGTCCTGCCGCAATCATGGCAACCAGTTCGGTTTGCCGTTCTGTATGGCCGGCAAGATAGGTGTTCCAATAGGTCCGGGCTTCCTCGATCTCCGCCGGGCTGAACGACCCGTCCTTAATGTAGCCCTCTTCGGAATCATGGCGCTTAAGCAGGTAAATATCGAAGGCGGCAAAAGCGGAATGGATATATTTCAGGGTTTTGGAGCCGTCGGGCAGTGTGGTCATGCTGGTGCGGGTCCAGTCGGCGACCAGCATAAAGTTTCCGACCACATTTTTGACTCCGAACCGGCCGAGATTCTGCAGGCTGGTTTTATAGTTCTGGATGTGCTTTTCGCGGTTCGGACTGCCGTTCTTGATGTCTTCCGTAAAGACCAGGCTCTCGGCCGTATCCCAGACGAGCCCGGTGCGCGTTGCATTGCCGATATACCATTGGTAGAGTTTCATTCCTTCGAGGTCAGACGGCGCATCGGGGTGGGGGATAAATTCAACTTCAATTTTGCGCTGAGCGATCTCGGTTTCGGTCCAGATTTCTCCCGATGGAATATGATGCAGCGCGGTGATGATATTGGTAATCCCCGGTGTTTGCAGAATATTACGTATAGAAACTTCATCATTCGGGCCGAACCAGCGCATGCCGGCTCTGACTCGTTCTCTGTTCCAGTTTTGATTGAATATTTCGCTCATAGTTTTCCCCTGTGAATAAAATTAACACCCTGATCGTTGAAACCCCTGTAAATACGTTGATAATGCCGGTTTAAATAGGTATTTGAAGTCCTGTATGTGGCAGTTGGTAACGTGCCGGGAATATCATGCGACAGGATTTAAAAATCAATAAATATCCTTGTCAAAAAATATATAAAAGCGTTATCTCAAACCATTGAGGCGTAGTTTTGTCTGCACGATGATCCGGATCGTTTCCAAGGGTTGGAGAGCCTGTTAATAACCTGTGGATAGCTGAAAACGGCTCCGGAGGAGTTAAATAAGTCCCTAATATTAACTTTTGGGTTTGTTTCTGGCCGGAATTGTTTGGAAAATGCCGGGTCAGGTGTGGAGACCGGTTCCCGTTTTTAGTGGCGGGGATTGAGTTGGAGCATGTAGATATTTAATCTGCGAGAACGACAGTTCGTTTGAGCGGTAGAGATGGATGGAGGATACAATGACGAATAACGATTCAAAAAAATATTCATTGCTGGTGGCCACCAGTATGGGTGTTCGGCTGACCCCCGTGAATGCGCAGCCTTTTCACAGCAGTGATACGTTTAAGATGCAGGCCACGAGTGCCGAAACAAACGTAGCGAGCATTGCTTCCTATCTGGGTTTGCCGGTTAAAGTGCTGACCGCCTTTGTGAAGGACAGTCCGATTTCGCACTTTATTAAAGATAATCTGAAAAGCCGGCGGATGGACTTTGAAGGACCTGAATTTGTACAGGAAGATCCGTGGGGCTACCGCCATCAGATCAATATGGCTGATAGCGGATGGGGGCCGCGCGGACCGCGCGTTCAGAACGACCGCGCCGGCGAAGTCGGCCAGGAATTGTGTGCAGACGATTTCGATCTGCAGCGCATTTTTGCCGAAGAGGGGGTAGAGATTGTCCATCTTTCCGGCCTGATTGCAGCCTTGTCGCCGAAAACCTGTCAGCTTTGTCTCGATATTGCCCGGGTTGCACAGGAAAACGGAACACGCGTTTCTTTCGACCTCAACCACCGCGCCAGCTTCTGGAAGGGCCGTGAAGAGGAATTGGCCAAAGCGTTTTCAGAAATCGCTTCGCGCTGCGATATCCTGATCGGCAATGAAGAGGATTTTCAGCTGTGTCTGGGTATTGAAGGGCCGGAGGCCGGCGGTTCCGGTCTGGACGCCAAAATCGACGGATTCAAAGCTATGATCGGTCGTGTTCAGGCGGCGTACCCAAATGCGAGCTATTTCGGAACGACGCTCCGCGAAGTCATTTCGGCCAACAGCCACATGTGGGGCGCATTGGTTACAGACGGAAAAGAATGGGAAGTCATTAAGCCGCGTGAAATCGGTGTGATGGATCGAATCGGCGGCGGCGACGGATTTGTCGGCGGATTGCTGTACGGTATTTTGAAGGGATGGAGCGTGCAGGACAGCGCCCGGTTTGCTTGGGCAAGCGGTGCACTTGCGGCAACGATGCTGACCGACTATGCTCAGCCGGCTGATGAGGATCAGCTCTGGAGCATCTGGAATGGAAATGCACGGGTTAAACGGTAATTTAAACGAATAAAGTGAGGTAGAATATAATGGCAAAAGCAGATATTGGATTAATTGGATTGGCAGTGATGGGCGAAAACCTCGTCCTGAATATGGAGAGCAAAGGGTTCACCGTGGCGGTATTTAACCGAACCGTTGCCAAAGTGGATTCGTTTATTGCCGGTCGCGGGGCGGGTAAAAACTTTATTGGATGTCACAGCATCGAAGAATTTTGCGCCAGCCTGGAGCGTCCGCGTAAAGTGATGATGCTTGTAAAAGCCGGCGATGCGGTTGATTCCTTCATTGATCAGGTCATCCCGTACCTGGAAGAAGGCGATATTATTATCGATGGCGGAAACAGCCACTATCCGGATACGATTCGGCGCGCAAAGTATGTGGAAAGCAAAGGTCTGCTGTTTATCGGCACCGGCGTTTCCGGTGGTGAAGAAGGCGCTTTGCTCGGCCCGTCCATCATGCCGGGGGGGTCCGAAGCGGCCTGGGAACCGGTAAAACCGATCTTCCAGAAAATTTCCGCCCACACCGAAGCCGGCGAACCCTGCTGCGAATGGGTGGGTGCCGATGGTGCTGGCCACTTTGTGAAAATGGTGCACAACGGAATTGAATACGGCGACATGCAGATGATCTGCGAAACCTATCAGATGATGAAAGAAGGCATCGGCCTCTCCAACGAAGAAATGCATGAAGTGTTCAAGGAGTGGAACAAATCCGAACTCGATTCCTACCTCATTGAAATCACCCGCGATATTCTGGGCTACAAAGATGAAAACGGCGAAGCGGTGATTGACCAGATTCTCGATACCGCCGGCCAGAAAGGTACCGGAAAATGGACGGCGGTTTCCGCGCTGGACTGCGGTCAGCCGCTCACCCTGATCGGGGAAGCTGTTTTTGCCCGCTGCCTCTCTGCTCTGAAAAATGAGCGTGTTGAAGCTTCGAAAGTATTATCCGGTCCGAAGGTTGCTTTTGATGGGGATAAAGCCGCTATGGTTGACGATCTGAAACAGGCGCTGTATGCCTCGAAAATTGTTTCGTACGCCCAGGGCTATCAGCTCATGCGTGCAGCCGCCGAAGAACACGGCTGGAAACTCAACAACGGCGAAATTGCTCTTATGTGGCGCGGCGGATGCATTATCCGCTCAGCGTTCCTCGGCAACATTAAAGAAGCCTTCGATACCAACCCCGATCTCGTAAACCTGCTGCTCGACCCGTTCTTCAAGGATGCGGTTGAAAATGCACAGGCGGCGTGGCGTCGGGTCATTATCAAATCGGTTGAATTCGGAATTCCGATGCCGGCCATCAGTGCGGCACTGGCGTATTTCGACGGCTACCGCGCGGCCCGCCTTCCGGCCAACCTGCTGCAGGCGCAGCGCGACTATTTCGGCGCGCACACCTACGAGCGTTTGGATAAACCGCGTGGCGAATTCTTCCACACCAATTGGACCGGTCGCGGTGGAGACACTGCTGCTTCCACTTATATTGCTTAAAGAGGGCTAACCGCTAATCCGGACTAATTTTCACTAATCAGTTTCGATACTGAATTAGTGAAGATTAGTGTGAGTTAGTGGTTTTCAAATTCTGATGATCAGCAAATTTGGTGAAGACGTTTCCATTTCCCGCGATGAACTTCAGGCCTTGGTTTTCCAAAGTCTGGAAACAGCGGGCGACGTGAAGAAGGTTTTAATTCTTCCGCCCGATCACACCCGCCTGAATTCCATGGCGGGTCCGATCACCGCAATGGCCTATGAAAAGCTGACGGCTGCGGGCGTGGCGGTTGATATCCTTCCAACCCTTGGAACCCACAATCCGATGACCGAAGCGCAATTGCGTATGATGTTCGGCGATGCAATTCCGCTCGATGCATTCAAGGTGCACGACTGGCGGAACGAAGTGGTTCGTAAAGGGCTCATTTCCGGGGAAATGCTCGCGGAACTTTCGGATGGGAAGGTCGACTACACCGTCGGTGTTGAAGTCAATAAAATGTTGTTCGACGGTTATGATCTGATTCTTTCCGTCGGCCAGGTGGTTCCGCACGAAGTGGTCGGCATGGCCAACTACACCAAGAATATTGTGGTGGGTGCCGGCGGTTCGGACATCATCAATAAATCGCATTTTCTCGGGGCCGTGTCGGGGATTGAAAATCTGCTTGGTCAGACCGATTCGCCGGTTCGCCGCCTGTTTAATCACGCTGTCGATACCTATCTTTCCGACCTGCCGATCTCCTACATCCTGACGGTTATGGAGCAGGATTACAGCACCGGGGAAATGCATATGCGCGGGTTTTATGCCGGCGAAGATGTGCAGGTGTTTGAAGAGGCCTGCAAACTGGCGCGCGCCGTGAACATCACCTTGCTGGATCGCGAACCGAAAAAGGTGGTGGTCTATCTCGATCCGCACGAATTCCAGAGCACCTGGCTGGGCAATAAAGCGGTTTACCGCACGCGTATGGCCATTGCCGATGAGGGCGAACTGATCGTGTTGGCACCGGCGTTGAAGGAATTCGGCGAAGATCCGACCATCGATAAGCTGATCCGTAAATTCGGCTACTGCGGAACACCGGCCACGCTGAAGCATGTCGAGGAGGATGAAGAACTCCGCTCGAACCTCGGCGCGGCGGCGCATCTGATCCACGGTTCGTCGGAAGGGCGGTTTAAGATTACGTACTGTCCGGGCAATGACGTCACGTTGGATGAAGTCCGCTCGGTCGGATTTGAAGCCGCGTCCTATGACGCGATGGCGGCCGTCTATAATCCGGAGCAGTTGAAAGATGGCTGGAATACCCTGCCGGATGGGGAGGAAATCTTTTATATCAGCAATCCCGCACTGGGTCTCTGGGCGTACAAAGAAAAATTTAAGGACTAAGCATGAAAAAATTCATGGATACAGATTTTCTGTTGCAGACCAAAACTGCAATTAAGCTTTATCACGAACATGCGGCTGAGATGCCGATCTTTGATTACCACTGCCACCTTCCGCCGCAGGAAGTGGCGGAGGACAAGCAGTACGATAACCTCGGCGAAATCTGGCTGGGGGGCGATCACTATAAATGGCGCGCCATGCGCACAAACGGTGTAGCCGAAGAATTTGTTACAGGCGACGCCTCCTGGCGCGATAAGTTTCAGAAGTGGGCTGAAACCGTGCCGCAGACCCTGCGCAATCCCTTGTATCATTGGACGCATCTGGAACTGCAGCGCTATTTCGATATCGATACCGTGCTCAGTCCGGAAACTGCGGATGCTATTTATGATGAATGCACCGAAAAACTGCGTTCGCCGGAATTTTCCGCTCGTAACCTGATGCGGAAGATGAATGTGAAGCTGGTTTGCACAACCGACGATCCGATCGATGATCTGGCGTGGCATAAACAGATTTCGGCTGATGGATTCGACTGCAAGGTGCTGCCGACATTTCGTCCGGATAAGGCGGCCAATCTGGCCGATCCGGCGGCTTATAAAGCCTATGTCCAATCGTTGGAAAAAACGTCGGGCCAGACGATCAACAGTTTCGAGAGCCTGGTGGCCGCCGTTGAAAACCGCCATGCCTATTTTCATTCCGTCGGTTGTCGCCTGTCCGATCACGGCGTGGCCTATGTGCCGGATGCGGAAGCGTCTTCCAGCGCGCTGGATTCCATTTTCAACAAAGTAATGACGGGAAAAGCGGCATCGCAGGAAGAAGCCGATCAGTTCCTGGCCGCCTTTTTGTATGAAGCCGGAAAAATGAATCATTCCAGAGGGTGGACGCAGCAGTTCCATGTGGGCGTATTCCGGAATAATAACAGCCGTCTGTTTAAGGCGCTGGGGCCGGATACCGGGTTTGATTCCATTGCGGACTACCGCCAGGGGCCCGGATTTGTTCGCCTGCTGGATCGACTGGATTCCTCGAATCAACTTTCGAAATCGATTCTCTACAACATCAACCCGGCCGATAATGAACTGTTTGCCACCATGATCGGCAATTATCAGGATGGCTCCTATCCGGGCAAGATGCAGTTTGGTTCCGGCTGGTGGTTCCTCGATCAGAAGGACGGAATGGAAAAACAGATGAACGCCTTGTCCCTGCTTGGTCTGTTGAGCCGCTTTGTCGGTATGCTGACGGATTCACGCAGTTTCATGTCGTATCCCCGTCATGAATATTTCCGCCGCATCCTGTGTAACCTGCTGGGTAAGGATGTGGAAAACGGGGAGATTCCGGCCGATATGGAATTGTTGGGTCAGATGGTGGAAAACATCTGCTACAACAATGCCGTCGAGTATTTCGGTATCGATCTTTAAGCAGCACGTTTTCTAAATGCGGGGCCGGATTATTCCGGCCCTGTTTTATTTTCGGCGACGAAATGCCGGGAGGTCTATGCTTCCGGTTTATGGCACAAAAAGGCACGAAAACTGAACGGCTCAGGTTGTCGTGCTTTTTGCGGCTCTTGGTGGCTGTTCTCCCGATATTTATCTGCCGGATCTATAGTTACCGCCGTCAGGAAATAAAAACGCCGATCAATCAGGCGGCGGGATGCGAGTCGTCATCATCGTCATTTTTACTGAATTTCTGTTTTAGCTCGGCGCCTTTACGGTGAACGAAATCGGCGGCTTTGGGGAAGCGGCGTTCGATCCAGCCTTTCATTCTTCCAAACATGGGAACTTCATCGGCCAGAAGATAGACGCCGATCAATACCGTCAGAATGCCCTGTCCCGGTGTGATAAACATAATGAGTCCGAGCACGATGCAGAACCAGCCTGCAATATGTTTGAGCACCAGCTTTGTATGTTTATTCCGGATCAGCCGTTTCATGGAGGGCGGGAACCTTCGGTTCTGTTTAATGAGTCTTAGTTAATCGTTATTGGTTCGGATTCGAAAGCCAAATAACCAATAACTGTTAATGATTAACTTCCGCCTCCGGCGGCTAAAAAAAAGAAAACCACGGTTAACTGAAGTACGACCTAGCCTCTGGGCTCCAAGTGCCGCACTTCATCATCGAACCTGCCGAAGGGGGACGGCGCCGGCCGATGATTCCGTGGTTTGGGATCATAGACCCTCAAGTTCTTCCCAGCGTTCAAAACATTTTTCCTGTTCTTTCGGAATTGCCTCGGCCCGGGCGGTGGCCGCCGCAATTTCCTCTTTGGATTTCTGATAAAAGGCCGGGTCGGTCATGGCCGCCTGCAGCGCTTCCAGTTCGGCATCCAGCGCCTCGATATGCTTCGGCAGATTTTTCAGCTCCTCCCGCTCTTTATTCGAAAGTTTACGGGTGGCCTTTTTCTTTTCCTGTTTAGGCGTATTTCCCGCCTGTCCGGTGTTTAATGCCTTCTGCCTTTGGTCGAGCCAGTCATCATAACCGCCGGGATATTCCCCGATTTTTCCATCGCCTTCAAAGACCATGGTATTGGTGACGACATTGTTCAAAAAGGAACGGTCGTGACTGACCAGCAGAAGGGTGCCTTCATAGTTGGCCAGCATTTCTTCGAGCAGTTCCAGCGTTTCCACATCCAGATCGTTGGTCGGTTCGTCGAGCACCAGCACATTGGAGGCTTTGGTGAACAGTTTGGCCAGCAGCAGGCGGTTACGCTCCCCGCCGGAAAGCACTTCGGCTTTCTGCCGCGCCCGGTCGGGGGAAAACAGGAAGTCCTGCAGATAGCCCAGCACATGCTTCTTCTGATTGCCGATGGTGATGAATTCGTCGAGCGAGACATTTTCGGCCACGCTTTTTGAGTCGTCAATCGCTTCGCGATGCTGGTCAAAATAGGCCACTTCCAACTTTGTGCCATGATCAATCGTTCCGGTTTTCGGAACCAGATCGCCGAGCAGCAGTTTGATCAGCGTCGATTTGCCGCACCCGTTCGGGCCGATGATGCCGATTTTGTCGCCGCGCATGATCTCCACGTCCATCTTTCCAATGATTGGAAGTCCGCCGTAGTCGTAGGAAATATTTTTTCCGGTAATCACTTTGCGGCCCGAAACCCCCGCTTCGACCACCTGCATGCTTGCCGTGCCGGTGCGTTCGCGGCGCTGGCTGCGTTCGCCGCGCATTTGTTCCAATGCCCGGACGCGCCCTTCATTACGGGTTCGGCGGGCTTTGATGCCTTTCCGAATCCAGACTTCCTCCTGCGCCAGCTTTTTATCAAACTGCGCCCACTGTTCCGCTTCGCCGTCGAGCAGGGCCTGTTTGCGCTTCAAATAGGTGTCGTAGTCGCACGCCCACGAATGCAGGTTGCCGCGGTCGAGCTCGACAATCCGGGTGGCAAGTTTTCGGAGAAAGGCGCGGTCGTGCGTCACAAAAAGGAGGGTGCCGCGGTAGCGCTGCAGAAAACTTTCCAGCCATTGGATGGATTCAATATCGAGATGGTTGGTCGGTTCGTCCAGCACGAGAATATCGGGTTCGCAGACAAGCGCCTGAGCCAGCAGGGCACGGCGCTTCTGCCCGCCGGAAAGTTCATTGAAGTTGAGATGATTTTCAAGCGATACCAGCGATATGGCTTTATCGACCGCCTGATGGGAATTGTAGTCGTCGTGCGGATCTTCCAATCCCTGGAAAACCAGTTCTTCAATGGTCTGGGTGATATCGGTCGGTATATTCTGCCGCAGCCGCCGGACTTTCAGGCCGGGCTGACGAATGATTTCGCCGGCATCCGGTTCAATCGATCCGTTCACGATTTTAAGCAGGGTGGATTTGCCTTCGCCGTTGCGGCCGACCAGGCAGATGCGCTCGCCGCGTTCAATCTGCAGCGTGGCATCGTTCAGCAGCGGAGCCGCGCCGTAGGCTTTTGAAATATTCTGTAAACTGAGTAGGGCCATAATGATCGGTTGTTAAATGGAGGTCGTTGGTTGATAGGGGAAGAGCAACAGGGCATCCCAACAACTATCAACAAACATGAATCAACTCCTTCTGCAAAGCAGAAGATCCGGCATTCTCCAGATTTTCCAATGGTTGGAAAGAAGAATTGCGGGATTGGCCGAGGATTCTATAATGATCTCATTTTAAAAGAGGAATGAATGATGAAGTTGCGCGTATGGGTATTGATGCTGTTGAGTACGGTTTCTGTTTTTGCAATGCCTCCGAAACAGGTGCTGCTGATTGCCGGAAAACCGAGCCATGGGCCGGGGGAACACGCATTTCCGGCGGGCTGTACGGTGCTGGAAAAAGCGCTGAACGATTCCGGGCTGCCGATTCGCGCGCAGATCCAGTCCGAAACCTGGCCGAAGGCGGAACAGCTGGCGCATGTGGATGCGGTGGTGATTTATTGCGACGGCAATGAAAAGCATCTGCTGGCCGGGAACGAAGGAGAACTGCTGGCGCTGTCCAACCGCGGAGTCGGAATGGTGTTTCTGCATTACGCCCTCGACGGAACCAAAGGGCTGCTCGATGAAACGATCCTGAAAGTGGCCGGTGGACGATACGATGACGCCTCGTCCGAAAATCCGCTCTGGACGGTTAAAGATCCCGTGATTGTTAAACATCCGGTCACGCGCGGCGTTAAGCCGTTTGAGCTGAAGGATGAATACTATTATAACCTCACGTTCAGCGAGGTCATCCCGGTTGTGCTGGCCGTTCCGCCCGAAGAAGAACAGGCCCACACACTGGCCTGGGTGTATGGCAGGAATGTATTCGGATTCACAGGCGGCCACTATCTCAGCAGCTGGGTTCAGCCCGACTTTCGGAAACTGGTGCTTAATGCCATCGTCTGGTCGGCCGGACTCGACGTTCCGGAGGCTGGAATTGAATCGGGCGATCCGATCGTTACAAAAAACAAATCGTTGCTGCATGCCATTGCCAAAGGCGATCCGCAGGATGTGAAAAACCACATTCTGCTCGGTTCCGATGTGAACGAAAAAAACAACCAGGGCTGGACGCCGCTGCATTTTGCCGCTGTGCGCGGTCAGCTTGGATGTGCTGAAGTGCTGATTGCCAATGATGCGCTTTTGAATGAACGGACCGGAACGCAGAAAACACCGCTTCATTTTGCGGCCGACCGCGGGTTTCTCGAACTGGTTCAGCTGCTGGTTGAAAGCGGGGCCGATTTTTCGGCGCAGGACGATGAAGGCTGGACGCCGCTGCATTATGCCGCCGAAAAAGACAAAGTGGACGTTGCGGCCTATCTGATTGAGCAGGGCGCGCAGGTGGATGCGGTCAGCAAACGCGGCGGAACACCGTTGCACGAAGCATCCGCTTCAGCCGGTTCCGAGATGATTGAGCTGCTGCTCAATAGCGGTGCAGATGCATCCATTCAGGCCACCAATGGAAAAACCCCGCTCGATTATGCCATTGAACTCGGCAACGTTCCGGCGGAAGAACTGCTGAAATAATCAGCAGAAAAATGGTTGGTCCAAAGCCGGAGGGACGATGGCCTCATCGTCCGCGCGCACGCCGAACCGTTCCGCGGGGCGGCGGGCTCCGCTCTACCTATTTCGTTCCGGCAGGGGATGCGAATCCTTCAGCAAGGTTTTTCCGGGCTTCTTCCTGTTCGCAGAGGCCGGTGGCAATTTCGCGGGCGACCCAGGAGATCATTTTCATTTTCTTTTTGAAGAAGCCGCTGGTCAGTCCGATTTTCTGAGAAGTTCGTGTCAGCCAGTTGTGGGGATAGATGTGGACGTTTACGGAATAGATGATTCCGCCGGGGCCGGCATCGACGACCTGCAGATGGATTACGACGGTGTAGCGCCCGAAGAAGCGCTTTCCACTGGCCATGACAATGTAGTCGAATGAAAACTCATCGGTCTGTTTGCGGTAGAGCTCGGTGATGTCGGTGCGTTTCCCGTCTTCGTTGAGGTAGTACCAGGAGTCGGGGCCGGTTCCAATGATTGGAAATTCGACCTCGCCGTCATCCGAAATGGACCGGACGAATTCGCGCTGCACGGATTGCACGAGGTCTTTCCGACTCAATACGGTGCAGGCGGTTTCAAAGTTAATGGGAAGAATTTCGCTGGTTCCGAGCCGGATGCAGTTTTTATTCAGTATTTTGAGTCCGGCGGGGTCCGTTACTAAATCGGAGGTGTTTTTTGCAAACGAGCTGGTCGCGAGCAATAAAATCAAAAACTGGAGCAGCAGATGTTTCATGAAGCGGCATTAGACGGCAGGAAATGGATGCGCGCAATGCTGAACTGTGGTTTTCGCAACGGGTGGTGTTCCTGTTTTTTCTCCGGGAAGAAGACCGGGGCTCGGTGAGACAGGCTGTCTCGCCGAGACAGCACAAATTGGGTCAGAATTTAACACCGGGGAATCTTCGGGAGAAGGTGCATTCTGCGGGACCGATACTAATTATTTAATTCTGAAAGAGATATGAATTCGGGGTTGGCGCGGCGGCAGCTGGCACACTGCCTGCAAAGGGCGTTTCGTCTTTCGCGTACGATGCTGAAGACAGAATTCACTACAGTAAGGATGGGCTGTGAAAGGTCGGCCCGAAATCAATAAACCAAGGAGGTTAAGACCTATGAATATTAAACCGCTGGGTGGACGTATACTTGTTGAGCCAGTGAAAGAGGGCGAAGTGAAAAAAGGGGGAATCATTATTCCCGATGCAGCCAGAGAGAAACCGCAGGAGGGGCTGGTTGTTGCGCTCGGAACCGGAAAACTGAATGAAAACGGCGAGACGGTTGCGTTCAATGTGAAGGAAGGGGATCGGGTGCTGATGCCGAAATACGGCGGCACAGAAGTGAAGTATGACGACAAAGAATATCAGATTATGCGCGAAGAGGATCTGCTCGCAATTATCGGATAACTGAATTTCAGCATCCGAATCTCTACCTCCTGAACAAATTTAAATGATGAAGTTCCCATGTTCGGAAAACATCCGGTTTTGAAATCAGAGTTTAGAGCTTCGGATTTATGAATCGACGAAGGAGATTAAAAGAAAATGGCAAAGCAAATTGCATTTGATATCGATGCCCGCAGCGCGATGCTGCAGGGCGTGGAAAAACTGAGCAACGCGGTAAAGGTTACACTGGGCCCCAAAGGCCGGAATGTGATTATTGATAAATCATACGGTTCGCCGTCGGTGACCAAAGATGGGGTTTCTGTTGCAAAGGCGATCGATCTGCCGGAAAAATATGAAAATATGGGCGCGCAGATGGTCAAAGAGGTGGCTTCCAAAACGGCCGATGTGGCCGGGGATGGAACCACCACTGCAACCGTGCTGGCGGAAGCCATCTATCGGGAAGGCTTGAAAAATGTGGTGGCCGGCGCAAATCCGATGGCTTTGAAGCGCGGGATTGACCTGGCTTCGGATGCCATGATTGCGGAACTGGGCAAACTGAGCAAAAAGCTGGCAACCTCGGATGAGGTGGCTCAGGTGGGAACCATTTCGGCTAATGGGGATGAAACCATCGGCCGCCTGATTGCCGAGGCCATGGACAAGGTTGGAAAAGACGGCACCATTACCGTTGAAGAGTCCAAAACCATGGAGACTTCCCTGGATGTGGTGGAAGGGATGCAGTTTGATAAAGGCTATCTCTCGCCCTATTTTGTTACAGATTCAAATTCCATGGATGCGGTGCTGGACGATCCGTACATCCTGCTCTATGAGAAAAAGATTACGGTATTGAACGATCTGCTTCCGCTGTTGCAGGAAGTGGCCAAGACCGGCAAACCGTTCCTGATTATTGCGGAAGATATTGAGGGCGAGGCATTGGCCACGCTGGTCGTTAATAAATTGCGCGGAACGCTGAATGTCTGTGCGGTGAAAGCTCCCGGCTTCGGGGATCGGCGCAAGGCCATGATGGGCGACCTTGCAGTGCTGACCGGCGCCCGGTTCATCACGGAAGATCTCGGCATTAAACTTGAAAAAATCAATCTGGAAGATCTCGGTTCCGCCAAACGTGTGACGGTTTCGAAAGATGATACAACCCTCGTTGAAGGCGCCGGAAAAGCTGCCGATATCAAGGGCCGTGTGGATCAGATCCGTCGTCAGATCGAGGAAACCACTTCGGACTACGACCGCGAAAAACTTCAGGAACGTCTGGCCAAACTGGCAGGTGGGGTGGCCGTCATTCATGTGGGTGCAGCCACCGAATCCGAAATGAAAGAGAAAAAGGACCGGGTGGACGATGCACTGCATGCAACCCGTGCTGCGGTGGAAGAAGGGATTGTTCCGGGCGGCGGCGTGGCGCTGCTTCGTGTTCAGAAAGCACTCGATAAACTCGAGATTTCCGGCGACGAGGCCATCGGGGTTGAAATTGTGCGCAAAGCCGTTGAGGCTCCGCTGCGCCAGATTGTTGCAAATGCCGGCGGCGAAGGGGCCATCGTTATTCAGGACGTTAAAAACGGAAAAGGAAACTATGGCTACGATGCGGCGAGCGATCAGTATGTCGACATGGTGAGTGCCGGAATCATTGATCCGGCGAAAGTGACCCGTTATGCCTTGCAGAATGCGGCATCGATTGCCGGGCTGCTGTTGACGACCGAGTGCATGATTGCCGATCTGCCGGAAAAGAAAAGTTCACCTGCCGCTCCGGAAATGGATGGCATGATGTGATGTAGTATTTGCTCTGACCGACCCGGAATTCCGGGTTGGTACTCCTCCTGAGCTCCGGGGCCCTCGGCAGTATGTTCTGCCGGGGGCCTTTTTTATGGGTGGGCTAAATCCCGCCGCCGTGCTTGAAGTTGAGGTGCAGACCGCATTCTTTGTGCTCCGTGCTTTCCCACCACCAGCGGCCGGCGCGTTCGTCCTCGCCTTCGCGGCAGGGGCGGGTGCAGGGGGAACATCCGATGGAAAGGTAGCCTTCGTCATAGAGGCGGTTGTGGGGAACGTGATTCTCTTCCACGTAGTACCAGAGATCGGCCTTCGACCAATGGATCAGCGGATTCACCTTCACGAGGCCGCTATGAACGGGATCTTTTTCGATAAATTCCAGTCCATCGCGGGTTTCGCTTTGATCCTGCCGGCGTCCGGTAATCCAGGCGCTGTAGCCTTCCAGTGCGCGGCCGAGCGGTTCCACTTTACGAATGCCGCAGCATTCCCGGCGGTTTTCGGTGCTTTCCTTGAAAGAGAAAAGGCCTTTTTCTGTTTCCAGAGTCTGGACGGCTTCGTGGCGCGGGAATACCCATTCCACATTAATGCCGTATTTCCGGCGAATGGATTCGGCGCACTCGAAGGTTTCTTCGGGCAGGCGGCCGGTGTCGATGGAAAAAACACGCACCGGTTTGCCGACCTGATGCAGCATATCGAGCAGCACCAGACCGCCCAGCTGAAAACTGGTGGCCATGCAGATGTCATCGCCAAAGTGATCAATCGCTCTCGACAATACCTCAAGGGAATCCCTCGGGGTCACGCCTTTAAATAAATTACCTAGTTCATTCATTTTATTTTGGTCTCATGTCTTAAGGCCGAAGGTCAGAAAGTCAGGTACAGGGACCTTTGGACTTTCGACCTTCCGACTTTTGACCGGTGTTGTCTTAAATTCCGCTGGAGATGAACCCTTCAGGATTTTTATGGAAGTCGCGGCCGTCATAAACCGCCGGAACCACCTCGGTCCGTACGAGCCAGTCGCCGAAGCCTTCGCCTTTGTTGCGATCCTTGGAATAGCTTTCAATCAGCGGTTCCAGGGTTTCGAGGATTTCCTCTTCGCCGATATTTTCTTTGAAGAGTTTCACCAGTCGGGTTCCTTTGCCGTCGCCACCCAAATACAGGTTGTATTTTCCGGGGGCTTTTCCAACGAAGGCGATTTCCGCCAGGAAGGGGCGGGCGCAGCCGTTGGGGCAGCCGGTCATACGAATGACGATGGGCTGATCGGCCAGTCCGTTCTTCTCAACGATGGCTTCCAACTTGGTGATCAGGTCCGGCAGATAACGTTCGGCTTCGGCCATCGCCAGCCCACAGGTGGGCAGGGCGACACAGGCCATGCTGTTCCGGCGCAGAACGGAGGCTTCTTTGCGGTAGAGCCCGTGTTCAACCGCGAGCTTTTCAATTTTTGCTTTTTTGCTCTTTGCCACTTGCGCCACGATCAGATTCTGCGTGGCGGTGATGCGGAAGTTGCCTTTGTGCACATCGGCAATTTTAAGAAGACCGGTCATCATTTGCGGGCCGCCTTCTTTGTCGGTGATCCGTCCGTGTTCAATGAACATGGTCAGGTTCCAGGTGCCGTCTGCATTTTCAACCCAGCCGAAGCGGTCGGAGTGCATGGTGAATTCGTAGGGCTTGGCTTTTTTGAATTTTTTGCCGGTACGCTCTTCAACGTGGCTTTTGAAGGTATCCACGCCCATGTCGTCGATGGTGTATTTCAGACGGGCATGTTTGCGGTTTTTTCGGTCGCCGAAATCGCGCTGGGTGGTGACAAAGGCTTCAGCAAAGGTGCAGAGATCCTGGGGCTCAATAAATCCGAAATTTTTCGCTATCTGCGGATAGGTGTCGGCTTCTCCGTGTGAACTGCCCATGCCGCCGCCGGCCAGAACATCGTAGCCCTGCAGTTTGCCGTCTTTGACGATTGCCACAAAACTGAGGTCGTTACCGTTGACATCCACATCGTTATGCGGCGGTACGGCGATTGCGATCTTGAATTTACGCGGAAGATAGGTGTCGCCGAGGATCGGCTCCACTTCTTCTTCAAAATTAGCCACTTTTTCCTGATCGAGCCAGATTTCATGATAGGCGCCGGTTTTCGGCAGGAGGTGTTTGCTGACCGCCACGGCGTCTTTATAAATCTGTTCATGCAGTTCTGATTCCACCGGATTGGTGTTGCAGAGCACGTTGCGGTTCACATCGCCGCAGGCTGCAATGGAATCGATCATGACTTTGTTGATGCCCTGAATCAGCGGTTTGACGTTGCGCTTAAGAATGCCGTGATACTGGAAGGTCTGTCGGGTGGTCAGTCGGATTCCGCCGCCGGTTAATTCCCGGGAAATTGCATCGATGGCTTTCCACTGCTCGGCAGTAATGATGCCGCCCGGCAGACGGGCCCGGAGCATGAAGCTGTGAAGCGGCTCCAGTTTTGCGTGCCGGCGTTCATCGCGAATGTCGCGGTCATCCTGCTGGTAGAATCCATGGAATTTAGTCAGCTGTGTATCATCAGCGGACAGTGCGCCGGTCACTTGATCCTGCAATCCTTCTTCAATGGTTCCGCGCAGGTGGCGGCTGCGGGCTTTAATGTGTTCGTTTTCACTCAGTTGTTTTTCGTCGTTCATGCTGAACTCCTTCTATTCCGTAACGAGTAATTCGTAAATCGTAATTGATTACTCTGCTTGGCTTTTAAAATTTTTACGCATTACGCATTACGCATTACGCATTACGCATTACGCATTACGCATTAATATACATCCTTCTGGTAGCGACCGTCTTTGCGGAGCTGGACGAGATAATCTTCGGCTTCTTCGGTGGTATACCCGCCTTTGTCGACCACGATGTCGAGCAGAGCCTGATGAACGTCACGCGCCATGCGGCTTTCGTCGCCGCAGATGTAAATGTGTGCGCCGCGCTGAATCCAGTTCCAGAGTTCGTCCGCCTGTTCGGCGATGCGGTCCTGAACATAGATTTTGTTTTCCTGATCCCGCGAAAAAGCGAGGTCGATTCTGTTGAGGACGCCGTCGGCGAGGAATTCCTGCCATTCGGTCTGGTAGAGGAAATCCTCGGTAAAGTGCGGGTTACCGAAAAACAGCCAGTTGTCGCCGGGAGCTTCCTGCGCCGCGCGTTCCTGCACAAAGGCGCGGAACGGTGCAATGCCGGTGCCCGGGCCAACCATGATGACCGGTGTGGTCGGGTCGGACGGCAGACGGAAGTTATCGTTGGACTCGACGTAAATCAGCACATCTTCGCCTTCTTTGAGGCGATGGCCGAGATAGCCCGAGGCGCCGCCGAGGTGATAGTGGCCGTGCGCTTCGTAGGCCACCACTCCGATGGTCAGGTGCACTTCGTCTTCCACTTCGGTTTGGCTGGAGGCAATCGAATAGAGGCGGGGGGTCAGTTTGCGAAGCAGCGCAATGAAGGCTTCGGCTTCAACCGCGCCCGGAAACTCCCGGACAACATCGATGATTTGACGTGTTTCAACGTAATCGCGCAGGGATTCTGTTTCCGCCGCAATTTCGCGCAGGACATCGTTTTCGATCAGTTCAGCATAATCCGTCACAAATGCCGGATGCAGGAGGGTGAGTTCGAAGGTTTCGATGAGCGCTTCTTTAACCGGTTTCGGTTCTTCGTGCACATGCACCGTTGCAGTGGGGTCGATTTCCAGCAATGCCAGCAGATCGTTCACCAGCTCTTCATCGTTTTTAAACCAGACGCCTAACGAGTCGCCCGGCAGATAGCTCAGTCCGGAACCTTCCAGATCGATTTCAATGTGGCGGATATCTTTTTCAGAATGGCGGCCGGTAATTTTCTGGCAGGTCAGCAGGCGGGTTTTAAGCGGTTTTTTGCGGCTGTAATGAACGGCCGGCGTCGCTGCGGCACCGAAACTTCCAAAGGCTGGAACGGCGGGGGCTGCACCACCGCCGGCAGGAATCTTGGCCTTCATGGCTTCAACGGCTTTCGGGATCCACGTTTCCACACCGTCATCGAAATCAACATCAAGATCCACGCGGTCCAGAATACGTTTGCCGCCGAGTTCTTCAAAACGGGCGTCAAAATCCTTGCCGGTTTTGCAGTAGAATTCGTAGCTGCTGTCGCCCAGGGCGAGCACGCCGAATTCCAGACCGTTCAATTTCGGGGCTTTGGTGGAATTCAGGTATTCCCACAGGGCCAGGGTATCGTCGGGCGGATCGCCTTCGCCCTGTGTGCTGACGATAAAGAGCATGTGTTTGATGTTTTTGAGATTCTTCTCTTTAAACTTCCCGCAGGAAATCAGTTCGGTGGAGAGGCCGGCCTCTTTCGCCGCATCGTTGAGTTCTTCGGCAACGGACCGGGCATGACCGGTTTGTGACCCGAAAAGAATGGTCAGTGTATGTCCGGAATCGGCCGCAGGAGCGCCGGGCACAACAGCCTGTCCGTCGCCCTGAACCCCCAGTCCGGTAAAATAGCCGCCAACCCACGCCAGCTGCGCAGGTGAGAGGGTGGAGGCCAGTGCATTCAGCTGGCCCACGAGCTGGGCATCGAGCCCGGTAGTTGTTCCAAATGTAGGTAGTATTGACATTTTCTCTTAAATCCTTGTTTCTATACCGATAAACCGGACCCCGAAAACGGGAAGATCGGTTCCGTTTTTTTGAAATTGATGGGCCGGATAATAACGTTAATGATGATCGGATCAATCATAAATTTAATAAACTGTACATGATTTACATGATTTAAACCCCTGTGGAATTGTAGGTAAATGAACGATACCCCCGTAAATATTGGTTATTCTCCCTGTCCGAATGACACATTCATCTTCTGTGAACTGGAAAAACATGCAGATATTTACCCGCATTTATACGATGTGGAGACGCTGAACCGCTGGGCATTTGAAGGAAAATGGGAGGTTACAAAACTCTCCTTTCATGCCTGGTTACTGGTGCAGGATCGCTACGAAATCCTGCAGTGCGGATCCGCCCTAGGGCGCGGTTGCGGGCCGCTGGTGATTTCCAATGCCGGGAAATCGCTCTCCGCGGATTCCGTGATTGCCATACCCGGCGAGTTCACCACCGCGCACCTTTTGCTGCGGTTGTGGAAACCGGAACTGCAGAACCGGATCTTCATGCCGTTTGATCAGATTATGGACGCCGTTGCCTCTGGAAAGGCCGATGCCGGAGTGATTATTCATGAAGGCCGTTTTGTATATGCCGAGCGCGGTTTCCAGTGTCTGGAAGATCTGGGAAACTGGTGGGAAACCACAACCGGCCAGCCGATTCCGCTGGGCTGTATTGCCGCGCGGAAAGATCTGGGTGCGGAAAAGATTGCGGAGATTGAGCGGCGGCTGAAGCATTCGATTGAAAGCGCATTTGCGGATCCGGAATCGACCAAAGCCTACGTGACTGAACATGCACAGGAATTGGCGGACGATGTGACCAGCGAGCATATTAAAACGTATGTGAACGACTTTACACTCGATCTCGGCGAAGAAGGCCGGGCGGCCATTGGAAAACTGCAACAGATGGCGAAAGCGGCAGGAATAATTAACTAGCAGCGGATGGATAAAGAGCAACGGATGGAGAGGCGGTTGTTCTTTGTCAATCCGTTGCAGAAAAAGATTTAGGTATTCAATGATTGGAATTTTATTTGCCACACAGATGGAAGCGCAGCCGTTTTTGGATCGGGGCGTTCCCGGGGGCGTTGTTGTTGAAATTCAGGATGAAATGGGGCTGGAAACCGCGCGCATTTATACGGAGAAACTGGTCGAAAAGGGCTGCACCACCATTATTAATGCCGGGGTGTGCGGCGCGCTGAATAACCGGCTGGTACGCGGCGGGGTGTATCGCGTTTCGATGGTCAGTACGGAGGAGCTTAAAGCCGCCGTGAATGTGGGCATCGGAATGGGGCTTAAACGGTTGGTGAGCGTGGAAGAGCCGGTGTTTGATCCGAAACGCAAAAAGGAGCTTTCGAAATACGGCGAGCTGGTCGATATGGAAGGTTATGCCGTGGCGCGCGTTTGCGAAGCCCATGATATTCCCTGCATTCTGATTAAAGGTGTGACCGATTTCGGCGATGGAAACGGGAAGGATGATATTCAGAAACACATCACGCCGGTTTCGGAAACCGTGGCCGAGGCGATTTTCCAATGTCTGGAAACTCCGGCTTCAGACGAAAAGGCAGCTCCGTCCGGACTTTGGAAAAAACTGCACTCATTCACCAAGGTGGAGCATACCGTTTTCAGTCTTCCACTGCTTTTTGCCGGTGCGTGGATTGGGGCAGGGGGGATGCCTTCGGTAAAGGCCCTTTTGCTGATTACATTGGCGGGAGTTGGTGCACGTACGTTCGGCATGGCGGCGAATCGGATTTTTGATAAAAACATCGATGCCGAAAATCCGCGGACCAAAAACCGCGAGCTGGCCAGCGGTACGCTTTCGGTGGCGCAGGGCTACGGTGTGGCGGGGGTCGGGCTGGTGCTCTATGTTGCGGCGTGCTGGCTGCTGGGACCGCTGGTACTGAAACTTGCGCTCTTTCCGCTGATTCCGCTGACGGTCTATTCGCTGCTCAAGCGTTTCACGCCGCTGTGCCATTACGGCATCGGGGTGTGTTTGGCGGTGGCGCCGATGGCCGCGTTTATTGCGGTCACCAATTCGGTTCAATTTCCGCCGGCGCTGATTCTTCTGGCCCTGTTTGCCTTTTTCTGGATGAGCGGCTTCGATATTATTTATGCGTTGCTGGATATTGATTTTGACCGGGCCCATGGAATCCGCAGTGTACCGGCGGCGCTGGGTGCACGCGGTGCGCAGCTGGTGGCGGCGGTGACGCATTTGATGGCGTTTGCGGCGCTGGTACTGCTCTGGATTCCGACCGATTCAATCTGGGCCACGCTGGCACTGCTGATTTCTGCGGGCGCATTCGGCGCGGCCTACTTGCAACGCATTCCGATTCCCGTTAGATTTTTCCCGATCTCAGCCATCGCCGGAATCGCCGGTGCGCTGGTTGTGCTGCTGGGATAGGGTTTCAGCAACGGATGGGCGGATCAGTTGCATCTATCAATCCGTTGCAAAAAAGGATTAGACATGAAATTGATTGTGGCCATGACAGGTGCTTCGGGCGCGTTAGCAACCAAGCTGCTGATGGAAAAATCGCAGTGGCCGGTTACGCTGGTGGCGAGCAAAATGGGGCGCGTGGTGTATGAGCAGGAAGCGGGTCCTTTTGCCGAGCTGGAAGCGTTGGCTTCCGAAGTTTGGAAGGATGGCGATCTGACGGCGACGATTGCGTCGGGATCGGTTCCAACCCTTGGAATGGTGATCCTTCCGTGTTCGGCGAATACGCTTGGAAAAGTGGCGGCGGGCATTGCCGATTCGCTGGTGACCCGTGCGGCGCACTGTCAATTGAAGGAAGGGCGCAAGGTGGTGCTTTGCGTTCGGGAGGCGCCCTGGACGGTGCTGAATGCGCGCAATGCGGTGCATGTTGCCGAGGCGGGCGGAACGATTATGCCGATGTCGCCGCCGTATTATTTTATGAAAGGGAGGAATCCGGATGAGATTTCGGTCAGTGAAATGCTGGGCCATTATTGCGACCACGTGCTGTCCCTGTTCGGGCAGGAATCGCCGAAAACCTGGGAGGATATCCGATGAGTGATGCCGAACGCGATACGCTGATTTCCGCCGAGGAAAACCGGGAAATGTTTGACCGGATTGCCAAGAATTATGATGTGGCCAACCGCGCGATTTCGATGGGCATGGATAAGGGCTGGCGCCGGAAAACCATTGAATTGCTGAAGCCGTTCCGGGGCGGGCGTTATCTGGATATCGGAACCGGTACAGGGGATCTGGTATTTGAAATTATTGACCAGTCGGCCAATGTGCTGGTGGATGGGATTGATCCGGCGGAGCAGATGCTGGCGATTGCCCGGGATAAGGCGGATAAGCGCGGGCTCGGGGATGCCGTTAATTTCGTGACAGCGGATGCGTTGAACCTGCCGATGGAAAGCGATACCTATGACGGGATCGTATCGGGGTTTTGCTTCAGGAACATCGAGCGCCGGCAGAAGGCGTTGGAAGAAATGAGGCGGGTGTTGAAACCCGGTGGTATGCTGGTGATTCTTGAGGCCACTTATCCGGCAAATGCGCTGATTCGGCTGGGATACAAATGCTATACGCCGCTGGTTCCAATCATTGGAAAGTGTCTGGGTGGGGGTACGGCTTATAAATATCTGATGGATTCCATTGAGGATTTTCCACGGCCGACAACGGTGACGGATATGTTCAGTGCGGCCGGTTTTTCGGGCGTGCAGTGTCAGGCGCTGACGTTCGGTACAGTTTGTATTTTTTCAGGTAAGAAATAGACGACGATGAATAAAGATTTTGTTTTTGCAGGTGCTCCGTACAGCAATCAGGCTCCTTTGGTGGATCAACTGGAGGTTGTCGCGCCGGGATCGAAGGTGGTTTATGACCATCCTTCGAATATTGTGCGGTGTTTGCTGGATGGCGAGGTGGATGCGGCTGTGGTTCCGGTGGCCCATTTTTTTGCACATCCGGAGCTGACGATGATTCCGGGGCTCGGTATTGCGGCGGAGGGGCCGGTTCGCAGTGTGTTGTTAAAGTGCAATAAACCGATGGGGCAGATTCGGGCAATTGCCAGGGATCCGGCTTCGGCCACTTCCAATGCGCTGGCTGAACTGCTGATGACAAAATATTTTAAACAGAAAATTGAAATGCACGATTTCCAGGCATTGGAAAAACCGGATGCGGTGGTGGTGATCGGCGATCGTGCGCTCTGTGCTGAACCGGCTCCGGCGGGGGATATTGATCTGGCGGCGGCCTGGGAAAAGTGGACCAGGCTTCCGTTTGTGTTTGCGGTCTGGGCGGTGCGCAAGGATTCCGAGCATTTCGACGAACTGAGCGCCATTGCGCACAAGGCCTATTCGGCCGGCTTCCGGGCGATGGAATCCATTGCGGAGCGGTATGCGGAAAAACTCGGCGGCTCGCAGGAGTTCTGGGTCGAGTATCTGGACAATTCAATCTACTACAAGCTCGATGCCCGGGACATGGAAGGCCTTAATCGTTTTAAAAAACTGATCTCAAAATAATACCGTTTGTTAAAACGTAATAAGATGGCTGGTAAAGTAAGACTGCTTTTGTATTAATTGCACGTCGTCTTGAGGAAGCATGAAACGAATCCGTTCACATTTGATGGTATTGAGCCTTATCGGGCATTCGGCGTTTGCGCTGTATGTACCGGAAGGGGCTGTTGTTGATGAGAGTGGATATCTGGTTATCAGCGAAAAATACAATGATAATGAGCTTCTGGTGAAGGGGAAGTTGAATGTTGGAACGGGGTTGGTTGTTGGTGACAGCAGTGATTACACCATTGGGGAAGTATCGGATTCCGGAGTGGTTGAAACCCCTGCTGTTTTTGTGGGAAGTTCGTCGTTTGGCAGCGAATTTTGCATTAAAGACGGGGGCGTTGTGAGCACCTCAACCTTTTGGATCTACGGCGAGAAAACATATGGAATTCCGTATTCTTTTTTGCGTAATTCGGTAACGGTAAGCGGGACCGGGGCAAAACTCAATATTTCCGGTCAGCTCGATATCTGGTCACCGTATGCTCCGGGACAACCAGGAGATTCCTTTCATATTCCGCGAGAAATTCCTGCTCTTTTGAGCGTTTTAAATGGAGGGGAAGTTTCCGTAGGCAGTCTTTCCATCATCAATGGTAATTGGTTGAATATTGGTTCTGGTGGAAAATTAACCATTCATTCTGATTACGATGCGTCCGATGGGCATGTCAATCTGCTGGCGGATGGAACGCTTGCGATTGATGGAGAATTAAGCGGGATTTCTATGGTGGAAGCGGGACGCAGAATTGAAGCCGCTTCGATATTGGGAAATATAAATGTGGATGGTGTTCTCAACATCACTGACGCCGATGGTGCGGGGGCCATTCAGGGCGACCTTGTGATCTCGGAAGAGGGAACGCTGGAGTTGTCCACCCATTCGGGGATTACGGTTTCCGGTCAGGCTACACTCGGCGGAAAGCTGCGCGTTAAAGTCGACGAAGGGGAGGTGCTCTCGGTCGGGGATCAGATTCAATTGTTCAACTTCGAAGGCGGCGTTAGCGGAAATTTTGAAAGCGTGGCTCCGCTTTCCGGCGAGGGCGCATTGGCCTGGGATTTTTCGCAGCTGAATTCCACCGGCGTACTGCATGTGATTCCTGAACCGGCAACACTTGCTCTGGTGGGTATGGGCGGTCTGATGCTGGCTTTCCATCGCCGTAAATCGGGGCAGTCTGCGGAAAATGATCCCATTACCAAAATATTTTAACTAAACTGCTGAGACAATCCTCGCAGAGGCGCTGAGCTCGCAGAGCACTGATGGACTTGGCATAAAAAACGTTCAGCGCCCTCCGTATCTCTGAGAGGGAAATAATTTATACCGCAACGCATTCGCGAATAGTATAAGACGACTAATCCTTAAAGTGGAAATAGTTGTAGTTCTCCAGAGAATGGCCGTAAATCTCAATATATTTGGCCACACTGTCCAACCGGTCGCAAAAGCTCTCAAATTCGCTGTGCAGAAAACCGGACATCCCTTTTTGTTTGTCGTTCATCATGCGCAGGGAACGGGCACGGTCTGAGCAGATCGAGGAAAGTTCCGCGGCACTGCTCATTAAATCGGTACGGATTTTCCGGTTGATCCGATCCAGTTCGTCTTGTGTGCAACTTCCCTGGTCGAGCATGTTTTCAATTTTATTCACCATCTTATTATGATCTTTCGACCAGCTGCGCAGTCCGGGAACGGGATGGCTTTCGGCGTCAATCCGACTGGACGGTTTCACATACCACGTTCCGATGATGTCGATAATGGAATCAATCATCGATTCAGTTTCCCGGTATTGTTTCCCATACTTATCGTTGTATTTTTTCCAGTTCACCGCACCCCATTGTTCTTCGGTCAACCGGTAGCAGAAGCGGCGGGTCACGGTTTCGTCCTTCTTATTGGTTTTCCATCTGACATAGCTGGCAATACCGATGACTTCTTTATCGAGGTTCAGGGTGGGGCTGCCGCTGTTTCCTGAAACAAAGTCCGCACTGACTTCAATCCGGTCCGACCCGATGCTGTTCACTTTTCCGTAGAGTTCTGTGGCCACGCCGCCCCCTTCGCTGTTGCCAAACACGGCAATGGGAATATCTTTCGAAATGCGGTCGGAAATTTCGAGGGCGGGAGCCTCCGGGGCCAGAGGAAGCCGGGCGATGTCCAGCGTGGAGGCCAGTTCAACACCTCGCGGGCGCACGGTTTTTCCGCTGGCTGTTTTAAAGCTGATTTTATCGGCACCCATAATCACGTGCTGGTTTGTGAACAGATAGGGTTTTCCATCCAGTTTCGCAATGAAACCGCTGCCGGAGCTGCGTCCGCGTTCACCGGTACAGGATACAATCACGAGGTAGTCGGAAACATCGTTGAATGAATATTCAAACTGCGCCTTGATCTCCTTTTCCTCTTCCAACCGTTTTTCGAGCGCAGCCTTTTCCGCGGCTTCTTTTTCGGAGTCCGTTTCGGCCATAACAACGCTGCTGCTCACGATCAGGCTTAACAGAAGGCGGAATAGAGAGGAGGAAGGGGGCATGGAAAGATCCTGGTTCAGTTTAATATGTAGAGATGCCGTAGCGGGTAATTACATCCGCGGCCATCTCCAATGAGGCTGCCTGCATTGCAAGTTCGTTTTCGATGTAAGGTGTCAACCCGCGCTGTTCGGTGAGAAGGCGCAGCTTGCGCGCCTGAATGGAGCAGAGCGACGCCAGTTTTTCGGCACTCTCTGAATAGTTTGCATAAAATTCGCGGCGCCCCTTTCCGGTATCCACCGATTCGGCAACAATCCGGTTGTGGGCATCCAGCCAGCCGGCTAATGTTTTATTCGGCTGTTGCTCAAAGTAAACTGTTTCGAGCGGCCCGTCGGACCAGCTGTTGAGCACGGTAATGACGTCGTCGAGCAGGATCTGGCTTTCATAATAGGCGTTTCCAAAATGCGCGTTAAACTTTTTCCAGTTCACCGGTTTCCATTGAATCCGGTTAAAGCGAAGGCAGAACTGCCGCGTTCGATTTTCAAAACGGGTGCCTTTTTTCATGATATGGTTGCGGGATTCCCGGGCATAACTGGCTATTCCAACCACCTCTTTCCGGCTGTTGAGTACGGGAGATCCACTGTCGGCTTCGTCAAATTCAGCGCTTACCTCAATGACTTCCGCGCCGAGTCCATTAATTTTTCCGAAGATTTCGGATTCGGATGTTTCGAGATCCGGGTTGCCGAAAACCGCAATTTCTTCGCCCATTTCCGGGCTGTTCGCCAGGACGAAACCGGAGCCTTCGGTGAGGGCGAAGCGAACGAGGTCATGCGCGGCGGAGAGCTCGACACTGCGCGGTTTTAATATTCTTCCGCCGGGGGAAGTGAACCGCAAACGCGTTGCCCCCAGAATAAAATGCTGGCTGGTGATGAGGTAGGGCGAGCCGTCCATTTCGGCAATAAATCCGCAATGTTTATCGGTTTTTCCGTTAACCGTTACATGGATGAATGCCAGATTATCCTGAATGGATTCGAGCGTATAGGGGAACGCCGGAGGCGCGGTATCCTCGGCATGTGTTCCGTATACCGGAAAAAGGAGGGTTGCTGTGCATAGAATATTCAGCATTAAACGGCTATAGCGGTTCATTTTCGTTCTCCGCAGCCGGGTAGTATTCAATGGTCCGGGTTGAAAATTTATCGTAATTTTTCTCGGTTCCATCCTGGATGGTTTTAATTTTAAGCAGGCGCTGGGTCCAGTTCCCATAGGCATCGACGGCCAGATATTCGTATTCGTTCAGATCCTTCCGGTCTTCCTGTTTATAGCTGATCGCCGCGCGGGTCAGGCGTTGCTGATCATCATGCCGGTAAACTGAAACATATTTAACCCGGCCGTCTTCATCATACCGCGTATAGCTCAGCGAAACATTGTCGGAATCCCGTTTGTATTTGCTATAGGGCAGGGGTTTCTTTCTCTTGCGTTTTATGGTGGTGGACGTGTTGCAGCGGTCGGGGTTATAGGTGACGATTTCAATATCACCGGTGATTCTGCACTGGTACGCCATTTGCCGGGTTGGCACATTGAGCACGATGTCATAATCGTTTGTGGTGCCGTGGCGAATGTCCTCCACCCGCTGCCTGATCATACAGCCCGCCTCATTAAAGGTATTGGTGGCAAAGTAGGTCAGTTCATCTTTATAATTAAATTTTTTCCGGTATTTCAGATTGCCGGCTTCATCGTACGCACGGATTTCTCTGTATTTTCTGTCCGACAGCTCATAGGCGTATTCTTCTTCAACCTTCATTACCGGACCCTGTAACGACGCGGTTTCGCGGGAAGAGCGGGCAATGTCAAGATGGCTCGTGTCAGCCTGTGCCGCAGACGGAAGTACGGCGGAAACACATAAAAGGTACACATATAGTCTCATTCGCAGGATCCTGTATAAACAGTTTAGGTATACCCGATATACATCCAGTCAAAAAGAATATTTCTTAAGGGTTCTTCGCGCGAACATGAAAATGACAACGAAAATGGCTAGGGATAATTTTCACAGGTTCGACATAGATTTTTGTGGTGAAGCTGGTGATTTCAAGAGCCTCTGCCTCGTGCTCCGGAAATTTATTTGCACGGATTAACAGAAAGCAACGGATCAGGGGATGGATGTTCTCAGGTACCAACGGAATACTGTAAATGGTATAAGTCTATGCTGAAAAAAAGTTACATTCATTCACAGGTCATGAAATCAAATTTTCGGACAGCCAAAAAGTAACCCCGCGCATGGACGTTCCTCCAAAATATCAACCGTTGCAAACAACCGGGTTTGAAAAGGGGGGCGTGAATTATCGCTGTTTTTGGTAGGGATGGCTCTCCGGGCCGTCCGCATGCAGCGGGGGACTATTTGATTTGGGCGGCGCCGCTGCGCACGAACAGATTTTTTTTCCATGCAATAACGGCTGCGCCGAGAATCATCAGTGCCGAGTAGAACTGGCCCTTCGTAATCCAGCCGATGAAAAACAGGCCGTCGTCGGGCTCGCGGAAAAACTCCATGCTGATGCGGGCGAGGGCATATAGCACCAGATAACTGGCGCTCAATGCGCCCGGTCGTTTTCCCCAGGCTGTTTTGCGGAGCAGCAGCATGAGGCCGAAGACCAGAAAACCTTCCGTTGCCGCCTGATAAAGCTGGGACGGATGACGCGGCAGCAGCTCGCCCGCTTCCACCATCTTTCCAATCATTGGAAGGTCGTACTGCCCAAAATGCAATCCTCGTTCCTGCGGGAAAATAACCGCCCATTTTACGGTGCTGACGCGCCCCCAAAGCTCGCCGTTGATAAAGTTCGCCAGGCGGCCGAACGCAAAACCGAGCGAGGTTGTTGCCGCCATATTATCCGTCAGGTTCCAGAACGAATGGTGATGTTTCCGGGCGTACCAGAAAATAAAGAGAATCACGCCGATAAAACCGCCGTGGCTCGCCATGCCGCCTTCCCAGACCCGGAAAACATACAGCGGATCGTTTACAAACGAATCAAATCCGTAAAACAGCACATAGCCCAGTCGCCCGCCGAGAAACACCCCGAAAAAGGCCAGCAGCACCACAAAGTTGCTGACCTCCTTTTCCGGAACTTCAAATGCTCCCTTCTTCGACCAGCTCCGCAGCATCAGAATACACGTCATAAAGCCCAGCAGATACGAAAGTCCATACCACCGCAGTGCAATATCGCCAAAGATGGGGAAAATGATCGGGTTGATGTTGTGGATGTAATGATTCATTTAAAAGAGATTGCAGTCAGAAGCGGACAGTTAGAAGTCGGGAATGCAAAAATATTCGTGACACCGGAATGGGGGTATTTTTTTTCGCCTCCGAAATAGCGCGTAAAGGCACGTAAGTGCGGTGAAATCGTATGCGTTTTACGTCGGGGATTGTATCAGAATGATTCTGTGAAAAATGAAGAGCCGCCTTTGTTTCCGGGAACGATTAAATGTTTTTTATTGCGGAGCCTTGGGTTAGCACTCCGTAGCTTTCAGCGTACCGCTTGTTCTCTGTGGAGGGCGAGGCTCTGTCCGAGCCATGCCCCTTGTTCGGGGCTCCGACATGATTGCGCCCCGGGAAGCAGTTTCGTCGCCCTCCATATTTAGATACCCTTTGGCTTGTTGCGAGGGGGGGGGGGCAGGCGCCAGGCGATTCCTCTACTGCGCTTGCTGCATGGCCTTGATTTGTAGTTCCAGCTCCGGGGTCAGCCACATATCCTGCATAATTGAAAACTCTTCAGTGTCAGAAAGAAGTTGCCGCGCTGTCTGGTAGTCACGGGTGATATAGGTGGTCAGTATCAGGACTGGATTGTTTTCAGATCCGGAGATAGTGCTATTCGGACTTTTAAGTCCTGCTTTTGTTAGGGCGATCGTCAGTGCCGTTTGGGCCGCTTCCGCATTTTTGTCTGTTGGTTTGATAATCAATAAATGTGGGCGACTGGAAGGCATATCCAGATATTTATCCGCATTTTTCGGTTCTTGCCCGGTAAACTCTTCGTAGATTTCAAAATAGGCAACGGAGTTGTCGCCAGCTAATTTCCGATCAAGAATTTCGACCACCTGCGGTTGATAATTGGCCAGTGCAACGATGATTCGATCCTGAAGTTCGGGTTTTCTTTCGGTTGCGGCGATATCAATCAGTTGTTCGGCCAGTTCAGGGGTGATGTCTTTGACTTGTGTCAGCCCGTAATAGGTCGCGTTAAACCGTACATCGTCAGAGGGATCGTTTGTGAGCTTAACGAGGGCTTCCAGGGCTTCAGGGTTTGGCGTGTCATGATTGGCAATAAAGTGTTCTCCCAGAATCCGGGCGGACGTACTTCGCAGAAGGGCATCCGAATCCTGTGAACAGATCAAAAGACCGGGCAGGTACGTATCATCAACTTTACCGGCAATATTGCCCTGTCTAATCATTATTAATGAATGCATTTTTAGCTGGGTCGGACCGGTTTGCAGCATTTTCTGAACGGAGATAGATGATTTTGTGTCAGCAACGGCGTTGGTGGGGATCGGTGACTTTACGGGGGCGGAATTCGGGGGGGCACCATAAACAGAGCCGGTTGTGAGGGCCGCAACGAACAAAATAGGGATGTGTTTCATTATTTAGAATTCTCCTGTTTCAAGTCTTATCGGATGTTAGGTAGCCGGGCGCCCAAAAACAAGCAACGAATGAATGGAAAGCAACGAAGGTTTCTCGAAATTAGTGACTGGATGCGGGCGACTCCATATTGGGGTTGAATAGTGAGAATTCAAAGCAACGGGTCGATGGCCGCAAAGAGGCGCAAGAGGCACGAAAAATAAGCATGTTAATCCTATCTCTCTGTTTTCTTTGCGATCTCTCGTGGCACATAACATCCCTCTTGTCGCAATGAGCCCCTGACGGATCATTCGTTGCTGCTAAACTTCTACGAAGAGTCGAAATTGTAGATTCTCCGAATATTTTCATGGAAATGAAATTCCTCTATTTGGCGGATGAAAGATTTTTTGACAGGATAACAGGATCAACTGGATCACTTTTTAATGGGAACAACATCCTGTCAGTCCAAAGTCCGCTCATGGAGAAAGGGTTGATTGCCAATGCTTTCATTGAAAATTCCGATTGCTACTGAAATCACATCCATGCGTATTGATCGACTGGATTAAAAAACATGTCCATCCTGTCATCCTGTCTAAAAAATTCGCGCACGAGTGGCTTTCACCATAAAAAGCTACGTAGAACCAAATTGTAGGGCTTAAATGGTTGAGCGAGCGAAACCTTTCAGCCGACAGCGGAGTAGGGACACTCCTCTCTACCTGATTTCGTGCAACGGTATGGTTGCTTTGCGTTATCACGATTAAAATTCGAGGTAGGGGGTCGATGGCCACGAGAGAGCGCAAAGGACGCAGAGACAAGAAATATTACGTTGTTTTCTCTATGCTCACTCCGTGCCTCCGTGCCTCCGTGACTCTGTGGCAAAAAATTGCAAATGTACAGAATCGGTATAATGGGTAGTTCGTGTCTCCTTATATCATGTTCAAAATATGTCGGTATCTATTGCGAATGTAGAGTATGCGTCCCGCTTGCTTCCGGGCGACGGAAAACGAGCGGGTCGCTTATTCCAGACTGTTGAAAAAGACTTGTTCTGCAGACAAGAAAAATGATCCTGTCATTTCATAATCCTGTTTTGCTCTCGCCAGAGTAGTTTTTAGCAGAGGAAAAATCAGACAAATAGGTTTCTCAACAAGCTGAGCGGTTTCATCGAAACCGCCCTACCTGATTTTGGGTAGGGATGGTTCGTCGAACCGTCCGCCGCCCGCAGAGCCGCCCGCCATGCCGCCGCACCAGTCCACCGCGAGCGGTTTCATCGAAACCGCCCTACCTGGTTTTGGGTAGGGACGGTTCGCCGAACCGTCCGCCGCCCGCAGAGCTGCCCGCCATGCCGCCGCACCAGTCCACCGCGAGCGGTTTCATCGAAACCGCCCTACCTGGTTTTGGGTAGGGATGGTTCGCCGAACTGTCCGCCGCCTGCAGAGCCGCACGCCATGCCGCCGCACCAGTCCACCGCGAGCGGTTTCATCGAAACCGCCCAGACTGTTGAAAAAGCCCTGTTCAGCTCAAATGTGGCGCTGGATTTACTGAATCACCATTTTTATAAAGACAGGACCATTGAATGACATGATCATTATCCATTCCTGTTCTGCAGATAAGAAAAATGATCCTGTCATCCAATAATTCGGTCTCTTTCTTTTCTTTGAGTTCTCTCGTGGCTAAAAACTCCCCATTTTAAGTTACGCAGGATACGCGTTATCTAACCGTAATTTAACTTGAAAAAACGGGGGGGATAGCGGTTAATACGCCCGGGTTTGCAAGAGGGAGAAAAGTGAATGGGTTCATCTTCTTCCGATTGCAGTTGCATTAAGGTTCAGTTTTTGGGGCTCAATTTTTGTTTTATTCAGTAAAATCTGCGCTTGAGTAGGTTGCCGGGGTGAAAGCAAAAAAAGAAGTTGCTGAACACGGAACGTTAATGTATTTATATCAGGTACTAAGTGGAATGGGTTCACTTACTAATAGGAGTAATAAGATGAAAAAAATTATTATGACAGCAGCATTGTCTGCCTGTGCGTCCTTGGTCTTCGCACAAGCAACGGTTACCAGTGCAAATATTGTGGGGTACAATAAGGATGTTAGCAATCCGGGATTGCATATGTCTGGCTATCAATTTCTGGGAGATGATACTACGCCTGCAGGGGTGTTTGGAGATCAGTTGCCAATTGGTACAAAAATAAGTGTCTTCAATGGTGCGAATTATGACAACTCTACATACGAAATTTATTTTGATTTCGGAACTTTTATGAATGTAACAAATTGGAATCCGAACACCCTTGATTTGGGGCTTGCAAAGGGGTTTTGGGTTGAAAATACAGGTGCTTCTGTGGCGACTGCAGTATTGAGCGGGGAAGTTCAGGTTGCTGATTCGGTTACAAATGAAATAGTAATTGGTTTGCAACAGCTTTCGTATCCTTATCCTGTTGCTCGTAACGTGCTCGATTTAGATTTTACTCCTTCAATTGGAGACAAGATCTCGGTTTATAATGGTTCGAATTATGATACTTCAACGTACGAAATCTATTTTGATTTTGGAACTTTTATGAATGTAACAAATTGGAATCCATCAGCGATTGATATTGCTGTTGGGCAGGGATTTTGGTACGAGGCGGTATCGGCTCAGACTTGGGTTGCGAATAAACCCTTCTGATTGCAAACACTATAAGCTTGTCTGTCATGTTGGTGGATAAGTTCTGAGTAACAACTAATAGGAGAATGAAATGAAAAAAACACTAGTAATGGTTCTTGGTGTTGCGCTGGTAGGGGCTTCAATGGCTGATGTCGTGATTGATTTCAAGACCACTGCGCCGGTTTTTAAACCAGGGGGAACTCAAATACCTGGAGATTTATTGGATGTAGGTGCTGTGGCTCAGCTTGTGTGGAGTGCTAGCCCCCTTGCTGATTATCAAACTTCAAATATTGATTTGTCTTTAGGTAATGGTTTGCAGCGTGATGGTGAATATATCCTTACGACTTATGTTTCTGCTGGCCCTGGAGGTGGGGTTCAGGCTGGATCAGGAACGTACGGGAATGATGATGTTGGAGGTAATGATATTCATCAGGGATATTTCTTCGGGCGTATCTTTCAAACTACAGGCGCTGTAAATGATTACTTTATAGAGTTTGGAATCCAAAATCCGGAGCTGAAGACTTTTGTTGATACTGATCCTACTTCAGATTACGATACAACTATGTTGAGTGTCAGCACTGATATTGCTGCGTATGGAACGCAGGTTGTTCCTGAGCCGGCTACACTCGGTTTGATGGGTATTGCTGGTCTGGGTATGTTCCTGGCTCGCAAAAAAACTCGTCGTTAATCTTCGGATTAATTACGATAATGAAAGAGTCCGCTTTGCGGGCTCTTTTTTTTGCCCGCACGGAAAAGATCCTTCCGGGAAAAAAATAAAGCGGTAGCATACCGCCGAAACAGGTAGGGACGGTTCGCCGAACCGTCCGCCGCCTGCCGAACTGTCCGTTGAATCGCCCGCCTGATTGCCGGGCTTATCCGCCGGAAGCGGTTTCATCGAAACCGCCCTACCTGTTGTTTCGGGTAGGGACGGTTCGCCGAACAGTCCGTCCGCCTGCTGGGCCGTCCGTTGAATCGCCCGCCTGATTGCCGGGCCTATCCGCCGCGAGCGGTTTCATCGAAACCGCCCTGCCTGCTGTTTCGGGTAGGGACGGTTCGCCGAACTGTCCGCCCGCCTGCTGAGCCATCCGTTGAATCGCCCGCCTGATTGTCGGGCTTATCCGCCGGAAGCGGTTTCGTCGAAACCGCCCTGCCTGTTGTTTAGGGTAGGGACGGTTCGCCGAACTGTCCGCTCGCCTGCTGGGCCGTCCGTTGAATCGCCCGCCTGATTGCCGGGCTTATCCGCCGCGAGCGGTTTCATCGAAACCGCCCTGCCTGCTGTTTCGGGTAGGGAAGGTTCGCCGAACTGTCCGCTCGCCTGCTGAGCCATCCGTTGAATCGCCCGCCTGATTGCCGGGCTTATCCGCCGTAAGCGGTTTCATCGAAACCGCCCTGCCTGTTTTGTTTCGGGTAGGGACGGTTCGCCGCACCGTCCGCCGCCTGCTGATCCCGCGCAATAAAAGATTTAGTTGGAACGGATTGATCGGAGGCAACGGAAGTGGATGGAATGCAGAAAAAGCTGCATTGTTGTGTTCTGTGCGTTTCTTTGTGGGTAATCCCGGTAATTCAGTCGCGCATGTTATTCGTTACTCTCTATCTATCCGTTGCCGTTTTCATCATATTATTCTCAGTTTAATTTCTGGGGTTTGGTGTATTTCGTGGTTGATGTCGGTATGTTCAGACCTCGTCGCATCATGCGACCGTTCGGTCTGCAAATGCTTCGGGGTCGGCAGCAAAGATGGGGTCTCTTCATCCTCTCTGACTACGTGGGAATGGAATGATTTGATGAAAAATGAGGAATGATCCATGTGTACCGGCGAGATCGGTATGATTATATTAAATAATTACACTCCTTTTTTCGCTCGTCGGTAGCGGCCTTGCGAAGCTTTAGCAAAAGAGATATCTGCTGCGTTTCACATAATAATTTCCTGCTGGAAGTAACGGGATGCTCGTTTTTTTTGTTCTTTAGTGGTCTCATGTTTCGGTAGCAGGCGGTCGAGTAGCGCTTCCATAGGCTCGTGGAGCAGAGCCCGGTGCTGCATAATATGGTTGTTTTAAATCTGTTTTTTTTTTCGAGGCATTTGCTTCTGGTTGGTATGGATAGAGGGCTCGTTCTTCTGCAGTTGAATTTACGTTCATCTTTGCTTTTGCTGTTTTTAAGGTGTCAGGTTGTTTCTTGCACTTTCGGCATGACAACTCCGCGGTCTTATGAAATGCTGTTTTGTTGTGACGTAAACTAATATTTTTCTAGGGGGAATAATGAACAAGATAGGATTTATATCGACCGCATTCATATTAGGTGCAGTAACTGTATATTCACAGGCTAACCTCTGGGACGGATATACGTCTGGTTATAATGGAGCTTTTGGCCTTGCAGATAAGTCATCACCGGATTTTAGCACTGCTTCGCAAGTATATACAATTGGAACTCCAACAAATGGTAATGCAGGAACGGCTAAGGCGTTAGGTTATTTCCAGCTCATAAACCCGGTAAGTACAACGCTTACGATTACAAATTCATTTGATGGGTTTATTCAGGTGGCTAACCCTACTGCAGCTTCGGTAACAAATACCTTCTTGTCCGATAAATTTACAGAAGTACGTGGTGCCAAAGCGAACCTTAAATCGGATGACCCTGCATCTGCGATTCAAATTGCTGGTGGAACGACGGGGGATACTTACATCTTTAACAAGGGAAATTATATTGGTGGAGCGGGTGTCGACAGTACATTACTTCCTGCAGATGGTGCCCTTATCGCAAATGTTGGCACGTTAGTTATTGATGACAGTGTTTGGCGTGGGGGTGATGGATTTTCAGGAACGACGAACGGTGTGGTAAAGGCCTATGGGGCTAATGCAGCAAGTATCAATAATGCTCAGGCTGTGGAGATTGTTAATGGATCTGAGATTATTGGTGGAAATGGAGGGGCAATTAACTTCAATGGCTCGGGCTCCCGAATTGAAACATATGGGGGAAAGGGTATGCAAATTGTTGGCGCGAACCCCTTAACATATAGTTTAAATATTTCTGATTCCGTCGTGCAGGGCGGTCAGGGAGGGGATGTTGTTACTTCTCAGAGCGGAAGTCCTATTAAGGCTGACGGTGGACTTGGACTTCAGGCAGCAGCAGTCAGTATTAATCTGGAGAATGCGGAGATATTAGGTGGCGATGCAGGAAGTATTACATCCTCAGCTACTACACAGACCGATGCAATTGGTGGTATTGCGGCTCAACTCGCTGGCGTTAATATGGCTCCTGTTGCAGATGGAGTAACTTTTATTGGCGGAAAGGGAGGGACCGTTTTGACATCTGGGGAGTCGGCCCCGGCAAATGCTACGGGAGGCGATGCCTTAATTTTGGCAAATATCACTAGTGATTTTGTTGTGAATGGAGGTCATTTTGAGGGCGGTGCCGGAGGTGTTGCTTCTGGAGCTTCGACTACGGCCAATGCGATCAAGGCAAATGGAGGAAATGGTTTTGCATATGTTGGAGCTGGGGCAACTTCTCCAATTAAAACTGTCATTAACGATGGTACTTTTATTGGGGGAGCGGGAGGAACGGTTTCGAATGAAGTTTCGGCGGCTCAGTCTGAAGGGGGGGCAGCTTTTTTCGTTGTAAATGGTGTTGCTGAAATTAACGGAGGTACATTTCAGGCAGGCGAAGCCGGACTGATTAATGGTGATGTAGGTGTCGCAGGTGCCGCGATTAAGATTCAAGATTCCAAAGTAACTATTTCGGGAGGAGATTTTTCTTCGGGGAAAGGGCTGGTTGCAGCATCTTTAGGGGCCGGAGGAACAATTGTAGTTACTGGTGGTAGTTTTACAGGAGCGGAGTTTTCTGGAAAAAATGATATTGATATTTCAGGAGGCACTTTTAGTGAGGACTTTGTGTTTTCCGGGAACGGTGAAAAGGATGCTGATATTAATGGGATCTCATTTAAGGATCTGAGCGTTGGGGGGGCAGGAGCTTCATCTATTCGAATTGGTAATGGAGCATCATTTGGGAATCTCTACCTTTCAGGATCAGGAAATCATCAAATAAGTCTGTCCAATAGTGTGGTATCTGCGGGTCTAGTGGAACTTACTGAAGGAACGACTGATATTAATGTCTGGAACGATAATCATTTTTTGAATACGACCATTTCCAATGGTACGATGAATTTCAATAATCAGGATTTTAATCTGCAGAATGGTTCTTCGTTTAAGCTGTTGGATGAATCTTCTACAGTTAGTTTTTCGCAAAATGCGGCGTTTGCCGGTAAATTGGATATCGGCCGGGGCACGGTGAATGTGGCGTCTGATTTACAGATTAAATCCGGCAGTGCATTGAGTACGGAAATTACGCTGGATGGATCCGGTGTTAAAGGCGGTCTGATCTCCACCGGTACCGGAACGATTGAAGACGGAGTTTCATGGACCGTGGTGAACGATGGCACGATCACAGATTCGAGTGTGCTGGATGACGGCATTCTGCTGGCTTCTGCCAGTGGCGGCGCGATATCGAACTCGCTTGAAGGGGCTGATTTTACCTTTGTAGGGAATCCGGAATGGATCAAGGGCATTACCGGTGTGACCAATATGCTGGAATCCGGTTCGCATAATCTGTATGCGACCTACGGACAACAGAGTCTGGATTTGATCTTCCAGGGCGGCGATCCGGACTTTCTTCTGGCGATGTCGGATCTGCAGTTGAATCTGAGCACAAACCAGGCGTTGTCAGATTATGTTGCAACTGCATGGCCGAATCAGGCAGCCGCAGAGGCCGGCCTGCAGGACGCCTTTGTTCGTACGCCGGAAATGGCCAATGCGCTGGTCGGTTTGCAGGGCGTTTTTGCGGATCAGATCAGAAATCGTACGCGGAGCGGTCTGCGGTATAAAAATTTCGGCAGCAAGACCAATTATCACCCCACAGGGCCTCGTGGTCCTTCCGACTGGTACGATAATACCGTCCAGTGGACAAAGGATCATCTGCCGAGCTGGGATGCCCAGGAAGCGGTCCGCAATGTATCCGACAACGCGCCGATGCTGGATGTGAGAGGCGCTGATGTTGAAGTGGGTAAAGCCTACATTTCAGGCTCTGCCGGAAAGAGCAGCGATTACAATGAGTTTACAGAAGCTCTGGAGAATAAAACTGCGCTCTCCGGCAAGGATATCACCGTACCGGAAACCTACCAGGTCTGGGGACGGGGTTATGGTTCGCGTGTGAATCAGGACGCGACTGACGGTTTTTCCGGATACGATGCAACGATTGTGGGCGGCATGCTGGGTGCGGATAAGCGCTTTGAAAAATTGCTGTTAGGTCTTGCCGCCGGTTATGCCCGTACGACAGTGGAAGGAAAAAGTGGAAACGATGGCGATGCCGATACCCTTAGCGCCTCCGGTTATTTTTCGCATAACACCGAGTCGTTCTACGTGGACGGTGCCTTGACGTATGCCTTCAATGATGTGGATACAGAAGGGGTCAGAACAGTGGGCTACAATGGTGAATACGATGCGCAGACGGTCGGCTTCGGTCTGGGTGCCGGATACGGCATCTCCTTTGCAAAAGACAAATGGTTGTTTACGCCGGAAGCGTCTTATCTGGGTACCTATTATTCCCGGGGGGCGTACACCGCTAAATCTGTTAATGTGCCGGCTTTCCCGGACCTGAACTACAACTCCTATGATGATTGGTCGCATTTGACCTCCATCGGGGCAACGTTGTCGATGATTGGTGTGATTGAAAGCTTTAACACCGAAATGGAGTACCAGCCCGAAATCCGTGCGCATTGGCTGCATGAATTCAACCCGGATATGAAAAATGATACATACGTCATGACGGGTGGCATCAATACCGTTAATGTCTCGCTTCAGGCGCGTGAGGAAGACCTCATCAGCGTGGGAGCCGGTATCCGCTTCTCCGAGTGGCAGAACGATACAACTGAATTCGGTCTGGATGTTGACGGCGCCTTCGGCGGGGATTATCACAACTTCGTGGTGAGCGGTAAAATTATGCACCGCTTCTAATCGCAATCAGCTCTGGCTGAACAAAACGCGTTTATTCTTTATGAATAAGCGCGTTTTTTTGTGCCAGCAGAATGATCGTATCGAATTCCGTTGTTCCTTATGAATTCGTTGCAGCCAAATCCAGCGGTCTCCTTTCTGAAAGGGGCAACGGATTGATAGAAAGCAACGGATGGTATTTTGGCGGAAGCTCCAGGTGCCGGATGACCTTTTTTTGGGCCAGGATTTTTAGATTAAGTTTTCGGGCATTAAATCCTCCCGCATCGAATTCCGTTGTTCCTTATTAATCCGTTGAAATCAAATCCAGCGGTCTCCTTTCTGAAAGGGGCAACGGATTGATAGCAAGCAACGGATGGTATTTTGGCGGAAGCTCCAGCTGCCGGATGACCTTTTTTGCGGTCCAGGATTTTTAGATTAAGTTTTCGGGCATTAAATTCTCCTGAATCGAATTCCGTTGCTCCTTATTAATCCGTTGCAAAAAAGAGAATCGTCAGCCGTCAGCGAGGAGTTGTTTATTTATCCCCGGTTTCCAGATGCTGGAAATATGACTGGCATGGGAAATCTCGAGTTGTACATGCGCAAGGCCGTCCAGACGGAGCTGCGAGGCTACGGTGCGCATGGCGGTGTCCGGGGTGTTGCAGTCGGAACTGAGATGGGCCAGAAAAACGTGTTCAAGTTGTTCGGTGGCGCATTCGGAGATAAGGCGGGCGGCATCCATATTCGAAAGATGGCCCTGTCGGCTGCGTATGCGTTGTTTAAGCGGCCAGGGGCGTGGGGCTTCCCGTAAGAGGTCCTCGTCGTGATTGGCCTCCAGTACGATTGCTTTACAGCCGGTGAGTTTGTCGCGGATGAGTGCGGTCGGCATTCCAAGGTCTGTAACAGAGCCGACGGATACGCCGTTTGAGGTGAGCCGGAATCCGACGGGCTCATACGCATCGTGCGGAACAGAGAAGGGTTCGATGGTGATGTCGCCGATCTCGAAGGCGGAACCCGTTTGAAAGACCTTTACGGAGAGTTCGTGCGACTTCGGTTGGCGCATGATTCCGGTCAGGGTGCCGGCATTGGAATAAATGGGAATATTGTGCCGTTTTTGCATCACGCGAATTCCCCCGATGTGGTCGCCGTGTTCGTGGGAAACGCAGATGCCGTTAATGCTCTCCGGCGGGACGCCGATCTGTTCGAGCCGAATGGCAATCTGTTTGGCGCTGAGTCCGGCGTCGATTAAGACCCGGGTGTTGGGGGAGGCTATATAGATGCAGTTACCTGAACTGCCGCTGGCGAGGACGCATACTTCTAAACTCATGTACTGAAATTCTCCTGAAACTGCGGGACATCATAAAGGACGCTTTTCAGATGAAAACCCCTTTTAGGGGATTTTAGTTAGGAGAGATGAATTGTGAAAGATGAGGGATGAACTATGAAAGAAGAAAGATGAACTGTGAAAGATGAACTGTGAAAGATGAACTGTGAAAGATGAAATATGAAAGATGATGGATGAACTGTGAAAGATGAAGTGTGAAAGTGGGGCGGGTCACATTCTGCAGGTAAGCCGGCACCGCCTGCGTTCCGCTTTCATCGATTCACAGTTTATGCTTTTCTGCTGCGCAGCCGCTTTGGTTGTTTTCGTTCCAACTTGGTTTTCCACGTGCGAGTCATTAAGCCAAAGGCCGAACGTTTCGGACGGCCTCCTGCCCGGCAGACCTTGGATTTTTGACATTCCGACATTTAGACGGCTGCTTTAGCCGCCTTGGATTCCGGGGTGCAGATCGCTTATTTATTATAACTTGGCTTGAGATATGCTCAGTAATCGGTACGTTGTAGCACATGGCACATCACGGACTAGTTTTAAGTCAGGAAATGAAGATGCAGCAGGTTCTTGCTCCGCATCTTTTCCAATCGTTGGAAATTCTTCAGATGCCGCTTCTTGATCTGCAGCAGATGATTAAACAGGAGCTTTCTGAAAACCCCACCCTGGAGGCGACTCAGGAACAGCCCGATGCCCAGATCGAGATTGAGCAGGGGACCAAAGATCTCGACAGCGAGCAGTTCGATAATGAATTTGAAAAGCTGGCTGCGCTGGGGGAAGAGTTCGACGGCTATCGCGATCGGGGCCAGGTTTCCGGCGGATCCGATGCGGAAGAAAAATACCAGTATATGATGGATTCCCTTTCGGAATCCTCCTCGCTGCACGATCAGCTGCTGGATCAGCTTTCCCTTTCCGGACTGAATGATTACGAGAAGAAGATTGCGGAAATCGTTATTGGAAATATTGATGACGACGGCTATCTGCAACTGGATGTGGAAGATCTTTTGGCGCTGCCGAATTTTCCGGTGGAAACGCTGGATAAGATTCTCGATACCATCCATGAATTTGATCCAGCCGGTATCGGTGCGCGCGATTTGCGGGAATGTCTGCTCCTGCAGTTAAAGCGACAGGGCCGCGAAGATTCGCAGGAATATCAGATGATAGATCTGCATCTGGATTTGGTCGGGCGGCATAAATATGACGAAATTGCCCGGGCCATGGGGCTCACTGTTGACCGGGTGAAGGAACTGGCGGCGGCCGTTTCCAAGCTGGACCCGAAACCGGGCCGTAATTTTTCTGAAGAGCGCATTGAATACGTTACACCGGAAATTCTCGTTGAGAAAAAAGACGGTGAATATGTGATCACGCAGAATAAAAAACCGTATCCGACTCTTTTCATCAGTCAGAAGTATCTGCAGATGCTGAAGGATCCGAATACGACAAAAGAAGTGAAGACCTATATTCGCGAGAAGATTGCGAAGTCTAAACAGTTTATTCAGAGCATTGATCAGCGCATGGATACCATTTACCGCATTGCCGTGGAAATCGTCCGAATTCAGCGCGACTATTTTGACCATGGCGTATCCCGCCTGAAACCGCTCAATATGAAGACGGTTGCCGAATTGCTGGAGGTGCATGAAACCACCATCAGCCGGGCGACTGCAGGTAAATATATGCAGACACCGCGCGGTCTGCTCAGCATGAAGTATTTCTTTAAACCGGGCGTTATGACGTCCAGTGGTGAAGCCATCTCGAATGAAAGTGTGAAGGCGGCGCTGGCGGAGATTGTGCGGGCTGAGGATAAGAAAAAGCCGAATTCCGATGCCAAGCTGGTTAAATTGCTGGAAGAGCAGGGAATTAAGATTGCGCGGCGTACCGTTGCGAAATACCGCGATCAGCTCCGCATTCTGCCCTCGCACCTGCGTAAACAGCATTAATCGTAACGAGTAATACGTAAGTCGTAATTCCTGCTAGGAAAGAGGTGCGCGGATCTAAAAAAATATACGCACTACGCACTACGCACTACGCACTACGCACTACGCACTACGCACTACGCATTACGCATTACGCATTACGCACTATACGCACAAAAAACGCGGGTCGTTTCCGAGCCCGCGTTCATTTTCAATTCTCTTGATTCAGCGCATTACGCTTCTTTGGCTTTTTTTCTGAAGTTACGGAAGCCGGTCTGGCCGATCATCAGCAGGTTGCTGGTGGTCCAGTAGAGGACGAGGCCGGAGGGCATGCTGTAGAAAAAGAAGAGCATCATGATCGGCATCATAAACATCATCATTTTCTGTTGCTGCTGCTGTTCCGGTGTTGCGGCCGTTGCGGGAGTGCTGAGTTTCTGCTGCCAGATCATCGAGGCGGACATCAGCAAAGGCAGAATATTCAGCGAGCCTATCAACGGAATGCTTCCGGCGAACAGGTTTTCCGGCTGGCTGAGGTCGGCGATCCAGAGGAAGCTGGAATAGCGCAGTTCGATGGCATTACGCAACACTGTGAAGAGGGCAATGAAGACCGGAATCTGGACCACCATCGGCAGGCAGCCGCCCATGGGGTTGACCTTGTTTTCCTTGTAGAACTTCATTACTTCCTGCTGTGCGCGCTGCGGATCTTTTTTATATTTTTCCTGAATGGCTTTAATCTGCGGCTGGACCTCCTGCATGCGTCTCATGCTGTCGGTACTCTTATGAGTGAGCGGCCAGAAAAGAACGCGGACCAGGACGGTGAGCAGAATAATGGCCACCCCGTAATTGGGGATAATGTTGTGGAACATATTGAGCGTCCAGAGCAGTGCGATGCGCGAGGGCTCCATCAGCCAGTTCATCCAGGAGAAGAATCCGGTGGTTTCGAACTCCAGAACTTTCTGCATGTTGTTTCCGGCCTCTTTAAGAATGGAATACTGATTCGGGCCGATGAAGTAGGTGTAGTCGAGGTTGAGTGTATCCCCGGCGTTCAGCACGGTGGGCTGGAAGTCCAGGGCCGCCGTAATGCTGGTCGGAAGAATAGCTTTTTCATCCATATTCCGCGTCGAAAGAATGGCCATGGTGGCATTGGGTTTGTCGGGGCTGATGATCTGTGTGAAAAATTTATTTTTTGCGGCAACCCAGTCAACTTTCTGGTTCACCATGACGTCCGGAACAACATCGATGGATGCGGCTTTGTCTTCGTCTTTATAGAGTCTGTTGAGTTTACGGCCCCAGTAATTGATGCCGCCTTCCGGGGTGTAGGAATCCACGCCGAGAATGCTGATGCCTTTGGTGGCTTTCATATCGGCCGGGTTTTCCATGGTGCCGCTCAGCAGGCGGAGAGCGGGGAGGCTCCAGGCATCGGACGTGCTGTTGATGAAACGGTCGTTAATCGTGAGCAGATATGAATCGCCGATGGTGATTGTGCGTTCGAACGAGGCGCCGGTGTTCCAGGTTTTGGAAAAGGTGACGCTTTTTCCATCGGCGGATTTTTCAATATTCACCGATTCGCGGAATCCGATTCCCGGCAATCCGTGATAAGCGAGTGCTGCGGCACTGGAAAAGTCGAGCATAACCGGCGGACTCTGATCTTCGTTAAATTCAGGATAATCAAAAAGCGTGGCTGATTTAATTCCGCCGCCTAAAGAGGTCAGTTCAATTTTGAGTTTGTCGTTTTCCAATACCTTGACCACTTCATCAGCAGGTACCTCGGTATTGATGACGGCGGGCGCGGCGGCTTCGGTCTGCTTTTTGGAGGCATCGGTCAGCGAGGCTTCTTCTATGTTTCCGGCGATTGGAACTTCGGCCGGCTGTTCAGCGGCGACCGGGGCCGGCGCCGGAAATTTTTTGGCGATAAAGGTGCGGTCGACAAAAATCCAGAGCGGAATAAGCAGGGCCAGGATGATTACAGGTACTAAATCTTTTTTATTCATAAATTCTCTCTTCTAAAACCAGTTGTTCACCACTCCGCTGTGCCGGAGCACCGCATTTCCGATGCGTTCGGTGGTGAAAATTCGACGCATTAGCGGGTTCTTTTCTTTTTCGGAACAGGGTCAACTCCTCCGGGATGGAACGGGTGACATTTGCAAATTCTTTTCATTCCGAGCCAAAGACCGAAAACCATACCATGTTGCTTCAGCGCATCAATGCAATAGTGTGAGCAGGTTGGGTGGAAACGGCAGTGCGGACCGAGATAAGGACTGACCATTTTCTGGTAGCCTTTAATCAGCAGGATAGCGGCCCGGGCCGGGAGCTCAGAGATCCGGTTTCCGGTCATTGGATAATCCCAGTTCCTGTTTGGCGATTTCGGCATTTTCTTTTGTCAGGATGCCGGCTTTTGAGGCGAGCTTTATTAATTCCTGCAGCTGGTCTTTCCAGCTGCTGGAAAGAATGCTTCTCCGGCCGACGAGGATGACGTCGAAATTGCCGGTTAAATAGGGGCGAAGGTTGCGATAGGCTTCGCGCAGGCGCCGCCGCGCAAAGTTTCGCTTATTGGCGCGCAGGTGTACTTTTTTACTGGTCACCACGCCGAGGCGCAACGCGGCCCCTTCGCCTTCGCGCAGCCATAAAACAAGAAAGCGCCCGACCCATTTCCGATTCTGGGAAAAGGTTTCCGAGAAAAGCGAGGAACGGGTGAGACGCTGTTTTCTGGATAAACAACGATCAAGCCCGCTGGCTGGCGGGCTTGAGTCGATGGAATGATCCGACTCCCTCTGTTGGGGCTTCGGCATTTTGGTTTCCAATTAAACGGCTGTCAGGCGTTTGCGGCCTTTTTGACGGCGGCGTTTCAGAATGGCACGACCATCCGCAGTGGACATACGTTTGCGGAATCCGCATTTGCGTGCGCGTTTAATTTTCGAAGGATTGTATGTACGTTTCATCGGCTAAATTTCCTTTGTGTTCTAAAAAGCAGGCTAAACTACCAACATATCGACCGTTGTCAAATGCATTTGAGCGCGAAAACCGCGGAGAATCAGAATGGCTTGAAAGCGAACAGCGGGCGTTCTTTCCAGTCTCTGAAAGATTACACGGCTCACAACTCGGATTTAATTTCCCCGTTGCATTGAAACATAAACTGCTTCATCCTGCGCGGACTATGAAAAAAGAACTTAATCTCAGTGGGGGCATCGATCTGGATGCTGTAGCGGAAACGGCCGGAAAGCGGTTCGACGGTCGGGTAGCGGACGAATTGCGTCCGGTTAAATTCACCAAAAATTTTATTACATCAGCTAAAGGTTCGGTGCTGGTTGAAATGGGAAATACCCGGGTAATCTGTACGGCGAGTGTGGATGAAAATGTGCCGGGCTGGATGCGGTATCAGAAAGTGCCCGGCGGATGGGTGACAGCCGAGTACAGTATGCTGCCGGGCGCCACGCAGGATCGCACGCAGCGTGAAGCCACGAAAGGTAAAATCGGCGGGCGTACTATGGAAATTCAGCGGCTGATCGGTCGTTCGCTGCGCGCGGTGGTGGATTTGCAAAAGCTGGGCCGCCGTCAGATTTATCTCGATTGTGATGTCATTCAGGCGGATGGGGGAACCCGCACAGCTTCAATTACGGGGGCATATGTTGCGCTGAAGCTTGCGGTGCAGCGTCTGATGAAAGACGGGTTGTTGAAAAAGGATCCGGTGAAGGAAGGCCTGGCGGCGATCAGCTGCGGCATTCATAAAGAGGTGCCGATTCTGGACCTGTGCTATCTGGAAGATTCCGCCGCCGAGGTGGATGCTAATTTTGTGATGACTGAATCCGGTAAAATTATTGAGGTGCAGGGCACTGCAGAAGGCGCTCCTTTCAGCAAGGAGGAGCTGGTGCAGATGATGACGCTGGCGGAAAAAGGAATTGGAGAGCTGATTGAGCTGCAGAAGGCTGTAATTGGTTGACAGCCTGCATTATGAATATTGCGATTGAGTATAAATTGAGCTCGGTTTGATTCGCTTCTTTGCATCCAGTTGAAAAATGGGTAGGTATTTTAGCAATAAACTTAATGAGGTTCTGTGTGAAAATTTTAATCGCCTATTCCAGCAAAACAGGTAATACCCGTAAATTAGCAGAAGCGATTCACCTGGCCCTTCCCGGCGCGGATTTATGTCCGGTCGAGAATGCGCCGAACCCGGCGGCCTACGATCTTGTTTTTGCGGGATTCTGGGTGGAAGCGGAAAATGCCAATCATACTATGGTTGGATTTTTGCAAAAACTGAGCGGTATTAAAACCGCCTTGTTTGCGACGCTTGGTGCTTATCCGGACACGCAGCATGCCGCCGCAAGCATGAAAGCCGCAGTTGCGCAAATTCCCGACGCGGTGGTTGTGGACCGCTTCATCTGTCAGGGGGCAATTGATCCGGAGATGATCGAGTGGATGGAAATGCTGCCGGAAAACGATAAGAATGCACCGACCGAAGCCCGTCGTACATTATGGAAGGATGCCGCAAGCCATCCCGATGAAAATGATCTGAATGCAGTGGCGAAGTGGGCCCAGCAGGTGCTGAAAAACCAGGCCGCATTGGCTTAGCAGGGAATTCTTCACATTTTTCAATCAGTTGTCTCTTGTTCGAAAATCCGATGAAGAATCTTAACTGTTTGAGAGCTCCGGAATAAAAAAGGCGCGAACCGAATGGGTACGCGCCTTTTTTATTTTTCAATGGTTGGAACCTACAGGTTTGCCACCACGGCATCGGCAAATTCGGAGCAGCTCAACAGCGTGGCATCTTCCATCATATGTGCAAAATCGCCGGTAACCGTTTTGTGCTGGATGGTTTTGTCCACGGCATGGATGACGAGATCGGCCGCTTCGGTCCATGGCAGATAGCGCAGCAGCATTTCGCCTGAAAGAATCAGGGAGCAGGGGTTGACTTTGTTCTGTCCGGCAATGTCGGGAGCAGTTCCGTGGGTGGCCTCAAATATCGCTTTGCCGTCTTTGTAATTAATGTTGGCGCCGGGGGAAATTCCAATGCCGCCCACGCAGGCTGCAAGAGCGTCCGAGGCGTAGTCGCCGTTCAGGTTGAGGGTGGCGATAACGTCGTAATCCTGCGGTTTGAGCAGGATGTTTTGCAGGAATGCATCGCAGATGCAGTCTTTGACGATGATGTCCTCGCCGGTGTGGGGATTCTTGAGTTTATACACGCGTTCGGTTCCGTGATAAATCGCGCCGAACTCTTCTTCGGCCAGTTCCAGCCCCCATTTAAGGAAGGCCCCCTCGGTGAATTTCATGATATTGCCCTTGTGCACAATTGTTACCGATTTCCGGTTGTTGTGGATGGCATATTCAATGGCTGCGCGAATCAGGCGCTGAGAACCGCTTTTGGAAACGGGTTTGATTCCAATGCCTGAATCTTCCGGAAAACGAATGTTCGTGACGCCCATTTCGTTCTGCAGAAAGTTAATGACTTTGGTGACTTCTTCAGAACCTTCCGCCCATTCGATGCCGGCGTAGATATCTTCCGAGTTTTCCCGGAAAACCACCATATCGACCAGTTCAGGGTTTTTGACCGGGGAGGGGACGCCGTGGAACCATTTGACGGGACGTTGACAAACGTAGAGATCGAGCTCCTGGCGCAAGGTTACGTTCAGGCTGCGGCGTCCGCCGCCGGTCGGGGTTGTGAGCGGACCTTTAATGGCTACGCAATATTCTTCAATCGCAGCCAGCGTTTCCTGCGGAAGCCAGGTGTCTTCGCCGTAAACTGCATTGGCTTTTTCGCCGGCATACACTTCCAGCCATTGGATTTTTCTGGTGTCTCCATAGGCTTTTTCAACGGCTGCATCCACAATTTTGATCATGGCGGCAGTAATTTCCGGCCCAACACCGTCGCCTTCAATAAAAGGGATAATCGGATGATCGGGTACGTTCAGATGCCCGTATTCAAGCATGGTAATTTTTTTTCCGGCTGCGGGAGTTTCAATCTTGTCATAATTCATGGAGAAATCCTCAAAATTGTGTGTCTTGAATTCGGTTGGAATAAATATGATAACGTTTTAAATGTAAAGCTGAAGGCGTGGGAATATTTCTTTAAGGATAAAAAATTGCTCCTGTTGATGGAGCCGTTTTTCAAGGCGCGAAAAGGGGGCTTCCCGTTTAGGCCTGTTCTTGGATTGATGAGATCAGATCTGAACAGTATGCTCCGTTAACATTTAAACGGGAGATATATCCATGAATGGATCACGACGCGGTTTTGTTGCAACATCGGTCGGCGGCGGTTTGGCCGGTCTGGCGGTTTCAACCACGCAGGCCCGGGATGTTCAGCCGAAGGAAAAACAGGTGGATCGGCGTATGCTGGGGCGAACCGGAGCGGAGGTGTCGATCTGTGGTCTGGGTCTGGGCAGTGCCTTCTTCAAACCGATGGCGGGAAATTCCGAGGCGGCCGCACAGATGCTGAATCGGGCGCTCGATTTCGGGATCAACTATTGGGACACCGCGGAAAGCTACAACGACAGCGAAGAGCTGATCGGACCGGTGTTGGAAAAGCGCCGCTCGGAAGTGTTTATAACTTCGAAGACCGATGCCAAAACGTACGACGGTTTCATGAAAGCGCTGGAGGGCAGTCTCAAGCGACTTCGGACGGACCATCTGGATTTATTTCAAATGCACAATTTTAATGCCGGAAAAGGTGACTCGGCAACATCGCGCAAAGGGGCCTGGAAAGCAGCCGTGAAGGCGAAGGAGCAGGGGATGATTAAGAACTTCGGGGTAACAGGACATAGCGGTCCGGATATTCTGATGGAGGTCATTAAAGCCTACGATCCCGATACGCTGCTCACCACCTTCCCGGCAAACCGGCCGGATGACGGGCGCTATGAAACCGAATTGCTTCCGCTGGCCCTGGAACGGAAAATGGGGGTGATTGCCATGAAGTCTGTTCGGCACGTGCGCAATTCAGATCAGAGTCCTTCCGAGCTCATTCGTTATGCTCTCAGTCTGCCGGGCATCAGCACCACCATTATCGGTACCGGCGAAGTGGCCCATGTGGATGCCAATGCAAAACTGGCCACAGACTTTCAGCCGTTGGATAAAAAAGGGCGCGATAAATTTTCAAAACTGGTCGCAATGAATATTCCAGGCGGTCTGCCGCAACCGTGGGATCTGCCGGGGTATACCGATGGAATGCCGGCTTAAACCGATTCTTCCAATCCTTGGAAGTCTGCTGCTGCTCGGTGGCGCACCCGCCGCCCCGATCGAGTTGGCGGATTCCATGGATCAGCTGATTCCGCTTAATTCCTCCCATTGGAAAACCGGCGAGGTGGACGGACGTGTGTGCCTGATTCTTCACACGGCCGGAGAACAGCGCCCTCCGGTCCGCCGTCCCGGCGAATTTGCGTTATGGAAAAGTGAATATCCGATCGGTGCGTTTACGATTGAGGCGGCCACGCTGGAGCCGGAGTCCATCAGGAACCGTGATATCTGCCTGATTTTCGGTTATCAGGACGATACCCACTTTTACTACGCCCACATTTCATCCAGCTCCGATAACAAATTCCACAATATCATTATGCGCGTTGATGGCGACAGCCGAACGCGGATCAATCGGGAATCCGACCCGGAACCGCGGCTTTCCAATGGTTGGAAAATATTAAAACTTCGGCATGCGGAAAACGGGGATATCCGCATTTTTGTGGACGATTTAACCGTTCCGTTGATGACTGCGACCGATCGAACCTACCCCGTTGGGCAGATTGGCTTTGGTGCCTTCGACGATCGAGCCGCCTTCGCAACGCTTGCCGTGGATTAATGCCGCCGCTCGCCGGTATTGGAAATCCTGCAGGCAGCGGAAATCATTTTACCTGAATCTGCTGGGGAGCGGCGTTAGGCGAGCACGGCGCGAATGTCGGCGATATCGGTTTCGATTTGTATTTTGAGGGCTTCGGCGTCGCTGAAAACTTCATCGCCGCGGATGTATTTGATGTAGCTGACTTCGACGCGTTGGTCGTAGAGATTGATGTCGGATTCGTCGAGCAGATGAACTTCCAGCACCTGAGGTTTGTTTTCGTGGAAGGTGCCGCGATGGCCGATGTAGGCGGCGGCATTGTGAAGCTGGTGCCCCACCCGCAAGCGGGCGGCATAGATACCGCGCGGAGGCAGCATTTCATTTTCCGGATTAATATTCGCGGTCGGATAGCCAAGGGTTCTGCCGATCTTTTCGCCGTGCTCCACGGAACCGATGGTGCTCATGGGGCGACCGAGCATGGCGTTGGCTTCTGCAAGGTGGCCCAGTTTAATGGCTTCGCGAATGCGGGTGCTGGAAACGCGTTCTTCTTTCCATTTCACTTCCGGATGAGCGGAAAAAAACATATTGCGTTCGTCGCAGAGTCTGGTGAGCAGTTCGGCGTTGCCGGAGCGGTTGCGCCCGAACGACCAGTCCGCTCCCACCGAAATTCCGGAAAGCCGGGGAATGCTGTTGCAGAGATTCTCAAAGAAATCGAGCGGTTCCTGTTTCATGAAATCAATGGTGAAGGGCTGGAGAATGCATCCGTTGACGCCCATTTCCTGAAGGTGAAGCGATTGCTGGCCCGTAGTGAAAATGAGCGGCGGTGCCCGGTCGGGCATCAGTACTTTTGCGGGATGGGGCGAAAAGGTGAAGACCCAGGCTTCGCCGCCGATTTGTTTTGCGTGTTCGATGGCTTTTTTGATGACGGCCGTATGTCCGATATGCAGTCCGTCGAAACAGCCCGCCGCCAGTACGATCGGGACGCCAGATTCGTGAAATTCTTCCAATGCGTGGATTATTTTCATGGTTGCTATTACGTACTGCGTATTGCGTATTGAATACTCCTCTGCAGGGGGATACGTAATACGAAATACGGATTTTCCTATTTAATCATATCTGAAAGCAGAATCATTTTTTGTTCGAGCGACTCTTTATCGCATTCCAGGATCTCGTCGAGTGTATAGGCTTTTTCGATGGAGAGCGGTCCGGATCCCGTTCGGCGCAGGGCATCCAGACTTCCGCCCACACCGAGCTCCGTGCCGATGTCGTAGGCGAGGGTGCGAACATAGGTGCCTTTGGTGCTCTTGACGCGAAATTTAACCAATGGATTTTCAAATTCCAATATGTCGAATTCGAAGATTTCAATTTTCCGCGGTTCCCGTTCAATTTCAATACCCTTTCGCGCCATTTTATAGAGAGCGACGCCGTCTTTTTTGATGGCGGAAACCATGGGGGGAATCTGTTCGATGGGGCCCATGAATTTGGTACGAATCACCTCTTCCACCATTTCGCGGGTGATGTGAGCGGCGTCGTTGGTTTCGAGCACCTCGCCGTCGGCATCCTGCGAGTTGGTGTTTACGCCCAGATGAAGGGTGCCTTCGTAGACTTTGTCGCCATTCATCAGTTGGTCGGAAAGCTTGGTTCCTTTTCCAATCAGAAGCACCAACAGGCCGGTAGCCATCGGGTCAAGCGTTCCGGCATGACCGACTTTGCTCAGTTTAAAATAGTTCCGAACTTTGGAAACCACATCGTTGGAGGTCCATTCGGAGGGTTTGTCGACGAGCAGAATGCCGTCATAGGGATCGGGGGCGCGGCGTCTACGATTTCTCATCGGTCGATTCGTCGTCTTTAAAGGCTGCCGGGTTTTCCCGCTCCATCTCTGCGAGCATCGAAAGAATGTGGTCACCGCCTTCGAGCGATTCATCGTGGATGAAGTGCAGGCGAGGTGTGTATTTGAGCTTTACGCGCTTAATCATCAGCCGGACAATTTCCTGCCGATGGCGATTGAGGTAGTCGATCATTCCGTCGCGGTTGTCTTCATGCCCGAAAATGGAGATAAAAACATTGGCATCCCGCAGATCCGGGGCGCATTCAACGCGGGTTACGGTGATGGCGGCGGCATCGAACTCAGACCCTGCGAAATTGCGGTATAAATCCTCAGCAATCTCGCGCTTGAGCAACTCATTAACTCGAACTAAACGTGGCGTTCCCATAAGCAATTCCTTAAAAACGGGCTACTATAGAGGCATAGGCGGGAAAATCCGTAAAAAACTGGAACTAATTTCGCTTCGCCGGCGGGATGAATCGTTTTGCATTATGCCTCGAAACCCCTGTTTTTATATTCATTTCTTTTGTGAAACGCGTTTTGGTTTTCTGCGGTTATTCGATGTGATCTCTGAAGAAATGCAGGTCGTTTGTTGCCGGGAAGGTATGCGCATTAATAGAGGAGCGTGCTTGTTTATGCCGCTTTCGACAACAAGGTTCCAATCATTGGAAGTCAGGTCGGGCGTACTCCAAGGTATCGTTGCGGTCGGGCTGCTGTTCCAATTAATATGGAGCAGGTTGTTCGATGGAATAAAACCATTCATATTCACCAGCAGTGTTTTCGAGGGGAATTGTTTGGTAATATCTATAAAATTTTCAAAAGTTAATTATTAATCTTGCTACGCATAAAGGTATGAAGTTATTTAATTGACTTAGTATGAATAAAGAGGCTTCCATTCATGTTTTGATTTTGGATGATAATCCATTTCACAGGTATGTGTTTGAAAGCATATGTTCGAATTTCTCGCACGTCACTTTAATGACCCGGGTTTCTCCGCTAAAAGCTGATTTTCCAGAACCGGATCTCATATTAATCAATCTGAATCCGCAATGCATTTGTGTACGTCATCTGATAAGTATTTCCAGAGAACTGTATCCGCAAATCCCGATCATCGGATATCTGAATACGTTTAATGAAGGTGAATCGAAAGAACATATCGATATTGAGGTGTTACCTATTACAGTAATGAGTTACCATGAACTACTTTTACAGTTCAGTGAGTATCTTGGACTACTTCAAGTGGGCGATTCAATCCACGAACAAGCACCATTAAATTCGAATGAACGGTATACAGGTTTAACTTATTTCAAACGCCTATCTCCCCGGGAAAAGGATATTTTCTGCCTGTTGGGAAAAGGGCTAGGCACTATTGAAATTGCTGAAATTGTCAATTGTTCGCCGCGAACCGTCGAAACACATATCAGAAAAATTGGGGATAAACTGAACGAAGCCGGTTTATTCAGAATCAGGCGGATTGCCATTCAGGAGGCTCGGGAATGGAAATGCCAGGTTCTTTCTGATCCAGGCGATCATCGATGTATTCATATAGGCAATACGGTTGGTCACTGTCCATATCTTAAAGCGCAGTGATTTATTCCGCATCAATAGGTTGAATTTGAGCGTGTGTTGGGAAAAGGAAACTTATTTTCTTCCGGCGTTTCAGCAATGATCTCATACGGCGGCTGCCGGCAGCTGGCCCCTCATGGTGAAGTTCATCAGTAGCCCTCATAATCACCAGATTCTGCTCAGACTTGCCTTTGAGGCGCGGTAGTAGACCAGTGATCTTGAAATGTTCAACAACTGACACTGACGCCGAATGCTCTGTCCGGGCTCACGAGTTCCGCCCTCTGTAGGGAAATCCCAGCTGATCGCACTTTTTTTCGAGCCAGTCCACCTCCATTGTCAGCTGGCCACCTTGCGTTCGAGAGCATCCCGCTCCTTGTCGGAGTCCTTATCCTTTGCCGCATTCTTTCGCTCAAAAACTTCGGGCACCCGGTCAAGCAGCTCCTTTTCCCTGTTGCCGACCTGCACAGGATGCACGTCATACTTTGCGGCGATCTCACTGATTGTTTCAACGCCCCTGAGCGCTTCAAGCGCAACCCGGGCTTTAAATTCGGCGGTATGTTTTCGTCTATGCTTTTTCATAACTCCTTCACCTTCTCATTTGAGGAGCTATGCGCCAAAATTCAGCTTAACCCGTGGTCCTATAAATACGAGTCCCGCCCTAGTTAGTAATAAATACTACGTAATTTTCCCGACTATCTCCGGGACTAAACCTATTGGTAATTTCTAGGTGTCAAGGGACCTTAAAATCAAGGGGAATGCAATGAAACGAATTAAATCATTAAGTGTGAGTTTTATTTTTCTTATCGTAGCTGGCGTATTTGATATCACAGCTTTGGCCCAAACTGATTTTGTTCTTAAATCTGGCGATACCATGACGGGTACACTTTCCATTGAATCACAGGGAGGTATGAATGATTTTCAGCCGTCGTTACGGCTTTTCGGTTCTCAGGATCAATTTAAATATATTCGAATGGTAAATACTGACTCCAGTGCCATATGGGATTTGACTATGGATACAGCAGCTGATGGGGATAGTCTTACATTTTATTTTTCCCCCGATGGTGATAACTGGTTGATCCCATTTTCGATTGATCAATCAGGGATTATGTACGGAAATGCCTATGGTTTAACGAATCTCAATATTGCTCAGGCGATACCGGATGGATCGATTACGGCGAACAAAGTCGGTGTGGAAATTTTGACGGCAACGGCTCTTAATGATGGGTCAATCGAAGATCTTTCTATATCAAGCGATTTGAGTGTTGCAGGTAGTATTGTTGCAGGGCAAGGCAGCACAGCAGGTGGTAGTTATTCTTCAGCACTCGGGGTGAATTCAACGGCATCCGGATATGCTTCGCATGCTCAAGGTAATTTAACAGAAGCTTCTGGCCCCATGTCGCATGCGGAAGGTTACAGCTCAAAAGCGGTTCATCTTTTCGCCCATGCCGAGGGTTACGGAACGGTTGCTGCCGGTCCAGCTTCGCATGCGGAAGGCTCGTCTACAGTAGCATCAAACTCTTGTAGTCATGCGGAGGGATACTACTCAAAAGCTCTGGGAACCGCATCCCATGCAGGGGGATCAAAAGCTGTAGCACAACATGCCAATTCTTTCGTTTGGTCTTCTGGTGATGATCTGAATGAAGAGTTTATATCAACAACGAATCGTCAGTTTAATGTGTATGCAGATAATGGAATCCGTCTGGTTCCAGGCAGTTCGGCAAAGGTTGATGTCGAAGGGTCGATGAATGTTACCGGAACGATTAGCGGTCACTTTGATCTCTCCAATATAGGGGTCTATGGCGATATCAGTATGGGAACATTCACAAATTCAATAACTTCCAACTAAAAGAGGCAATAAAAATGAAATGGATGAATTCACCAGATGATGATGTTTTGTCTTGCATGAATTTGATTGAACGATATTCAAAATCGAATTGGGAGAAACTGCTCTATAGAGCCCGCTTGGAAGGTCGGCAGGGGCATTGGAAAGAGTCCCGGAAGTTATTGAGGGCTTCGGTCGAGCGTGCACCGAAAATGATGAGCGATTGGGTAGAGTCCTGCTCCCGGTCTCGGGATACAGCCTATTTGGATTTTGTATCTGAAGGAGATGGTGTGATGCGTTATTTTTTCTTGAAAAAATGGTCTGCGGCGGCTGTTGATTTGTTGCCGCTTATGGATGCGGGGCCGGATAAGGAATTAATGCAACTTGTTTCTGTTGCATGGGAACAGCGCACATTGAAAATGAATCAAGATCAATGATAGGTAACAGAGATCAACGGAATCTTTTTTTTGAAAGATTAGTATCAGTTAGAGCCCACTGGCTTAAACGTTCGGCCTGCTATCAACAGGATTTGCTTCGGCTCTTTCGTTTTTTCATTCCTCAAGGCAGTCGTGTTTTGGAGGTTGGGTGTGGCCTGGGTCATCTATTGAAGGGGTTGGAACCTACGGGTGGTCTGGGGGTGGATGCATGCGCAGGAATGATTAAAGAAGCAAACCAGACTTTTCCTGAGTTACGATGGAAGCAGGCGGATATTGAGTGTGATGCGATTAAGGAGAAACCGTTTGACTATATTGTGATGTCTAATTTACTGGGATTGCTGGGGGATGTGCAATCAACCCTGGGAAATGTGTATGATATTGCCGATGATCAAACTCGGATTATAGTTTCATATTATAGTCGTTTTTGGCAACCCGTCCTGAAAATTGCAGAACGCATTGGTTTGAAGATGCCCGAACCTGTGCAAAACTGGCTTTCGCTTGAGGATATTATCAATCTGTTTGAATTGAGCGGGTATGAAGTGCTGCGTACCGGTCGAAGGATGCTGCTCCCTGTTAATATCCCATTAGTCTCATGGATGGTGAATACCCTGATTGCTAAGCTGCCTCTAGTTAATAGGTTTTGTCTGACCACCTACCTAGTGGCCCGGAAGCGCCCTGCGTGTCGTCGAGATTGTTCGGTAAGTGTCATTATTCCGACTAAAGATGAGGCTGGAAATATTTTAAATGCGGTTGAGCGTTTACCGATGCTGGGTACTCATACTGAGATCATCTTTGTTGACGGTGACTCAAAGGACGGGACCTTGGGGCAGATTAAGAAAGCAATGGATTCATATCCCGAGAAGGACATAAAATTTTTCACACAGAGCGGTGCAGGAAAGGGAAATGCTGTCTTTGAGGGTTTTGATCGAGCCAATGGGGATCTGCTGATGATTCTGGATTCAGACTTGGCCGTCGCACCGGAAGAACTGGTAAAGTTCTACGAACCTTTTGCAGAGGGGCGTGCCGAATTTTTAAATGGATGTCGTTTGATTTACCCCATGCAGGATGCGGCCATGCGGTATCTGAACCTGATGGCTAATCATTTCTTTGCATTAGCTTTCTCGATGATTCTTGGTTTCCGCATAAAGGATACGTTATGTGGAACAAAAGTGATAAGTCGAGAGGCCTACGAGCGATTAAATGCAAATCGCTATTTTTTCGGCAACTTGGATCCTTTTGGTGATTTTGACCTGATTCTGGGAGCTGTCAGATTAAATCTTAAAATGCTGGATGTTCCGGTGCACTATCGCGCTCGAAAATATGGTGAAATTAAAATTAGCCGTTTTTCAGATGGGTTGTTTTTACTCAGAATGCTGAAAAAAGCGTATACGAGATTCCAAGTGCGCTAAATGGTCTTACCGATGGGGCCAGCTACCATCTTTCGTGCATTTTGTTGGTTGATTCGGTTGGGGCTAATGCCAGCTTTTCTGCGGTTTCCAGATTTTGACGTCTTTCCAGACGCGGCCCCATTTGAGGGCTTTTTTATGCGACGGGAAATAGAGGTCGATGTGTTTTCCTTTGATGGCACCGCCGATATCTTCCACGCGGCCCCATCCGTAGTCGGGAATATACATGATGGTGCCGAAAGGATAGTAGCGGGTGTCGGCGGCAATGGTTCCCCAATCGGCCTCGGTGCCGGCCGCGGTGATGCCAACGGCTTTGGGTTTTCCTTTGGAGGGGCCGTAGGCGATGACGGGTTGGAATTTCCAGTTCCGTTTCCATCCGCAGCATTTTCCACAACTGCAATAGCCTGTGGTTTCCATGTGCACGACTTCCGGCTTTTGACTGCGGGGAATTCGATAACGTTTTCCGCCCGATGCGCACCCGCTCAAAAAAACAACAGAGAGCGCAAGAATAATATAGTTAACCGCCCGCTTTGCCGGAGGTTCGGAGGCATTGATTTTTTTTGAGTCGCGGAGTCTCCGTGTCTCCGTGGTTAAAAGTGATTGGGAATTCATGAAACATCTCCTGACCAAATGGTTTCGATTCCGTTTTCCGTTTGCAGCAACAGTTCACCATGGTCGCCGAACCCGGCGAGGGTGCCGCTCTTTTTTATGGCACCGTCGTGGACGGTAAGTGTTTTTCCGATAGGGCCGGATTTCTCGGTCCAGCAATTCCGAAGGTTGGAAAATCCGCCGTTTTGCCATTGGCCGATCCAGTATTCCAGGGGATGGAAAAGGGCTTCCAGGGTTTGAGAAAGATTCGCGGCGTTCCCGGTCTCGATCAGTATGGAGGTGGCGGGCCGGTCGATGGATTCGGCTTCCTGATTGGTCATGTTCACATTCAGGCCGATGCCGATGATGATTCCGGCTGCGGATTTATTCGATTTTTCTACGCGCTCGGAGAGTATGCCGCAGATTTTATGTGTTCCAACCAGCACATCGTTGGGCCATTTGGGCCGGGCCGGAATATTCTGTCCGTTGAGAAAATCGGTTACGGCCAGAGCAACGGCCATAGTTAAAGAGGGAACCTGAATCAATTCGCAGTCGGTTTGAAGGAAGAGAGAGAAGCATAAATTCGTGTCGGGAGCGGACTGCCATTTCCGGTCCGAACGTCCGCGACCTGCTGTCTGTTCGCGGGTTGCAAAAACGGTCCCATTTTTCAGCGGCAAATCCCGACTAATATGCTCCTTCATATAGGCATTGGTGGAAGCCAGCCGGTCGAACCATTCTACAGTGAAACGCATTGTTATTAGTCCTTTATTTAGACTGGGTTTTATTACTTGGTTGGTTTGCAATATGCCTGTTTTTCACTAGGCATAGAATATCAAAAAACGTATACATGTGGCTCATTTTACCAAAATCAAGGAGATGTTAAAGATGGAACTTTTAATGCAAGGTGTAACACTTATGGTAATCGGAATGGCTACCGTTTTTTCCTTTCTCGTTCTGCTGATCGTCGCGATGAACTGCTCTGCGGCATTCTTCAGAAAGTTCGCACATCTCTTTCCTGAAGCGGTTGTAACTCCTCCTAAAAAAGCGTCTGCCGCTGCTGCCGATCCATCCGCCGAAATTGCTGTTGCACTGGCTGCCATTCGTGCGAAGCGGGGCTAACCTTTTAATTAGATATAACAACCTGGAGAAAAATCGTGGCTAAAAAAACTATTCATATCATGAACACTGCGTTCCGTGACGGCTTTCAGTCCGTATATGGGGCACGCGTTTTTACTGAAGACTTCCTGCCGGCTGTAAAAGTATGTGTCGAAGCTGGGCAAACTCATTTCGAAGCAGGCGGCGGGGCGCGGTTCCAGGCCCCGTTCTTTTACTGCAACGAAAGCGCTTTCGATATGATGGATAAGTTCCGCGCAACCGTGGGGCCGGATGCCGATCTGCAAACGCTCGCCCGCGGTATTAATGTGGTGAGCCTCGATTCCCAGTCGCGCGACATTATTGATCTGCATGCGAAAATGTTCAAAAAGCACGGGATGACCACCATCCGCAACTTTGATGCTTTGAACGACGTCAACAACCTGATCGACTCCGGCCGGTCCATCACAAACCATGGACTGAATCATGAAGTGGTTGTGACGATGATGGAACTGCCTCCCGGGTGCACCGGCGCGCACGATGTCGCGTTCTATCTTAAAACGCTCCAGGATATTCTGGATGCAAAAATCCCGTTCACCAGCGTTTGCTTTAAAGATGCTTCCGGAACATCAACTCCGAAGAAGGTGTACGACACGATTCTGGCTGCGCGCAAAATGCTGCCGGGGGATTGTAAAATTGCTTTCCACTCCCATGAAACAGCCGGTGTGGCCACCATGGGATATGTTGCGGCGATTAAAGCCGGTGCTGATCAGGTTGACTGCTCGCTCGCTCCGGCTTCCGGCGGCACCTGCCAGCCGGACGTTGCCACACTCTGGCACGCCCTTCGTGGTGAAGACTTCGAGCTCGATGTGGATATCGACAAAATGATGGAAGCGGCCAATGTCTTTAAAGAATGCATGTCCGACTACATCATTCCTCCGGAAGCGCTGGCGGTTGAACCGCTGATTCCGTGGTCCCCCATGCCGGGCGGCGCGCTGACGGCCAACACGCAGATGATGCGCGACAACAATCTGATGGATAAATACGAAGACTGCATCAAGGCCATGGGGGAAGTGGTTCGCCGCGGCGGATTCGCAACATCGGTAACGCCGGTATCGCAGTTCTATTTCCAGCAGGCATTTAACAACGTTCTCTTCGGACCGTGGGAAAAATTTGCGGACGGTTACGGTAAAATGATTCTGGGCTACTTCGGAAAAACGCCGGTTGCGCCCGATCCGGAGCTCGTGAAGCTGGCCGCCGAAAAAATGGGGCTCGAGCCGACGACCGAAAACCCGGTCGACCTGAACGATGCCAATCCGAACAAGGGCGTCGAAGCGGCTAAGAAACGTCTGACGGAAGCCGGTATTACCGACCATTGTGATGAAAATGTATTCATTGCTTCCTGCTGCGAACAGAAGGGGATCGATTTCCTGCTGGGCAAAGCCAAGGTGAACGGCGTTCGTAAGAAATCGCTCATGCCGAAGGAAACGGCGGCAGCGCCGGGCGGAGACGGCGGATATACGGTTTCGGTGAACGGCAAAAAATTCAATGTTGAGGTGAAAGGCGATAAGGCCACCGTGAACGGAAAGTCCTACGACATCGGAGTTGAAGACGGTGTTGAATCATCCGGAGCAGCTGCCGCAGGTCATGAATCTGAAGATTCAGTTGAAGTTGCAGCTCCAATGAATGCCAAGGTTATCAAGGTGCTGGTTGCCGTTGGTGACCAGGTTAATGAAGGCGATGTCCTGTTCATTGTTGAAGCCATGAAGATGGAAGTCGAAGTGAAGGCGTCTGTTGGGGGCACGGTTTCCTCCATTGTTGCTGAAGCCGGTGCTTCGGTTACCTCCGGCGAAGCCATGGCATCCATTAACTAAGACGCAACAGCGAACGGAGAATTTAAACCATGAAGAAATTCATAACCATGAGCCTTCTTGCTGCCGTCTTTATCGGCGGGGCCGCTCAGGTGCTGGCTGACGAGGCGGGACACCAGGCGGAAGGTGCGAAAGGCGAACATCATATTTCAATTGCGAAGGGGTTTCAGAAGCTGGGCCGGGAAACCGGTATTTATCGCTTCTTCAACCCGCAGAGCAAAGAAGAGAAAGCAGAGGCCTATCGGGCAGCGCTGATTAAAACGGTTGAAGCGGAAATTGCCGCGGGGCATTTTCACGGTGCCATGGAGCAGATTCATAAAGCGCACGGGGTGGAACCATCGCTGTTGGATGATCTGAAGCTCCAAATTGAAGAAGCGGAGGCTGCGGGCTATGTTGCACCGGCTTCGCTTCCGCCGGGAGCCGGTCAGTTTGTCATGATCCTGGTGGGTTTGCTGTTGATCTATCTGGCCATCAAAAAGGGCTTTGAGCCGCTGTTGCTGCTGCCGATCGGGTTCGGTGCCATCCTGACGAATATTCCAATGGCTGGAATTTCCGCAGGGCCGATGCCGGGTCAGCCTGCCGGTTTTCTGTATTATTTCTACACGGTTGGGGTTGAGTCCGGTGTGTTCCCGCTGCTCATCTTTATGGGGGTCGGGGCGATGACCGATTTCGGTCCTTTGCTTGCAAACCCGAAAACGGCACTGCTCGGTGCCGCGGCGCAGTTCGGCATCTTTATTGCCCTGCTGGGAGCCATGGCTATGGGGGGGCTGTTCACGATTGAGGACGCTTCAGCAATCGGTATCATTGGCGGTGCCGACGGCCCGACGGCTATTTTCCTGGCTTCACGACTGTCGCCGAATCTGTTGGGTGCGATTGCGGTTGCGGCCTATTCGTATATGGCACTGGTTCCGATTATTCAGCCGCCGATCATGCGGATGCTCACCACCAAGGAAGAGCGCTGTATTGTGATGAAGCAGCTGCGCCACGTAACCAAAACCGAAAAAATTATTTTCCCGCTGCTGGTGCTGGTGCTCTGCCTGCTGCTGCTGCCTTCGGCGACGCCGCTGATCGGTATGCTCATGCTCGGTAATCTGATGAAGGAATCCATGGTTGTGGACCGTCTTTCAGATACTGCGCAGAATGCTCTCATCAATATCGTTACGATCATGCTGGGGCTGGCGGTCGGCTCGAAACTGGCGGCTGATAAATTCCTGAACGTGCAGACGCTAGGCATTCTGGCGCTGGGGCTGGGAGCCTTTGTGATCGGTACCGCTGCGGGGCTGCTGCTGGCGAAGCTGATGAATAAATTCAGCAAAGATCAGATCAATCCATTGATCGGTTCCGCCGGTGTTTCCGCCGTTCCGATGGCGGCCCGTGTGTCGAATAAGGTCGGCCTGGAAGCCAACCCGCAGAACTTCCTGCTCATGCATGCCATGGGGCCGAATGTGGCGGGGGTAATCGGCTCTGCTGTTGCGGCCGGTGTGCTTCTTGCGCTCGTCGGCTAAATTTCCAAACCTTGGAAATCAGAGGGTCGCCTATTCGGCGGCCCTTTTTGTTTTCAGATCATGGAACTTTTACGGTAGATTGATCCCATTGTATGAAAATTCCATTCACCAAAATGCACGGGGCCGGTAACGACTTTATTGTGGTTGATGACCGAGAACGGATGTTCCCGCTGAATGACTCTGCATTCATTGTTTCCATTGCCGCGCACCGTACCGGCATCGGCTGCGACGGTATTCTGCTCATTCAGCCTTCGGATACCGCCGATTTCCGCATGCGCTTTATCAATCCGGACGGCGGGGAAGTGGATATGTGCGGCAACGGGGCGCGGTGTATTGCCCGTAAAGCTTTTGAGCTGGGTATTGCTTCTGTGCAGATGAGCATTGAAACGGCGGCGGGGCTGGTTCGTGCAACGATTCGGGGCGAGCAGGTGGAACTGGAACTGACGGAGCCCAAAGAGCTGCAGCTCGATCTTCCGGCGGAGTTGGACTGGCCGGTGGATTTTGTGAACACGGGGGTTCCGCATGCGGTGGCCTGGGTGGAGGATCTCGAGACCCTGGAACTTCCGGGGGTTGGAAAACAATTGCGCGAACATCGTTTATTTTCACCTGAAGGAACAAATGCCAACTTTGCAACGGTGGAGGCCGATGGTAGCTTGTCGGTTCGTACCTACGAACGCGGGGTGGAGGCGGAAACGCTGGCCTGCGGAACAGGTGCGGCGGCAGTGGCTGTGCTTGCTGCGGAACGGGGCCGGGTCAGTTTGCCGGTTACCGTGCATTGCGCCGGCGGCTTTGATTTGGTAATTGATTCAGTTCACGGAAGAACCACGCTGACAGGCGGCGCGGTAACTATTTTTGAAGGGATGGTCGAATATGGAAATCGGGTTTAGCCTAGGTTCCAATCTTTACAACCGGAAACGGTTGCTGATGCAGGCGAAAAATTTACTGCTGTCGGCGCCGCGTACCACGTTTGTTGACCAGTCGCCGATTTATGAAACCACTCCGGTGGACGTAAAACCGGAATATCAGGATATGGCCTATCTGAATTCCATTGTTGTGGTGGAAAGTGAACTCCCGCTGGAAAGCTGGCTCTCCTATATAGGCAAAATTGAACATATGCTCGGACGGGAACGCAATGCGACGGATCGCAATGCGCCGCGTCCGATTGATGTGGATATCATTTATGCCGGTGAAATGATTATTGACAGCGGCGGACTTGAAGTGCCGCACCCCCGCTGGGCAGAGCGCCGTTTTGTGGTGCAGCCGCTTTGCGATGTGCGACCGCAGATGGTGTTGCCGGAGGCGAGTAAATCGGTCTCGCAGATTCTTGCGGCGCTTCCGCCGGACCACGGTTTGAGTGTTTTTGACGACCGCTGGTAGAAATAACCCGTAATACTTAACTCGTAATTTATTATGTTTGAGCGGATCGGGCAGAATTACGCATCACGTATTACTCATTACGGACTCTCTTATGAAATGGACAGCTGCAAAGCTTAAGGCCCTGAAGGGCGAAAAGAAGATTTCGATGCTGACGGCGTATGATGCGCTGACGGCTTCGCTGGTGGATGATGCCGATATCCCGGCCATTCTGGTGGGCGACTCGCTGGGCATGACGGTGCTGGGCTATGAAACGACCCTGCCGGTGAGCATGAATGAAATGCTGCACCACACACGGGCGGTTTCGCGGGGTGCGCGCAATGCGCTGATTATTGCGGATATGCCTTTTATGTCCTATCAGCCCTCGATTGCAATGGGGCTGGAGAATGCCGGGCGTTTTCTGAAGGAAGCGCATGCCGATGCGGTGAAGGTTGAGGGCGGCGCCATCCGTGCGGAGTTGATTGAATCGCTCGTGAAGAACGGTGTGCCGGTGCTTGGGCATATCGGGCTTACGCCACAGAGCATCAAGGAAATGGGGGGCTATAAAGTGCAGGGTAAAACCTCGGAGCAGGCCCGTAAACTGATGGATGATGCCATGGCGATTGAACAGGCCGGTGCGTTTGGCGTGGTGCTGGAATGTGTTCCTGCCGAATTGGGCGAAATGATTTCAAAGGCGCTGACGATTCCAACCATTGGAATCGGTGCCGGTGCCGGGTGCGACGGGCAGGTGCTTGTGTTTACGGATCTGTTGGGTATGAGTGGAAAGCCGGTTCCGAAGTTTGTTAAAAAATATGCTTACCTGCACACGCTGATTTCCGAAGGTCTGGCAACCTATAAGACCGAGGTTGAAGAGGGTGTTTTTCCCGGCGAGGAACATACGTATTAAATGAAAACCATCAAATCACCGGATGAAATGCAGCGCGTTGCGCTTGACCTGAAGCGAGCGGGAAAAACGATCGGCTTTGTTCCGACGATGGGGTTCCTGCATGAAGGACACCTTTCCCTGATGAAGCTGGCTCGAACGCGATGTGATGTGTTGGTGGTCAGTATTTTTGTGAACCCCACGCAATTTGGCCCGGCCGAGGATCTGGATGCTTATCCACGCGATTTCGAGCGCGATGAATTCTTATGTGCGCAGCAGGGCGTGGATCTTATTTTTTATCCGGAGCCAGGAGCGATGTATTCGGCGGATTCAAGCGTCTGGGTGGATGAAGAGGCCCTCAGTGGTGTATTGTGCGGGGCGTCGCGTCCGGGGCATTTTCGCGGCGTCTGTACGGTGGTGGCCAAGCTGTTTAATCTGGTGCAGCCGGATCTTGCTGTTTTCGGTGAAAAGGATGCGCAGCAGCTGCGGGTGATTGAGCGGATGGTGCGGGATCTGAATTTCCCGGTAGAGATTGTACGCGGTCCGATTGTTCGGGAGCCGGATGGTTTGGCGATGAGCTCGCGGAATAAATACCTTTCCGAGGAGCAGCGCCGGCATGCCTTGTGTCTGAGACGGTCGCTGGATTTAATTACCTCCTCGGTCTCAAAAGGGACGCGAAATGTTTCCAGCCTCCGGAAGTCGATGGTGGACCTGATCGGCGAAATTCCAGGGGCTGAAATCGACTATATTGAGTTCGTTGCGGATGATTCGCTGAAGCCGGTTTTGGAAGTGGCCGACCGAACCTTGGTTGCTTTGGCGGTAAAGTTCGGGAAAACACGTCTAATTGACAATACAGTATTGGTTGTGTAGTCGGCTCCATTCGAGATGGTTGCAATTACCTGAATAATTTTTAGCAAATTTTGTTTGAAAGCCCTGAGCGCATCATTACATTGATGACCGCTTTTGAAACAAAAGGTGCGGTAGCCAAGCGGTTAGGCAGTGGATTGCAAATCCATCTAGATCGGTTCGACTCCGATCCGCACCTCCACTTTTTTCAGGTCCATAAATCGATAACCAGGAGAAGAAATATGTCGGTTCCACAAGATCTGTTCTATGCAAAAACCCATGAATGGGTTGCTCTAGAAGACGGTGTTGCAACAGTTGGAATTTCCGACTTTGCGCAAAGCCAGCTTTCGGATCTGACATTTGTCGAGCTTCCGGAAGTCGGAACTGCATTCGAAGCCGGCGATGAAGCCGCAGTGGTTGAGTCTGTTAAAGCTGCCGCGGATGTTTATGCTCCTGTTGGCGGTGAAGTGATTGCTGTAAACGAAGCATTGGAAGATGCTCCTGAGTTGATCAATAATGATCCTTTCGGTAAGGGCTGGATCTTCAAAATCAAAGTCAACGACGAATCTGAAGTCGATGACATGATGGATGCCGATTCCTACGAAGAACTCTGCCCGGAAGATTAACTTTTCCAAACGTTGGAGAATGAAGGAGGACATTGCGGTCCTCCTTTTTTATTTATGATGAAAGCATGGTCTGTCAGTTTTTCCGCCCCCGTTCCGTATCAGGAAGGTCTGGATATCCAGCGCCGCCTTTTGAAGGCGCGACAGGATAACCTGATTCCGGATACCGTTTTGATTCTTCAGCATACGCCAACCGTGACGCTTGGAAATCGCGGTCGGGCGAACTACCTGCTGAAGACGGAAGAGGAATACCGCGAACTGGGTATTGATCTGTTTCATGCTGAACGCGGTGGTGATGTTACCTTCCACGGTCCGGGACAATGGGTGCTTTATCCCGTTCTTTATCTGGGGGGTAATGAGGCGGATTCCCACGGCTATCTTTTTAATCTGGAAGAAACGGCTATTCGCACGTTGGGCGATTACGGAGTTGACGGCTTCCGTCGCGAAGGCAAGTCGGGGGCGTGGACCGATGCGGGCAAGATTGCCGCGATCGGCTTCCGCCTGAAAAAATGGGTCTCCTTTCACGGCATGAGCTTTAATGTCAGCAACGACCTCATGGGGTTCAGTACCATTGTTCCATGCGGGTTGGTCGGGGAGCCGGTTGCCTCGCTTAAAACCATTCTCGGCGAGGAATGTCCGGAGATGCCGTTGGTGCGCGATTCTTTACTGAATCATTTTTCTTCCGTTTGTAACCGCGAGCTCGAACGCTTTGAGGCCGAGGGTGATCTGCCTGCTGAGCTTGCCGCTTTAATTAAAGGATAATTTTTTATGAGTGATATTCCCCATTGTCCAGAATGTGATTCTGAATATGCCTATGAAGATCGTGATATGCTGGTCTGCCCGGATTGCGGGCACGAGTGGATTGCGGGCGAGGAGGTTGCCGAAACCTCATCCGATGGGCTTGTTGTGCTGGACGCGAATGGTAATGCATTGGCCGACGGCGATGACGTAACTGTCGTCAAGGGGCTGAAAGTCAAGGGCGCTCAGTCTGATCTGAAAGTCGGCACCAAGGTGAAGGGTATTCGCCTTTGCGGTGGCGATCATAATATCGACTGCAAGATCACCGGTTTCGGGGCGATGAAGCTCAAATCCGAGTTTGTTAAAAAAGCGTAGGGTTTGGGTGGATTTTGGCTTAAATCGGTCAGAATTAATTTGAATCAGAGCCTCGGGAGCGATATTAAAATCGGACTGTTTTTTTTAACGAGGATATAGGGTAAGGAAATGAAGTCTGCAGGGGAGTCTCCGGAACAAATAATCACAGAAGTTACTGAGGGTGCACTCAGTCCGGCTGAAATGAAAAAATCTAAAACCAGTTCTCTGGATGAAACCCTTTCATTTTTAAACAGCCTTCCGGAGATTCATAAACCAAAGCCGAAACCGAATGTTCTTGATGAGCATCTTGCATTTCTAAGCAGTCTGCCCCGGATTAATTCCGATTCCGTAACCAGCAGTTCCGTTTCAGAGTCGAAACCGGTCTCAAATACGGCGAAAGAACGGGTTTCGGGAAAACGGCCGCCGAAAAAGAAAAAGGCCAGCCGCAAGGTGAAGAAAAAGAGTCAGCAGCAGTTGGCGAGGGAAGAAAAAAACCGGCTTGAACGGGAGCGGGCTGAGGCCAAACGAATCGAGATGCAGAAAAAGCGTCAAGAGGCAGAGGAACGGGAACGCAGGATTGCGCAGGAACAGGAACGCGCGAAGCAAGAGGCCGCTCGTAAAGAAAAATCCAAGGCCAAACCCAAGGCGTCCATTTTCAGAAAGCTGGTTGGCGCATAATTCGCCGGCGCGAACGGGAGCACAAAGCCATTCGCAGAAGGTTGCCGGGCTGGGGACGTCTCAGCGTTTATTCTCGGTATTCCAGATTTGAACCTGTTCCATGCAATGATGCGCGGTGAGATCGATATGAATCGGGGTGAGTGCAACGTAGCCTGATTCAACAATGCGGACATCGGTATCAGCAGCATCGTCCAAAAGGTCTAGTTCCCCGTCTAACCAGTAATAAAGGTTTCCTCTGGGATCGCGATGCTCGGAAAATTTTTCAATGAAGCGGGATCGGCCCATTCGCGCGGCTTTCATTCCTTTGAGTTCGGAAAGCGGGATATTCGGAATATTTACATTGAGCAGGGTGCCGTCGGGCAACGGATTTTTCATTACTTTTTTAACGACTTCGGCCACGACGTATTCGGCGGTTTCCCAGTGCGGATCGGAATAGGTGCAGAGTGAAAATGCAATCGCGGGCACACCGAGAATTGTGGCTTCGCTCGCGGCGGAGATGGTGCCGGAGTAGAGCACGCTGATGCCCGTATTTGAACCAAGGTTGATGCCGCTAACCACCAGGTCGGGCGGGGTTTCCTTTTGGAGAAAACTCACGGCCAGTTTGATGCAGTCGGCAGGTGTTCCGTCGACCGCAATTCCAAAATATGTTCCATCTTTTTCGATGGGCATGGTGCGGATCGGGTCGAAGATGGTGATGGCATGTCCGGTGGCACTTCGTTCGGTGTCGGGAGCGACCACATGCAGGTGGCCCATCCCCGTAAGGGCCTTGTGAAGTATTTTAATTCCGGGGGCGTGAATGCCGTCATCATTGGAGAGAAGAATGTTCATGCCCTCCAATATGCGGGGCTGAAAAATAAACTGCAAGAATGGATGGTTGCATCCGTTGGCGGTGCTATTCATTCTGTATGTATGAATTTGATTATTATCCATCCTTCGGAAGTCGATGAAGAGCATCACGTTGTTTTAACAGATGATCGCGCACGGCATATCCGCAAGGTACTGAATGCCGGAATTGGAAAAGAGCTGCGGGTCGGTTTGCTGGATGGACCGCTCGGAACCGGAACCGTCCAGTCATTGGAAGGTCATCAGGTTGGATTGAGTTGTGTTTTTGATGGAGCAGTTCCTCCGAAGCCGCGCATGGATCTGTTGCTGGCAATGCCTCGGCCGAAAGTGCTGAAGCGCATGTGGGCACAACTGGCGGCGTTGGGTGTGGGGCGGATTGTGCTGCTGCGGGCCGATAAAGTGGAGCGCTATTATTTTGACAGTCATGTGATTGCCCCCGATTTCTATAATAAAATGCTCATGGAGGGGCTTCAGCAAGCGCGGTGCACACATCTGCCGACGGTGCAGATTGAGCCGTTATTTAAGCCGTTTGTTGAGGATCGGTTGGGGGCGGAGTTTTCCAGGCACTGGAAGTTGTTGGCTGATCCGTCAGGCGAAAAACGAATTCGCGATTTCCAAGCCTTGTCCTCCTCCGCCAAGACAGCGGCGGATCTTCGAGAAACAGAGCGGCGCATCCTGTTGGCGATCGGGCCCGAAGGCGGGTGGACCAACTTTGAACTGGAGATGCTTAAAGAGCGGGGATTCGAATTGTTCGGCATGGGCAATCGGATTTTGCGGACGGACACCGCAACTGTAGGATTGCTTGCTGCGCTGTCGGCCATTCTCGAATAGTTCCGCGCACGGGCGCAGGTGTGCGGGGCGGGTAGAAAATCAATTCCCACACTTGCGCAAGTGTGCGCTCAGGCGGTACAAGGGGGCCTATGAGTGACTGCCCGTTATGGAAACAGTTTCGGATTCTGGCGATGATCATCTGACTTCGATAACGATCGGGGAAATACGTCGGGCGGGTTCAGGCACCGGCCCGGTGTTAACGCTGTTGACCGGCTTTACGCATGAATGCCGGATCGCGGTGGTTAACCAGTTGGTTGTGCAGGAAATGCCGGCGCCTTTGCTTGCAGAAAAGACCGGGATGTCCCGGTATCTTAAAAAGTTATCGGCCCGGGGCTTTGTTTTAGAGAATGCTGGTCGGTGGCGGGTTCGACAGCCGAACGGTTAATTTGCAGAAGAGCTTTTAAACCTTGTTATTAGATAGTCCATACTTGCGCAAGTGTGGGAAACGGAGTGAATGATGAAGAATTTTATTAAATGGATTGCGGTGGGTTTTGGAACCGGACTGAGTCCGATTATGCCGGGAACAGTGGGCACGCTGGTCGGATTGCCGCTGGCGTGGGGCGTCATGCGGGTTCCGGAGGTTGGAACGCAGATTGTTATCTGTGTTGCATTGACCCTGCTGTCGATTCCGATTTGTGAAGTGGCGGAAAAAATAATCGGAGGAAAAGATCCGGGCTGTATTGTGGCGGATGAGTATCTGACGCTTCCGATCACTGTAATCGGCCTGTCGAGTCCGTGGGCGCTGTTAAGCGGATTTATTCTGCATCGGATTTTCGACATCACGAAGCCGCCGCCGATTAAGCAGCTTCAGCATATTCACGGGGGCTTCGGAATTACGATTGATGATTTTCTGGCCGCGCTGATTGCACTCGGCCTGAATCATCTGATCTTTCACTTTTTCGGTTAGCGGGTTTCGACCTGCCGCATGAGGGCCTGAAAATCTTCATCGCTGCGAAGCGCATCGAATTCCTCTTCGTTCATCCATCCGAGTGCGCGTTTCGGGTCGGAGAGCTGTGAGGCGCGCTGAAAGGCGGCGATGGCCGCTTTATCGTTGCCGAGTTTCACTTCGACCTGCGCCAGCAGACGGAAGAGGGTGGCATCGTTTTTAATTTCCTGTGTCAGCAGACGCAGCTGCTCGCCGGCGAGTTCCCAGCTTCCGATCTTCGTGAGATACAGTGCGAAGCTGTGACGTGTTTCTGTATCGAGCGGCCGCAGGTCCAGAAACTGTTCAAAGAGATCAATGGCTTTGGTTTCCTGATTGGTTTTCCGGTAGAGCATGGCCAGATTGCGGATGGCTTCGGCGTATGCCGGTTTCAGCTCGATGGAGCGGAGCAGATATTCTTCTGCGCGATCATGCTGCTGTGCTTCAATGCAGGCGGCTCCGAGATTGTTCAGTACATCATACGTTAAATCCGAATCGGATGCATTTTCCAGCAGGGCCAGGGCTTTGCCGAATTCTTTGAGTTTGAAATAGGACATGCCGAGGGGCACGCGTACTCCCTCGAGGTCGGGGAGGATTTCGAGTGCGTTTTCGTAGAATTCAGCTGCTTCGCCGAATTCGCCGATTTCCATAGCCTGTTCGGCAAGGATGACATTGAAGGCGGCCTTTTTCAGCCAGGCGGTGTCGAACGGCCGCTCGCCTTCTCCGTTCCATTGGGGATCGGCATAATTTCTTGAAAAATCGAGGACCCACTGCGATTCCGTCGGCAGGGAGTAGCGGGGAATATATTCCGTGGTAATCGGGGCCGGTGCTTCGCTCTGTTTCAGAATATCGATGTATTCGCGAACAACGAGATATACGAGGGAAACGGCTAATAAGAGAATCGTGAGCCCCATAATGAAACTGGAAAACTGATGCCGCCGCTGTTCGCGCTTGCGCTCTTCGATAATTTCATTGGAAACCTGAGGGGTATAATCGTCACGACTGTTATGGTCCGTTGCGTAAATATCCTGTAGATGCTGGCGTTTCTGTGGTTCCATAGTGCTGTTCCTGTATTTTGCGTAGAGGACCGGAATTCTCCACAATGCCCCGATTATTGCAAACCAAATAAGAGGCGAGCTGAATTTCGGGGCGCTTCCGGCGCGGACGAGATTTTCTTGGCTTTTTAGTCCAATCCGCCGTGGGTTAGTGCTATAAACACGGGTTTTAAAGCTGTTAGAAATCAGAGGAGTTCCAAACATTGGAAGTCCCGGAACAAAGGAAAACCCATGTCGAGTACGATCGGAACACTTTATAAAGTATCCACCTTTGGCGAATCGCACGGAAAAGCGGTTGGTGCCATTGTTGATGGCTGCCCCGCCAACCTGCAACTGAGCGAAGAGGATATTCAGCCGCAGCTGACCCGTCGCCGTCCGGGCCAGAGCGATATGACCACCCCGCGGGATGAAGCCGATAAAGTGATTATTCTTTCCGGCGTTGAAAACGGAAAAACGCTGGGCACACCCATTGGTCTGATGGTGAACAATAAGGATCAGCGCCCGCACGATTATGGTGAAATGAGCAATGTTCCGCGTCCTTCGCACGCCGATTTCACCTATCAGATGAAATATGGAAACCGTGCGGCGAGTGGCGGCGGGCGTTCGAGTGCGCGCGAAACGATCGGTCGTGTGGCTGCCGGTGCGATTGCTGAGAAGTGGCTGTTTGAACAGTTCGGTACCCGTATTATTTCCTGGGTAAGTTCCGTCGGCGAAATCGATGCCCGTGATATGAGCACCGAAGGGCTGACCCGCGAACAGATCGATTCCAACATTATTCGGTGCCCGGATGAAGCCGCTGCAAAACGGATGATCGAATTGGTGAAAACCACTCGTGACCGCAAGGATTCCGTTGGCGGAGTGCTGAGCTGCGTGGTGGAGAATCTTCCGGTGGGGCTGGGCGAACCGGTTTTCGAACGGATGGAAGCCAAGCTGGGGCAGGCGATGCTCTCGATTCCGGCGACGAAAGGGTTTGAACTCGGCTCCGGTTTTGCCGGTGCGCGGATGTTCGGTTCGCAGCATAATGATCCCTTTGAATTAAAGGCGGATGGACGTCTGGGCACCTCAACCAATTTCAGCGGGGGAGTGCAGGGCGGTATTTCAAACGGTGAACCGCTGGTTTTCCGTATTGCATTCAAGCCCCCGGCAACCATCGGTATGGCGCAGAATACCTCAACATTTGAAGGCGAATCCACGGTGTTGGAGGCCAAAGGTCGTCATGATCCGTGTGTTGTGCCGCGTGCGGTTCCGATTGTTGAAACAATGACGGCGCTGGTTCTGATGGATTTTGTGCTGCGTCAGGCCTACCGGAATGCGTGATGATTGAGTCGTGAAACGTGACTGCTCGGCAGATCACGCCTCACTTTGGTTGCATTTATGAATGACTCCTTCAAGACTTCGGCATCACAGCCTCGATCCTTTCATGTGATGACCAAACCGATTGGTCCGCTGTGTAATCTCGATTGCCAATACTGTTTTTACCTGGAGAAAGAGAACCTTTTTCCGGCCGGTGAAAACTATAAAATGAGCGATGAGGTTCTGGAAACCTATATTCGGAAATACATCCAAAGTCAGCACACGCCGGAGATCAGTTTTGCGTGGCAAGGGGGAGAGCCGACGCTTATGGGGCTCGATTTTTTCCGGAAGGTGGCTGCGTTGCAGCGGCGTCATGCCGGCGGTCGGCCGGTTCGTAATGCCTTTCAGACCAACGGAACGAATCTGGATGATGAGTGGTGCCGTTTTTTTGCGCGGGAAAAGTTTCTGGTCGGTCTGAGTCTGGATGGTCCTGAACATATTCATAATCGCTATCGGAAAGATAAGGGCGGGGTTGGTTCTTTTGAGCGCGTTTTCCAGGCATTGGAACTGCTTAAAAAATGGAAGGTTGAGTTTAACACACTCACGTGCGTGACTCGGCAGAGCCCGGACGAAGCGGTTGAGATTTATCGGTTTCTGAAAGAGCAGGGTGTGACCTTTATGCAGTTTATTCCGATTGTGGAACGGGCTGGTGATCGGGATGCGCATGCCATCGGATTGAATCTGGCGGTTCCGCCGGACCTGAAAGCTCTCGGACATTCGGATACGATGATGCCCTGGGCGGTTTCTTCGGAGGGATTTGGACAATTTCTCTGTGCGGTTTTTGATGAATGGCTGAAGGAGGATGTCGGCCGCATTTTTGTGAATCTGTTTGATGTTGCGCTGGGGGCCTGGTGCGGGATGGATTCCGGCCTTTGCATTTTTTCAAAAGAGTGCGGCAAGGCCGTTGCCATGGAGCACGACGGGGGCATCTATTCCTGCGACCACTATGTTTATCCCGACTATGCGCTGGGCAACATTATGGAAAGGTCGTTGGAGGAAATGCTGTATTCCGACCGGCAGCTGAAATTCGGGCGGGATAAAGCGGCGGCATTGCCGGGTTATTGCCGGGAATGCGAGTTTCTGTTTGCCTGCAATGGTGAATGTCCGAAACATCGTTTTATGTATACACCTGATGGCGAGCCGGGATTGAACTATCTCTGTTCCGGGTATAAAACCTTTTTCAAGCACATCGATCCTGTTATGCGGGAAATGGCCGGGCTTGTCCAAAATGGACGTCCTGCGGCAGACATAATGAAGAACGCCGCAGGTGCGTCGGTTCCAACCGTTGGAAAATAAAACAATGAGTGAAAAAGCAACAATCGAATCTGAGGAGCAGGCCGCGCCGATTCTCGTGAATGGCGAAGCGGTGTCTGATGGACTGATTCAGCAGGAATTGCAGCTGCTGCGCGAACGCTATGCGCAGGAAATGTCCTGGCAGGAAATGGACGAGCGGGCGGAAAAGATTGAATCCGATGCGCGCGAAAATGCGGTGGAGCGCGTATTGCTGATGCAGCAGGCCCGGAAGGAAATTGATTCTGTCCGGCCGGAGGAAATTGAAGCGCGTTTTTATGCCATGAAGGAGCAGCACGGCGGCGAAGAGGAATTTAATAAGCGGTTTGAACTGACTGACGAGGATGTCAAAAGCATCAAAGCGGATATTGAGGACGGGATTCGGTTGGAAAAATATTTCGATCGGCTTTGCGTTACTGCCGTTCGACCGGTTGAAGCGGATTCCCGGACATATTATGAAGCGCATCCGGAAGAGTTTCGGGAGCCTGAAATGGTGCATGCGGCTCACATTGTGCAGCATCCTTCGCCGGAGCTTCCGGTGGAAAAGGTGTATGCTGATTTGCTGAATGTACGCGAGCGTCTGGCCAAGGGAGAGGATTTTGATGTCTTGGCGGCGGAACATTCCCACTGTTCCGATGGCAGTTATGATTTGGGATTCTTTGCGCGCGGACAGATGGTGCCTGCTTTTGAACGGGTGGCATTCAGCACAAACCCCGGTACCTTCAGTGATGTGTTTCAAACGGAGTTCGGCTATCATATTCTGCTGGTCCGCGAGCATAAACCGGAAACCATGCAGGCGTATGAAGATGTGCGCTATGATATTGAGAGTATGCTTTTCGAAGCGCGGAAGAATGATGTAATCGGTGCCGTGGCGGATGAGTTGCGTGCGGCGGCGGATATTCAAAACCTGGTGATTGTGGAAGGCTGATCATGTTTAACTGTTGTTTTCAATTGGCTTTTATCGGCCCCGGCGGACCGGAATTTCTGGTCATCATGCTGGTACTGTTGCTGATGTTCGGTGCCAAGGATGCGCCGAAGATTTTCAGAAAAATTAATGAGCTTATGAATTCCGTGCGTTCAACCGCGGATAATTTTAAGCGCGAAATTATGTATAGCGATCTGACGAATGAAACGCCTGTGTCCACAGATGACGATTGCGGGTATGATGATGAGGAGCGCGACTATTCGGATGAAACCTTCCATAACCTGGAAAAAGACCTGGGGGAGGGCGAACTCGGCAACGAAGCGGTAACGGAAGGTGATGAGCCGGGGGTGGACCCGGATAAATGCCCGGAAGAGGATGAAGATGCTCGAAAAGTTTAAGTCGCTTGCCGGTAAATTTCGTTACGACGACAGCGAGATGCCGTTTCTGGAGCATCTCGAAGAGTTTCGCAAAACGATAATCCGTGTTTTTGTGTCGCTTGTAATCGGCATGGTTGTCTGTCTGCCCTTTGCGGATCATGTGATTCGCATTCTGCGTGCACCGGCAGAGCCCTATATTGAAAAAAGTGCTGAGCAGGTGCTGAATAAATCCTCGGTTCAGCTTCGGGTCGGAGCCGATGCCTTTTCAACGAATACGCTGATCCTTGCGGAAGATGGCCGGCCGTATTATCAGGTGGATGCCGATGTGATTCTTCCGGATGCTGGAAAAAAATCGAAAACCGGCGTGATACGCTTGCAGTTTTCCGAACCTGCCGCGGCGATCAAAATGTGGCTGACGGTTACATTCTTCACCGGGTTGCTGCTCAGTCTGCCCTTCGTGGTCTTTTTTGTCGGACTGTTTGTGATGCCCGGTGTGCGCGAGGTGGAGCGCAAGCTGATGACCCGCATTGCCGTATTTTCCGGCGGACTTTTTCTGGTGGGCATTTATATGGGCTATCGCATCACCCTGCCGCTGGCGCTGGGGCTGATGTTGAAAATCGGCGGACAGCTCGGCGGGGAATCGATTTGGTTTTACAACAAATACATCGCCTTTGCGCTTCAGCTTCTGCTCGGATTCGGGGTCGCATTCCAGCTTCCGGTGGTGATTCTGATTCTAGGAAAAATGGGATTGGTTGCCTCCAAAGGGCTGCGTGCGGCCCGTCCTTACGTGGTGGTCGGTATTTTTGTGGTGGCCATGATTTTAACTCCGCCGGACGTTATGACCCAGGTTCTGATGGCGGTTCCCTTGATCTTGCTTTATGAGTTCTGTATATGGTTCCTTCATTTTACCGGAAACCGGGAGGTGCCGCAGAAGGCCGAGGAGCCGGAGGTGGAAGCTGAGCCGACCGCAGAAACGGAACCCGATGAAACATCCGTCTCCACTGATGAAGACGAAAATAAAAAGAATTCAACCGATTCAACCGAGGAATAGCATCATGAATACATTGGCCATTGGAATGCCCGGCGGGCAGGAACTTTTAGTTATTCTCTTTATTGTACTGCTTTTGTTCGGCGCAAAAAAACTGCCTGAGCTTTCGCGGTCGCTGGGTAAGAGCCTTGGCGAATTCAAGAAGGGGCAGAAAGAAGGCGCGGAGCCGGATCAGCTCGAAGATGATGTGGAAAAGAAAGAAATTTTATCGGATGAAAACGGCAAAGATAAAGGGTAATTCGTAACGGGTAATCCGTAGTTGCAGCACGGTTGTGCTGCTTACGTATTACGCAATACGCATTACGTTTCCCTATGAGCGAACGGCAACATGAAGAAATGAGCCCTGAGGAAGAGCGGGAGAACAATAAGGCCATCATCGCCCATGTTCTCCCTTTTGCCATTTGGCTGACCATGATGGTCTGGTTTGATGGCTACAACGCCCGCACGATAGGGGGGCTGGTTCTGCTGGCTGTTTTCCGCCCATGGCGATGGTATCCGAAATTGAATTGGAAAAATATTCCCGCGGCCATCGGCGTTGGGCTGTTTATCTTTATCGTCTGGGTGGGGGTTGAGACTCCGATTGTGCAGAAAAAGGCGCCCGCTGTAACGGAGTGGTACGACCGCCTGTTGGTGGACCCGTTCATGAAGCCGTTTAAAACGCGCGAACTTTTTGAAATTCCACTGGCTGCTGAAACGCCTGAAATTCAGGAAGCCGTTTCGATGGGGATTGAGGTGGAGCGAACCCGGCTGCCCTACGAAGTGATCGAAGAGGGGGAACATGTCGGTCTGCATGAATATGATCCGAAAGTCACCGGTTGGATGGTCTTCTGGATTCATATGTTCGGAAGCACCGTGATGATTGCCATCATTGAAGAATTCTTTTACCGCGGTTTTTTATATCGATGGATGCAGGGCAGTCCCTTTTTCAAGATCGATGCGGGGAATCTGAATTGGCCGATGCTGCTGCTGATCTCGCTCTTTTTCAGTGTCTCCCATTATGAAGTGGGCGCGGCCATCATCTGCGGAATCAGCTATGGTCTGTTATACATTAAAACACGGGATATCTGGGCTGCAATCATCGCGCACGGCACGACAAATTTTGTGCTCGGTCTGTATGTTCTGAAGTATGGGCAGTATCACTTTTGGTAAGCGGACTTCCCGTCTTTGGAAAGATTGCACCTTTTGTCTAAAAACCGCTTGCAAAGGATAGGGGGCTCATCTATCTTCCTGCCTCACTTTTAGCGCGGAAAGATGACTGAGTGGCTGAAGGTGCTGGACTGCTAATCCGGTGTACTACTTACGTGGTACCGAGGGTTCGAATCCCTCTCTTTCCGCCATTTTTTAAAGACGATCAGATTAACCTCTGGTCGTCTTTTTTTTTTGTTTGAGAGATGAGCGCCCGATAAGAGTTTTCGAAGAACTGCCCAAAGGGTGAGGCGGAGCCTCATCAATCCCTCTCTTTCCACCAATTTACAATAAAAGCCCCTTTTTGCGGGGTTTTTGTTGGGTCCGGACGGTTTGTGTTCAAAGGAATCGTTCTGTCCCTCTGAAGTAAATATAAGTCCGAAGAAATCAGTTTGATCGAATGCTGGAATGGGCCGTGCGGTTCGGAGAATAAAAATAACCAGGCAGGAGAGCAGAGATCGCTCAGACTCTCGCTGCCTGGCAGGAGGAGATGAGCCTGTTATAAAGCAGTAGACATGCCAACTCTGATCTGGTTTGAGAAAAGGCTTCTTTTTAGACCTTGTGCTGATAGACTCCGGCGCTTTCGTACACGACAAAAGGCGGGATGCTATGGCTGGAACAATTGGAGCAATTTGGGGAGTTTTTGGACTGAGCATGATTCTCATACGTGGTTTTTTCAGCGTGTTGCCTCCGGTGATTGATCTGCAGCATGAGACCTTGACTGGAATTCACTGGGTCGGGTTGGTGATCAGCCTTGTTTTTATGGGTTATGCTGAGGGTTATAAAGGTTTCCAGCTCAAGTTTTCGCCACGCGTTGCGGCCCGTGCCCTGTATCTGCGGGCGAACCCGACACCTCTTCGGATTATCTTCGCCCCGCTTTTCTGCATGGGATTTTTTCATGCAACGCGCAAAAGAAAGATCATCGCCTATGCGGTAACGACCATGGTCGTTTTGCTGATCGTCGGCGTTCGGGAGCTTCAGCACCCCTGGCGCGGTATTGTGGATGTCGGTGTGCTGTTCGGTCTGGGCTGGGGCCTGATTTCGGTCTGGGTTTACTGCTTTAAGGCCTTTTTCGGGAAAGAAGCCTATACGGTTTCTCCTGAAACTCCTGAGTGCTGAACTTGACTCCGGTGGGCAGGTGCGATAGAACCGCCACCCTTCAAGGACAGCCAGACGGGCTGATTCCTCTTTTCTTCACTCCACCGGCGGCGAGTTTTGAAAGTATGTATTCGCCGGTTTAGTTAGGAAAAACAGATGAAAAACGAAAACGACCTTAATGGCGTCTTCGGTGAATTGCTTCCAGAGATTGGAAAAGCAGTTACCGAAGTTGGCTATCACACCCCCTCACCGATTCAGGAACAGGCCATTATGCCCTTGCTCAAAGGGCGCGATATGATCGGCTGTGCGCAGACGGGAACGGGAAAGACCGCAGCATTCACCCTGCCGATTCTCCAGTATCTGGTGAAAAAAAATAAACGCCCGGTTTCAAAACGACCGGAAGTTCTCATTCTTGCGCCAACACGTGAGCTGGCTGCTCAAATTGGAGAGAGTATTGAGAAATATGGTAAACACACCAAAATTTCTCATACCGTCATTTTCGGCGGGGTTGGCCAGCATCCGCAGGTGAAGGCGATTCGCCGCGGCGTGAATATTGTGGTTGCCACGCCGGGGCGTCTGATTGACCTGGTGAATCAGGGCATGATTGATCTGGGTGGCGTGGAGGTTTTTGTGCTCGACGAAGCCGACCGCATGCTTGATATGGGCTTTATTCATGACATTAAAAAAGTGATCAAAGTATTGCCTGAAAAACGCCAGTCACTCTTTTTCTCCGCCACAATGGAAGCAAAGGTGAAGCAGCTTGCTGAATCGCTTGTAAACAATCCGGTACAGGTGGCCATCGAGCCTGAAAAGCCGGCGGTTGAGCGGATCACGCAGAAAGTCATGTTTGTTAAAAAAGAGCATAAAGACGATCTGATCCTTCAGCTGATGGCCAGTAAGAAACTGGATAAGGTCATTATTTTTACGCAAATGAAACACGTTGCGAACAAAGTGGCCCGTAAGCTCGAAGGCATCGGAATTTCAGCCGCCGCGATTCACGGAAACAAGAGTCAAAGTGCCCGCACCCAGGCGCTCGCCGATTTTAAATCGGGTAAATGCCGCGCACTTGTTGCAACCGACATTGCCGCACGCGGGATTGATGTGAAGGAAATTTCCCACGTCATTAACTATGACATGCCGGTGGAACCGGAAACTTATGTGCACCGTATCGGCCGTACGGCCCGTGCCGGTGCTGAAGGCGATTCCATTTCAATCTGCAGTGCGCAGGAACGCGATTATCTGCGGGCGATTGAAAAACTGATCCGTTTTGAAATCCCGCGCGATTTAAAACACAGCCTGCATTCTGAAAAAGCAATGAATGCCACCGGTGACGATGCGAAACCCGGACCGAAGGTCCGGCAGCAACGTGGAAAAGTGACGGTGAGCGATAGCGGGCGTCCGCGCAACACCAAGAAGGGCGGTCAGCGTCCGAGTCAGGTGAAGAGTCGTCGTTCCAATTCCCGGAGACGCAGCAATGGTTGAAGTGGGCAGAGTTAATCGTATGTCGGTCGCACGTTTTTCCGATTTCGGATTACTGCTCGACGGATTGCAGCTGGGTGAAATCCTGATGCCGAACCGTTATGTTTCCAGTGCCTGGAAAGAAGGCGATAAAGTGGAGGCCTTTGTTTATCTTGATTCGGAGGATCGGCTCACGGCCACCACGGAAAGGCCGAAAGCGCAGGTCGGCGAATTTGCACTGTTGCGCTGTCTGGATAATAACGCTGTGGGGGCATTCCTGGACTGGGGCCTGCCGAAAGATCTGTTTGTTCCGTTTCGGGAACAGCGGGTTAAAATGCGCAAAGGCGAATCCTATCTCGTCTATATTTATTTCGACAATGCCAGCGAGCGCATTGTGGGGTCTTCCAAGCTGGATAAGTTTCTATCGGCTTCCAAACGGTTTTATAAAAACGGTGAAGAAGTGGATTTGATTGCATGGCAGCAAAGTGATCTGGGTTATAAATTCATCATCAACAACGAACGTTGGGGAATGGTGTTTCAAAATGAAATTTTTCAGTCATTGAGCCGGGGGCAGAAGCTAAAAGGCTACATCAAAAATATCCGCCCCGATGGCCGGATCGATCTGGCGCTGAATAAACCCGGCTATGGAAAGGTCTCGGCACTGACGGATGTAATTCTGGACTATCTGAAAGCGCATGACGGGTTCATGCCGATCACCGCCAAGACGCCGCCGGAACGGATTCACGGGCTTTTCGGGGTCAGCAAAAAGACCTATAAAAATGCCATCGGTGCGCTGTATAAACAGCGCATGATCACGATTGAAGACGACGGAGTCAGGTTGGTTTGATTCTCATGGATCATGATGCCGGCCATGCTTCTCTTCATTCTTAAAGCGTAAAAGACGCCGGGTCTTGCTTGCTGACTCGTTGGGTTCCTTATATTCTTTTCCGGTTTTTAGGTGTTGCTGGAGAAAGAATGGCGGAAAAGGAAGCAAAGGCTCGAATTAAGATCAACCGTCTGCTTGAAGAAGCAGGCTGGCGGTTTTTTGATGACAAGGCAGGGGCTGCGAATATTGTCCTTGAGCCGAATGTCAAAATGACTCAATCGCAGATTTCCAATCTCGGGGAAAATTTCGAGCAGACCAAGAGCGGGGTTATCGACTTCCTGCTGTTGGATGAAAAGGGCTTCCCATTTGTCGTGCTGGAAGCCAAAGCTGAGCACATCCATCCGCTAAGCGCAAAGGAGCAGGCGCGTTCCTATGCCGCCGCTCAAAACTGTCGTTTTGTGATTTTGTCTAACGGGAACCTCCATTATTTCTGGGATTTGGAGCAGGGCAACCCGTATGTCATTTCCCGTTTTCCGACGCCCGGCTCTGTATCTGAGCATCGACGCTACGAACCGAACCCCGGGAAGCTGATCAGTGAACCGGTGGATAATGATTACATCGCGTTGACTCAACTGCCTGGCTATTCAGAACAGGCTGGTTGGAAAAACGAGGATGAGCGGGATGGCTTCGTTGAAAAGAATCGCTTGCGGTTTTTGCGCGACTACCAGCTTCGGGCGGTCAAATCCATACAACGGGCGGTCAAAGAGGGGAACAACCGGTTCCTTTTTGAAATGGCGACCGGCACAGGAAAGACCCTGACGGCGGCAGCCATCATCAAATTGTTCCTTCGCACAGGAAACGCCTCCCGCGTTCTGTTTCTTGTCGACCGGCTGGAGTTGGAAGATCAGGCCGACAAGGACATGAAGCTGTATTTGAAGAACGATTACAGCTCGTTGATCTTTAAAGAGAATCGTGATGGATGGCGCAAGGCGGAGATTGTTGTAACGACGGTGCAATCGCTTCTCTTTAACGACAAATACAGAACCCTTTTTTCGCCGACCGATTTTGATCTCGTGATTTCCGACGAAGCCCACCGCTCCATCGGCGGGAACGCCCGCGCGGTTTTTGAATATTTTGTGGGCTACAAGCTGGGGCTGACCGCCACGCCGAAAAACTATCTGAAAAAAGCCGGAAAAACCGCGATGAAACAGGGCGATCCGCGCGAACTTGAACGGCGCATACTCCTGGATACCTACCGCACGTTCGGCTGCGATTCCGGCCATCCGACGTTCCGTTATTCCCTGATTGATGGCGTGAAGGCGGGCTTTCTGATCAATCCCTATGTGGTGGATGCCCGCACCGAGGTAACCACGAAGCTCCTTTCCGAAAAGGGGTATTCCGCCATGACGGTTTCGGAGGGGGAAGAAGATGCGGAGCAAAGCTTCTTTCAGAAGGATTTCGAAAAGAAATTTTTCTCCGATGCAACGAACCGGTTGTTTTGCCGAACCTTTTTGAAAAAAGCCTTGCGCGATCCGATCAGCAAAGAGATCGGGAAATCCATTGTATTTGCGGTCAGCCAAAACCATGCGGCCAAGCTGACGCAGATCCTGAACGAACTGGCCGATGAACTGTTTCCGGGGCGCTACCAATCCGACTTTGCAGTACAGGTGACCTCGTTAATTCGCGATGCCAAGCAATTCACCATCAATTTCAGGAACAACAACCTGCTGGGTTCCGCAAACGTTCTGGAAAGCTACCGCACCAGCAAAGCGCGGGTATGCGTTACCGTGGGCATGATGACCACGGGCTACGACTGCCCCGACCTGCTTAACCTGGCACTTATGCGCCCCATATTTTCGCCACAGGATTTTGTGCAGATCAAAGGGCGCGGAACTCGAAAGCACAACTTCCTTGAAGAACTCTTCGATCCGGATCTGGAACAAAGCATTCAGGAAGCGAACGAGATCGTGCCGGATAAAACGCGCTACAAGCTCTTCGACTTTTTCGCTACCTGCGAATATTTCGAGAAAAAATTCGATTACGACGAAAAGCTCAAACTTCCAAAGCCTGGAAAACCTCGAACGGGAGGAGGGGGAGGGGAACCGCCGCCTCCGCAACCGCCGCCTGATGGGATATATACCCATGGAGGTACCGATGCCTTGATTGCCCTGGAAAGCGAGCAGATCGGTTATGAAGGCATGAAGGTTGACCGCATGTTCTTTGAAAAGTTCGAAGACCAGGTAAAGGCCGATCCTGTGCTGCAGCAGGAAGTCGAAGCCGAGCGCTGGGATGTGGCGGTCGATTATGTGACCGGCAACCTGTTCGATAAACCGGCTGAATTTTTTACGCTCGAAAAGCTGCGCCGCGCCGCCGGGGTGGACCGCCGTCTGTCCATTCGCGAAATTCTGGAAAAAATCTTTGGCCACATCAGCCACTTTAAATCCAGGGATGAGATTCTCGACGAAGAGTTCAATCGGTTTGTGCTCGATCAGAAGCCGGAAGACGCCGAACACCTCATGGCGATGAAGCGCTACTTCTCGGCCTATGCCGTCGACGGCTATCTGCGGAACATTATCGAAAGCGGTCATCTTTCCGATCTGAACGTCAATCCCTCTTTCAATATGGCCGATTTTAAGGAAGTACCGTCCAAGTGGCGCGAAACCATTCCCGAATACATCAAGGACTATGTTTCCCTGAACCAATTTATGCAATAAACGTAGAACGGGCGTCCCGCCCGTTTAAAGCAAGCGGGACGCTTGCTCTACTTTGAGGAAAGAATTTTATGCTCGATACCGAAACCAAACGCCGGATTGATTCCTGCCGTGATATTCTCGTGGGCAAAGTGCCCGACCCGAAAAGCCAGGTGGAACAGATCACCATTGCCCTGATCTATAAATTTATGTCCGACATGGATGCCGAATCGGTTGAGCTGGGCGGCAAACGGAAATTCTTTGCGGGCGACTACCGCAAATATGACTGGTCGCAGCTCATGGCATCGAACATGGGCGGGCACGATGTGCTGCACCTTTATTCCGAGGCCATCACCAAAATGAGCCAGAACACCGGGTTGCCCGAACTCTTCCGCGACATCTTTAAAAACGCCTTTCTGCCCTACCGCGATCCCGAAACCCTGCGTAGCTTCCTCAAGGAAATCAACGTTTTCACCTACGACCATTCCGAAAAACTCGGCGACGCCTTTGAATATTTGCTCTCCGTTCTCGGTTCGCAGGGCGATGCCGGGCAGTTCCGCACCCCGCGCCACATCATCGATTTTATGGTCGACGTCATGGATCCGCAGAAAAACGAATCGATTCTCGATCCCGCCTGCGGCACCGCCGGATTTTTGATCTCATCCTACAAACACATCCGCGCCGCCAATACCAAGAAACGACTCGGTGATAAACTGACCGCCGACGACAAAAAACGGCTCGTCAAAAATATCCACGGCTACGATATTTCGCCCGACATGGTGCGCCTTTCGCTGGTGAACCTGTATCTGCACGGCTTCACCGAGCCGCACATCGAGGAATACGACACGCTCACCTCCGAAGAAAAGTGGAACGAGCTTTCCGACGTCATTCTTGCCAATCCGCCCTTCATGTCGCCGAAAGGCGGCATCAAACCGCACAAGCGGTTTGCCGTGCAGGCCAAGCGTTCTGAAGTGCTTTTCATGGACTATATCGCCGAGCACCTCACGCCCACCGGGCGCGCCGCCGTTATTGTCCCCGAAGGCATCATCTTCCAAAGCGGCACGGCCTATAAAGCACTGCGCAAAATGCTCGTTGAACAAAGCCTCGTCGCCGTCGTATCGCTCCCCGCAGGCGTCTTTCAGCCCTACAGCGGCGTCAAAACCTCCATCCTGATCATGAACAAGCGCCTCGCCAAAAAGCGCGACGATATCCTTTTTGTGAAAATCGAAAACGACGGATTCGGCCTTGGTGCCCAGCGCCGCGAGGTTTCCGGCGAACAGCTCACCGAAGCCGCCGAACTGCTGAAGAAATTTTTTGGAGGGGCGCAGGCCTCTGCGACCGCGGACGGCGAGGCCGCCATCCCTCCACATCTCGCCCTCGCCGTGCCCAAAAAACAGATCGCCGAAAACGGCGAATACAACCTTTCCGGTGAGCGGTATAAAGTCGCCGAAATGCTCAGTTCGGATTATCCACTGGTTGAACTCGGAGAGGTGTGCAATCTCATCGGAGGAGGAACGCCATCCAAAAAGGATGCATCTTTCTGGGAGAATGGATCCGTTAAATGGATTTCCTCAAAACATATCAATGATCAATTCCAGGTTATCGGTTCAGAATTGATTACAGAGAAAGCGGTTCAGTCATCTGCAACCAAAGTTGTTCCCAAAGGTTCTACAATTCTCATTACGAGGGTTTCTGTAGGGAAGTTTGCATTTGCAGATGAGGATTATGCAGTAAATCAGGATTTAACAGGTTTGGTTGTTAAAGCTGAGAGCCAACTCAATCCTAAATATTTATTTTGTATTTCAAAGCACCTTGCTGAAATTATTGAACGGAGTGCGGAAGGGATCGGAGTTCGTGGAGTAACGCGGAAGTTTCTTTCCTCTCTTCAAATCCCGCTGCCGCCGCTGGCGGTGCAGCAGGAGATCGTGGCGGAGATCGAGGGGTATCAGGAAGAAATTACGAATTACGAATTAGAAATTACGAAGTGCCGCAAAAAGATTTCCAAGACGATCAACCGGGTGTGGGGTGAAGATGAAGAAGGATAATGTGGTTCAGGAGAAGAGCTATGCATTTGCAGTTCGGATTGTCCGGCTTTACCAGCATCTGACTGCCGAGAAAAAAGAGTTTGTACTTTCAAAGCAGGTGTTGCGCTCAGGCACGAGTATTGGTGCAAATGTCGAGGAGGCTATCGGTGGGCAATCACGAGCTGATTTTATTTCAAAGCTGGCGATTTCGTACAAAGAAGCCCGCGAAACTAGTTATTGGCTCCGTTTGCTGAAAGACACGGATTATTTGACTGAAACCGAATTTGTGAGCATTTATGCCGATGCAGAGGAATTATGCCGGATCATCGGAGCCATTCAGAAATCTGCAAAAGGAAGCTGACTTCATGTCATTCATAATTTTTCATTCACAATTCGTAATTGATCCGCCGGAGCAGGCGCTGGTGGCGGCGAACCGCGAGCTGATCGCCCGCTTCGAGGAAAAGATTAAGCAAACCATTGCCCGCGTCTGGGGGGAAGGGTAGGGATGGACCGCCGGGCCGTCCGCCCGGGGCAATACTGGTTTTAAACCCGTCGAATTCGACGGGATTGAGAATGGAGCAATCCAATGGGAAAAGCACAGAAAATCGAGGTGCTGGAACAGCCGGTTACCGTGCAGAAACTGCATGAGGATGACTATATTTGCATTACAGATATTGCACGTCATCGGGATAAGGAGCGTAGCGACTACATTATCCAAAACTGGATGCGGAACCGGAATACGATCGAATTCCTTGGGATCTGGGAGCAGTTGAACAATCCGGATTTTAATTCCATCGAATTCGATGGAATTAGAAACCAGGCCGGATTGAACAGTTTTTCTCTGACTCCCAAACGCTGGATAGGGACGACCGGTGCCATAGGCATCGTTGCAAAAACCGGGCGCTATGGCGGGACGTTTGCGCACAAGGATATTGCGTTCGAGTTTGCGTCTTGGGTGTCGGTGGAGTTCAAGCTCTACCTGATCAAGGAATTCCAGCGGCTGAAGGAGGATGAGCGGAAGCAGTTGGGCTGGGATATTCGGCTCAACCTGGCGAAGATCAACTATCGCATTCATACCGATGCGGTGCAGGCGAACCTGATTCCGCCGGAGCTGACTCCGCAGCAAATCAGCTTTGTCTACGCGAACGAAGCCGATGTGCTCAATATGGCGCTTTTCGGTATGACCGCCAAGCTGTGGCGGGAAGCCCATCCGGAGGACAAGGGCAACATCCGCGACCACGCCAACGCGGCGCAGTTGGTTTGTTTGGCCAATCTTGAAAACCTGAATGCACTGTTTATTTCGGAAGGGATGGATCGCAAAGAGCGGCTGGTGAAGCTGAACCAAACCGCGATCCGGCAGATGCAGCTGCTGACGGACGATGCCGGCGTACGCCGATTGGGAAAACAGGAGAATTGATATGAAAAAGAAATCATCCGGAGATTTGATGAACGATCCGTTTTATTCCGGGATAATATACCGTATTGAAAAGCTGGTTTATGATCAGGATCAGGCTGCCCATGCCGCATCGTTGTCGGTTAAGGATTCCGATGCAAAGTCGGCCATACGTAAGGCGCTCGGATTTCTAAAGGGGAAGCCGCCCAAAAAAGCAGAGGTCAGTCTGTGTGATCAGTGGGTTATGGAGACCGCCAGGGGACTTGTTGCTTTGAGCGCGGCGCTAAGGACTGAGGAGCAGGTGGAGCCTGCTCAATTCTGTAAGGCGCTGCTCGCCGTGGAGGATTCGCTTAAACTGCGGCGCGAAATGCATGGGCATGCCCGTGGATATCTGGATTTCCTGAAGAGCTTTATTAAAGAACAGAGGATATAGGCGCTGAACACATTCAACGAAGTTGCATTTTTTGAGCACCACGTTTTCCGGGAGGAGCGGAGCCGGATTCCAGCCTCCTTTTTGCTTGAACAAAAACAGCGCTTCGCGAATATGGCGGGCCGATTTGGAGATTTAATCAAGGATTTTCCGGATGAGTGGATGGAGCAGGATGAACGTCCCGGCGATTTTGTTCCGGAAACTGTACATGAAATTTTAAGCCGTTTTGATAGCATCCCCGGTGTTTTCGGAGGGCAGGCATAATGAAAAAAAAGCTGGCATGTAATTATACCGTTCTTCGTTTTCTTCCGTATCCGGAAAGCGAAGAGTTTGTGAACCTGGGTGTTGCGATGGCGTGTCCGGATCTGCATTGGTTTGATTTCCGGCTGGAAACACGGCGCGTGGATCGGATCACCAATTTTTTCCCGGAACTGAAGCACAACAAGGAATCTTTCATCGAAGGACGTAAACTGTTCAAAGAGGAGCTGGAGCGGGTTCGCGGGGTGCTCCACAACGGATATGAAAAAGGACAACCTCAGTTTAAAGAATTGGCTAAACAGTTTAATCAGACTTTTCTAACGTTGGTTCGGCCGCGGGAAGAGGCCTTTTGTTTCAGCAATCCGCGCACCTGTCTGGTGGATGATCCCGCCCAGACTTTGGAAAGCCTGTTTGAGCATTATGTGGAGCGCGGTTTTGCCCAGCGGCAGGAATATCAGGAAACCCTGATGACGCGCCGTTTGAAAGAGGTTTTTTCCGCAAAGCAGATTCTTCGCTATTACACCGATCACACCTTTGCCGGTGATCTTTGCACGGCACATTTTCCGTTTGTTCGTCAACAGGATAACCGTTTTACACGGGCTATCCGCCCGCTGGATTTGGATAAAAATGAAACGCATCAGATTGTCAGCCATGCGGATGCCTGGAAGAGCAAACTGGAACGCCTGAAGAGTATTCCGGAACATCCTGAAAATACGCTGTTTGTTGTCCGTAAGCCTACAGCTGGCAAGCAGCTGGATGTCTGCCGGCAGATGTGCGCAGAGCTGGAGCAGGTGGGTGCTGTGATCCTGCCGACTGAAGATCAGACCGGTATTCTCGGTTTTGCCGAAATGCAATAAGGAATTCTCATGAACAGCTTTGACGGTTTGGGTATTGTTTTTTCAACGGATAAAGGGCGGATTAAGCCCGAAAAGAAAAAGCCGATTGCGCCGAAAGGTGACGGCATTGTTCGGGTCGGCCGCGAAACCAAAGGGCGCAAGGGCAAGGGGATGACGGTCATCACGGGCGTTCCGCTGCATCCCGAAGGATTGAAGGATCTGGCCAAAAAGCTGAAGCAGAAATGCGGCACCGGCGGAACGGTTAAAAATCAGACCATCGAAATTCAGGGCGATCATCGTGATCTGATGGTTTCTGAACTGCAGGCACTGGGCTACACGGTTAAAAAGGCTGGCGGTTAATACCCATTAAAGCCTGTTTTTCAGGCCTGCTTTAGGGTTTCCAATGATTGGAAGATCGTTATACAGTCTTCCGAATTATGGCACAAATTAACCAACGAAAACTGGATCACATCAATATTGTTTCGGAAGACCGCGCGATCGACCGAAAGCAGTGTTATTTTGATCGTATTCATCTGACGCATCGGGCCTTGCCGGAACTGAACCTTTCACAGGTCGATCCGTCCGTCCGGTTTCTGAATAAGACGCTCTCTTTTCCTTTACTCATTTCGTCGATGACCGGCGGAGCCGATGCCGAGCTCATTACAATCAACCGGAATCTTGCGATTGCGGCGGAAGCCGAAGGTGTGGCGCTGGCGGTTGGTTCGCAACGGGTTTTCCTCTCGGATGAGGCTGCGCGCGCCAGCTTTGAATTGCGTAAGCAGGCCCCGACAGCAGTGCTGCTTGGCAACCTGGGTGCAGTGCAACTGAATTATAATGTCGGTTTTGCCGATTGTGAAGCGGCCGTGAAGGTGCTGGATGCGGACGGCTTATATCTGCATCTCAATCCATTGCAGGAAGCCGTGCAGCCGGAGGGCGATACCGATTTTTCCGGACTTCGGGATAAAATTGCCGGGATTGTTCAAATCTTGAAAAAGCCGGTGATTATTAAAGAAGTCGGCGCGGGTATTTCTGCGGAGGATGTTGAGCATCTGCTGGCGGCAGGCATCAGGCATGTTGATGTGGCGGGCACCGGAGGAACCTCCTGGAGCATGGTGGAAAGCCAGCGCAGTGAAAATCCGGCACTCGGAGAACTCTTTGCCGATTGGGGAATTCCGACTCCGCTGGCGCTGCAGATGATGAAGCCGTATCGGCATGAAGTGGAATTAATTGCGTCCGGCGGAATTCGAAACGGCATTGATATTGCTAAGAGTATCATCCTCGGCGCATCGCTTTGCGGAATTGCGCGGCCCTTCCTTGAGCCGGCGCGGGAATCGGCAGAAGCGGTACGCGTGGTGATTCGCCGGATTAAGCGGGAATTTACAACGGCCATGTTTCTGCTGGGAGCGGGCTCGATTAACGATTTAAAGGGTAGAGAGGAACTCATTCTGAATGAATATTGGCATTGATAAAATCAGTTTTTACACCTCTCACTATTTTGTGGATCTGAAAACGCTCGCGGAAGCGCGCTCGGTTGAACCCGATAAATATTACATCGGGATCGGGCAGGAAAAAATGGGCATACCCGCTCCGGACGAAGATGTGGTGACGCTGGGCGGCAGTGCAGCATATCCGCTTATGCAGGATGGGGAACTTGAAGAGGTGGAGCTGCTGCTGTTTGCGACAGAAAGCGGGATCGATCAATCGAAAGCTGCGGGAATCTATGTGCATGGTCTGCTCGATATGCCTTCCCGGTGCCGATCGGTTGAGCTGAAGCAGGCCTGCTATGGCGGCACCGCCGCCATCCAGTTGGCGATCGGTTTTGTGGCTCGGAATCCAACGAAAAAAGCGTTGGTGATTTGCTCTGATATTGCGCGCTACGAACTTGGAAGTCCCGGCGAAGCCACGCAGGGCTGCGGATCGGTGGCGATGCTGATTTCTGCGAATCCGCGCATTATGGCGATTGATCCGGAATGCGGGTATTACACCGAAGATGTGATGGATTTCTGGCGACCGAACTATCGCTCGGAAGCATTGGTGGATGGAAAGTATTCAACGATGGTGTATATCCATACCCTGATGGAAGCGTGGAAGCAGTATGCCGAACTTTCCGGCCGGTCTCTGAGCGATTTCGATCGATTCTGCTATCATATTCCGTTCACAAAAATGGCTGAAAAAGCCCATCAGAAACTTTGTCGGAAAAATAAGGTGGTAACCTCCCGAGAAGAAATGCAGGCGTTGTTGGAAGAGTCGCTGCGCTACAGCCGGATTACCGGCAACTGCTATTCCGGTTCCATGTATGTGGGGCTGACCTCGCTGCTCGACACATCCGCCGAAAATCTGGCCGGGAAACGCATCGGACTCTACAGCTACGGTTCGGGCTGCGTCGGTGAATTTTTCAGCGGGGTGGTGCAACCCGGATATCAGGATCATCTGTATGGGGATCAGCATCGAAAAATGCTGGAGAACCGAACAGAACTGACGTATCAACAATACGAAGATATCTTTAATTACGGCGTTCCGACCGATGGCGGGGAATATGTTTTTCCGCAGTATAAAACCGGGCCGTTCCGGTTTTCAGGCATCAGTCAGCATAAACGCGAATATGAATCGTTGGTGGATTAGCATATGAAAGCAGTTGCTCCGGGTAAAATAATTTTAAGCGGTGAACATGCGGTGGTATACGGAAAACCGGCCGTCGCGATGGCCATCGACCGCAGCGCTGTTTTTGAAATGACCCCGCAGGAAGGCGATCAGATTTCATTTGATATTCCGGGGGTTGATTCGAGCGAATCCCACACGCTGCTGGCCTTGCGCGATCTGAAGCGCCGGGTTGAAAAAAAATATCATGAATTCCTGAGCGGCGATATCGGCATCGGTTATGTGCTTGGCGCGCCGGTTGATTTGTTTCGTTTTGCTTTTATTCACACCTTGGACGGACTGCATCGGCAGCTCGATTCCGGGATGGTGATGAAGTTGCGTTCCAGCATTCCGGTTGGTTGCGGGATGGGCTCTTCAGCAGCCACCGTATTGAGCGAAATCCGGGCGATGGGCCATTACCTGCGCGTTGATTTCAAGCCGGACTGGTATTATGAATACAGTCTGGAAGCTGAAAAAATGCAGCATGGTAAACCGAGCGGTGTCGATTCGTATATTTCGCTGCACGGCGGTTGCGCCCGTTTTCAGAACGGCCAGGCCACTCCGATTTCATTGCCCCGCGCCAGGATGTTTATGGTGCAGACCGGTATCCCGATGTCCACCACCGGCGAGTGCGTTATGGAAGTCGAACGTCAGTTCGGCAGCAGCGCCATCTGGAATGAATTTGAGGATGTCACGAATGCATTTGAAGATGCCATTCGCAGAAATCAGGAACAGAAGCTGCACTGGCTCGTTCGCGAAAATAATCGGTTGCTGAGCGCCATCGGCGTGGTGCCGAAAACGGTCCAGCAGTTCATTGCGGAAATTGAACAGTGGGGCGGATCCGCCAAAGTCTGCGGAGCCGGTTCGGTGGTTGGCGAGAAGGGCGGTATTGTGTTGGTTTTTGCAGATCGTGCGCCGGTTCAGCTGTGTGAAAAATACGGCTATTCGGTGTCGCCCGTACGCGGCGACCCGCTCGGAACGCGCATCGTCTGATACGATAGTGATGCAAATGGAACAGTCGGAATAATTTAAAATCCTGTTCCGAAGAACATTGATTCTGCTGCCAGTTAATCTGCCGAACTGAAACGTAAAGGAAAGTGCTTTAAAAAATCATGGCTGAGATCGCCGTCATCAAAACTTCAGCCCCCGGCAGCCTGATGTTGCTCGGCGAGCACGCGGTGCTTCACGGTAAACGGGCGCTGGTTGGAGCCATCAACCGTCGCATCACGGTTGAACTTTTCCAAACCTTGGAAAAAACCGTGCGGATTAGGTCCGGCCTTGGGACGTATGAAGCCCCTTTGCACGAACTGAGTGATCATCCTTCTTTACGTTTTGTTCTTCAGGCCATCCGGCAGCACGCGGATCAGATTCCCGGTGGTTTTGATCTGGTGATTGAATCCGAGTTTTCAGCGGATATCGGATTCGGTTCTTCGGCAGCGGTAACGGTGGCGACACACGCGGCGCTTTTGTTTTGGATACAGGGAAAAGCGCCTGTGCAGGAATGCTTGTTTAATGCATCATTGAAAACGGTGCATACGGTTCAGGGGCGGGGTTCGGGGGCCGATCTGGCGGCCAGCGTTTTCGGGGGGATTGTGGGCTATACCGTTGATCCGGATTTTCTGCCGGTTGAAGTTTCTATTCCGCTGACGGCGGTTTATTGCGGATATAAAACGCCGACGGCAGATGTGATTCTTCGCGTTGAACAATTGCGGTCGGAAGATCCCGAGAAATATCGGCGCATCTATGAAGAAATGGGTGCATCTGCGCTGGCCGCAATTTCCAGCCTTCGGAACCATGACTTTCCGGCCTTTGGAAAAATCCTGAACCGGAACCAGGAACTTATGGATGAAATAGGCGTGAATACCCCGGAGCTGCAGGAAATTGTCAGTGCGCTTCAGCGGACTCCGGAAATCTGCGGCGCAAAAATTTCGGGCTCCGGGCTGGGCGATTGCGCCATCGGTATTGGTGTTGCGGATTCGGTGGAGCTGGATTATCCGGTTTACCAGTTGGAAATTACGGCGACAGGGTGTGAGTGTCATGGCTGATACAGCGCTTAAAAATCGATTGACTGAGATCATTTTTGAAGCGGATACGCCGGCAGGCAAGGCCTTCGATGTCGGTCTGTTTGTCGCGATTCTGGTCAGCGTTGGGCTGACGATGCTGCAGAGTGTTCATTCGATTCGGGCCGCGTATGGAACGGTACTCTTTTGGCTCAATGCTGCTTTTACGGTGCTCTTCACGATTGAATATCTGTTGAGGATCTATTGTGCCAAACGTCCGGTCCGCTATTTGCACAGCTTTTTCGGGGTGGTGGATCTGTTGGCGGTGCTGCCGTTTTATATCGGGCTGTTTATTCCGAGCACGCGTTTCCTCGATGTGATCAAGGTCCTGCGCATGCTTCGTATTTTCCGGGTGCTGAAAATGGCGCAATATGTCGGTGAAGCGGACCTGTTGAAAAATGCACTGATGGCGAGTCGCCGGAAAATCGGTATTTTTCTGGTGGCCGTTCTGACCATCGTGATCATTATCGGTTCTTTAATGTATATCATTGAAGGCGAAGACAACGGCTTCACCAGTATTCCGCAGGCGGTCTATTGGGCGATCGTTACGCTGACGACCGTCGGCTATGGCGATATGTCGCCGCATACCTCGTTGGGGCAGGCGCTCGCGGCCTGTATCATGATTATCGGCTACAGCATTATCGCCGTTCCGACCGGTATTATTACGGCGGAAATCGGTTATGCGGTGGCAAAAGATAAAAAGAAGCCGGGAACCTGTCCGTCCTGCGGACATATGGATCATGCTGCCGATGCGCTGCATTGCAATCAGTGCGGTGCAAAGCTCACTTCGCGCTGAAGCGTTGATAGGCACCCTTTGCTGAAAAACAGCATTTTGTCATGAAGCGCCTTAAATATGACAGAAAGTTAATGGAAAACGGGGCGTTGGCGTCATTTTTCCCGCTTATCTTCAGTTTTTATTAACCGGCGGCAACATGGCTGTTGCAGGGGGCGGTTGTTAACTGAAAACAGCTGAAGTATTTTCAAAGTGTTAGGTTAATATTAGGCTTCTGTTTAAATATGTATTGTGTACTGTGTGACCAAACTATGCAAAGTGGCTACTAATGATTAAGCGCAGCTCCAACAGAATACAGGATGCGGATTTTTCGACTGAACTCGATCGGTTTGAAGCGAAGTATATTATTCCGCGTCAGCTGGTTGAACCGATCAAGGCCTTCATCCGCCCGTATTGCGTGATGGATAAACATTGCGAAAAGGCCGGCGGCCGATACTTCATTAATACACTGCAGATGGACAGCCCGGCCTTATCGTTGCATCGGGCAAAGGAATGGGAGGCGGCGCACCGGTTTAAATTACGCGTTCGGACCTATGGGAAGCCGCCCGGCGATGCACCTGTTTTTCTTGAGATCAAACGGAAATATTTCGAGCGGGTTATTAAATCGCGGGCCTGCATTCCTTTTGAAGCATGGAAGCCGGGCATCTTAAACCGCCATGTGGATGAACTGAATCTCAAATCAGTCAAAGAGCGTGAAGCTTTTCGTGAGTTTGTTCGGCTGGCGGATGAAATCGATGCCGCTCCGCTGGTGTATGTCCGCTACAGCCGGGAGGCCTACTCCGGGATTTTCGACCACTATGCCCGGATCACTTTCGATTCCAAACTGTGTTATCAGCCGGTATTCGATATGTATAACTGGGGGGGGAACGGGCGTTTTATATCGATGGATAGCGGGCTGGTCCGGAACCGGAAGGAATCGAGCCTCGTGCTGGAAGTGAAATGTACCGAGCAGGTTCCGACCTGGATGGTGGAGCTGGTTCAGGAGTTTGATCTGATCCGCTGTGGTAATTGTAAATATTCCACGGCGATCTGGATGGAAAATTTACTGACGGGTAAAGGGGATGCTCCCTTTGCTGATGAATTTATGGATGATTAGAGGAGTTGGCTATGAATGGGAGTCTCGGGGATCTGTTGACTGCAGCTGGCAGTGCACAGAGTCTAAGTCTGCAGCACGTCATTTCGGCGATGCTGCTGAGTTTTGTTTTATGTTCTGTCATTGCGAAATTATATCAGGTGACCTTTCAGTCGTTGTCCTATTCCCGGGCTTTTGTACACACGCTGATTCTTGGCGGCATGATTACCTGTATGGTGATGATGTCGATGGGCGATAGCCTGGCCCGGGGAATCGGCGTGCTGGGGGCACTTTCGCTGATTCGTTTCCGGACGGTGGTTCGCGATCCGCGGGACATGATGTTTCTGTTTGCCGCGCTCGGTCTGGGCATTGCGTGCGGAGCCGGAATGTTTGCGGTGGCAATTGCCGGATGCATGCTGTTGAGCGCCGTGATTGTGCTGTTGCACTGGGCTCCGTTTGCCACCCGGCGGCGCTACGAAGCGATGCTCCGGTTTCTGGTGGAAACCGATAATGAAGAAGCTCGCGCCGATGTGGATGCCATTATGGCGGAGTGCTGTTCTGCATATATGCTGCTGGCCATGCGTGAAGCCGTGCAGGGGGATCTGCTCGAATATTCCTATCAGGTTCGTCTGATCGATCCATCGTATCAGGTGGATCTGGTGAAAAAAATGGAAGCACTCGGATCGATTGCCGAAGTGAATTTAGTGATGCAGCGTACAACCGTTGAACTGTAAAGAGGACGTATTATGACCAGGAAAGATTTTAAACGTCCTCCCTTGCGCCATCGCAGCCGGCATAGAATCCGTCAGCTTTTTAACGGCTGGCCGTGGATTATCTGGCTGGGAGCTGCGATTGGTGTTCTGGTTCTTTTGCCGGGCGGTATGAACCGGATTCGTTTTTATGGTGTTGCGGAACGAACGTATGAATATGTTTCGCCGCTGGAAAGCGGCCGCATTATTTCCCTGAATGTCAATTTGGGCGATCCGGTGTATGCTGGCCAGTTGGTTGCGGAACTTGATAATGCATCGTTGGCGGCGGAGCTGCTGATGGACCGGGCTTCGCTGATGAAAACACGCGATAAAGTGCATTCCATCCGGTACGAGCTGGAAAGCATTAAATTGGAACAGGCAAAAGTGCAGGGCGAGCTCGATATACTGGAAAGTCAGTGGCGGCGGACGCAGGAGTTGCGCGAGAAGAAGCTGATTCTTGAGCAGGATGTGGAAGATCTCAGCCCGCAGATTGCCGCCATAAAAAATACGCTCACGTACTATCCGGGAATGATTCAGCAGCTTGAAAGGCGGCTTGCACTCACCGAAGAGGAAACCAAGCTGTTTGATTCTCAGGAGCTGAAAAATATACAGGATGCGCAGAAGCAGCTCAAAGCGCAGACTGCCGGGGTAGTGGCAGAAGTGCTGCAGCAACCGGGCGATGTGGTCGATACGGGCGATCCTATCGTTCGGATCAGTAATGTTTCGACCAGCCGGATTATCGCATTTATGCCGGAAGAAAATCTGATGGATATTGCGGAGGGGGAGCGGTGCCGAATTATCACCTCCTCCAGCCGGAATGTCTATGATGGTAAAGTCATCACGGTGACTGCTGATATCAGAAAGCTCCCGGTATTCACCGGTTTCGGCGATCAGATTCTGCGGGGCCGACGGATTGTGATTCAACTGGATGAGGGCACAACGCTGATTCCGGGGGAACAGGTCGTCGTGGTTCCCGATGTGTCGCTGCTCGAACAATGGTTTGGAAGAAAATGAACGCCGTAATCTTATATTCGATCCCGTGTGCGATGCTCCTGCTTTCGTTATCCGCAAAAGCAGAGGAACTTGATTTGGATCTGCTGATGCAGCAGTCGGAAATTAAGCAGTCGGTTCGCGCCCGTTCCGAGAGCACGCTGCTGGAATCATCGGTGGCCTTGGAGCAGGTCCGGGCGCAGGCGAAAGGTCGCTCGGATTATGGGCTCGAATTCCGCCCGCGCATCAGTGACAGCAATGTGGGAGCCGCGCTCCGCATCTACCTGCCATCGAGCTGGAATAAGTCCGCCCTGCAGCAGCAGCTTGCGCTGGTTGCCCAAACGGAGCAGTTGCGGGTGGCGGCGCTGGAATGGGTGGAATTGATGGAGGTATATCGCCTGTTTTGCGAATACCGGTTGTGTAAGGCACAGGATGCACTGCTGGCGGATGAACGTGAGTTTCTCGAACCCTATCTGGAACAGGCGAATGAAGCGGTTGCTTTGAATCGATTGAAAGTGACCGAACGCGCAAAGCTCTACAGCCACTGTCTGGACCTGATTAACAATCAGGAAAAAGTACGTGCGGATCAGCTCGATGTGGAAAAACAACTTCTCTTTTTAGTTGGCGCTGAAGCGGATCTTGATGCAATGGCTGAAATCGCCAAAGTGGAAATGCCATCGGAAATGGAGTTCGCAACGTTGATGCAGCAGGCCCTGAAAAACCGCAGCGATTACCGTCAATTTCAGATGAATGCGCAGGCATTGGATGCCGCTGCGCAGGTGGCGCGTAAAGAAGAAGGATTCCGACTTAAATATATCCAGCCCGACTATCAGGTTGATTATAACGATGGCGAAAGTTCCTTTGGTCTGACTGCATCCATTGTTTTGCCGTGGGGCACTAAAAACCCGGACATTCAGGTGTATCAGCATCAGCGCGAGCTGGAATTTGCCAATATGAATCTATATCAAACGCAGATTGCGGACCGGCTGCGGGTGTTGTTGAAAACCGCCGAGGCCTATTACACACAGTCTAATACGCGCGACGAAATCATTGAGCCGTTGCTGGCGCAGCTTGCGCTCGATATGAAGGATATTGATACCGGGCGTTTGGCGGAACTTCGCGATCTCATTGAAATCCGGGAACGGATCCTGGACGCATCGCTGCAAACCGCCGAAGCCACGGCCCGTAATGAAGAAATTGCCGTGGATCTCGTCGCGGAGCTGGGGTCGTTCTGATTAAATCAGCGATAGTTCGAGTCTATGTTTTCGCTTTTTCCAGTCGGGCATGGATTTTTCAAGAAGGGTGTAAAAGGCTGGGCTGTGGTTGTGGTGCTGCAGATGACACAGCTCATGAGTTACGACGTAATCAATACATGCTGCAGGAGCGCGAATCAGGTCAATATTCAGTGTTAACCGACCGTTTTCGGAAAGACTGCCCCAGCGGGTTTTCATTCGTTTGATAACCAGCATGGGTTTATTCAGTCCCATTCTTTCAAATTTAGGCCAGCAGCGCTCGAACGCCTCGGTGAATTTTATCTGAGCCTTTTCGGTGTACCATTGATCCAGCAGGGATTGGGTGATTTGAGGTGTGGGAGAACCGTTGACAGATATCCGGAAATATCCGCGAACCAGCTTAACACTGCATTCCCCGGCCTGAAGAATTTTAAGCCGATACTGGCGGCCCAAATAGAGATGTGTTTCTCCTCCTATATATTTTCTTGGCGGAGTTCGCGGCTCAAACTGCTGGAAATAGTCCAACTGACGAACAATCCAGCGCCCTTTTCGTTGCACTCTTCGGGCAACCTCTTCCGGTTGGATTCCATTCGGAGCTTTAACCCGGATGCGTTGATCGGGGTAAACTTCGATCTGAAGCGTTTTCCGTGGCGACTGAATCACTTCAAATTTCAGGAGTCGGCGACCATATTTTAGCTGATACTGCATGGTTCTATTTTCCGGAGCGGCTGCGGGCAATGCGCATGGTGCTTTTGATCAACTCGTCCATTTGTTCCAGCGTGAGATCTATACTCTTAGTGTCACGGACTTCATCAAAGAGATAATCATCAATTTCATTGATAGCCTGTTTCTGGGCATCCTCATCCTCCCAGAAATGAACCAGGGTCAGATGGGGAGCCAGTATTTTATGGATGGCCGAGGCGGTTTCGGCAGCCAGCTCTTCATTGGTTTCACCGAAGAGCGGTTTAATGATTCCGAAGTAGGCCATGGCATCAGCATTTCCGGTTAAGGCCGCTGGAATATCATCATGGTGCTTGGTTACAATCCTGTTGCGGATATCGGAGACTTTTTCCAGATATTCCTGACCGGAAATCAGCTTGGCGCGAAATTCATCAATCGCATCCTGAATCAGCTTGGAAAATTTTGAGTAGAAAGCCGGATCTTCATCCATTTTTTCCGTAATGACCTTTTTGGTCGCATGGGCAATGGCATCGGCCTTGGCTCCGTCCGGTTTTTTGGTCGTGTAAACGCCCATATCTTCTTTCACTGCGCCAAAGCTTGCATCGTCGAAGATGTTGACCGGTTTATTCAGCTGAATGGCTTCATTCGCCTGAATATGCGTATCCAGCAACTTTTTAATTTTCGGTTCATAATCCCGGTAGTCGATGGATTCGGCATAACGCAGCTTTACCGAAGCGCGGAGTTTGTGAAACCGCTTTAAATCGGTTTTATACTGCTCCAGTTTCTGATCTGAAATTTCGGTCACAAACCGTTCGCTGGAGAGAGCGATACCTAGTGTTTTGCTGAAGTCCGTAAGACGGCTGTAAAAATCATCACGGATATCGTCGTCAGCCAAGAGCTGTTCGTAGGCCTCTTCATCATAGGCGTTTTTCACTTCTTTGAAGAGATCCCATAAATCCGAGTAGCGCTGTGGCAACTGGTCAATTTGGGATTGGATGGAGGTCAGGGTTCCTGCCAGATCATTTTCATCAAATCCTTCAAAGGCATCATACATTGTAAGTGCATTATCCAGTTCACCAAGCAAACCGACATAATCGACCACATACCCAAAGTCCTTGTCATCATGAATTCGGTTCACTCGGGCAATGGCCTGAAGGAGGGTGTGTTCCTTCAAGGATTTGCAGAGATAAATAACCGCATTGTTCGGGGCATCAAAGCCTGTGAGCAGTTTGCTGACGACGATCAGGATTTCCGGATCTTCACCGAATTTAAACTGGTTGATGACCTGTTTGTTGTATTCCTCCTCGCTGCCGTAGCGGGACATCATCTTGTTCCAGAAGCGGATCACTTCATCCGTCGGTTCATCATCTGTTTCTTCATAGCCTTCGCGGGCATCGGGGCCGCTGATGATCACCTCGCATGAAACGGTGTCCAGCTCATTCAGGAAATCACGGTACTGCATCGCAACCGCCTTGCTGGGGGCAACCAGCTGTGCCTTAAAGCCGGTTCCCTGCCAGGTTTTACGGTAATGCTCGCTGATGTCGTAGGCGCGCATATACACGACCTGTTCAGTTTTGTTCAGCATTTCCGCACGGGCATATTTCTTTTTCAGGTCGGCCTGTTGTTCCCGGGTCAGACCCTTGGTATGGCGGTCAAACCAGAGGTCAATCGCGGCTTCGTTCTGCTCCATTTCCACCAAACGGCCTTCATAGAGCAGGGGAACCACTGCGCCGTCCTCTACTGCCTGGCCAATAGAATAATGCGGTTCAATCAGTCCGCCGAATTTAACGAAATTGTTTTTTTCCTCTTTCATTAGCGGGGTGCCGGTAAATCCGATATAGCAGGCTTTCGGGAACATTTGGCGCATGCGGGCGGAAAAGGAACCGAACTGAGTGCGGTGGCTTTCATCCACCAGAACGAAGATATTCGGCGAATCGTCCTGGAACGACCGCACTTTCATCGCCTTGTCAAATTTATGGATCAGGGTGGTCACGATGCCCGCCTTGTGGGTAGCCACCAACTCCAGCAGATGACGGCCGGATGATGCACGTTCCGGGTTCAGGCCACAGGCGGCAAAGGTGTTGCCCAACTGCCGATCCAGATCTTCGCGGTCGGTCACTAACACAATCCGGGGATTGGAAATGTCGGGATCCAGCGCCAGATTGCGTGCCAGCATCACCATGGTTAATGATTTGCCCGATCCCTGCGTATGCCAGATCACGCCGCCGTTCCGTTGACCTTCACTGTTTTGCTGTTTGATACGCTCCAGTGCCGACTGGATGACAAAGAACTGCTGGTAACGGGCGATCTTTTTAATTCCGCCGTCAAACACCGTGAATTTAAATACAATCTCCAGTAGTCGTTCCGGTCGGCACAATGCAAACAACGCTTTATCCTGTTCCGTAACCAGCCGATCTCCCTCACCTTCCAACCCTTGGAAAAACGTCCGAGCCGCCGAAAACTCACCGGAAAACAATCGGTCTTTATCTTCGTCCGACAGTAAGGTGTTAACAGCAGTTTCAATCGGCAATCGGCAATCATCAATCGGCAATGCCGTCTCTTCTTTCCACACGCCCCAAAACTTTTTGCCGGTTCCAACGGTTGCATACTGCGCTTCGTTTTTGCTGACGCCCATCACCAGCTGGGCATAGATAAACAGCTTCGGGATGAAGTCATCGCTCTGGTTCCGGATCGATTGCGAGATCGCCTGGTCGATTTCAATATCCGGTGCTTTGCACTCGATGACGGCCAGCGGAATGCCGTTTACGAAAAGAACGATATCCGGGCGGGCGGTTTCCGTGCTGCGGGTGCGCTCCACGCTGAATTCCGGTACCACATGGAAAATGTTGTTTTTCGGGTTTTTCCAGTCGATGTATTGCAGGTTAAAGCTCTTGGAATCGCCCTCAATCGACTGCTCCAACGCCGTCCCCAGCGTGATTAAATCGTAAATCGCTTCATTGGTTTTCTGCAGGCCGTCATATTTAACGTTTTTCAGCTTCTGGATGGCCGATTGGATATTCTCCTCGCTGAAGAGATATTCATTCCCCTTGTAGGCGATGCGATTAATTTTCTTCAGCTGTTCGCGCAGCGTATTTTCAAGCAGCACATTGCTTTGCTTGCCCTGACGGTCAGCCAATGCATCTGCCGGACTCAGGAATTCATAGCCCGAGTTGATCAGCGCCTGGAGTGCCGGGATCTGTGAAAGATATTTTTCATTGAAGTGGAAAGGGCTCATAAACACCTCAGATATTAAACCGCAGATCAGCGCCAATGGTCGCCAATGCGTCTTGGTTCTTTAATTTATCAGGTTGACAAAACGGGATCATATTATAGCTTCCTTCATAGCGACTGGCACAGTTCGTTCCAAACAGCGAGCTATCCTTAACGGGCCGGTCGTTCCTTTTTTTACGGCCACTCCTGTATTTTTAGATCGGTGCCCTGTTTTAGCGTATTCCATATTTCCAGCCCCTTTTGCTCCATCCACTTTTCCGGCTCCTCTGTCATTCGATTAAAGCGTCCTGCCAGATAGACCATTACATCAGCCAGCTGAAGCAACCGGCTGTGGTGCGATTGGGTGAAATAGATCGTGTCGATCAAACGGTCGATGTTCCGACCAAAATACATCTCGGTGGCTCCCTGCATTTTAAACTGCGAAAAATCCACAATGGAGCGGGCCACTTCATCTTTTTCATAGTCGCCGAAAACCATTCCGTAATCAGAATTTTTATCCAGGTGGTCGCAGACCCGTTCAAGAAAAAGCATTAAGCCAAGCCGGTATTCCGGTTCCGGATAGCGGTATTTTGTTTTGTGGCGCTGGACATCGATGGTCACCAGCTGGACAGGAATTTTATGTTCAATCACCACCGATGCCAGATCTTCAAGCAGTTGGATCCGTTCCGATGCTTTTCGCTTCTTGAATACGCCTTTCCGATGCCACAGCTCTTTGCCATGAATTTCCGTATCCTTGATGAGAACCGACGAGCCGAAAAAATTATGCTGAATCCGGGCCAGTACATTTTCCAGCGGCAGCAGCTTTTCTTCCGGAACCATGATCCCGCCGATATGAAAGAAGGGCGACTCCTCCGAATATTTGTTCTCATCAAAATAGATAAAATGCATCGTCCCGTTCCGTTATTGAACTGATTGTTGAGAAGGGCTGAAAAAGAAAGACCCACCAGAATTGAGCATGCGGGGCAGAGGCTTGGCGGGTATGCTGCTTTTGAAACTATACGAATTTGGTGTGGTGTCAGTTGTGGGTGTGGAGGGACTTGAACACCCAAATATGGAGCACGAGGGCAAATGTTGCATATTTTGCAACAATTCGCTTCCTGTAGTGAATACCTCCACCGGAGTGGAATATGCAAAATTTGCATATACTATTTCCGTGCGCCACGACTGCTTCCATTCAATATTCTGGGATTCTTTATTCATAAACACCTCAATGGGTTAACCAGGAAAGATACGAAGTACACGAAAAGGGCGGGGATATTTTTTAGCCACAAAAAGGCACAAGAATTCACAAAAACAGGTTTTCTTGGAATGCGGGATGGATTTTGGCCGCAAGAGAACGCAGAAATCGCAAAGATGGTATTGAGTGTTCATGCTTAAGAGAGGGTTTCTGTGAGTTCAATACGTTGAGGATATTTTGTAAAAATACCAAATGCGTTATAACAACTTCGCTGAATTTCGCTGAGGATATTGTCATCCATGGTTCGGTTTCTACGTGCTTCCATGGAATATGTGTGGTCATTGTTGAGACGATCCATTACGCCGCTTTGGTCTAAGTCCATTAAAATGAAATACTCATTAACGAAACGAAATATACCGGCTGTTGGTTCTGTTGTAATCGATGATTCCTGCCAAGCCATATGTTTGCGTTGGGCACTCATAATATGCTCATAGGTTTTGGGCTGTTTAAGCCGCAACATTACCAAGAAGCAAATGTGGATGAAATGAAGTCTACTGCTTTGAGGAACAGGTGTATTACTTACGACGGCCATTACACGGTGATGAGCTTGCAATTGTTGGCGGAGAGTCAAGTTGAGTTGTTGGGATAGCTCTCCGAATGTGTAGGCCGGTGATTCTTTAACCAACCAGTTGTTCATCCATGACTGTTCAGGGTCAAAATCCTGAAAGAGTAAGTCCGCAAATTGGTGTGGATTTGGATTGGGCAGGGTGAATGTTTCGTCAAAGAAACGCTGGAGATATGTTGCTGCATCAAAGTCATGTCCATACACCGCTTTAATGGAATGTATGAGTTGTCCCGTATCCGTAGAGATAATGAACTTGATGCCGTCTACATCGAAGAGATGCTTGATGCGTTCCAATAGTTCGATCGCAAAGGTCGGGCGGCAACGGTCAAGTTCATCGATGAAAATGAAGATCGGTAGCGGCTGGTTGCCCCCGACCTTTTCAATCAGTGCTTTCAGTTCGGTTGTGAATGTTTGACGCTCCTGTTGTTTCTTAATCTGCTCTTCGACGAGTGTGCCGCCGAGGTCGATGAGATCCGTTTCTGTCTCGGGAGAAAAAATGTCACAGATATCTTTTGCTCCATCATCCCCGAGTATCTTGCGGAGGCCTGCCTTGGCTGCTATTCCGCCAAGCCGGAGGGCAATACGACCACCTTTTTTCTTAATACTTTCAATTAATTCCTGATCGTCATTTAGGTAAGATTGTAATGCCTCTGCACAGGTGCCAAGTAAGGAAGTGAGGGGGTCGTCTTCCGAATCGTTATCCCACGCATTGTATTCAACAACAGGATGTGTGTCTTTGATCGATGCAGCCCAGCGATTAACAAATAAGGATTTTCCCGTGCCCCATGCTCCGTTTACGTTAAGCACGAAGTTAGAATCATTAGCCTTGAGTGCATTCGTTAAAAACTCGGCGTACTGTTCCAGCGTTCCGAAAACATCATTCTCCCAAACGTCGGCGGTGATTAGTGGAGTTTTGTCTCTACGTTTGAATTCAGTCATTATTCACATCCTATCGGATGGAGGGGCAGATGTTGTCCGCCCGGTCGCACAGCGTGCGACCCTCCAGGCCTTTTCGTGTATTTTGTGTTTTTCGTGGTTACTCCTCGTTCGCGATATTCACCCGCCAGGTGCCGGTGAGCAGTTTCTGCATAAGGCCGCGCAGGGATTCATTGATCAGTGTACATTGTTCATTGAGCATTGTTTTTCGCGCTCCTTACGGTTGAAAACAGGATTTTGCCCAATTCATCGGCGTCGGCATGAATGCTGTTAAAAACCTTTTCTTCGATGTATCCGGTATCTTTGAGCAGGTTCAGCCAATATTGGGTTTCCAGACATTCCTTGTAGGCAATGGACATTTTTGCGGCGAATTCCGGCTTGGAGATTGCGCCGATGGCTTCGGAAACATTTGCGCCAATCGAGGTGCCGCAACGCAATAGCTGTTTTGAAAGAACATATTCCTTATGTTCTTTGCAGAGCCATTTGTAGGCCTCCACAATCCGAATTGCAAAGGCGTATGCTTTGTCATATGTAACATTGTTTTTCATTGTTATTTACCGCCTTTGCTGGTCTCCCTTTTCATTGATCACTGAACACTTCTTTCATTGATCACTGAACACTTCTTTCATTGATCACTGAACAATGATCATTGTTCAGTGAAAACACTCGCCATTCACCGGTCAGCAGTTTCTGCATGAGGCCGCGTTTTTGGGTTTTGTATTTGTCCGCCAGTTTTTTGAGCAGGACGATTTCCCGTTGCGCCGTATTCAGGGTTTCGGCAATGGCTTTTTGTTCGTCGAGTGGGGGGAGGGCGACTTTGAGATTTTTTAGATCTTTTGAGTAAACATGTGGCTGCGCGCCTCCTGATTGCAATGCATAGATCCGATGTTGGAGTGACTTCAGCAAGTAGTAGTAGAATTTGGTGTTACCATCACCAACTGAAACCACATTGCAGTCAGATGCCCATAATGGATAATCGTGAAACCAGACAAAGCCGGCATATGCGCCAGAAGCACTAATGGTAATACATTCTTCCGTATGCGTTGGGGTGTTATGAAAATAGGCATAGGTTTGTCCTCCTGCCACTACAGGGATTTTCCCTTTAGCAATTTTTGCTTTAATGAGAGGTGAACCTTTTTCGATGGTGATTTCTTTGCCGTATAGTTCCCCCAGCTTCACTTTTCGCCAATCGGAATTGTTTTGGTTGATGAGTTTGTTGAGGAGCCATTTGAAACGCTTTTTTTGGGCTTGGATGAGGCGTTCGGTGGTGGAGATGGCCCGGTCCCATGTCGACAGCACATCCGCAATCGCTTTCTGTTCCTCAAGTGGGGGGAGGGAAAGGGGAAAGCGGTTTATGGTTTTCAGACTTAAGCCTGATTTTGCACCCGAATCATTTAATCGATTCAAGAGGTTTCGTTGAGGTTGACTGGCGAGGTAGAACGCTAGGAATTTTGGATGTACATCCGGTGATTCTACTCTGACAAGTGCGACGTGTTGATTTACATAGGCCTCTTCGATTTCGTTTTCAACAAATCCAATTTTTCCCAACTCGGCAGTAATTGAAATGAGAATGTCATTTTGTTTAACGCGGGTTCTAATTCCTTCTGATGAACCGGAGGGTAGTTTAACGTATTTTTTATCATGAAATAGAAGTCCAATGCCCTCTTTGGGTAAATTGGTCATGCGCAAAAAAAGCGCTCCTTTATCTGAGTAGTAAGATGCCCATCCACGAGATCCGCTCGTTATATTGGGGGCTATCTTTCCTAGGGTAGTTGTATTCATCAGACTCTCTTTTGTGATTCGTTGTGCCGTTTCGTGGTTATGCTGAAGTTTAATCCCGTTGAATTGCGGCGAGCTTTTCAGCCATTTCCTTCCGGACCTTGGAAAGTTCAATTTCGAGGTCGTTGCTTTTATTCGTCATCGTTTTCTTTCAGCTTTTTCAGCTGCTCCCGTTCAAGTTTTTTAGCGCTGGTTTCCGGGGTGGGCAGATCTTCGGGCATGGTGCCGCCCAATTCTTCGATAGTCTGGCGGACTTTTGCGCCGACTTCGTAGTGTGTTTTGTTGGCGTTCTTTTTGCCTTTGATGTTATCGCGGCGAAGTTTTTCGTCGGTTTGCGTGGCGCGGAAAAGGTTGGCGGCGAGTTCGGTGCTGCCCATATAGTCGAGGATTTTATGGCTTTTCTTTAATCCCTTCTTTGCATGGATGCCTTTGTTGTCGAGTCCGCCGTAGAGCCCTTTGTAACCATGGTTCTGAAAAATGGCAAAATCGATGCCGCGTTCCACACCGGCCTGCTGGGCGGCTTCGGCTAACTGCGAGTTGTGCTCTGCTAGTTCTTTGCGCAAATAGAGCCGTTTTTCATCTTCTTTTAGCTTTTGGAAGTCCTGATCGTCGGACAGTTCCTGTCGGCGGGTCTGGATGGCGAAATAGGTCTGTCCGTTGGCAATGACCGGTTTGGTGGGATCGCCATTCTGAACGATGAGGTAACAGGCATAGCGGGAGAGGGCGTAGGAGTCCATTTTACGTTGACCCCCTTTGCCGATTTCGATCATCTCGTGCACCTCCACGAAATGATCCGAAATCTGTTGTCCGCTTTCTTTGCAGGCCGTTTTGGCTTTTTCGATGACCGGTAGGAAATTGCGGTATTCCGCATAGTCCAGAACCTTGCCAAGCTGGCGCGCCCACCAGAATTCCTGATCGAGCTCGTTGATCTGTTTGATCCCTTCAAAGGTCCTGTGGTGCACTTTTTCGACATATTCTTCGTGGTTCATGCTTCGGTCTCCGTTTTAAACTGGTCGAATTCGACCCCTTTTCTGTGCCTTCAGTTTATTTCGTGGCTTTCTTTTGTAAATCTTTGTGCCTTTTCGTGGCTAACCTACCGTTGCAGGGCGGCGAGTTTTTCGGCCATTTCTTTCCGAACCTTGGAAAGCTCGATTTCGAGCTCGTCAATTTCCTTTTGTACGACGTCGATGTCGATTTCAGCCTCTTCTTCGAAGGTGTCGACATAGCGCGGAATATTGAGGTTAAAGTCGTTTTCCTGAATCTCGTCGAAGGGGGCGAGGTAGGAATATTTTTCAATCGCCTTACGGTTGCGGTAGGTATCGACGATTTTGTTGATGTGTTCTTCGGTCAGGGCGTTCTGGTTTTTGCCGGGTTTAAATTCCTTGCTGGCGTCAATGAAAATTACATTCCTTTCGCGTCCTTTTGCGTTTTTCGCGGTTCCTTCCCGACTCCGGTCAAAGATCAGTACGGCCACGGGAATGGAGGTGGTCTGGAACAGGTTGCCGGGCAGGCCGATGACGGCGTCGAGCAGATTGTCTTCAATCAGCTTCTGCCGGATACGGCCTTCGGCAGCACCACGGAACAGTACGCCGTGCGGAACGACGACAGCGACACGGCCCTCTTTTTCGACGGCCGATTCAATCATGTGGCTGATAAAGGCATAGTCGCCCTTGCTCTTGGGCGGTACCCCGCGCCAGAAGCGGTTGTAGCGGTCGGAATCGGCCTCTTCCGCGCCCCATTTGTCGAGCGAGAAGGGCGGGTTGGCCACGACGACGTCGAATTTCATCAGCCGGTCGTTTTCAACGAGAGCGGGCGACGTCAGTGTGTTGCACCATTCAATGCGGGCGCTGTCGAAGCTGTGCAGGAACATGTTCATGCGCGCCAGTGCCCAGGTGGCCCCGTTGACCTCCATACCGAACAGGGCAAAGTTGCGGTCGCCCACTTCCCGTGCGGCTTCAATCAACAGCGTGCTTGATCCACAGGCTGGGTCGCAGATGCGGTCGCCGGGTTTGGGGTTGGCGAGTTTGGCGACGAGCTGAGAAACCTGGAAGGGGGTATAGAATTCGCCGGCCTTTTTCCCGGCATCGGTGGCGAAGCGTTCAATGAGGTAGAGATAGGTATTGCCGATCACATCTTCCGAAACGCGGCTGGGCGACATGTCGAGCTGGGGTTTGTGAAAATCCTCCAGCAGCATTTTCAGGCGGCGGTTGCGGTCTTTAGTGCGGCCCAGGTTGGACTCGGAGTTGAAATCAATATTGCGGAATACGCCGTCGAGTTTGGCTTTGTTGGCTTCTTCGACCGCATCCAGCGCTTCGTTGATGAGTTCGCCGATGTTGGCTTCGTTACGTTTTTCATAGAGATCGTAATAACCCGCGTCCGGAGGAAGGACAAAACGTTCGCGTTCGAGTTTTCTGAGAATACGGGCATCATCCTCGCCATATTGCTTACTGTATTCGGCATAGTGATCTTTCCAGACATCGGAAATATATTTGAGGAAGAGCATCACGAGGATGTAGTCCTTATACTGAGCCGGATCGACCACGCCCCGGAAGGTGTCGCACGCCGCCCAGGCTGCGTTGTTGATGTCTTTCTGTTCAATCGTTGTGCTCATATGATGTACTCCTGTGTTAACCGCGAAATGCGCTAAAGTCGCGAAAAGTTTGTGTTGGCTATACGGACGATTTCAGCTTTCGGATGGCTTCCGAAATTTACGAGTAAGCCCAGTTTAAGTCCGGTTGCTTTTAAATAGTTTATCAGTTGAGCTTTGTGTTCGGGGGCAACCGCTTTGACCGCTTTGAGTTCAGTGATAATTTTTCCGTAGCAGATGAAGTCCGGTTTGTAGGTTTGTTTTAAAGGATCGCCTTTATAGGCGAGTTTTAATTCGGGTTGTGCTTGAAGGGGTATTTTCCGCTTCTGAAACTCGAATTCGAGGCATTCCTGATAAACTGCTTCGAGAAACCCGCATCCCATTTCTTTGTACACAGCAAAGATCGCGCCCTGAATGGCATAACATTCGTCCGGATAGAGTATGTTTTTGCGTGTTTCGTGATTTTCGCGGTTCATATCCCATTTCCTCTAAGGGTTGCGGTTTCTGACGCAACCCGCGCCAAAATTCCTGAAATCAGTGTTTTCTTCTTATCCCTCAGCTGATCCATCAAACGCTGTTCACGGTCGGCCAGTTTGGCAATGGCCGTGATTTCCCGCTGTTTTTCAAGCGGGGGAAGGGTGATCGGAAGGTCTTCCAGTGCGTCGCGCCCGATCATCCGTACCGAAGTGCCTTTGGCATGACGATCAAGCCATGCTTGTGCTTCGGGCTGATTAATAAACCAGCAGATGTATTCGGGCATAACGTCGGGTGCTGTTACACGGATTTGGAAAAGCGGCGCAGCGCAAACGGTAGGTTTTTCAATGGTTGAAAGTATTGAGCAGGTGTTTGTGCGGCCCCTGGAGCGAAAGATGAGGTCTCCTGCTTTCAGAAGGTATTGGGGTTTAATATCGTTTCGGTTAACCGTCGCTGCAGCGGAGGGGTTAATGAAAAAGGATTCGGTGATATCCTTCATCTGCAGGACGGGTACCGTGCCGTCAGGATCCTCGTTCAGTTTGCCCCTGAACGGGTGTCCTGCTCGAATTTCGGCTATGGATTTTAAGGTTTTCAATGCAGTAATCTCGTTTTGTTGATCGGTTTGTATATAATTCAAACATCTGTGTCAATGTGTATAAATTATGAAATAACGCTGTTACTGCATAGGTTGTTGTTTGGGTGGTGAGTCTTTAATGAGCGCTGCTTAGCTCTCTAATTCGCTTTTTAATTCGGGCGATTCGGTCAGGCATCGTGGGGTGGGAAGAAAAATAGGTGCTGGCAGGCATTGGATTGCTACTCATTTTCCAAAGGTTGGAAAAAAGGCGGCATCCTCCTTCGGGATCAAATCCGGCAGCTTTGGTGAGGGCCACGGCAAACCGGTCGGCCCGGAACTCCTGTTCGCGGGAATAGCCTTGCTGAACCAGCTTGCCAATCGTCTGTTTCACGGCGGGGTTGAGGCCGCGCGTTTGCAGGCGGAGCAATCCGTTGATAACGGCTTTCGTGAGGAAACGCTGGTTGGCATCGCCATGAATTCCATGGGCAATTTCGTGGGCGAGCACAAAAGCAATGGCATCGGTGTCTTCGCCGCATTGATCAAACAGTTTTTCGGAGAGGTAAATAAACCCGCCGGGAATCGCGCAGGCATTCAGTTCGCCGGAACGGTCGAGTTTAAAACAGTGGTGCCGCTCTTTGTTCCGAAGGCTGGAAGTCAGCTGATCGGCAATTTTGGAGAGTCGATTGTTTCCAAGGGCTGGAACCTTTTCTTCGTAGACCTGTGCGAGCAAATAGCCCATCTGAAATTCGGCTGCAAGTTTTTCCTCCTCGTTGCCCGCCAGCGATTTCAGGACCCAGTTTGCCCTGAAAAAGAGCGGGGCGGATTTGCGGCCGAGTTGGTAGGCCAGGCTTCGGTTGGCGGGCGATTGATGCATGGGCGGAAGGTACTAAGAAAAAAGGAGGCCTGCCTATAAAAATCATCCGCAAGGCGCAGATTGCGAGGAGAGGGGGAGGACTGAAAAACTGGAGAGAGAATAATCAGCACATCCGGGTTTTAATTTTTCTGTCTCGGATTTTTTTTGTCGCTATTTCCTTTTCATCGCTCCCCGCGCCGATGCGAATGAACGCTTTTGATTTGTTTTAATAAGACAGAATTTCCCCCTTCGGGCTTGGTTCGACTTCGGGGGGTGGGGTATGTTTCCGCACTTCTTGACGCGCTGGAGCTTTGGCAAAAGCGGTTGGTAAAAAACAGGTAATCCTTATGAATACTGAAAATAAAATCTTTATATACGATACCACGTTGCGCGACGGCGCGCAGGCGGAGGGCGTAAATTTTTCGCCGGTTGCCAAAATTCACGTGGCCAAAATGCTCGATTCGTTCGGGGTGGATTATATTGAAGGGGGCTTTGCGGCTTCGAATCCCAAGGATATGGCCTTCTTTAAGGATATTAAGAAGGAAAAGCTGAAACATGCAAAAATTGCGGCCTTCGGCAGTACCCGCCGCGCGAATGTGAAGGTGGAAGAGGATAAAGGTACGCTGGCCCTTTTGGAAGCCGACACCGAAGTCTGTACCATTTTCGGCAAAACCTGGTTGCTGCATGTGGTCGAGGTGCTGAAAACAACGCCCGAAGAAAATCTGGCGATGATTGAAGACACCTGCCGTTTTCTGAAGGAAAACGGCAAGGAAGTGGTTTACGACGCCGAGCACTTTTTCGATGGCTACAAAGACAGCCCGGAATATGCTCTCCAATCTCTGGAAGCGGCGGTGAAGGGCGGAGCCGATGTGCTGGTGCTTTGCGATACAAACGGAGGCATGCTTCCGAACGAAGTGTTCGAAATTACCTCAATGATCCGCTCAACATTTGACGTGGCGGTTGGAATTCACACCCACAACGATTCGGAAACGGCTGTGGCGAATGCTTTGGAAGCGGTGCGGGCCGGTGCGGTTCAGGTGCAGGGCGTCATCAATGGTTTCGGCGAACGCTGCGGAAACTGTAACCTGGTTTCGATGGTCGCCAATTTGAATTTGAAAACCGAGAAAACGTGTTTAGCCGATCCGGAGCAGCTGAAAAATCTGAAACAGGTTGCTCAGTTTGTGAATGAGCAGGCGAATTTACGGGATAATCAGCGCGCGGCATTTGTCGGCGACAGTGCATTTGCCCATAAAGCGGGTATGCACGTGGACGGCGTTCGTAAGGTTTCGCACAGTTTTGAGCATGTGGCACCGACGTTGGTCGGAAACGATCGCCGTATTCTGATTTCGGAGCTTTCGGGCGCGAGCAATGTGATGGAAAAACTGATGGAAATGGGGCTTGATAAGATCGACCGCAAATCGCCGGAAGTACGCGACATTCTCCAGACGCTGGAAAAAATGGAAAAAAGCGGCTATGTTTACGAATCAGCCGATGCTTCGTTTAAAATGCTGATCAAGAAAGTTCTGAAAGATCATAAGAGTTTCTTTGAACTGGAAGGTTATCGGGTGATTGTTGAGAAACGCGGCAAAAACGGGAAGTGTATGTCGGAAGCCACCTTGAAACTGAAGGTGAATGGCCAGACGGCCTTTACGGTGGGCGATGGAGACGGCCCGGTGGATGCGTTGAATATGGCTTTGCGTCGGGGACTTAAAAAGTTTTACCCGAGCATCAGCGATGTGCATTTGGCAGATTACCGAGTGAGCATTCTTGATCCGGAAGAAGCAACGGCCGCAAAAACGCGTGTGGTCATCGAGTCGTCCGATGGCGAATCTTCCTGGCGGACAGTCGGCGTTTCAGAAAATATCATTGAGGCTTCCTGGGAAGCGCTCGTCGACGGTGTTGAATATAAGCTGTTCCTGAATGAGGAGAAGAAAGTATAACGCGAAAATGTAATGCGTAACGAAGTTGCGCATTCGTTCAGACGCATCTCATTTTTTTTACGAATTACGAATTACGAATTACGGATTACGAGTTATGGCAGAACTAGCAAAACAGTACGACCCGAAAGAGGTTGAAGACAAGTGGTATAAGCAGTGGATGGAAGACGGCCGTTTTCATGGCGACAGCAAAGATGGGGGCGACCCGTTCTGTATTGTGATTCCTCCGCCGAATGTGACCGGTATTCTGCACATGGGCCATGCGCTGAATAATAACATTCAGGATGTTCTGACCCGCGTTGCCCGGATGCAGGGTAAAAACACAACCTGGGTTCCCGGCACCGATCACGCCGGTATTGCTACACAGAATGTGGTGGAACGCGCCCTGAAAAAAGAGGGCATGACCCGCGACGATCTGGGCCGCGAAAAATTTATCGAGCGTGTCTGGGAATGGAAGGAGGAATATGGTTCCACCATTTCGAACCAGCTAAAAAAACTGGGAGCATCCTGCGATTGGGAGCGCGAACGTTTTACGATGGATGAGGGGCTGAGCGAAGCCGTTCTCGAAATTTTCTGCCGACTGTACGACAAAGGTCTGATTTATCGTGGCAACCGGATCATTAACTGGTGTTCGCGCTGCGAAACCGCGCTTTCGGACGAAGAAAGTGAACACGTTGATGTGGAAGGCGCTCTCTATCACCTGCGTTATGCGGTGAAGGGCAAAAAACAACGTATTGTTGTGGCCACCACACGTCCGGAAACGATGCTGGGCGATACCGCTGTTGCGGTGAATCCGCGCGATGAACGTTATAAGGATCTGATTGGCGAAATGGTCGTGCTACCGATCACCAACCGTGAAATCCCGATCATTGCCGACGACTATGTGGATCCGGAGTTTGGAACCGGTTTGGTGAAGATAACTCCGGCGCACGACCCGAACGACTTTGAAATGGGGCTTCGGCATAATCTTCCGCAGATCAATGTGATGACCAAGACCGGTCTGATGAATGAAAATGCCGGTCCATACGAAGGCATGGATCGTTTTGAATGCCGCAAGCAGCTGATGGAAGATCTGAAAGCCGGCGGTTTGGTTGAGAAGGTGGAAACGCATCACCATGCGGTCGGGCATTGCTACCGTTGCGACACAGTGGTGGAGCCGCGTTTGTCGCCACAGTGGTTTGTGAAAATGAAGTCGCTGGCACGTCCGGCGATTGAGGCGGTGAATGACGGCCGGATCAAGTTTGTTCCGGAGCGTTGGAATAAAACCTATATGGGCTGGATGGAAAACATCCGCGACTGGTGCATTTCCCGTCAGATTTGGTGGGGCCACCGTATTCCGATTTTCTATTGCGATGACTGCAATCATGAGTGGGCTTCAAAAGTTTCTGAAACGGCCTGTCCGAAATGTGCTTCGTCCAATGTCCGCCAGGACCCGGATGTGCTCGATACATGGTTTTCTTCGTGGCTCTGGCCGTTCAGTGTGTTCGGTTGGCCGGAGAAGAGTGAGGATCTTAACTTTTACTATCCGTCAAAAACGCTGGTTACCGGCAACGAGATTATTTTCTTCTGGGTGGCCCGTATGATTATGTCGGGGCTGGAAGTGATGAACGATATTCCGTTCGATACGGTGTATATTCACGGCACGGTGCGGGATGATCAGGGGCGTAAAATGTCGAAAAGTCTCGGCAATTCGATTGATCCGCTCGATATCATTGAAAAATACAGTTCAGATGCTCTGCGCTTTTCGCTGCTGATGATTACGGCCACGGGGCAGGATGTTTATATCAGCGATGAAAAGTTTGAAATCGGCCGTAACTTCGGAACCAAAATCTGGAATGCCGCCCGTTTCATGGAAATGCATTCGACCGATTTTGATGTGAAGGATCTGGCCTTTAAGAAGGAAGATCTGACGCCGGATGATCAGCACCTGCTGGCCAAGCTGAATGAAGCGATTGCCGCAACGAATGAAAATCTGCAGCGTTATCGTTTTAATGATGCGACACTGGCGCTGTATGACTTTTTCTGGCACAGCTACTGCGACTGGTATCTGGAATACGCCAAACCGATTCTTTACAAAGGATCGCCGGAGCAGAAGAAGCACACGCTTCAGGTTATGCATTTTTCGTTCTCGACGGCGCTGCGTCTGCTGCATCCGTTTATGCCGTTCCTGACCGAGGAACTCTGGCATGGCATGGGATACAATTATGAAGTCGAATCTATTATGGTTGCAGCATGGCCGGAAAAATCGATCGCGTCCGGAATTAATAAATCGATCGTAAAATACGTCGATGGAAAACACGATCTGATCCGGATCGGTCGCATCCTGCGTGCGGAATATAATCTGGCCAATAAGCAGACGGCGACGTTCTGTGTGCGGGCTGCGAATGAGGCGGTTGCTGAGCAGATTGAGGCCGACAAAGCTTCGATTATTTCCGCGCTTAATGCCGAGGAAATCAATGTGGATGTCGACTTCTCGCCGAAAGGTGCGATGCCGAGCGGAATCAGCACATTGGGTACGGTGTATATGTCCATCGAAGGTCTCGTTGATGTGGATGCGGAAATCAATAAGCTGACCGCTGAGCTGAAAGAGGTCAATGGCTTCCTGGCGGGTGTGAAACAAAAGCTTTCGAATGAAAATTTTGTAAACCGCGCTCCGAAAGAAGTGGTGGACGTGCAGAAAAAACGGCAGGAAGAGCTGATTGAAAAAGCCGATAAACTGGCGAAGATGATTGAAACATTGAAAAACTGATTTTCCAACCCTTGGAAAATGTGTGAGTGATTACCGGGGTGGTTCAGAGGTGAACTGGAGAGTATAGATTATGAGCGAAACAACCGAAGCTGTAAGACCGGACCGCATTCCTGACTGGTTGCGTCGTCCGATTCAAACCGATAAGGCCTATTCGGAAACGCATAATGCATTAAAAAAGAATGGGCTGAATACCGTTTGCGAAGATGCCAAATGTCCTAACCGCCACGAGTGCTGGAATGCCGGTACGGCAACGGTAATGATTCTTGGTAATATCTGTACGCGCGATTGCCGTTTTTGCTCCATTGCCACCGGCAAGCCGGAAGGGCTGGATCTGGATGAACCGCAGCGTGTTGCCGATGCCGTTGAAAAGATGAACCTGAAGCATGTCGTGATTACGAGTGTGACGCGGGATGACGTGCTTGATGGCGGCGCTGAAATTTTTGCGCAGACCATCACTGCCGTGAAGGAGCGCGTGCCGGGGCTTACTGTTGAAGTGCTGACGCCGGATTTCTGGGGGCGGAAAGAGTCCCTCTATAAGGTGCTGGATGCCGGGCCGCTGGTATTCAACCACAATATGGAAACCGTAAAACGGTTGCAGCGTTCCATCCGGTCCGGTGCAACCTACGATCGCTCTCTTTCGATTTTGAAGATGGCTTCCGAATACGGCGATCGATCGATTCGTGTGAAAACGGGAATTATGCTGGGATTGGGCGAAACCAACGAAGAAGTCCTGGAGTGTCTGCAGGATATTTATGACCACGGTGTTCGTCTGCTGACGATTGGGCAGTATATGGCGCCGACGCGCGACCATGCGCATACAAAACGTTTTGTGACGCCGGCCGAGTTTGTTGATCTGGAAGATGCGGCTTATGAAATCGGCTTTGATGCCGTGGCTTCCGGTCCGTTGGTACGCTCGTCGTATCGCGCCGATAAAATGATTAAAGCCTGATCGGGGTTTCCAACCTATGGAACAGGCATCCAGCACGGCATTGAAAAGTTTCTGTGTGCTGATTTGCGCCTTTAATGAGGCGAAGCATATTGAAGCGGTCATACAAGGTGTACTGCTTCAGAAACCGGATGTGGTGCTGGTGGTCGACGACTGCTCGACTGATGGTACCGCCGAGATTGCCCGGCAGGCCGGTGCGGTTGTTTTGCAAAATCCGGTGAATACGGGCAAGGGTGCTTCGTTGCAGAAGGGCTTTGAATGGATTCGTTCGAGGGACCTCGAGGCGGTGGTTGTGCTGGATGGCGACGGTCAGCACGATCCCGCTGAAATTCCCCGTTTTCTGGATGCCTATCAGCGTACCGGAATTCCGGTGCTGGTCGGCAATCGTATGTCGGATACAAGCGGGATGCCGATTGAACGGCGATATACCAACCGGTTTATGGCCTGGGTGCTGAATCGGCTGGTTAAAATCTATGTGGCCGATCCGCCATGCGGATATCGTTTTTACCGAGCCGATGTGTTGCCGTTTATCACAAGCAAAGAACAGCGGTTTGCCTTTGAATTCGATGTGCTGATTCATGCGGCATTGCGCCGCGTACGAATTGATTCAGTTCGTATCTCAACGATCTACACACGGTCGCGCCGGAGTCATGTGGAGCCGCTGCGCGATGCGTGGTTGCTGTTCAAAGTGGTGAAACACCACTTTTTTGCTGTTCGAAATGATGAAGCGCACTACACCCCGCGTTAGTCTTCTTTCATTTTTCCGGCCATGGTTTCCACCAGGGCAATAATGACAACGCCGGCGAGCATAATGGCCAGGGCAATGCCGGTTTCGGCGTTCAGCTCGGGTAGAGCGTAGTCGTAGCCAATCACTTTTTCTTTCATCTCATCGCCCTTTTCAAAGAGCTGAATAACAGCGTCTTTCCACGGCCAGAGGATGGCGAGAGACCCGAAGATAAAGCCGGTTAAGAGAGCAATAGTCTGATCGTGAAACTTTTTGAAGATCCACGACAGGAAGCGGGAGAAAACAACAAGCCCGCCGACTGCGCCGATACCCATTGGAATGATGACCTTCAGGTTGAAGGTATTCACCGCTTCGATCATGACGAGTTCGTAGTTGCCCATAAGCAAAAGCACGAAAGAGCCGGAGAGGCCGGGCAGGATCATGCTGCACATGGCGACTGCGCCGCAAAGGATGAGATAGGGGATGGAATCGTTTTGTGCGGCGGGTTCCATAAAGGCAATCGCAACGGCGATCGCCGTGCCCAGCGCAAACAGCAGGATAACTGGCAGGGTGCGCTTGCTGATTTTTTTTCCGACAAAATAGACGGAAGCCAGAATCAGCCCGAAGAAAAAAGCCCACACGTAGAGTGCGTGGTGCTCAAAGAGGTATTCAAGGATACGGGCCACCGTCAGAATGCTGCCGATTACACCGATCCCGATAGCCGATAGAAACCTGATATCGATGTGCTCGAACAGTTCCTTGAACTTAAAGGTGCAGGCCAGCCTGATGGCGGTAAGGTCGAACGCTTTAATGGAATTGATGAGCTTTTCAAAAATACCGGTGAGCAGGGCCATGGTACCGCCGGACACGCCCGGAATCACATTTGCGGCCCCCATAAGTGCGCCTTTGAAGATGTTGAGGATGTATCCGATCATAAATTGCCGCCCCTTTGCTTGTTAAAGTCGATGGAAAGTAGTAGGGATTACACACAGTTAAGTCAATTTCATCTAAAGAAAAGGAAACAATCATGACCGATCAGGAAATTCTGGAAGCCGTTATTGTCGTAATGGACGAAGAGGTTTCTCCTGCGCTGGCTTCTCATGGGGGTGGCGGAGTCGTTACAAAAGTAGAGAATGGCGTGGTCTTCATTGAACTCGAAGGCGGGTGCAAAGGCTGTCCCGGAGCCCGCATGACTATGAAAAACGGAATCGAAACCTTACTGAAGGAAAAGGTTCCGGCGGTGAAGGAAGTCATCGACGACACAATTCACATGTAGTCTGCTTACAAACTCTGGAAGCTGCGTTCAAACGTCCTGCGAGTCTGCAGGGCGTTTTTTTACTTTGTTGATGGTTCTTAAAAACAATTGAACCGTTTTCCGCGATTTGCAACTATCCCGTGAAATAGGGACTGTTGTTATATCTTTTTTTTGCATTATACCTCCCTCCTGGAGATCTCTACATGAAGATTCTGATTGCCGAGGACAACGCGTTTTCTCGTACGCTGTTGAAAAAAACGCTGACCAAGGCGGGTTATGAAGTATTTGCGGCCGAGAACGGGCAAGTGGCCTGGGATATTCTTCAGCAGGATGACGCTCCTAAGCTGGCCTTGATCGATTGGATGATGCCTGGATTGAGCGGAATTGAGCTCTGCCGGAAAATCAGAGAAATTGACAGTGCCATCCCGGTCTACATGATTCTGCTTACGGCCAAGACCGATAAAGAGGATGTGCTGGAAGGTTTTTCCGCCGGCGCTGATGATTTTATCAAGAAACCCTTTGATAGCGGCGAGTTGCTTGCCCGTATTCAGGTGGGGCGCCGTCTGGTTGAACAGCAGGCTCTGTTGTACTGCCTGATTGATTCGATTCCTGATCCGATCTATGTGAAAGACAGTCGGGGGTTCTATCTGGGGTGCAATTCGGCGTATGCCCGTTTTGTGGGCACCGATGCCGATGCAATTTTTGCGCGGTCCGCATCCGATGTTTTACCGGCCGATCAGGCCAAACGCAGCCATATGGAAGACCTCCGGGTGCTGGCGAACGGCACGGAAACAAAGTCAGAAGGCTGGGTCTCCGGTGCTGATGGCGAACAGGTCTATCATGAAACCGTTAAGATTCCGTACCTGGAATCCGCGGCCGGCTCAACCGGTATGATTGGCATTAGCCGCGATCTCACTCAGCGTATGGAGATGGAACAGAAAATGCGCCGGTTGGCTGTGGCGGTTGAACAGTCGAGTGAATCCATCATGATCACCGATATGGATGGGAATATTCAGTACGTCAATGCGGCCTTCGAAGAAACGACCGGGTATTCCTCCAAGGAGATTATAGGTAAAAAACCGGATGTGCTGAAAAGCGGGAAGCACGATAAGGCCTTTTTCGAAAAATTGTGGAAAACGATTTCAAGCGGAAAAAGCTGGGCCGGCGAACTGACCAATAAGAAGAAGGACGGAAATCTTTACGTTGAAGAAGCGGTTATTTATCCCATCCACGGCGATACCGATAAAATGTATAACTATGTGGCTATCAGCCGCGATATTACGCAGGAACGGGAAATTGAAAAGCATCTCCGCCAGCAGCAGAAAATGAATGCAATCGGCGAACTTGCTGGAGGGGTGTCGCACGACTTCAATAATATTCTTACGGCCATACTCGGCTATGTTGCGCTTTGCATGAATTCGGTTGATGAGGACAGCAAGGTTTTCAGTTATCTCAAGGAGATCGTGAAGGCCGGAGACCGGGCCACCAAATTGGTACGGCAGATTCTTACGTTCAGCCGGCAGGAGGAGCAGGAGTTCCAATCCATGGAACTGCAGCCTGTGATTGAAGATTCGCTCAGTATGGTGCAGACCACGATACGAAAGAGCATTGCCGTGAATCTGGATGTTGATCCCGCGTGCGGGCCTATTCTGGGCGACATCACCCAGCTTCAGCAGGTGATGATTAATCTGTGCACGAATGCGGCGCATGCGCTCGGAAATCAACGGCAGGGATCGTTGAATGTATCGCTGAAACAAATTGAAATTGAGGGGAGCGGTCCGGAGGAACAGCCTGCGGAGCTGGACCCTGGACATTATGCATGTGTCACCGTAACAGATACCGGATGCGGCATGCCGCCCGAGGTGGTCGAACGTATTTTTGAACCCTACTACACGACCAAGAAAAAGGGGGAGGGCACCGGATTCGGACTCTCCATTGTGCACGGCATTGTTCGAAAGCACCGCGGTCAGATTACGGTGGAAAGCGAAGTGGATAAGGGCACCACCTTTACCCTCTATTTCCCCGTGCTGATGAAAGCGGCGGTGGTGCAAAAACAAAAGGTGGAAGAGCCGTCCGTTTCGAAGGGCTTTGGCCGCGTTCTTTTTGTTGATGATGATGCAACGGTTCTTTCGATGGGACGGGAAATTCTTGAATCGTTCGGCTATACTGTGGTGACGGCTAGGAACGGTCGCCGTGCGCTGGAAACCTTTAAGCGGAATCCGGCCGATTTTGATGTATTGGTGACCGACTACAGTATGCCGGAAATGAATGGGCATGAGCTGATTAAGGCCACCTTGAATGTCCGCAACGATATTCCGACGATTCTCTGCAGTGGGTATATGGAAAAGGTGGATGGCGAAGACCTGCAGGCCCTGGGTCATGCGGCCTATATCGCCAAGCCGACCGATTGGAAAGAGCTGAACCGAACCATTCAGAAACAGATCAATGCCTGACCTTAATTTGTGCGGGTGATCAGTTGCGCAGAGAGTGGCATCGAAGTTGCTTGAGATTGCTGTGAATTTTTGAGGAATCTATATGAAACAAATTGATCAGTATCTTGAAGACATGCTGGAAAAAGGTGCCAGCGATATCCACTTATCCACGAATCACCAGCCCTGTTTTCGCATTGATGGGGAAATGCAGTTTCAGCGTGGCTCTGAAAAGTTTTCGGCAGAAGAGCTGCGGGAGCTGCTCTATGAATTCACGCCGGACCGCAATATTGAGGAATTGGAAGAAACCTGGGATACTGACTTTGCCTACGAAATTCCCGGAACCGCCCGTTTTCGTGTAAATATTTTTAACGACCACGAAGGAATCGGATGCGTTATGCGTCAGATTCCTTCCCGAGTTCCCACCTTTGAGGAATTGAACATTCCGGAAGGGGTTCGCTCATTCTGTTTTCTGCAAAAAGGACTGGTGATTGTCACGGGGCCGACCGGAAGCGGTAAATCCACAACACTTGCGGCAATGGTGGATCTGATCAATCGGACGCGCCGTCAGCATTTGATCACGGTTGAAGACCCGGTGGAATTCAAGCATCGTTCGCTGGGTTGTCTGGTGAATCAGCGCGAGGTGCATGTTCATACTAAAAGTTTTTCGAATGCGTTGCGTGCTGCGCTGCGCGAAGATCCGGATATTGTGCTGGTCGGGGAATTGCGCGATCTTGAAACGATGGAAATTGCCATTGAAACCGCGGAAACGGGCCACCTGGTTTTCGGTACGTTGCATACCAACACCGCCGCAACTACCGTCGATCGAATCATCGATAAGTTTCCGGCCGATCGGCAGAATCAGATTCGCAGTATGCTTGCAGACTCGTTGAAAGGTGTAATTGCGCAAACGCTCTGTAAGAAAATCGGCGGCGGGCGAATTGCCGCCTGTGAAATTCTGGTGGTTACTCCGGCGGTATCGGCCAACATTCGCGAAGGAAAAACGCATCAGATTCCATCCATTATGCAGACCGGAAGAAATGTCGGTATGTGCACCTTCGCCGATGACCTGTTAAAATTGGTCCTGACAGGCATCATTACTCCGGAAGAGGCGTATGCGAATGCCATTGATAAGACATTTCTTCAGAAAAAGTTTAAGGAAGAGAAGATCGAGCTCGATCTCTCGCTGACCGCGCTCGACGATATGGATATGCATATGGAAGAGGGCGAAAATGTGTCAAAAAGTGAAAAAGCGCTGAAGAAACTGCATGTGAATCCGCGCGATATCGCTGCGTTGCGCGAATTGATTAAAATTCTGGCAAGCGATGAAAATCCGGATGAACGCAATGGCCATGATGCATTGGAATATTCGCAGAAGCTGCTCGATCTTACCGGACAGAATGATGCCCAGACTCTGATGTTGATCAGTGCTTCCTACGCCGAACTCTCTCATTTCGGAGAAGCGACGGAATGGGCTAAAAAAGCTGTGAAAGTGGCTAAATCGAATCGGCAGAAAGAAATGCTGGTGGATATTCAGCGGTATATCAATCTGTACAAACGGGGAATTCCGCTGCGCGGTGAGTCTCTTTAATCAGTTCCAGTCTTCGGAAATATAAACACACGGTTTTCCAGCCTTTGGAAACCGTGTTTTTTTTGTGTCTTTTTAAAAATGTATTTACTGAAAAGATGATCATGAATATACTGTTTAGTGGATTATAAAATGGAGATCTTAGGCATGGCTGATCAGTTGAATGAGAATACATTTGTTCCTCCGGAGCGGGTAAGCAACGGTGCATTTTTTACAGACCTTGGAAGTTATCAGGAACAGTATGCGCAAAGTATACAGGATCCGGAGGCATTCTGGGGGAGTCAGGGTGCGGAACAAATTGAGTGGTTTCATGAATTTACTCAGGTCAGCGATTGCGATTTTTCCAATGGAATGGTGGCCTGGTTTCTCGGTGGAAAACTGAATGTATGCCATAACTGTGTCGATCGCCATTTGGCTGCGCGCGGGGATAAGGTTGCCATTATCTGGGAAGGGGACGAACCCGGGAATGTCCGCCGGATCACCTATCGCGAGCTGCATCGCGAAGTTTGCCGGTTGGCCAATGTTCTCCGTCATAATGGAATTCGTAAAGGGGATCGGGTTGCCATTTATATGCCGATGATTCCGGAGGCGGCTTTTGCCATGCTGGCCTGCGCACGGATCGGCGCGGTTCACAATGTTGTTTTTGCCGGATTCAGTGCCGAGGCACTGCGCGACCGAATTCAGGACGCCCGCTGTCGGGCTGTGATTACGGCGGACGAAGGCCTGCGCGGCCGGAAAGTGATTCCGCTGAAGCGTCCGGTTGATGAGGCCGTCATGGCCTGTCCCACGGTGAAGCATGTATTTATGGTGCGCCACACCGGTGCAAAGGTTCCGTTTTATGAACCGCGCGATATTGATCTGGGTGCTGCCATGGCCAGCGAGCGCCCTTATTGCCCGATTGAACATATGGGAAGCGAGGATACGCTGTTCCTGCTTTACACTTCGGGTTCAACCGGAAAGCCGAAAGGAATTTCCCACACCAGTGCAGGCTATCTGCTCTACTGCATGCTGACGCATCGCTATGTTTTTGATTATCGTGAGGACGATGTGTATGCCTGTGTTGCCGACATCGGATGGATTACCGGGCACAGTTATGTGGTTTACGGGCCGTTGGCCAATGGAGCAACCACGATGATGTTCGAGTCCATTCCAACGTATCCCGATGCCGGACGCTATTGGGATATGGTGGAACGCCATAAGATCACCCAGTTTTATACCGCGCCCACGGCCATTCGCGCCATTGCGCGTCTTGGCGATGAATTTGTGAAAAAATATGACCGTTCCAGCTTGCGAGTACTCGGCAGCGTTGGAGAACCGATCAATCCGGAAAGCTGGCACTGGTACCACGATGTGGTCGGGGAGGGGCGGTGTAATATTGTTGATACCTGGTGGCAGACTGAAACCGGTGGAATCATGATTACGCCGCTGCCGGGGGCAACGCCCACCAAACCCGGGTCGGCAACCTTTCCGTTCTTTGGAATTGAACCGGTCCTGCTTGATGAGCAGGGCAATGAAGTTTCCGGCAACGGTGTTTCCGGGCTTCTGGCCATCAAGAGTCCTTGGCCGGCCATGGCACGAACCATTCAGGGCGACCATCAGCGTTTTGAGCAAACCTATCTCGATCCGTTTCCCGGATATTATCTCACCGGCGACGGCTGCCGTCGCGATGAAGATGGCTACTATTGGATTACCGGTCGTGTGGATGATGTGATCAATGTTTCCGGGCATCGGATGGGTACGGCGGAAGTTGAGAGTGCATTGGTCAGCCATCCGGGCTGTGCGGAAGCGGCGGTCGTCGGTTTCCCGCACGAAGTGAAAGGGCAGGGCATCTTTGCCTATGTTCTGTTGAAGGACGGGTTTGATGACGATGCCGAACTGATCGGGGAATTGCGCAATGAAGTCCGGACGCATATCGGCCCGATTGCTGTGCCTGACCAGATTCTGATTGCGCCGGGGCTGCCGAAAACGCGGTCCGGAAAAATCATGCGTCGACTCCTTCGGAAAATTGCGAGTCAGGAGACGGATAACCTTGGAGATATTTCAACACTGGCTGATCCTTCAATTGTTGAGCTGCTGATCGAGAAGCGGAAGGAGCTCTGAATCTGTAAAAGGACTAATCCTTAGGGTTGCAAACGGATTTTAAGCGTGTAGCATTCTCGGCTTGTAAATTTTAAGGAGATTTTTATGGCTAAAGAGGAATCAATCGAGGCTGAAGGCGTAGTGAAAAAAGTACTGCCGGCCACCATGTATCGTGTTGAGCTGGAAAACGGGCACGAGATTCTTGCGCATATTTCCGGAAAAATGCGCAAGCATTTTATTCGTATCGCTGTGGGCGACAAAGTAACAGTAGAGATTTCCCCCTACGATCTGGAAAAAGGCCGCATTACCTTCCGTCACCGTAACTAGCGTAAAAAGCGATGGCTAAGCGGAGTCTTTGGGGCAGTAAAATCGGTTTTCTTTTGGCCGCCATCGGATCGGCGGTCGGACTCGGAAATATCTGGCGCTTTGGCTATATGGCCTATGAAAACGGGGGCGGAGCTTTTCTCGTCCCCTATGCCGTCGCGCTTGTGCTTGCCGGTATTCCGTTGATGATTCTCGAGTATACGCTCGGGCATCGGGAAAAAGCAGCCCCGCCTCTGGCTTTTGCACGCATCAGCCGAAAGTGGGAAACCATTGGCTGGTGGATGCCCACCATCGCCTTTTTCGGCATCAATCTTTTTTATGCCGCCGTGATCGGCTGGTGCATGAATTATTTCTGTTTTTCGTTCAACCAGGCCTGGGGAGCGGACACCGCCGATTTTTTCATGAATACGTTTCTGCAGGTGTCGGATTCGCCTTTTGATCTGGGCGGTATACGCTGGCCCATTCTTGCAGGAACGGTGCTGACCTGGGTCATCAGCTGGGCCATTTGTTTCCGGGAAGTGAATCACGGCATCGAAAAGGCCAGTATGATTTTTATGCCGTTGCTGGTGGTGCTCACGTTTGTGCTGATCGGCTGGTCGCTGCAGCTTCCGGGCGCGTGGGACGCGATTCGGGAAAACTATCTCACGGCCCGCTGGGAAAAAATAAACCCGCTTTCCGCCGCCGGAAGTAAAGTCTGGGTGGCGGCTTTCGGGCAGATCTTTTTCACTCTCTCTCTGGGTTTCGGCATCATGATTACCTACGCCAGCTACCTGCCGAAAAAGACCGATATTGTCGGCAACGCACTCATCACCTCGGTGCTCAACTGCCTTTATTCTTTCATAACCGGTTTTGCCGTGTTCGGCACCATCGGATTCATGGCAGCCTCCAAAGGCGTTCCCTTTGCAGAAGCGATTGCGAGCGGCCCCGGTCTGGCTTTTGTGGTCTATCCCGAAGCCATCAACCAGCTGCCGGCGGGACAGACGATCTTCGGTTTGCTCTTCTTTCTTGTGCTGATTATGGCGGGGCTTTCGTCGGCCATTTCATTGGTGGAAGCCTTTTGCTGCTCATTGATCGATAAGTTTAATTTTGACCGAAAGAAGACCGTCACCACGGTGTGTACACTGGGCTGCCTGGGCAGTGTAATCTTTACGACGCGCGCGGGACTGTGGATTCTCGATATCGTCGACCACTTTGTAAATAACTATGGTTTGGTGACCGGCGGAATTTTTGAATGTCTGCTGATCGGTTGGGTGCTTAAGGCGGCGATTGCCCGAAGATATGTGAATCAGGTCGGCGGTGTGAAACTCCACAAAGGCTGGGAGGTGCTGATTAAATTTATCACGCCCATCATCCTGATCATCGTGATCGGCTTTGCGCTTTACAGCGAATTTTCCGGAAACTATGGCGACTATTCAACCAAAGCGCTGCTTTGTTTCGGGGTGGGCTGGTTGCTGGCTGCAACGGTTATTTCAGTCGTCCTGATGCGCTACCCATGGAGTGAGTCCAAACTTTCGCACGACCATGAACCGGAAGAGGATCACCTTCTGGTTTAGCCCACCACCGGCGGTTCATCGCTGTCAGAGGTGCCCGTCAGTGGATCAAATTCATCCTGAAAACTTTCAACCGCTTCTGCGGCTTCCAGTGTTTGAGAAAACTTTGCGATGTGGAAAATGGCTTCACCTTCATGCACCAGCGGCATTTTGGTTCGGCCAATCACAATGCCGGAAACCGGACTGGTGAGCTCTTCCTCGTTCCCTCCGAAGGTATCACTGATGAAGGCGAGGGTTTCATTGGCCCGGACGCGTGCGCCCAGCGGAATAAGGGAGCGGATGACGCCGCTTTGTGATGCGCGTACCCAGGAGGAACCTTTGGCAATGATCGGGCTGTGAGCGCGTTTGAGGGTTCGTTTGCGTGTGATGTTCAGGTAGCTCATCACATTCAGGATTCCGGTAACGCCGGCCCGGATGGAAACTTCGTTAAAGCGCAAGGCTTCGCCGGCTTCATAGACCAGCGAAGAAATTCCCAGTGCATGAGCCGACTGCCGGAAGGTTCCGGGCCGAACCGAGGCGTCGAGCACGACCGGCGCGCTGAAGGCCATGGCCATTTCTTTGAGTTCTTCCGAGCCGGTTTCGAGGGTGGCCCGAATCTGGGGAAGATTTTCCCGACCAATCGCTCCGGTGTGTAAATCGATCACGTGGGTGCACTGCGGCAGAATGTCCGTCATGATCAGGTCGGCAAGCCGGGCCGCCATGGAGCCGGTGGGGGAACCGGGGAAGGACCGGTTCAGATCCCGCCGGTCGGGAAGATAGCGGGACTGGTTCATAAATCCGAACACGTTTACAACAGGGATAAGAATCAAGGTGCCTTTGATGCTCGAGAGCGATTTGTGCCCCATCAGCCGCCGGATAATTTCTATGCCGTTGAGTTCATCGCCATGAATGGCGGACGTGATCAGCAGGCAGGGACCGGCGCGCCGGCCGTGGATGACGTGCACCGGCAAGGTTGTCGGCTGATGGGTGTATAAAAAGGGCAGGGGAAGTTCCAGGGTCTTCTGGCTGCCGGGAGGAATCTCATTGCCGGCAATGAATAGCGAGGGCTGCATAATTCTATCCCTGTCCTTTGGTTTTTGTATTGCCCGGCTTTCCGTTTTTTTCAATGTATTCGATGATCATGCCGGCAATATCTTTGCCGGTCGCATTTTCAATGCCTTCCAGACCCGGGCTGGAATTAACTTCCATTACCACCGGACCATGGTTGGAGCGGAGCAGGTCCACACCGGCAACATTCAATCCCATAATTCTGGCGGCTCGAACGGCCGTGGAACGCTCTTCCGGTGTAATTCGAATCAAGGTGGCGGATCCTCCGCGATGCAGGTTGGAACGGAATTCACCGGCAACAGCCTGCCGTTTCATGGCGGCCACAACTTTTCCGCCAATCACCAGACAGCGGATGTCCGCGCCTTTGGCTTCTTTGATGTATTCCTGTACGAGAATATTGGCTTTCACGCCCATGAAGCCTTCAATCACACTTTCGGCCGCTTTCTGTGTTTCGGCCAGCACAACACCAATGCCCTGCGTTCCTTCCAGCAGTTTCACAACGAGCGGAGCTCCGCCGACCATTTTGATCATATCCTTGATGTCGTCCGGTTTATTGGCGAAACCGGTGATCGGCAGGCCGATCCCTTTGCGGGAGAGCAACTGGAGCGAACGCAGTTTATCCCGTGAACGCGTGATGGCAACGGATTCATTCAGGGGGTAAACCCCCATCATTTCAAACTGGCGAAGTACGGAAGAACCGTAAAAAGTGACGGAGGCTCCGATACGCGGAATCACGGCATCAAACCCTTCGAGAATTTCACCTTTGTAATGAATGGTCGGGTTATGTGATGCAATGTTCATATAGGCCCGCAGCACATCAATAACCTTGATTTCATGGCCGCGTTCTTCAGCAGCCTCTTTTAAGCGGCGCGTCGAATACAACCTCGAGTTTCGGGAAAGCAGTGCAATTTTCATAAATTTATCTCTTTGGTTTAGCCAATCCATACAGGGACCGGGCCATAAGTCTTCCGTTCAGATAGGAGGATGAGGGTTCAACGATTGTGTTGTCAGTCATGGCACGCCGCCCGAGCAGCATACGGAAACGCATCGTATCCCGGTTGGTGAGCGACATCTCTATCAGCCGACTCTTATCGCCAATTACCACTTGGGTTTCAATGATATAGCGCAGTTCTTTGTGCCCCCCGGAATCGCTGACCATCCGCTTGTCTTTCACCACCGCTTCACAGGTGAGCTCCAGCGTTTCATTTTTCTGAAGCGGGTGAACCTTAAAACGGACGAACTCGACGCCGTTCTGCATAAAAGGCTCAACACTGAAGGTATGCAGGCACGAGGTCTTTGCACCGGTATCAATTTTGGCTTTGATGGCCGGAATTCCAAGGTCTGGAAGAGCGCACCATTCCCTCCACCCGAGTTTTAATGAAGTATTCATTTTTCCAATCATTGGAATTAGTTGATGGTGATCCGCCGCCCGTCGCGCAGAATCCGCCCCTCGGCGATCCATTGCAGGGCTTCGGGATAGGCGATGTGCTCCTGCGCATGCAGCTTGGCCATCATCGAATCAAGCGTATCGTCATTTTCAATGGTGATGCATTTCTGGTTAATGATGGCACCCGTGTCCACACCCGCATCCACAAAATGAACCGTACATCCCGTATATTTTACGCCATATTCAAAGGCTTGTTTACCACCGTCGAGCCCGGGAAAGCTGGGAAGCAGCGACGGATGAATGTTGATCATTCTTCCTTCGTAGGCTTTGAGTAACCCGTCTTTCACAATCCGCATGAATCCGGCCAGGGCGATAAAGTTGACATCGTGTTCTTCCAGAGCCCGAAGAACGCGCTGCTCGGCCTCGCCGTCGAGCTTCGATTTAAACGGGGTACAATCGAAATAGATCGCCGGAATGTTATGTTTGCGGGCGCGTTCAAGAATATAGGCATCTTCCTTGTCGGCCAGAACACACTTGATTTCAGCATCCAGCGTTCCTGCTTCAATAGCATCAATAATGGCCTGACAGTTTGTTCCGGAACCCGATCCGAAAATGGCTAACTTCAACATGCATCTGCTCCTTGTCGTGTGAGGTTTGAAAAGATACTATGCTCCGAATTTTTAAACAACTAAAGACAGGGAATGAACATGAATTTGAAAATCAAGCCGCTCAACGAAACCGCCCGTGAAATCTATTCCGACCACGGACATTTTCATGAAGGCGATGCCGGCCTCGACCTCTATGTGCTCGAAGACATCACCATCGAGCCGGGCGAGACCAAAGCCATCAAGCTCGGTATCGCCTGCGAACCGGAAGATGGCCGCGCCTATTTTCTGATGCCGCGCTCCAGCATCTCCAAAACTCCGCTGCGTTTGGCCAACTCGCTCGGACTGATCGACGGCGGCTATCGCGGAGAGCTGATGGCGATGTGCGATAATATTAAAAAAGAATCCTACACCGCCGAAAAAGGGCAGCGCCTTTTCCAAATCGTCTCATACAACTGCTCGCCCATTTTTTATACCATGGTCGACGAACTCTCCGACACCACACGCGGGACCGGCGGGTTTGGAAGTACGGGTAAATAAGTGGGGTAAAGTATTGAGCGAGTGATGTTGTTTTAGGACACTATTTGCTCAATGAAAAAAGACCGTCGTCAGCTTGATCCTTCCGAATTGTTCGGGCGTGTTGTTTCGATTCTCGAAACCGCCCGGATCAATGTCATACGTACCGTCAATTCCGAAATGGTCACCGCCTACTGGCTCATCGGGCGCGAGATTGTGGAGGAGATTCAGGAGGGAGAAGAGCGGGCAGAATATGGACGTTCTTCAATTAAAGTGCTTTCGGCTAAGCTTAATGAGCGTTTTGGAAAGGGTTTCTCTGTTCAGAATCTAGAGCTGTTCCGCAGATTCTATTTAGCCTTTCAGGATCGGGAATCCACTGAGTTGGTCGGGCTGAATGAAAATCCTACACAGTGTGTAGGATATTCGGCAGGATTCATGCCATCGCTTGGTTGGTCGCATTACCGGGCTCTGATGCGGGTGGATCATCCCGCGGCACGGGCTTATTACGAACGCGAGGCCGCTTCCAATGGTTGGAGCGTCCGTCAGCTGGAGCGCCAGATCCATTCGTTATTCTTCGACCGCCTGCTCAAGAGCAAGGAGCAGGAAAAGATGCAGGCCTGTCTGGAGGCAGAACCGGGGGCGCTGAGGCCGATCGATATCATCAAGGATCCTTATGTCCTCGAATTCCTTGACTTGCCGGAATCCCACGAGCTCTCTGAGACTGCATTAGAAAATGCGTTGATTTCAACCCTGCAGCAATTCCTGCTGGAACTGGGGCAGGGCTTTGCATTCGTCGCCCGCCAAATGCGGATTACATTGGATGGGGATCATTTCTATCCCGACCTGACCTTCTATCACATCCGTCTGAAGTGCTACGTGGTGGTGGATTTGAAAACAGAGAAATTGACGCATGGCGATGTGGGGCAGATGCAGCTTTATGTGAATTATTTTGACCGGGAGATCCGAGGGGAAGACGACAATCCGACTGTAGGCCTATTGCTTTGTACCGAAAAGAACGATGCGGTCGTGCGCTACATTCTCGGCGAAGAGAATGAACAGATTTTTGCAGCCAAATATCAGTTGGCGCTCCCTACCAAGGAGCAGCTGGAGGCGGAACTGCGCAAGGAACGGTTGCTGATCGAAGAGTGTGTTTCCAACTATATAACGAGGTAGAACTTCCAATGTCTGGAAAGCCCGAACAACTTAGATATTCCACGAAACACGAAACCTTCCGCGTCTGCGACATGCCGGCGCAACTTCGACCGCGGGAAGAGTTCGAGCGGGTGGGAGCGGAGAATGTTTCTGATGCGGTTCTGCTGGCGCTGATTCTTCGGACGGGCACCAAAGGCATGAATGTGGTTGAAGTTTCCCAGCGCCTGCTTTCCGCCTTCGGTTCGTTGACGGCTTTGGCCAAGGCGTCGGTAAAAGAGATTCAAGCGATCAATAGCATCGGGCCGGTGAAAGCTCAAATGATCAAAGCGGCGATGGAGCTGGCACAACGACTCACCAGGGAAAGTGTCGGCGAAAGCCCCATGGTGGTTACACCCGAGCAGGCGGCGGCCGTGCTCAGGGAAAGGGCGCGTGTTTTACAGAAGGAAGTATTCTGGGCGTTGATGCTCGATGCCAAAAACCGTTTGATCGGCGAACCCCAGAAAATCAGCGAAGGCACACTGACCAGCAGTCTCGTGCATCCGCGTGAGCTGTTTAAAAAGGCCCTCGAACTTTCCTGCGCCTCCATGATTCTCGCCCATAACCATCCCTCCGGCGATCCCACCCCGTCGTCCGAAGATATCAAGGTGACCAAGCAGCTCATCGGAGCGGGGCAAGTCATGGGCATCAAAGTCCTCGACCACATCGTCATCGGGCACCGGCGAACGAATTCGAACACAGATTTTCTGAGCCTGCGAGAAGCCGGCTTGGTTCGGTTCAGTTAAGAAAGCGATGTAGGGCGGGGGCCGCGACCCCGCTACTGCGAAGGAGAAGCATGCCGGAACGAAAACATCTGAAAAGACTCGGTTGTGTTTATCAAAGCCATCCCCGGTATTTCATTACGACCTGCACATACCATCGCCGCAACCTCCTCACTAATCCCGTTGTCCATGAAATTCTTCGCCGACATTGGGCGAAATCACTCAATCTCTACGGCTGGGCGATTGGTTCGTATGTCGTTATGCCGGATCATGTCCATTTCTTTTGTGCCGATGCAGAAAGCCGAACAACCCTTTCCAGAATGATAGGATCGTGGAAACAATGGACGGCAAAAGAGATGTGTCCTCTGCTCGGGGTTAACGTGCCAGTTTGGCAGAAGGAATTCTTTGACCACCTGATTCGTTCCAACGAATCCTATTCCGAGAAATGGGAATATGTTCGGCAGAATCCGGTACGGGCTGGGTTGGTTAATGATTCCAATGATTGGAACTATTCCGGGCATATTGATTATATCTGAGTTTCCGCGATCACGCATGGGCACCTGTAGGGCGGGGACCGTGACCCCGCCGTTCGGAGGAATGGCTTTGCGGGCGGATCGAGGTCGGGGACCTCGGCAACATGGGTTGTGTAGGGCGGGGGCCGAGACCCCGCCGTTCGGTGGAATGGTTTTACGGGTGAATTGCGAGGTCGAGGACCTCGGCTACACGGATTGGAAATTGTAGGGCGGGGGCCGTGACCCCGCTGTTCGGCGGAATGGCTTTGCGTGCGGATCGAGGTCGAGGACCTCGGCTACATGGGTTGTGTAGGGCGGGGGCCGCGACCCCGCCGTTTGGTGGAATGGCTTTGCGTCTGCACCGAGGTCGAGGACCTCGGCTACATGAATTCGGACATTGTAGGGCGGGGCGGGACATCGCCTGCAGGATCCGCGCCCCTCAGTCGGTGGATTATAAATTTAACTCGGCTTCGAACTGGTAGAAGGCGTTGGTGACGCCGGATTGATCGTTCAGTTCGATGTGATCCGCTGTTTTGTTTACGAACGCGGGAATCGTGCCGGAGGAACTCGAGGTCGGTCCATCATAGCGGTAGACCTCCACAAACGGATCGGTTACGAGATTTTGCGAACGTTTAATGATCCACACCGTATGTTCTTCCGCGTCGAGATTAATCCCGAATACAACCCCGCCATCCGGATGGGCGACCAAATTAGCACTGTTGGTTCCATCGGCAATATTCCAATCGGTACCAAGAGCAAACTCCACACCGAAGGCTTGGCCATCGCCGTCGGCATCGGTTGACCAGAGGGAGGTAAGTATCAAAGAGGAATCCGAGCTATCTTGTATTTCGACCGCACCAATATCGACGGTGCCCACCACACGCGCAAAACCGCGCTGGTCGTTGGTGAAGGTGGTTATGCCCCCGGCATCGATGGCCGGAGAGCCGGGAAGCGGCGGCATGGTCTGCGTCGGGCCGCCATAGTCACCGAGCGGGGCGAGCTGGGGGACGCCGTTGGTGAGATTGTTGAAACCGTTTGTGATCGCACCATTGAGGTTCGGGTTTTGGTCGGCCATATTCCCCGCGATGATGGAGTTAGTGCTGTTGAATGTGCCTCCGCCCACGCCACCACCAATGCCCCTAGCGGTATTTCCTGAAATGGTCGCATTTCCCAGTGTAAGAGAGCCGGATTCATTGTAGATCCCGCCGCCACCGCCGTCATCGCCGTCTGCGAAATCGCCGTAGTCGCCTCTGCCCGTGGAGTTCCCCGAGACGGTTGAGTTTTTCAGTGTAAGGAAGCCGGACCCATTGTAGACCCCGCCGCCGTCGCCGCCGTCACCGCCGAATCCGAAAGCGTAGCCGCCACTGCCCGTGGAGTTTCCCGAGACGGTTGAGTTATCCAGCGTAAGGGAGCCGTCACGATTGTAGACCCCGCCGCCGTCGCCGCCGCGGTAGCCTACTGCGAAAATGCCGTAGCCGCCACTGCCCGCGGAGTTTCCCGAGACGGTTGAGTTTTCCAGCGTAAAGGACCCGGTATCGTTGTAGACCCCGCCGCCATAGCCGCCGTCACCGCCACTGCCTGTAGAGTTTTCTGAGACAGTTGAGTTTTCAAGCGTAAGGGAGCCGTCACGATTGTAGACTCCTCCGCCGAAGCCACCGTAACCGCTGTAGCCGCCGGAGTCGAAATCGCCGTCGCCTCCGTTACCTGTGGAGTTCCCTGAGACGGTTGAGCTTCCCAGCGTAAGGGATCCGGAATCATTGTAGACCCCACCGCCGTGGCCGCCGTGGCCCCCGTCGCCGTGGCCGCTGTGGCCCCCGAAATCGCCGTGGCCGCCTCTGCCCGTGGCATTATTGGTAACGCTGCAGTTGAGTAGGGTGAGATGACCGTCATTCAGAATTCCGCCTCCATTTTCCGCATCGGAACCGTTACTTCCATCTGCGGTTCGTCCTCCAGTGATGGTGAGGCCGTTGAGGATATTGGTCGTTCCGGCAGTAAACTCAAAAACCCGATTACTGGTGACTAATCCATTTGCATCGATGGTAAGGCCGCCGGGCAGGGCGGAGGCATCGATGGAGATACTTCGATCAATGAAGAGCTGGCCGCTGGCCAACAGGATGGTCTGGCCGTCGAGGGTGTTGGTGAAGGTGATGGTGGTTCCAGGGCTGGCCTGAAGGGTGATCTCGCGCAATGAGCCCTGTCCTGAATCGGCAACATTCCGGACCACCGATTGGAACTCGACGGCACCGATGTCGGAAATGCCGTTGTCGCGCGGAGCGCCACGCTGGTCGGTTGCTAAGGTGGTCGATCCGCCCGCATCAATCGCCGGAGAACCGGGCAGTGGCGGCATGGTGGATGTCGGCCCGCCATAGTTACCCAGTGGTGCAAGCTGAGGATCGGCGTCGATCAGATTGTTGGATCCTGAAGAGACCGCTCCGGACAAATTTGGCTCGGTGTTGGCCGTATTACCGGCGATGATGGAGCTGAAGCTGTTAAGCGTACTGCTACTTATGAGGATCCCGCCTCCATTGCCGCGGATTCCATTGCCTCCATTACCGAAACCTGCATTTCCGGTGTGATTGTCTGAAATGGTGGAGTTTTGCAGCGTAACAGTGCCGGAACTGTAGATGCCGGCAGCGCCGCCGCTGTTTCCTCCTGTTCCGCCGGGATACCCGCCTGCACCGCCGGATCCGGTGGCGTTGCCCGCGATGGTACAGTTTTGCAGGAAGAGATTGCCGAGATTATGAATGCCACCGCCGAAACCACTGAGACCTCCGTTGGCTCCATCACCACCGTTTCCGCCGTTCCCGGTGGCATTTCCGGATACTGTGCAGTTGAGCAGGGTGAGATGGCTGGCATTCCAAATGCCGCCGCCATGGTCGCCGTTGCTCCCGTTGTTTCCGGTTGCTCCGTTGTTTCCATCCGCCGTTCGTCCGCCGCTGATGGTGAGGCCTTTGAGCAGGTTGGTGGTTCCTGCAGTAAACTCAAAAACCCTTTGGCCGGTGACAGATCCGTTGCCGTCGATGGTGATGCCACCGGGCAGGGTAGAGGCATCAACGGCTAGATTCTTATCAATCAGGATCTGACCGCTCGTGAGGATGATCGTTCCACCGGAGAGCGCATTGGTGAAGATTACCGTAGTACCGCTGTCGGAAAAGTTAATGACATCGCGTAGGGAACCATATCCGGAATCGGCTAGATTTAAAACAATCGGCAATTGTCTTTCCACCGCACCGATATCCACGGTGCCGTTTACGATGCGGGTCAAACCGCGCTGATCAGTAAAAAAGTCAGCCGTTCCGCCCGCATCAATGGCTGGAGATCCTGCCATTGGAGGCATAGTCGGTGTGAATCCGCCATAATCACCGAGCGGAGCAAGCAGGGGATTGGCTATAATTGGCGCCGTGCCTGAGTTGATCGTGTATCCACTTGCGTTGCCCACGATATTCTCCCCTACGGTGTGGGTGGGGCCATTGTCGGCATTGTCGTAGATGTCCGCCCCGGCAAGTGCCGTGTTTCCTGCCACAATGGAGTTGTTCAGCGTGACCGAACTGGCGGAGCTGACGGAGTAAATCCCTCCTCCATTATTGGGTGCACTATTCCCGGCGATTGTCGAGTTGTTGAACGTGGCGTTGCCAAAGTTTTGGATACCGCCCCCTTCATTGCCAGCCACGTTGTTTGCGAGCGTGCTGTTGTTGGCGGTGATAATGCCGGAACCGTAGTTGTAAATGGCTGCCCCAAGTTGAGCCGAGTTCCCTGTAAGCGTACAATTGCTGACCGTGGTCGTTCCGTCGTTAAAGATTCCGCCGCCGTAGCTCCTTCCATCATTTCCTGTGATAATGGCATTATCCAGGGCCAAATAGGCGCCGGATCGAATATAGATTCCGCCTCCTTTATCGCCAGGGACCGAGCCGGACGCCAATCCGTTTGTGATGGTCAAACCGCTTAGGGCGCTGGTCGCTCCGGACGCAATTTCAAAAATACGTCCGTTGGCATTGCCGTCAATGCTGATGCCGCCGATGGCGGAGGCATCGATGGAGAGGCTTTTGTTGATCTGGATTTGTCCGTTGGTGAGCAGGATGGTCTGGCCGGAAAGGGCGGGATCGAATGTGATGATGGAACCTCCAGCACTGTATTTGACGGCCTCCCGCAGTGAGGTTTCAGAACCGGCACCGGGTGAGTCGTCTTCGTCGGTCAGGGTGGTAACGAGCGTTGGGCCGGTCGCGAGTTGATCTATTTCCTGCGTTGTGAGTTCGCGCTCCCAGACGGCCAGTTCGTCGATCAGGCCGGGGAACCAGCGCGCGTTTGAAATGCGGTAGGTGCCGATATGAAAATCACCAAAGACCTGAAAGTCGGAAACATCGGCCTCAAAGGTGGCGGTTGCGTCGATGTGATTATTCACGCGGATGGTGAGGGATTCGGAACCACCGGCATCGTGCGAAAGCGTCATTAGGGCATGCACCCATTGTCCGGCAATCTCGCTATCGGGAATTTCAACCGATGTGAATGGGTCGGTTCCGGTTAGCAGATCGCTGTAGACCTGTACTTTTGTGTTGGCGGTATTGGAGCCTTCCCGGAGGCCCAGAGAAAGAGTGAAATTCGGTGCGGTTTCATAGACCATGTATCGGGCGGTGCCGGACGGGGCACTGTCGGCCTTGAACCAGACGGAAATAGTGGTGGTGGCTGGAAGGGGATCATCCTCTACAACTTCTCCGGCCGGGGCACCCGTAAGTTGCAGATAGTCGTCGATTCCATCGAAGTGGGCCGCCTGGCCGAACAGGCCGTTGAGTTCGAATCCGGTTCCGCCGCCTGCGGTCAGGTTCAGGTTAGAGGGATTGGCCGGAGACGTGTTGCCCGAAGCCAGCGTTGAATTATCCAGATTTCCGTCAAAACTCCAGTGGGCGGTGAGGCCGTTGGTGGGAATGTTCTGCGCGGAAGCGGTGAGAGCCGCAATCAGGATGAGCCAGAAAACAGTGAAAAAACGGTTATCATTCTTCATAGGGAGCCCTTTTGTTTAAAAGTGACAATGATGATCATGATATAAATGTAAAGTGTTTTTGTGTTAGTATTGCCGGTGTGGTTTTGGAAAAGCACGAGTTCCGGCGGGGGAAATGTTACCGAACGGCTTTGTGGGCGGGGCGAGGTCGGGGACCTCGGCTACACGGGTTGTGTAGGGCGGGGCGTGACTCCGCCTGCGGTGGATAGGTCACTGCGTTGCGTACGATCAAGTATCTCAGCTACATCACTCTTGGCGCGGAAAACAAAACCTGCCATGCTCCCCGCCATTATGAAAACATTGCATTTCGAAAGTATCGGCGGGGCGAGCGGGGATATGATTCTCGGGGCGCTGGTGAGTCTGGGTGTTTCGGTGGATGAGCTGAATGAAGAGCTCAAATCGCTGAAGGTGGATCCCTTTGAAATTGTGGTTGATGAAGTGGTGGAACAGGGCATGAGCGGCGTGCGCGGCAAAGTGAAGCTGCACGACCATCATCATCACCACCATCATGACCATGACCACTCTCACCATCATGACCATGGGCACGCGCACGATCATCATCATCATCATCATCATCATGATCATGACCATGGGCACAAAACGGGCCACGACCATCACCACGATCACGGGCGGCATTTGAGCACGATTAAAAAACTGATTGAAGCGAGCAAACTTCCAGATGCTGTAAAGTTCCAGGCTTTGGATGTTTTTCAGAAAATCGGCGAGGCCGAAGCTGCGATTCACGGCATTGATATCGAGGAGATTCATTTCCATGAAGTCGGCGCAATGGACTCGATTGTGGATATTGTCGGAAGCTGTCTGGCGCTGCATAAGCTGGGGGTGGACGAGGTCTCTATCCGTAATCTTCCGCAGGGGCATGGAACGATTGAGTGTGCGCATGGAACCTATCCGAATCCGGCTCCGGCCACATTGAGGATTCTCGAAGGTTTCCCGGTGCAGGATGTGGATGAACCGTTTGAGCTGGTGACGCCGACGGGGGCGGCATTGATCGCCACGTGGCGGACGGCGGACGTTCCAATGGTTGGAAGCCGCGCCGTGAAAACAGCCTATAGTTTCGGACATCGTAAATTAAACGGACGGCCGAATCTGCTGCGGGCGACTCTTTATGAGTCCGATGGAGGGCGACGCTCTGTCGGAGCCGGTGGAGCAAGCGGCTCGGATGAAACCTCGCCCTCCACTGAGGTACTGATTTTAGAATGCAACCTGGACGATACGACACCGGAATTAGTGGGTTGCCTCTTTGACTCGTTACTGGAAGCCGGTGCGCTAGACGTATTCACGACACCGGTTCAGATGAAGAAGCAGCGGCCGGGAATTTTGCTGACGGTGCTCTGTCTTCCATCCGATCGCGAGCAGATGCTGGATCTCATTTTTGCTGAGTCCACCACCTTTGGTGTGCGGGAACATCTGTCTAAACGGACGGTCTTGGCGCGCAGTTTCCAATCCTTGGAAACGCCGTTTGGCACGATTCGACTCAAGGTCGGCAAGCGAAATGGAACGATTGTTACTGTGTCGCCTGAAATTGAGGATTGTCGAGCCGCCGCAAAAATACACGGTGTTCCGGTTCTCGATGTATATAACGCCGCCGTTAAGGAGATATGATGTCGGAATCGTTTCGCGCGAATAATTTAGTATTGTTTAAAAACGCTCCGGCCATTGTGGAAGAGGTGGGCGATAAGATTTCCATTCAGCGTGCGGGCGGCAAGCAGGTGAAGGTGCGGCCCAAAGATATTGAGCTGTTGCATGAAGGACCGATCAAAGGTCTTCATGAATTGGATGCCGAGCCATCGGGGAATATTGAAGAGGCGTGGGAATTGTTGCAGGGGGAAACGGTTTCGCTGGTGGAGCTGGCGGAGTTTATTTATGGCGGCGCAACGCCGGCTGCAGTCTGGTTCGCGTGGCAGGCCCTGCAGGAGAATCTCTATTTTTCGGGAACGGTGGAGGCGGTGACGGCACGGTCGGAAGAGGATGTAACCGAAACGCGGAACAGGCAGCGCGAAAAAGAAGAAGAGGCCGCGCGTTGGCAGGCTTACATCGAACGTGTTGAGTCGGCCTCAGTGGGACCGGAAGATTTCGAGCAGTTGAGTGAAGTGGAACGGTTGGCTTATGGACAGGCGGTAACGAATCAGACCTTGAAAGCATTGGGCATCGAAGTCTTGCCGGAAAAGGCACATCGCTTGTTGTTGCGGTTGGGTGTTTGGGACGAAACGGTGAATCCGTATCCGGCGCGTGAAGGGTGTGCGGTGGTTGAGCCCGAACTGGAGGTTCCGCCATTGCCCGATGAAGAGCGTGAGGATTTGACGGCTCTGGCAAGTTACGCGATTGATGACGACAACTGCAGTGACCCCGACGACGCGATCAGTCTGGACGGCGATTCCATTTGGGTTCATGTGGCGGATGCGGCAGCGCTGATTGCGCCTGATTCGCCGCTCGACCTTGAAGCGCGCGCCCGTGGTGCAAATCTTTATCTGCCCGAAACAACCCTTCATATGCTGCCGGAAGGTGTAACGGAAGTGCTTGGGTTGGGGCTGGCGGAACGCTCGCCGGCGCTTTCGTTTAAAATTACGCGCGATGATGACGGAACGCCTCGCTGCGAAAAAATGGTGCCGAGCTGGGTGGCGGTGCAGCGATTGAGCTATGCCGAGGTGGACGAGCGAATGGATGAATCGCCCTTTGTGGATCTTCTCACGTTTACGGAGAGTTATCGGGCGCGGCGCGTGGCGAATGGAGCCACCGTGATTGATCTGCCGGAAGTGAAGCTTTCGGCTTCGGTTGAGGGCGAGTTGTACAATTTGTCGGGAACACACGAACTTGGACTGAAAAAGCCCGTGGAGTATTCGGTGGAGGTAAAAGATTTGCCGCGCCTGAAAAGCCGCGATCTGGTTACCGATGCCATGCTGATGGCGGGGGAAGCCATTGCGCTGTTTTTAGTTGAAAACCAAATTCCGGCGCCTTTTGCATCGCAGCCCCCGCCGGATGAACCGTCGACACCGGAGACGATGGCGGAAAAATTTGCATATCGGAAAAAGTTCAAGCGTTCGAAGCTGTCGCTTGAGTCGGACCTGCACGCAGGGCTCGGTATTGAAAATTATGCGCGGGTCACCAGCCCGCTGCGTCGTTATTCGGATCTGCTGGTGCATCAGCAGTTGCGTGCCTGGTTGCGCGGCGAGGAGCTGATTGACGAAACGGAAATGCTTTCGCGCGTGGCACAGGCGGACCTCGGAGGCGGCAGCACGGCGCGGGCGGAGCGGTCGAGCAATCGGCACTGGACCCTTCTGTATATGCAGCAGCATCCGGACAAGGTGTATCGCGGAATTCTGGTGGATAAACGGGATGACCGCGGAACGGTGCTGATTCCGGAGCTGGCCATTGATGTGAAACTTCGCCGCATGGCAGATGAGCAGCTCGATCAGGAAATCTTTGTGCAACTCACTCGTATTGATCTGTCAGATTTGTCGTTCTCCTGTCGGCAGGTGGCACCGGTTTCTGAATAGGGGGAAAACCCGTTTGCGTTTTTCCAATGGCTGGAATATCGTCTGCATCTTTCGAATTTAGGGATATTTCTATGCTGGCAAAACGAATAATACCCTGTCTGGATGTGACGGGCGGGCGAGTGGTGAAGGGCGTGAATTTTGTGGATCTGCGCGATGCAGGCGACCCGGTGGAATGCGCCAAAGCCTATGAAGCGCAGGGGGCAGATGAACTGACGTTTCTGGACATTACCGCGTCGAGCGACGGGCGTGATACGATGGTGGATATTGTACGCCGCTGTGCGGAGCAGGTGTTTATGCCGCTGACCGTTGGCGGCGGAATCCGTACGCCCGCCGATGTGCGCCGCATGCTGAATGCGGGCGCGGATAAAGTTTCGTTTAATACGGCGGCCATCAGCAATCCCGATATTCTCAACCAATGTTCGGAATCATTTGGTTCCCAGTGCACCGTGTTGGCAATTGATGCGCGGCGTAAGGGTGACGGAACCTGGGGTGTTTATACGCACGGCGGACGTAACCCGACGGAACTCGATGCGATTGAGTGGGCCATTGAAGGAACACAGCGCGGTGCCGGCGAAATCCTGCTGACGAGTATGGATTGTGATGGCTGTCGGGATGGCTACGATCTCGAACTGACCCGTGCGATTTCCGAAGCGGTCGGTGTGCCGGTGATTGCTTCCGGCGGTGCCGGGACGAAAGATCATTTTGTGGAGGCGGTTACTGAAGGGAAAGCGGATGCGGTTTTGGCGGCATCACTCTTCCATTTTGGGGAACTCACGGTGGGTGAGCTTAAAGAATATATGAAATCAAAAGGTATTGAGGTGAGACTATGAGCAAGGAATTGGAAGAAGGATTGGAACTGGCGCTGGATTGGAACAAGCTGGAAAAGGCCGTTGAAGGAACAAAGGGCATTATTCCGGTTGCCGTTCAGCATGCCGATACCAAGGAAGTCATTCTCGTGGCTTACATTAATCAGATTGCCTTCGAAGAATCGCTCAAGCGCAAGATGCTGGTGCTGTGGAGCAGCTCGCGTCAGGAACTTTGGATTAAAGGGCTGACGTCCGGCGAAACCTTTGAACTGCTGGAAGCTTATGTGAACTGCGAACAGAATTCACTGTTGTTTGTAGTGCGCCCGAACCGCGGCGGTATCTGCCACACCAAAAATAAAAACGGCGAGCCGCGCAACTGCTACTACCGTAAGATTGATCTGGATAATCCAACCCAGCTCAAAAATATCGACGCGTAAAAATAACGGGTAATTCGTAATGCGTAATTTCAGCTTGGCAAGTTAGTAAGGCCATTCGCACCTTTACGCAATACGCAATACGCAATACGCAATACGCAATACGCAATACGCAATACGCATTACGCAATACGCATTAGTGTATTTGGAGATAACCATGAATATTAAAATCAACGATCTGATGCAGCAGAGCGGCGTGAAGTTCGGTACGAGCGGGGCGCGGGGGCTGGCGGTCGAAATGACTGACCAGGTTTGCTACACCTATGCGAAAGGTTTTTTTCAATATCTGGAAGTCTCGGGCGAGCTGAAAAAAAACGGCGAATCGGTTGCGATTGCCGGCGACCTGCGGCCGAGCACCGCACGCATCATGGCTGCGGTTGCAAAAGCGGCTTCTGATATGGGATATATCCCGATCAACTGCGGGTTCATTCCGTCCCCGGCGGTTGCACTCTATGGCATCACCAATGCCTGTCCGTCCGTTATGGTGACGGGCTCGCATATTCCTGCCGATCGCAACGGGATTAAATTCAATAAGTGCTCCGGCGAAATTCTGAAGTACGACGAGGAGCAAATTCGCGAACAGATTGTTGAAGTGGATGAATCCATTTTTTCGGGGGCGGAGTTCCTGCTTCCGGAAGAAAATATCGATGCGCGTATCGAATATGTGCGGCGCTATCTGCGAGCATTTCCTGCCGACTGTTTGCAGGGAAAGAAGATCGGGATCTATCAGCATTCGGCGGTGGGGCGTGATGTGCTGATTGAAATCTTTTCCGGACTGGGTGCTGATGTTACGCCGCTCGGATTTTCGAATATCTTTGTGCCGGTGGATACCGAAGCGATTCGGGACGAAGATTATGAACTGGCAAAACAGTGGTCTGCGGAAAACGGGTTTGATGTGATCATTTCAACGGACGGCGACAGCGATCGCCCGTTGATCAGCGATGAAAACGGGGTCTGGCTGCGGGGCGATGTGGCGGGCATTCTTGCGGCAAAATATCTCGGTGCGGACTCGGTCAGCACCCCGGTCAGTTGCAATACGGCATTGGAAAAAACCGGATGGTTCAGCGATATCCGCCGCACGATGATTGGTTCTCCGTTTGTGGTGGCTTCGATGATTGAGGCATCGTATGCAGGGAAAAAGGGCGTTGTCGGCTACGAAGCCAATGGCGGGTTTCTGACGAATTCCGATTTTCCAGTGTTTGGAAAAGAGTTGCGGGCACTGCCGACGCGCGATGCCGTTCTTCCGGTGCTGGCCATTATTCTGCTTTCCATTAAAGAGCGCAAACCGATCTCCGCTCTGGTGGCCGGTTTGCCGCAGCGTTTTACGGCCAGCGACCGTATTCAGGATTTTCCCACGGAAGAAAGTGCCAAGATTTTAGAGGGGTTCAAGGAGACGAGTGCTATCGAGGCGGCATTCGGTGAAGCGTTCGGAAAAATCGAGTCGATCGACCGCACCGACGGGCTGCGTGTGACCTTCCAATCTTCGGAAGTTCTGCATATGCGTCCCTCCGGAAATGCTCCTGAATTTCGATGTTATAATGAGGCGGGATCAGAAGACCGGGTTATTGAGATGCAGAAGATTTCGATGGGAATTCTGCTTAATTTGAAAGGATAGTGTTGCGCCGGCGGGCGTAATGACTACCATTCATCGTTTTAACCACGAGAAAAACCATGGCGATTTTACCGGATAGAAAAACATTTTTAGAAAAAGCGAAACAGGGAAATCTGGTTCCGGTCTGGAAAGAGCTTCTGGCCGACCAGGAAACTCCGGTTTCCGCGTATAAGCGGGTGCGGAAGTATTTGCGTGAGCGCAACGATGCATCGCATACCTATCTGCTGGAGAGTGTGGAAGGCGGCGAAAATATCGGGCGCTACTCGTTCATTGGCGGTACCCCGCGCACGATTATCCGGGCCTTCGGCCGGCGGGTGGAAATTGAAACCATCGGCGGCGATACGCAGATTATTGAAGATATTGATCCGCTTGAAGCCCTGAAAAATCATATGCAGCAGTTTGTGCCCATCGTGGACGATCCGGCGCTGCCCCGCTTCATCGGCGGCGCGGTCGGTTTTCTGGGATATGATGTGGTTTCGCAGTTTGAACCGCGAATTCCAATCATTGGAAACGATGAAATCGGAAATCCGGACATGGTGTTTATGGTCACGGATGGGCTGATTGTTTTTGATCGGGTGAACCACAACTTAAAAATCGTGGCCAATGCGCACATTGATGGCGATGCCAACGCAGCCTACGATAAAGCACTTGAGCAAATTGCGGAATTGTCACAGGCGTTGATGACTCCAATCGGCCGTGTGATGATTGATACGCATCAGGAAGTTGAACCGCTTGAGCCTAAATCGAATACCTCTAAAGAAGAGTTTCTGGGCATGGTGGATAAGATTCAGGAATACATTCTTTCCGGGGATGTGATTCAAACGGTGATCTCGCAGCGCTTTGAAGTGGAAAATGAAGCGGATTCGCTGGATGTGTATCGTGCCCTGCGATCGATTAATCCATCACCTTATATGTTCTGTCTTGATTTGGGCGAAAGTGCCATTGTCGGTACCTCGCCTGAAATTCTGGTTCGTTGCGAAGACCGTAAGGTGGAGGTTCGGCCGATTGCCGGAACACGTCCGCGTGGTGCCACGCCAACGGAGGATCTGGCACTGGAGAAGGATTTGCTGGCCGATCCGAAAGAGCGTGCTGAACATATTATGTTAGTCGATCTGGGCCGGAATGATATCGGCCGCGTCTGTGATTTTAAATCGGTGGAAGTTCCCGATCTGATGGTGATCGAACGCTACAGCCACGTGATGCATATTGTTTCGGATGTCACCGGAAACCTTTCAGCCGATCATGATGAATATGATCTCGTTCGGGCCACCTTCCCGGCCGGTACGGTGAGCGGTGCTCCGAAAGTGCGGGCCATGGAAATTATTGCTGAACTGGAAAAGAGCAAGCGCGGTCCGTATGCAGGGGCCGTCGGTTATTTTAACTATGACGGAAACTTTGATTCCGCGATTACGATCCGCACGGTCATCCTCGATAAAAACAAAGCGTATGTGCAGGCCGGTGCCGGAATTGTTGCTGATTCGGTGGCGATCAACGAATATGAGGAAACCCGCAATAAAGCCCGGGGGATGATGAAGGCCCTTGCACTTGCCAAGCACTACCATGCCGCCCGCACGGGAGGAGAATAACCATGATTCTGGTCATCGATAACTACGACTCTTTTACCTATAACCTCGTGCAGTACCTCGGAGAACTGGGGGCTGAAATGCGCGTTTTCCGGAACGATAAAATTACAGTGCAGGAAGCCATCGCACTCAATCCGGAAAAAGTGCTGGTCAGTCCCGGCCCGTGTACGCCGAAAGAAGCCGGCGTTTCCTGCGATATCATCCGTGAATTCGGGCCGCGTCTGCCGTTGTTCGGTGTTTGTCTGGGGCATCAGGCGATCGGCGATGTGTACGGCGGAAACGTCATTCGTGCGGATCGGTTGATGCACGGAAAAACCTCGCCGATGATTCACGAGGGGAAAAGTGTTTTTAAAGGACTGCCCAGTCCGTTCGATGCCACGCGGTATCATTCGCTGATTATTGAACGGGAATCGCTGCCGGATTGTCTGGAAATTACCGCCTGGACGGCTGAAGGCGAAATCATGGGCGTGAAACACAAAGAGCATCCGGTACACGGGGTGCAGTTTCATCCGGAGTCGATTCTGACGCTGGAAGGTAAAAAGCTGCTCCAGAACTTTCTCGATTTGTAGGAAAACCGCTTCCGCGGACTTTATCTAAAGTGCGGTATGCCAGCGGGTAAGTATCGAATTTTTCCTGATTTATGCATTAATTATATGCGTATACGGAGGAATCGATATGAAGACCTTACCGCTCTGCCCCGAAAGCAGTACCCGCCGTGGTTTTGTTAAGATGGGAACCGCCGGCACAACGCTTGCCATGGCCGCATCGGCCACTGAGGTGCTTGCCGCCGAAAATTCCGGTCCGGATGTCTGGATGCTTCATGGTTCCGATCCTCGGAAACTGATGCAGAAAGCGTTGGATATTATTCAGGAAAACGGAGGGTTCGGGCCGGATGCAAAAACGCTGGCACTGAAAGTTAATGCGGCCTGGGGGCGTACACCTGAAGAGGGGGCGAATACTCACCCCGATTTGGTGGATGTCTTTATTGAAGGGGTTAAAAAGGGCGGTATTAAAACTGTAGTGGTGCCTGAAAACCCGTGCAGTAATGCGAAGATTTCCTTCGACCGCAGTGGAATTGAAAGGGTGGTCAAATCGCATAAATGCAAAATGATCGACCTGAAAAGAAAAGATAAAAGTTTTCGGGAAGTTCAGATTCCAAAAGGGAAAAATCTTAAATCCGCCGAAGTGGCCGGGGAATTTCTGGATGCCGATGTGGTGGTGAATATGCCGGTGGCCAAACATCACAAAGGGTCGACGCTGTCCATGGCGATGAAGAACTGGATGGGTATTGTGAAAGATCGCCGGTTTTGGCATCAGAATGATTTGCCGCAGTGTATTGCAGATTTTTCCAGTTTTTTTCAGGCCACCTGGACGATTATCGATGCCACACGCTGTATGATGGATAGCGGGCCGCAAGGACCGGCGAAGGAACTGAAACACCCGGATTTGCTGATTATCTCGCGCGATCAGGTGGCGGCCGACTCTGTGGCCTCCGCGATTTTTCATGATTCACCCTACGATATTACCTATCTGAAATATGCGGAAGAGATGGGCATCGGCGTGGTGGATCAGTCCCGGATGAATATCCATAAAATCGAAGTTTCATAAAATGATGAAGAACGGATTTTTTAAGCGGCACCGTTCGGTAATTCGGTGGGCGGTGCGATTATTCATTGTGGGACTCGCCGTTTTTCTTCTGATCGGAGGCCCGCTTCCCGAGTATGCTGCCCGGGTTCTTCCTTCTCTGAGTCCGCTGTCGGTTTTTTCCGCCGGATTGGCGCATCGGGCCTGGTATGTATCGTTGGTCTGGACGCTTCCCTCGGTGCTGATTATTGGGTTGGCTCTTTGGAAAGGGCGCTTTTTCTGTCGGTGGATCTGTCCGTTGGGCACGCTCTATTCGATCCCGTCCAAGGTCAGTCTGAAACATCGCTTTTTTCCGTGGAGACTGAATGGTTTCTTTTTCTGGTTCATCATTTTTGCGGCATTGGCGGGACTCCCGCTGCTGCTGTTTCTTGATCCGCTCTCCACATTTACGCGGCTGGGAGCACTTGGACAGGGCTCGGCGCATGCAATGGCCTGGATTCCCGGTTTGCTGATTCCGTTGATGTTACTCCTCAGTCTGGTCCAACCCGGTTTATGGTGCGCACAGCTTTGCCCGTTGGGTTACTTTTTTGAAAAGGTTAAAGTTCGGAAGGTTACTCCCGCCGGAAAAGTTCCTGCCGCCGGAAAACTAAGCCGGGGCCGGCGAGATCTTCTGGCAGGTTTGGCGTTCGGTGTACCGTTGGCGATGTTGTTTAAGCATACGGCCCGGGCCGAGAAGCTGCCGGTGCTGCCGCCGGGGGCAAAAAATATCGATGATTTTGCTGCCACCTGTATTCGATGTTATGCGTGCGTGGACGTCTGTTTAACCGGTGTTCTGACTGTTCGTAAAAAAGGAGGGGTTGCAGAGCTGTGTATTCCTGAAATGGACTTTGATCGTGTTGATGGCGGATTCTGTGAGCAGTATTGCAATGCCTGTTCGCAGGTTTGCCCAACCGGAGCTATTCAATCGATTCGTCTGGAAGAAAAGGAGAATCGAAAAATTGCAACGGCCAGTATCAAACGTGAAGCCTGTCTGGCATGGGAAGAGCGGCAGGAGTGTATGGCCTGCGATGAGTTCTGTGCCTACAATGCGATTGAGCATCGGACCGGACGCGATGGCATACCGAAGCCGATTGTGAATCCGAAAAAATGCCGGGGATGCGGAGCCTGCCGGAATATCTGCCCGGCCATTCGCGAAGGCAACGCCGTTGAAATGGAAGCGGTGGCTGTGCAAACGCAGATTTCAAAAGCGGATGATGAATCCGAACTGCCGCGGGGTAATGGCCGGCGGCGGCGCGGTGCTCAGTTTCGGTAACGATTTGTGATCGGCATACGGCGATCGCGGTCGAACGACTTCGGAGTGATTTTTACACCGGGCGGCGATTGGCGGCGTTTGTATTCGCTCAGTTCCACGGCATGCACAACCCGCCGGACAATAGCTTCGTCGTAGCCTTTGGCAATCAGACTTTGAATCCCCATGTCGTTTTCAACATAGTCTTCGAGAATCGGGTCCAGCACTTCGTAAGGAGGCAGCGAATCGGAATCTTTCTGATCCGGCCGAAGTTCGGCGGAAGGGGGGCGGTCGATAATGCTTTGGGGCATGGCCGGGCTCTGTTCATTGCGCCAGCGACACAGATCAAATACGAGGGTTTTCGGGACGTCTTTAATGACGGCGAAACCGCCGGCCATATCGCCATAGATGGTGCAGTAGCCCATGGCCATTTCGCTTTTGTTTCCGGTGGTTAATACCAGCCATCCATATTCATTGGAAAGGGCCATGATAAGGTTTCCGCGAATCCGGGCCTGCAGGTTTTCTTCAGCCAGTCCTGGCTTTTTGTCAGAACCCCAGACTTTGGAAAGTTCGCGGTCAAACTGATCGTATAATCCTTTGATGGGAACCTCGTGGAACTCGATATCCAGCATCTCCGCCATTTTATGGGAATCGCCCAGTGTTCCTGAAGAGGAGTATTGCGAAGGCATCGTGACGGCTGCAACCCGGTCTTTGCCCAGCGCATCCACTGCAATGGCCAGAACGAGGGCGGAATCGATTCCGCCGGAAAGGGCCACGACCACGCGTTTGAAACCGATTTTGTTGACGTAGTCTTTAAGGCCCAGTTTCAGAGCTTCGTAAACTTCTTCCAAATCAGGCAGGGGGTGTTCCTTGCGGGGGGCAGGCGAGAGTCCGGCAGTACCGGGCAGGCTGGAAGCCTGCGGTACGTAATAAAGGATGTCTTCTGTAAATTGTTTCGCACGGGCAATACGGGACCCATTGGGAGCAAAGACCATGCTGGCTCCATCGAAGACCAGCTCGTCCTGTCCGCCGACCATATTGCAGTAGAGCAGGGTGGTGTTCAGTTTTTTTGCCGTCTGCGCGAGTACATCGATCCGGTGATTGATCAGTTTTCCGCGATGATAGGGCGAGGCGGAAAGGTTGATCAGCAGATCAAGATTTTGGCTTTCCAGAGTTTGGACGGCTGCTCCGTTCGGTTCCCATGAATCCTCGCAAATATGGACAGCGGCTTTCCGCCCATAGATATCAAAAATGAGCGGTTCTGTGCCTGCTTCGAAGAGGCGTTTCTCATCGAAGACACCATAGTTCGGGAGCAGTATTTTGTGGTATTCGCCGACGATTTCCGAGCCGTGGAAAACCAGTGCGCTGTTGTATTTTTTCCGATCTTTGGACGTCGGGGTTCCAACCACCACATACGCTTCTGTCGGAAGCTCTTCTCTCAGTCGCTGGACTTGGAGTGCGCAATCGTTACAGAAATGATCCTTCAGAATCAGATCTTCCGGGGGGTAGCCGGCAATGGCCAGTTCCGGAAAAACGATCAGACGGGCATCTTCTTTGAATGCTTTCCAGGCATTGGAAATAATCAGGTCGGTGTTTGCTGCGAGCGCACCGACCGTGGGATTCATCTGAACAAGGGCAGTTTTCATAGTGCGTAATCCGTAATTTGTAATGCGTAACGGAAGGAGTTTACGTATTACTCGTTACGCAATTACGCTCTACCTTCTGTAGTTCGGCGCTTCTTTGGTGATTTTAATGTCGTGGGCATGTGCTTCAACGGCTCCGGCTCCGGATACGCGAACAAACTGACCATTGGCTTTCAGGGCTTCGATATTTTTTGTTCCGCAGTAGCCGAGGCTGGCCTGAAGCCCGCCACAGTATTGTTTCATCACTTTGCTTACGGTTCCGGAGTACGGAACCATTCCTTCAATGCCCTGCGGGACCAGATCGTCATCGTCGGAAAGCCCGTAGCGCTGGCGACTGCCTTCACGCGATTTCATGGCATCGAGCGAGCCCATGCCGCGGTAGATCACAAACTGACGGCCTTCATAAATAATTTTTTCGCCGGGACTTTCTTCGGTTCCGGCCAGGACCGAACCCATCATGACGGTGTCGGCGCCGGCAACGAGCGCTTTGGCAATGTCGCCGGAGTTGCGGATACCTCCATCCGCAATAATTGGAATTTCACCTTTCAGGGCTGAGGCAGCGGCATAGATGGCGGAGATCTGGGGAATGCCAACGCCTGCGACCACACGGGTGGTGCAGATGGATCCGGGGCCAATACCGACTTTAACGGCATCCGCACCGGCATCGCGCAGCGCAAGTGCCGCTTCGGCCGTGGCAATATTTCCGCCAACGACGTCGATATGGGGAAATTTATTTTTCACCCATGAAACCATATCGAGAACGCCTTTGGTATGTCCGTGAGCGGTGTCCACCACGAGTACATCGACTTCTTCCCGGCTGAGAATTTCAGCCCGTTCGTAATCGCCCGGTCCAACACCGGCGGCTACGCGCAACCGATGTTTGTCATCGCGGTTGAAAAGAGGTTCTTCATTTTCGATGAGACGCCGGACGTCGGCGTAGGAATAGAGTCCGACCAGTTTTCCTTTTTTATCAAGCAGGGGCAGTTTCCCGATCTTATGCTGCTGCATAATGTCATACGCCTGGCGGAGATTGGTATCCGGTTTGGCGGTCATGACGTTCGTGGTCATAATGTCAGTGACTGTGGCCCGTTTGGAGCGGGAAAAGCGGATGTCTTTAGAGGTTAAAATGCCCACCAGTTTTCCGTCGTCGTCAAGGATCGGGAAGCCGCTGAAACTGTAGCCTTTTTCTGCGCGGCGTATCGCGATGGTTTCGAGGGTGTCTTTTACATTGAAAACAATCGGGTCAGTGATCAGACCGTTCAGGTGGTGTTTCACACGACTGACCTGCAGGGCCTGAATTTCGGGGTCCAGATTTTTGTGAATCACGCCGATTCCGCCCATCATCGCCATGGAAATGGCCATGCGTCCTTCAGTTACAGTGTCCATCGCTGCGCTGAGAAAAGGGATTTTTACGCTTACATTGCGGGTTAATCTGGATGAGATGTCAGTTTCCCCGGGCAGGAAGTCTGCGTACTGCGTGATCAGTGATACGTCGTCGAACGTCAGCCCCTCATACGGGAAGGTTTTCATGAAATTTTCGATGTATGGATTTTGGCTCATATTTTGCATCCTTTTGCCGAACCATTTTGTGCAGATTGGGGAAACGAGTCAAGCGCAGGAATGAAGGAATCGATGTGGCTGCTTTTTCGAAGGGGGATATAGTTGAAGATGTTTATCGGGAAACGGAGTTTTTTTTACCAGGGAAGGTCGCCGGATTCAATGAGTTCCCATTTTTCGGCCTCGCTTAAAGTATTGGAGCCGCCATTAAAGGAGCTACTGAACAGCATATCTTTAAACCCTTCTCGTGCTGCAAAATAATTAAAACCCTCGGAGAGGGGAATCGGGCTTCCTGAATCGAGTCTTTTATCCCGTTCGCGTATGGCAATCAGTCGTTTTGCGTTTAAACTGAGGTAAGCGTCTTCCCGGGGCTGGGTTTCGACGACGTAGCTGATGGGTGAAGCGGGATTTTGGTCTTTCTGATTTGGAGAGAGGATATTGGAAGAGGAGCTTGCGGAAGCCGCAATGGGTTTCGAAGCGAGATGGTCCATTTTCTTTTTGGCACAACCGTGTTGCATTAAGCCGATTGAAAGGCTGAGCAGGCAGAGCCCAAGGAGTGTTTTGTCGGTTGTGCTCATCAGTTTGCCACGATTTCCTGCCAGCTTTCATAGGTAAGGCCGCTTTGAAGCGGTGGAAAATAGGGGGGCGGTTTGCTTTCAAATCTGGTGTCAAAGGTGTATTTCTTATCGTAACTGGCTGAGGTTTTTCCTGTCTTGGAATTGAATGAGCCCACTGCGCCGCGCTCTTCCTGGACGATACCGCCCAGCAGGTTGATATAGCCCCGTGGATCGTAATTTTTATAGTTATAGACATAAAAGCTTCCCTCATCCGAACTTTTTGCGCCGGTGGCCATAATGGTTGCATGAATATAGATGTCGTCCGGGGCGCTTCCGGTGATGATGACGTCATCTCCGCTGATGAGGCCCAAAGCATCGTTTACAACGGCATCTTTATCAAATTCGGTTCCGTTTGCGATAGCCTCGGCTTTCGCTTCGGCAATAGCTTCGTTGACGGCGTCTTCATCCAGAGGATCGAGGCTGTATACAATATGATCATTAATAGAAATGTCATTTTCACTCACCAAGGTCAGCCTGCCATCCAGGGTTCCTCCATTTATAAATACTTCCCCTTCTCCTGTTACTTTTATAAATTTAGCGTTGTCCTTTCCTGTGAATCCAACATATTTATAGTCTCCATTATTCTTTATTTTATAGTCCCCGTTTCCTTCACCTACATTTATAAATTGTTGCTCGCCTGAAATAGAGCCGCTCTGAACGTATATCATTTGCTCTTCACTGAGAGTTATCGCCTCTTTTTCCCACCCTTTGTCCGCATTGGTGATTAATACCTGTTCCCCATCAAATTCAATTGCGGTTTCGCCGGTGAGCAGAAGCGCATCATCCGGGTAGTTTTGGGCAAACGTTTTCATGCTGTCAAAATCCACATCCGCCATACTGCCCATGTCCTTGTTGGTTTTAAATCCCTCTTTGAAGGTGACTGAGTTTGTTTCTCCCTCATAGCCATCGGCTTTGGTGGTGAAAATATCGTTAAAAATCGGATCTCCAGAAAACCATGGAGTGGTATCGGTGTGGATATGTCCGAAAAATTCTTCGCCGGATTTAAAGTAAATAGAGCCGTTGTCTTCCGCAAAGAAAGCAAACTTTGCATAGGTTGCACTGCGCACGCCTTCAAGTTCGATGCTTCTTTTTTTACCATTTACCTCGCCGGTGGCCACAATGTCGCACTCATAGAAATCAGTTTTTGTAATGGTATATTCAAAGCTTCCGTCTCCGACTGTCCCGCTGTCGGAATAAGAATTAGGCAGCAATGAGCCTATCTCGGTTACGTAGGAACAAGCGGCTTCAATGCCTGCCTCGGCCAAATAAAATGCCGCTTCAGAATCAATGATATGCTGCGTAGAATAAAAATACTGGGAAGAAAGGGTTAATAAACTGCCCATCGTGATGGAGAGGATGAGCATTACCATCAGGATGGTAAGCAGAATGGACCCGTCTTTATCTGGACATTTCGGTGAGGGTATAAACTGTTTCATTGCATATCCTTTAGGGGTTTCGGGGTTGTATGGTCGTATTAAACTCGCGTGAGCTTTTGTATTTACCTGTACCTGAAATGATGCTGATGGAAAGTTCCAGAAGGTTGCCGGTGGTCGGCGTTGCCGTGGAGCTGTCCACGTTGCTGATGAATACATTTCCTGCTAAATCCGAAATCGTTTGGTCCGTTGCTGAATAGGTAAATCCCTTGTTGACCCGTTCGTCGGTGATCGTCCAGTCGTCGTTAGAATAGGTCACATTCGTGTCCGCCAGGTGGAATTGGCGCAATCCCATGGTTTCTTCTGTTCCTCGAACCATACGGTCTATGGCCACGCTTGCATTGTTATCCGCATCTCTCCACACGGTTGCCGCTTCTGAGGAGCTGAGGAAGCTGATGAATACGGTCAGGAATCCGGCCATGGCCATCATGCCGATAAATAGTGCAACCATGACTTCTGTCAGAGTAAATGCCTGTTTGGATGGAGTTGCCGATACCATTTTGTAAACCTATTCCGAATGTAAGGGGGCTGAAATAATAGTAACCAGTTCGACCTGCCGAACCGCGTCGGAAAGCTCACTGGTCCAGTCGGTCCGAACGGTTATTTGCTTCAAGGCATCGTTACCGTCATACTCTGCGACATTATACCAAAAGGTCAGTCCGTTCACCGTTGGTGTGTAATTATTGATATCGAGTTTTTCCGAATCAAAATCCAGCGACCGTACATATTCCATGGCTGTTCGTGCATTGTTCATCGCTTCGATGCGGTTGGAGGAGGATCGTAATATATCCCGGGAATAGGTAAGCAACATGTAAGTTGACGAGACCGCCATGACGGAAATAAACATCGCAATCAGGACTTCGATTAATGTGAAAGCGGATTTAGATGTGTTTTTTCGGTGGCGGAAATCCAAAGCCGATGAGTCCAAGATCAAATTTTCTTGAAATTCAGGTGAGGTGTTTTTGTTGACCTCCTTCAGTTTTCGATATTGTTTTGCAGCTGTACTCATATAATCACAATTTATAGTTTTACGGTGTAAATGAGTAAGCATGACATATGCCATAGTTTGTTGTGTCGGGTGAATTTCGGGCAAAATTTAGATACATTTTGAAATTATCAACAACGATGGGCTCGCAAGGGCTGCAAATGCTGGGCTATAGCTGTGTGTACGTTTCAGTCAGGGCCAAGTGACTTCATTCTGTAATGCGAATGAATTCGAAAGGATATGAAGCTTGAACACTGTATTCATTCGTAATTTCTAAAAACTGAAAACGAATGCGCAACTTCAGCCTCAAATTGAGGTTGTGTGTATTTTAATACAGCAGATGAAAACGGTAGTTTTGCATCAGAAAGCGGCTTCGGGTTTCAGTGAACGACGCGTTTATTTAGTAAATGCGGGGGGAAACAATCACTGTAGGATTCATGTGGCTTAGTAGAGCTCGTATTTGCAGAGCATGCCGTCTAGACCGCCGGCGGTGAGCGGATGTTTCCACTCGGGCTTAAGGCCGAGTTTTTTGACGAGCGTTTTATCGCCGTAGTAGATGAATGCGGTGGAACCCGTGCATTTCTGTTTCAGAAAATCACCGAACTCTTTGAGCAGGCCGGTCACTTCTTCGGTGTTACCGAGGCGGATGCCGTAGGGCGGGTTGGTGACGATGGTGGTATTGCTGAATCCTTCCAGGGATTGGAAGTCGGAGCGCCGCACTTTGATGGTTCCAATGTCTGGAAGTTCGGCGCGGTTGGCGCGAACGGCTTTAACCGCATCTGCGCTGACATCGCTGCCTTTGATCAGATCGTCGGGCAGTTTCTGGATTTCGGCGTTGGCCCTGGTTTTAATCTGATTCCATGCAGTGGCGTCAAAATCGGGCAGGCGCAGAAATCCGAATTTTTTTCGCAAATAGGCCGAAGGCACATTTCCGGCCCGCATCAATGCTTCGCAGAGAATGGTGCCGGAACCGCAAAAGGGGTCATACAGGGGGCGTTCGCTGTGCCAACCGCTCAGTTGAAGGAGGGTGGCCGCAAGGGTTTCCTGCATCGGTGCTTCGACCGATTCTATCCGATAGCCGCGTTTGTGCAGAGAGCCGCCGCCGAGATCGACGCTGATGCGTGCTTTATTCTCGTGAATATAAAGATTCAGCAGCAGGTCGGGAAAACGGGTGTCGACGTCGGGCCGTTTCGTGGTTTTTTCACGAAACTGGTCGACGATGGCATCTTTCAGAAGCTGGCCGGCATACTGCGAGTTTCGGATGTTGCTTTTGGAAACATTGGTCGTAATGGCCAGTGTTTTGGTGAGGGTCAGGAAATCGGACCAGTCGATGTTTTGTGCGGTTTTATAAAGGTATTTGTCGGAATGGCAGTCGAACACCATCAAGGGAGCCAAAATGCGCGAAAAGATGCGGGTCTTATAAACGATGGAATAAATAACGTCGGGTTCCGCACAGAAATACCAGCCGAGATAGGCTGGTTTGATGTTGGTTGCGCCGAGACGTTTTAATTCGGCTTCACCGGACTTTTCCGCACCGCCGGCAAGCTGACCAAAGTACTGATGGGTCTTTTGGTAGAGGTAGTCGCTCATTTCTGAACGCGGCGATTCTGATCGTCAACAAAGACCACGACCGGGTTAAACTCTTTGGCTTCCTGATCTTCATAATTTCCGTAAGAAATGATGATGATTTTATCGCCAACCGCAGCCAGCCGGGCAGCAGGACCATTCAGTTCAATGGCGCCGGAGCCGCGTTCTCCGCTAATGGTGTAGGTTACAAAGCGTTGTCCATTATTCAGGTTGACGATTTGAACCTGTTCGTTGGGAAGCAGGTCTGCTGCTTCCATCAGATCCCGGTCAATCGTGATGCTTCCTTCATAATACAATTCCAGTCCCGTGATGGTGGCTGTATGTATTTTAGATTTTTTCATGATCCGTTGCATGGACATACCTCGTTTAAAAGTCGCGCATATTGTTCCGGGTCATGGCGTCCGTCAACACCTGATTTGAGTCGATTTCCATAAGGAATGTTGAATTCCAATGGTTGGAAAATCGAAATGTTCGTATTGCGTCAGTGTAATAAACTAAATTTTTTATCGATTTCTCCATCCAAGAAGCCAAAATGGGTTCTATTTTACGACGCATTTACCAAATGACCCATATGAATGAACTACTTCCATACACTGAAAAGAAACTGAAAGACTGGGCGGGCTGGAGAGCATTCCGCGACGGTAAAGCCCTGTTTGAACGCGGGGTTGTGGAGAAAGTGTCCTTTGAAGAACCGTTCATTACCGGTCAGCTGAATCTCGGACCGCGCGGTATGCGCAGTAAATTTGAAATTCTGAAAAACGGTTTGGTTGAGAACCACTGTCCCTGCCGCGACAATCAGGAGCGGGGATTGATCTGTTCGCATTTGGTGGCCATGGGGCTCGAAGTGCTGAAGCAGCATTCTGATCCATCGCGGAAGCAAAAGGCTTCGGCAGAAAAAAGTCGAATTGATCGTATTGCAAAAGCGGCCGAAGGGAACCGGATTCAACGCGTTCGCCAGGATACACCCGGTGCGGTGAAGGCTCAGTTGGTTATTGAACTGGCAGCCGATTGGCAGAATCAGCTGAACGGCGAAAAAATCGGCATTCATGTTTCTGTTGATTATGATAAATACCGAAAACCGGCAGCCGATGTGCCGGGAGATATTCCATTTTCATTTCCCCGCAGAGACGAAAATCTGCTCTATGTGCTGGAGGATATCTGCGGGGGGGCTCTCAAGAGCGATATACAGATTTCTGTGTATGATCTGATCAATATTCTGCGCTTGCATCACGGTAAGGTGATTCTTTATCGGGGCTATAAAAAAGGCTGTCCGGTAAATAAGGAAATGCTGGATTCCAAGTTGGAAATGGACATGGATCGGGAGAACGGAGAGCTGATCCTGAAGCTTTCCACGGAACTGCCTAATGGCGAAGTGGACCTCTTTCCTGTTTATATCATCGGGCAGAATACCGGTTGGATTTTCAGTGGCGGAGAGTTTTGGCCGCTGAGCAGTATTCTTCCGAAATCCATGCAGGAAATTTACAGCAACAGTATTGTTATTCCCCGCGAATCGGTTCCGTCGTTTATTATGACGGAGCTTCCGCAGGTTGAAAAGGTGATGGGGGTTCGGACAGACATTACTCCCGATCTGTTTTTCATGAAACCGGCCAAACCGGAATTCCGCCTTGTGGTTAAAGGCAGCCCGGCTTCGCTGGCCGCCACGCTTTATGCCCGTTATGAAGGCGAGGTGGAATTGGTGGCCGGTCGCGCTGATATGCGCGGCAATTTTGCCATACCGGACCCACGGGACCTTTTGAAATATCGTATTCGTAACATGGCCGCTGAAAAGAAGGCGGTCGAGCGTCTGCATGTGGTCGGTTTCGATGGCCGCGCCGGTGATACGCTGAAAAATATTGTGGGCCCGCGCGAGGTGCTGAACTTTCTGGGAACCGGCGTGCCGCAAATCCGCCGTTTCGGCTGGAAGGTGGAGCTGGAAGGTCGGGTGAAGCCATTTGCAGAAAAAGCCGACTATATTACGCCGATCGTTCATGTGGATGAATCGGAGGAAGGCAACTATTTCGACGTAAGCTATGAATATGAAGTCGGAACCGGAAGCATTTCGGAACGTGATATTCAGCGGGCGTTGATGAAAGGCGATTCGTTCATTGAACGGAACGGCCGCACGATTCTGCTCGACGGCGACGCCATTCTGCAGGCCCGCGAAGTGTTTGAAGATTGTGCGATAGGCACCGGAACCAAGCCGGGTTCGTTCAAAATGAGCGGTATCTACGGCAGCTATGTGGAAGCCTCGCTGAATGCGCTCGATGGCATCAGCATTGAGGCCACGCCGAACTGGATGGAGCGGGCAAAGCTGCAGAATGAACAGGTGTCGGTTGAAGATGTCGAGCTGCATCCGGAGTTAAAAGCCACCCTGCGTTCGTATCAGCAGGAAGGGGTTAATTGGCTCCGTTTTCTGGAAAATCGCGGGTTTTGCGGTGTGCTTGCCGATGAAATGGGGCTGGGTAAAACCCTGCAAACATTGGCCTGGATTCAGTTGGGCCGGACGGATGAACGGCATCAGGGGAAACCGGCTCTCATCATCTGTCCGACCAGTCTGGTTGAAAACTGGTTGGAAGAAGCGGCCAAATTCACTCCCAATTTAAAAGCATTGACGCTTCATGGAACCGATCGTCATCGCAAATGGAAAAATGTGCCGAAGGTGGATTTGGTCATCACTTCCTATGCATTGATGCGTCGCGATATTGAAAAGCATCTGGAGTTCACCTATTCCATCGCGATTCTTGACGAAGCGCAGCACATTAAAAACCGCACCACACAAAACTCCTTGGCTGCGAAAAAAATTATTGCAGACCATAAGCTGGTGCTCACCGGCACTCCGATCGAAAACGGGGTCACCGATCTCTGGTCGATTATGGATTATCTGATGCCCGGTTATCTGGGGAGTCACAAAGATTTCCGAGAGCACTATGAGCTCCCGATTCTTAATGGCGGAGCTGACGGTGAGCTGGCTCAGATCAAGCTCCGTCGGAAACTGCATCCGTTCCTTTTGCGCCGCCTGAAGAAACATGTGGCCAAAGATCTGCCCGAAAAAATTGAGCGTATTGCTCCCTGTAAACTCACTCAGGATCAGCACAGGGTTTATCGACAGCTGCTCGAAGATTCCAAGGCCCGGATCAACGATATGGTGGAGAAAGAAGGCTTTAATAAAAGTCGGATGGAAATTCTTAAAACGCTGTTGCGCCTTCGTCAGACCTGTAACCATATTGATTTGCTGAAACTGGATGGTGTGAAGAGTAAGCACCCATCAGCCAAAATGGAATTGTTCTTTGAACTGCTCGGAGAAGCGATCGATAGTAAGCACCGTGTTTTGGTCTTCAGTCAGTTCACGAGCATGCTGGGCATTCTTAAAGAAGAAATGGCTGAACGGAAAATTAAATATACCTATCTCGACGGCAGTACGAAAGATCGTCAGGATGTTGTACGCAAATTCAACCAGGACCACAGTATTCCGGTATTCCTGATGAGTTTGAAAGCCGGCGGAACCGGCTTGAACCTGACGGGTGCGGATATGGTGATTCACTTCGATCCCTGGTGGAATCCGGCGGTTGAAGATCAGGCCACCGACCGCGCGCATCGTATCGGACAGAAACGCACCGTTTATTCCGTCAAACTGATCTCTAAAGGCACTGTGGAAGAAAAGGTGGTTGAGATGCAGGAACGTAAAAAAGGCATCATCGACGCCACGCTCACCACCGACGAACAGGTTATGCAGAAGCTCACCTGGGAAGATGTTCAGGAACTGCTGAGTCTTTAAAGCTGAATTGGGGGGGGATTATGGAATGGATGGACGGCCGTTAAAACAGGCTCGTTCCATCATTCCGTTTATCCAACGACCATTATTTAATCTGATCGATGGCGTCCAGCTTTTCCCAGAGTTTGGAAAGATCATTCAGCGGGATCATATTCGGACCGTCAGAAAGGGCTTCCGCCGGATTGGGGTGGGTTTCAATGAACATGCCGTCCACACCAACTGCCGCAGCTGCTTTGGCCAGATACGGTGCAAATCGTCCGTCACCACCGGAGGTGTCGCCCTGTCCGCCCGGTGATTGCACAGAGTGGGTTGCATCAAAAATTACGGGATAGCCGAGTTCGGCCATAATAATCAGACTGCGCATGTCGGCGACGAGTGTATTGTAGCCGAAGGAGGCGCCGCGTTCAGTCAGCAGAATATTTGTGTTGCCGGTGGATTCAATTTTTTTCACCACGTTGGCCATATCCCAGGGAGCGGCAAACTGGGCTTTTTTCACATTCACCACAGCACCGCTTTCTCCGGCGGCCACCACAAAGTCGGTCTGCCGAATCATGAAGGCCGGAAGCTGGATGATGTCGACGACCTGAGAAGCAATCTTCACTTCTTCCACACTGTGGACATCAGTCAGCACGGGAATGTTATATTTTTCCTTAATCTCGGCCAGAATCTCCAGGCCTTTTTCAATGCCGGGACCGCGATAGGAATGGATGGAGGTGCGATTGGCTTTGTCGTAGGATGCCTTGAACACAAAGGGAATATTTTGTTTTTCAGAAAGTTTTACCAGTCGGTCGGCAATTTCCATGCATCCCTCACGACTCTCAATCACGCAGGGGCCTGCAATCATTGCCAGTGGATTTTCCCCGCCGAACTTTACACCGTTTACCTGAACTGTTTTTGCCATCTTATAATCCTCTTAAAAATTGAAAATGAACACAGACTATCAACTGTGTTCATTCCGTTGCCAAATGCAAAAGCACTCAATTTCAAGTAAAGTGCTTATTTGCCGATCAGTTTCAGGAATTCATTACGGGTGGATGAATCCTTGCGGAAGCTTCCGAGCATGGCGGAGGTGACCATGCAGGAGTTTTGTTTTTCAACACCACGCATCATCATACAGAGATGCTGAGCTTCGATAACAACGCCGACGCCTTCGGGCGTGACGGTTTCCATCAGCGTGGTGGCCACCTGGTTGGTGAGGCGCTCCTGAATCTGAAGTCGCCGGGCAAAGTGGTCGACAATACGTGCAAGTTTACTGACGCCGAGCACTTTGCCTTCGGGGATGTAGCCGATGTGGCATTTTCCAAAAAATGGAAGCATGTGGTGCTCGCAGAGGCTGTAGAGTTCGATATCTTTCACAATAATCATGTGGTTGTCTTCAACGGTGAAAACAGCGTTATTGATGACATCTTCGAGTTTTTCGCGATAGCCTTTGGTGAGGAAGTCCATGGCTTTTGCGGCACGTTGCGGGGTGTCGAGCAGGCCCTCGCGTTCGGGGTTTTCGCCGATACGTGTGAGGATGTCTTTATAGAGTTCGTTCATGAAAAATCTCCGTTTCTATTGCGTATTACATAATGCGTAACTTTTAATGCATGAAGACTCCGAATTCCGGAAGCAATACGCAATACGCAATACGCACTAATTTCGTTTCAGTCGTGCGAGTACGATGATGCCTTCGAGAATCATCCAGAGTTGAAGGATGGTGATGAGGATCCCGATGCCGAAGAGCAGCCAATTTCCGCCTGCAAAGAAGCTGACAAGGTTGATTTTCATCGCCCAGGTGGTCATGACAATCATAAACACCATCGGGAGTGCGGTGTAGATGATGTTTATTTTTTTGCGGGCCAGCCAGACGGTGATGACGAGCAGGGCAAGGCCGCCGAGCAACTGATTGACCGCACCGAAAAGCGGCCATAGCGAAAGTGCGCCTTTTCCATCGCCACCGCTGGAGAAGGCAAGCAGGAGGGCGGTGGCGACAGCGATGAAGGTGGCGGGGTGTTTCTTTCCAAGGGCTGGAACATTGCAGGTTTCGGCAATCTCGGAAATGATATAGCGTTGCAGTCGGGTGGCGGTGTCGAGCGTGGTGGCGGCGAAGGACGCCACAAAAACACCCATGAGTGTCAGGATGACGCCTTTAGGCAGGCCGAGCCCGGCGATCATATTGGAAGAACCGATCACAAATGCATCGATTTTGGCGGCGAGCCCGCCGGCGGAAGACCAGCTTGCATATTGCTGGTTGAAGGCTTCCAATCCCTGGAAAACGGTTCCGTCTTTCTCCAGCCCGAGCCCAATGCCGGCACCGCAGGCAATGCTGACGATGATGGCCAGCATGCCTTCGAGCAGCATACCGCCATAGCTGATGGGCTGGGCGCTGGTTTCCTGATCGCATTGTTTGGACGAGGTGCCGGAGGAAACCAGACAGTGGAATCCGGAAATGGCTCCGCAGGCTACGGTGATGAACAGAAGCGGAATGAGCGAGGGGGCTCCTTCGACTGCAAAGTTGGTGGCGGGGGCAACCATGGGCGGATGGGTGACAAGAATGCCTAGAAATAGAAGGACCATGGCGATACAGAGCTGGAAGGCATTGATATAGTCACGCGGTTGCAGCAATACGGTGACGGGCAGAGTTGAGGCCACGTAGGCATAAATCAGCAGGGCAATTACCCAGATCCCGACATTGGAGAGACTTCCAAGGTCTGGAAGTATGATCGGGAACCGGGCACCGATCACAATCGTGGCATACATCAGAATGGTTGCTATGATGCCGTAGGTGATGTGCGATTTCCCTTTTTTGTACACCATGAATCCGAGCCAGATGGCAATGGGCAGCTGCAGCCAGACCGGGATGACGGATTCAGGGAAAATGGCGAAAACGGCGGCAATCACTACGCCGAATATGGCGATGACCAGCCAGAGCGCGAAGAAGATGATGAGCATGAAGAGCGATTTTACGCGCGGGTTGATGATGGTGCCGGCAATGTCGCCGATGGTCCGGCCTTCGTGCCGAAGGGAAATCATCATGGAACCGAAGTCGTGTACGGCTCCCATGAAAACGGAGCCGATGAGGATCCAGATCAGTGCAGGAACCCAGCCCCAGATGATGGCGATGGCCGGGCCGACGATCGGGCCGGTTCCAGCGATGGAGGTGAAGTGATGACCGAAGAGGACGAGTTTGTCGGTGGCCACAAAATCGATGCCGTCCCGATGGGTTTCGCTGGGGCATTTTGCATGAGGGTCGACCTTGAAGATTCGGCGTCCGAGAAAGCGCCCATAGGTATGGTATGCAATGATATAGAGAATGGCTGCACCGGCGGCAATGATGAGAGAATTCATGGTTTTGTTGTAGCGCTCACCATCAAGCCGGGAAAAGCTTTTTTAGCATGATTCTTCAGAGTTGACGGGAAGGTTGCAGGAGGTGCGCGTCAGATTCGTTGGGGTTGTTCCAATGGAAATGGTGCCTCCGATTTTTCCGGCGCGGTATCGCATCAGGGGTAAACCCATGCCTTCTATTCTGCCGGACATGAAAGGTTTTCCGTCGTTTTCAATGTAAACGATGGTTTCCGTTGCGGTTTTCTCCAAACCGATGGTGATTGCTGCGGGCTGAGCATGTCGGACGGCATTGGTGACCGCTTCGAATATAATTTCGTAAATTCCTGATTTTTTATCCGAGGGAATTTTATCCCATTCCGGGGTTTCCTGATATTGAATTTTTGCAGAGGAAATCGGTTGAATTTGTCGCGCCATTTCGGAAATTGCATTTTGCAGGCGGTCGACCGAAACGATGTTTAGCGTTGCGTGTTGGTTTATGGTCTCCAGTTGATCTAGGCAGGTGTTAATGATCTTTCCGATTGTTTGGGCATCAGTGGCGCGGGGATGATTTTCAGCGCTTAATTTTTTTTCCAGCATCTCGTTGGTTCTCAGCATGCCTTGTAGTTTTTCATAGGGCAGTTCCAGCAGACTGGTGTTTAATTCTTTGTTTTCTATGTGCCGGGCATCGATGAGATGGTTGGCCAGGTTTTTAAGGTCCCGAGTTCGCTCTTCCACGGTTTCTTCGAGCGTTTCGTTGAGACGTTTATATTTGTTTTGCGAGGATTTCAGCAGAGCGGTGCAGCAGGAGAATAAGACCTGAGAGCCGATACCGAACGGATTCAGTGTTTCGGTGATGATGGCCGGATCGTCGGTATAGTACGAGAGCAGCAGATAGTGGATGGGGATGGTGGCCAGTGTGGTGTACAGCGCCCCGCGATAGAGAAAAAGCCAGCCGCCCAGCATGGTCAGCGGGATGGAAAAAAGCATGACGGTGATTTTCAGGGTGGGAAACAAGGCGAAAATGAATGCCAGATAAAGCAACCATGCGGTGAAGTAGATTATTTTTTCAGTGCATTTCATAGTGATGATGAGATTTCGAGTTTAGGAACAGTAAAAGTAATCATTGGGCGGTTGTCGATAGTGGCCGAAACCTTTTGTGATCCGCCCACCTGCTTTAATCGGTATTGGATGAGATCGGTTAATGCATGGGGGTGGTTTGCGGAGGCTGATCCGTTGTGAATAATTTCCACACTATAATCTCTGAGGGAGGGGCGGCGTATGCAGATTTCGAGTTGATCGGCCTTGCATAAATCGATGAAGTTGATGCAGCTCTCCTGGCAGACTCGGAAGAGTTGCAGGCTTTCGTTTTCCGGAAGAACCGAGGGGGATGAAAGGTCTTTGAATATGACCTGGGCCGGTCGGATTTTGCTCAGGCACTCGGCCAGCTCGTCCAAGGCGGCTGCGAGGCCAACCTGTGCAATTCGAATGGGAAACAGAGTTCGGGCAATTTCGCGAATTTGATTGTGAACGGTATTGCATGAGTTCATCAAGGAAGTGCAAAATTGGCTGAGACTGTGCTTTTCAAGTTCCAATTGGTGAGCAAGGGAGGAGGTGAGGAGCTGTATTCCGGTTAATTGCTGTCCTATTCCGTCGTGTAATTCCTGCCCCTGAATCATCCGGCGTGTTTCTGCATCATCGATCAGCTGGTCTGTTAGGACCTGTAATTCGGTCTCCCGCTCGCGAATTCGTTTGTCGAGTTCCCGGTTTAATGCACGTATGCCATGGTAGTTTTTTCGCAATTCCCCGAATAGGAATATGATTGTGAAAAAGAGAAGCGGGCCTGTTGCCCTGTCCATATAATAGATATATTCATCGCCATGAATCTGACTCAGCAAAAACGTGATGAAAGAGAAAAACAGCGCCAGTAAAAGTCCTGTTGTTGTGCCGAATAACCAAACGCCTAAGGCCAAAAGTGGAAGGGATGGAATGGCAACATTTGAATTCAGCTCTGGAAAGAAATAGAAGCAGCACGTCACATAAATAACGCAGAGCAACGGATATAAAATGATTTCCAGCTTCTTCATATTTTATTCTGGATCGGTAGGCTGAACCGGAATGATAAACTGTACAGTGCGTGTACTTGTCGTTTCTGGCAGAATTCTCAATTTTCCCCGTAGCATGCGTAGTCGATGCTGAATTAAATTAAAGGAAGCATTTCTTAGCGTAGCATCGGGAAAGTTGCCGTTATGTGTTACGGAAATTGTGATTCTGGCTTCATCGCCACAAACTGCTAAGCAAACTTGGTCAGCTTTAAGACTGTCAATCGAATAGAGGGCTGATTCCTGACAAATACGGTAAGTTTGCAACATGAGCGGTACCGGAACCTGCGGAAGTTTTTTCGTTTCAGAAGTTACAGATTTGACTGGTTTTACATCCTGCAGGCAGGAAGACAGCTCATTGATTGCTGAAACTAGACCAACCTGTTCCATGCGAACAGGGAACAATAAACGTGATATTTTGCGGAGATGATTGTGCAGCTTGATGGTTTGGTTTTGCAGATGATGCGCGTTGGATGCAATCGGATTCTTTTCCTGTAGAAGTTGATCGGCAAGAGATGCTGAAATCAGCTGAATTCCCGTCAACTGCTGCCCGATTCCATCATGCAAGAGCTGAGCTTGTTTAATTTTGATAGTTTCATAGTTTTCCAATAATTTTTCAGTTAATTCCGAAAGCTCCCGATTACGTTCCAAAACCAATTGGTCGAGCCGAAGGTTAGTTTTTTTTATATTGAGATATTGATCTCTAAGCGATCCCGTTAAGAACGCAACAGCGATTAAAAGAAGGTATCCAGTGAATTTATATTCATAGAAAACCAATACATCCGGATATATAAAACTGGTTAGCAAGCTCAAGTGGGTTATTGAGATGAGGATCAGCAGCAGTCCAACCGTGCGGCCAAAAAGCCATGAGCCCAGACTAAGAAGAAAGAAAACGGGAATGGCACAGGAAATTCTAAGTTGAGGGAATGCCACAACAGTGAAAATGACGTAAATAATCCAGAGTAAGCTATACAGATAGATGGTTATGGGCTTCATGAGAATCGTGACTTCTTTCTTGATAAATCTATGGCATAGCCAGTTTAAAAATACACGATTTAAAGATTAATAAGATCAAATTCAAATTGCGGCGCTTTCTCGGTTTTTGTAGACTGCACCTCATTATGAAAATAACTCCGCTGCACGCGCAGCATCAAAAAGTCGGGGCCAGGATGGGGGAGTTCGGCGGATGGGATATGCCGATTCAATATGCCGGAATCCTGGATGAACATGAGCAAACCCGGCGGCATGCCTCGGTGTTTGATATCTGTCACATGGGCGAGTTTGAACTCTACGGAAAAACGGCGCTCCAGGATCTTGAAAATTTGCTCACCTGCAATATCCGTTCCCTGAAAATCGGGCAGGTTCGCTACGGGTTTATGCTCAATGAACAGGGTGGGGTAATCGACGATTTAACCTGCTACCGTCTCGATCATGATCGCTATATGCTCGTGGTGAATGCCGGAACCGCCGAAAAAGACGCCCGTTGGATTCAGGACCATATTTCCTCCGAAACCATCTTCGTTGATCTCTCGGAGCATACGGCCAAGCTGGATATTCAGGGGCCTGAATCGCGCGATGTGCTCGAAGCCGTTTTCGGTTGCACTCTCCCGGACCTTGGATATTTCCGCTTCCGCGAGTTTCAGGCATTGGAAGCTTCAACCATTATCAGCCGCACCGGATACACCGGGGAACTGGGTTATGAAGTCTATCTGCCGAACGACGCCGCTGTACGGCTTTGGGATAAAATTGCGGCGCATCCCTATTGCGAGCCCGGAGGACTGGGTGCGCGCGACACGCTCCGCCTGGAAATGGGCTATCCGCTTTATGGCCATGAATTGACCGACGTGCGTTCTCCGGCCGCGTATTCCCGCGGACTGTTTATTGACCGGAACAAGGAATTTATCGGTAAAAAACAGGTTATGAACGATCTGGAAATTCCCGATGTGCTATTGGTGGGGCTTAAATTCAGTTCCAAACGAGCCGCCAGAGCGCATGATAAAATTTTTGCGGGCGATATCGAAATCGGAGAAATCACCAGTGGTTCGCTGGCACCCAGCCTCGGAGTTGCCGTTGCCATGGCCTATGTGAAAGCCGATTTTTCCAAGGTTGGGAATATGCTCGATGTGGAAATCCGCGGAAAACGATTCCCTGCCGAAATTGTCGATCTGCCGTTTTACAAAAACGGCACTGCCCGAGGATAGTTCAGGCCACGGAGCTCCGTGGTAATAAAAAAATAAAGGTTGGAATAATGAAAAAAACGCCCTTTTGCGCAACCAGTCAAAAAGATCAGGAGGTGATGTTCCAAACCTTGGGCATTTCCGACTTCGACGATCTCTTTGCCGCGATTCCCGATCATCTGCGTTCGGCAGAACTCAATATGCCCGACGGTCTCTCGGAAATGGAGATGATGCAGCATATTCGAAAACTGGCCCGGAAAAATTCAACGAACCTGGTAAATTTCTGCGGGGCGGGTTTTTACGATCATTATATTCCTGCGGCCGTGAATGCGCTGGCCAGCCGTGGCGAATTTTATACCGCCTACACGCCGTATCAGCCCGAAGCCTCGCAAGGTACGCTGCAGGCGGCCTTTGAATACCAGACCGCCATCTGCCGGCTCACAGGAATGGAAGTGGCCAACGCCTCGCTGTTCGATGGCGGTACGGCATTGATCGAAGGTATCATGATGGCGTTGCGCCACACCCGGCGCAACAAGGTATTGGTTGATGAAGGCGTGAGTCCGATCTACCGAAAAATGCTGCGGTGCTACACCCAGAACCTTTCCGTCGACTATCAGGAAATTCCAATGTCCGGAAAAGGTATTGCGGATCGGGCGGCGATTACTGCGCAGCTGGACGCCGCCGTCGGAGCCGTTGTGTTGCAGAATCCCAACTTTTTCGGGTGTCTTGATAATCTGACCGATCTCATTGAGCAGATTCATTCCGTTAAAGCGCTGGCCGTGATGTCGGCCTATCCGATTGCGCTGTCGCAGGTGGAAACGCCCGGAGCCATGGGAGCGGATATTGTGACCGGCGAAGGGCAGAGCCTCGGGCTCCCGCTGAATTTCGGCGGCCCGTATCTCGGTTTTATGGCTACCCGGAAAAGTCTGGTGCGTAAAATGCCCGGCCGAATTGTCGGTGAAACAGAAGATGCGCAGGGGCGTCGCGGTTATGTGCTGACCCTGCAGGCCCGCGAGCAGCATATCCGCCGGGAAAAGGCGACCTCGAACATCTGTTCCAACGTGCAGCTTTGTGCGCTGCGCGCCATCATTTATCTTTCGCTGATCGGCCGTGAAGGTTTTCTGGAAGTCGGCCGCGAGTGCATGGACCGGGCGAGCTATGCCTGGCATAAACTTACAAAAATTGAAGGGGTGGAACCCGCCTTCAATCGCCGCTTTTTTAACGAGTTCGCCATTCGGCTTCCGAAAGATGCCACAGAGGTGGTCAGCTCGCTGGTCGATCAGGGATTTGCAGCCGGTTTCCCGGTCGGCCGCTATTATAAAGGTATGGAAAATGTCCTCCTGCTGGCCTTCACGGAAAAGCGTACCAAAGAGGAAATAGACATTCTGGTTGCCAAACTCGAAAGCGCCCTGAAGGCTTAAGGAGATTTTGATATGAAACTGATTTATGAAAAATCGTCGCCGGGTCGGCCCGGGATTCGGATGTCTTCACTCAAAATTTCGGAAACGGAGGAAATTCCTACTAAATATCTGCGGAGCAAGCCGGCGGAATTACCGGAGGTTTCGGAAGCGGAAGTCGTGCGCCATTTCACGGCACTTTCGCGGATGAATTTTTCGGTGGACACACACTTTTATCCGCTGGGTTCCTGTACCATGAAATACAATCCGAAGGCCTGTGAAGCGGCGGCAAATCTTCCGGAATTGACGGATGTGCATCCGCTCTGGCCGCAGTTGCGCGGCGGGGGAATGCTGACGCAGGGCTCGCTGGCCATTCTGTACAATACGGAACGTCTGCTTTCTGAGGCAACGGGTTTGGCGGAGTTCACGTTGCAGCCGATGGCGGGAGCGCATGGCGAACTGACGGGCGTTATGATCATGGCAGCCTATCACAAGGATCAGGGAAATCCGGAGAAGGATCATATCATTATTCCCGATTCGGCTCATGGAACCAATCCGGCGAGTGCGCGGGTGGCGGGGTATAACGTGGTTACGGTTCCATCCGATGAAAACGGAGTGATGGATTTTGATCTGTTTATGGAAACGCTGAATGAAAAAACGGCGGGTGTAATGCTGACGAGTCCGAATACGCTGGGTGTTTTCAATCCGCGGATTAAGGAGATCTGCGATGCCGTTCATGCGGTGGATGGATTGATGTATTATGATGGTGCCAATTTTAATGCGATTATGGGGCGGTATCGTCCGGGCGATATGGGCTTTGATATCTGCCATTTGAATCTGCACAAATCCTTTGCGACGCCGCACGGCGGTGGCGGACCGGGGTCGGGCCCGGTGGGCGTTGTTGAAAAACTGCGGCCTTATCTGCCGATTTCCCGTGTGGAAAAAACAAAGGACGGGACTTTTGCGCTGAACTATGATGAGCCAAAAAGTATTGGGTATATTGCCCCGTTTTACGGGAACTTCGGTATGATTTCCCGAGCTTATGCCTACATTCTTTCATTGGGTAAAGACGGGATGCTGGGCACGAGCAACCGCGCGGTTTTGAATGCCAACTATCTGCAGGAAAAACTGCGACCGTTATTTAATACGGAATACAACGGTCGGTGCATGCATGAATTTGTCTATTCCGGCGATGTTTTGAAGCAATACGGAGTGCATACGCTGGATCTGGCGAAGGGCATGATCGATCGGGGGATTCATCCGCCGACGGTTTATTTCCCGCTCAATGTGTCTGAGGCGATTATGGTGGAACCGACGGAGTCGGAGGATCTGGATACGCTGGACCACTTTGTGGATGTGATGGAAGAGCTCTTCGAAATCGCAAAAACTGATCCGGATCAATTGCATGCCGCGCCGGTTACAACGCCGGTCGGTCGTTTGGATGAAGTGAAGGCGGCCAGGGATATGCGCCTCAGCTATACCTGAGGTGGGTGAAATAAGTTGTTCGTGACATTTTAATATTTTCCGATAGGATGCTGGAATAAATCAGACCAGATTAGTCATCTATTTTAAACTGGTTGATCAAATAATAGGAGCTACACCATGAAAAGAATGATGAGTATCGCTGCAATTGCATTATTTATGGCCGGTTCATCTGCGTTGGCATGCGACAGTTGCGGATGTACAGCTAAGAAAGCTGAAAAGAAAACGGAATGTACGACCTGTTCGAAAGACAAAAAAGCGGAAACCAAATGCGGTGCTGACTGCAAAAAAGCCTGTTGCACCAAGACGACTGAAGCTAAGAAATAATCTGCTGTCAGTCTGTATGAAAAACCTCTCCCTTCGGAGGGGTTTTTTTGTTTCCAGCCTTCGGAGCTTCCAGAGTTTGGAAAAAGTAAAATCGGGTTTGCCGCTCTGGATGGCCAAGGGTAGTATTCCAATCCTTGGAAATCGGGAAAGAAAATGGAAAACGACGAAATGAAAAGTGCAGAGGGAATCATTGAAAAAACAACGCCTGCTCCGTTGGGAAAGAACGAGCGCCAGTGGGGCATGGCATGTCATTTGTCGGCTTTGATTGGTTATCTGCTTCCCGTTCCTTCCGCAAATTTTATCGGCCCGCTGGTTATTTGGTTGATGAAGCGGGAAGAGGGCGCATTTGTGGATGAACAAGGTAGGGAATCGCTTAATTTCCAGCTGAGTATTTTGATTTATGTGATCGGTTGCGGGATTCTTATGCTTATCGGGATCGGGATGCTGCTGATTTTTCCTTTAGTTGTTTTCGGCTTTGTTTGTCCAATCATTGGAGCAATTAAAGCGAGCAATGGCATCGCCTATCGCTATCCCTTATGCATACGTTTTATTAAATAGATTTAAAGTGGAGTCAGAAGATATGTCGGCAAAGATTATTGATGGAAAACAGATCGCAGCGGAAATCCGGGAGGAATTGAAGGCGGAAGTTGCTGAGTTAAAGGAGCAGGGCGTTGTTCCCGGTCTGGGTGTTATTCTCGTGGGAGAAGATCCCGCATCCCAATCCTATGTAACAGCCAAAGAACGCGCCTGCGAAACGATCGGAATTTTTTCCGATGATAACCGACTGCCGGCCGATACCACGCAGGAAGAGTTGCTGAAACTCGTAAACCGGATGAATGACGATCCGAAAATCAATGGGATTCTGGTTCAGCTTCCGTTGCCGAAGCACATTGATGAAGCTGCGGTTCTTTTGGCAATTGATCCGGATAAAGATGTGGATGGTTTTCATCCGATGAACGTCGGGAAAATGATGGTGGGTGAAAAGGCCTTTCTCCCCTGCACACCGAACGGGGTGGTTCAGCTGTTGCTCCGCAGTGGTGTTGAAACTGCCGGCGCGCATGTGGTGGTGGTCGGGCGCAGTAACATCGTCGGGAAACCGGTTGCAAATATGCTGTTGCAGAAGAAGGAGGGGGCGAATGCCACAGTAACGCTCTGCCATACCCGCACGAAGGATCTCGCCTTTCATACCCGCCAGGCAGACATCATTATTGCCGCTTCCGGATGGCCGAATACGATTACGGCCGATATGGTGAAAGATGGCGTGGTTGTTATTGATGTCGGCGTGAACCGCGTGGAAGATGCCTCCCGCGAGCGGGGATATCGCCTGGTTGGTGATGTGGATTTTGAAGAAGTCAAAGAGAAGGCAGCCTTGATTACGCCGGTGCCGGGCGGGGTCGGACCGATGACGATTACGATGTTGTTGTTTAATACGGTTGAGTCTGCGCGGCGGGCACACGGATTAGCATAAATTACCCGGGGTGGGTTAACTAATAAACAATACAGGAGATAATGAGATGATTTCAGAAAAAATGCAGGTGGAACTGAATGAACAGGTGAATAAGGAATTTTATTCCGCATATATGTATCTGGCCATGTCGGCGTATTGCAACACCATTGGGTTGACTGGATTTGCGCATTGGATGCGCATGCAATACGAAGAAGAAAGCATGCATGTTACCAAGATGTATGACTACATTCTCGGGCAGGGCGGTGCAGTTCATCTGAAGGCGATTGAAGAACCGCCTCAGGAGTACGGTACACCGATGGAAATCTTCAAGATGACACTGGAGCATGAGCAGTTTATTACCCGTATGATTCATAAGCTCATGGACCTGGCGATAAAAGAGAAGGATTACGCCACGCAGACCTTCCTTCAGTGGTATGTCACGGAGCAGGTTGAAGAAGAAGCGAATGTGAACGATATTCTCGCGCCGCTTAAAATGGTCGGTGACGATAAAGGCGGCCTGATGATGATTGACCAGCAGTTGGCAAAGCGCGTGAAACCTGCGCCGTTGCCAACGAAAAACTAGGAGAAACCTGAATGCGAAAAGTAATGATTTTATGGGTGGGCGTTCTGTGTATCAGCGCCGCGGTGCAGGCATCGCGTACCGATGAAGTGACACTGGTTATGGTTCCGCGGAACGATGATGCGGTTCGCGTGGGTATGGATATTGCAACGCGCTATCCCACACTGTTGATCAGCTATAAACTACTCCCGAATAATTCAGCTTCGCTGCATGGATGGAACGGGAAGGAATGGGTGAACATCACACTGGAAGATTTCCATGAAGGTAACTTTTTCCGAACCGGACCTGATTCTGCATTGATCGTGGAAGAAGAGGGAATTTCCGTTCCGGAACTGGTGATTCCGCCGGCTGGTTGGTGTACTTCCGCCTATAAAATCACGACAGATGAAGTGCGCCCGATGCTGCATCTGTTCGGACAGTATTATGACTTCTCGTATAAAGACTGGAAATGGTTTTCCGAAAACTATCGGATGTCGATGGCTGCAATTAATCCGGAAAACCTGAATGTGTCCTGGTATCATAAGCGCTTAGGCGACAATTTAAAGAGCGGGCCGCTGGCTGCGGATGACCTTCAGTATTGGGTGGCTATTCGTCATCCGGTCACGATTACGGAAGCAGTTGTTGTTGAAACAGAGGAAGTTGTTGAGGAGGAGCCGGTGATGGAACTTCCGGATGATCCCGAGGTGAACCCCTTTGCGCAGGCTGCTCCGGAAGCTGTGGTGCTGGGCGCAGGTGATGCTGAGGAATCCCATTTACCAGTTCAAGACATTCCGGTGAAACCATGATGAAGACGATTTTTAAAAACTTGAGTTTGTTGGCGGTGTTGGCGGTGCTGACTGCCGGGTGTGCATCGAAAGCGATGGAGCCCGAGCATCGGCCTAAGCTTGGTGTGGCGCAGAACAGCGATGGCATCGTTACGTTTGCGATTACCACACATCCTGGATATACGTATGCTATTTACTACGAAGATCCGAAGGCCAAGGTGTGGAAACTGGTGCCGGACTGCGGTTCCATCAAAGGAAGCGGTGAACAGGTTGAAATTAAGAAGAAGTTTAATAATCGGGGACCCCTTCCGGCGTTCACGGTGCGGCATACAAAAATAAACTAATCGGTTTTAAACGTAACCAATATCGGACGGTGGTCGGAAGCTTCATAGGTGAGCGGGTTTCTGATCACCGTTGATTTTTCCGGGATGGCATCGCCCAGCATTTCCGCATTCGAAAAAATATAATCAAACCGGGTGTGAAGCTCTGCCGATGCTTCGTAATAGGTCCAGGCATCGCCGCCCGCTTCGGCAGGGCGAAGGTCAAAAAGGTTTTTGCGCGATTTTCCGGTCACTTCCCGAATCGCCGCTGAATTCGGGTTGTCGTTCATATCGCCGGCAACGATCAGTTTGCATCCGGGGTTTTCTTTCAGTATGCCCCGCACGGTTTTATTGAGCAGCCGGGCTTCGTTTCTGCGCATTTCTGTTTGACCGAGCCGATTGTAGACCTTCGATTTCAGATGCGCATTGATCAGATGGAAGGAGTAGTTTTCGGTTACCTGAATCTCAGTTTCCAGAAACCCGCGCGCCACGGCAAGCCTCGCCTGTCCAATTGTGTACCATTCGTTGGTGTGGTGTGTGGTTCCAATGATTGGAAACATGCTGAGAACCGCCAGATTGTTTTTCCGATTTCCACGCTGCAGCATTTCCACATGGGCATAGTTCACGCCTTCGGTTTTGAGCCAGGCTTGAAGCGCATTCAGAAATGATGAACCGCCGATTTCCTGCACGGCGAGCACATCCGGGCGGGCTGAGGCAATCACGCGGGCGAGTGCGCGGCATTCATGGTCAGGCTTGGCATCATCTTCGCGCCCGTCATGGTCGCGGTCGGCCAGAGCAAACTGGTGCAGATTATAGGTCATGACCGAAAATTCGCGGGCATACCCGGAAGCACTCAGCGCAACAATGAGGCTACTGATCAGCAGGTTTTTCAATTCGGTCAGCCACATCGCGGTATCCAATATCACAGGCATAGATTTCATGTAGGTAACGTTTGGCCTGCTCATTGTTTCCTGATTTTTCACAAAGCATGCCCAGGCGGTATAAGACCTCTTTTCGGGTGTTATCCATGGTTGGAAGTTCGCTAAGTGCAGATGTCAGTTGGTCTTCAGCAATCTTAAGCTGCCCCTTCTGCTCGAATGCGCTTGAGAGATAGATCAACGACCGAACCCGGCGCTGTGGATTCTTTTGCGCCTGCTGAAACTGCTGTACGGCTTCAGTCAGTCGGTTTGCTTCGAGCAATAGTTTTCCAAATTCAAACTTCAGCTGCAGGTCGTTCGGATAGCGCTCCACCCGATGCGCGGCGTGTTCAATACGCATATTCGACAGTTTTTCCCGAAGGTTGGAAATCTCGGCATCGTTCTGCTCATCTTCAGCGGCGGCCAGACGGAATGTAAGCTGACGTTCTTTTGCGGTTAAGAGCTTTTGGGTCAGGCGGGGATCGGCGGTGCCGGACTCGTTCCGGGCTTTTTCCAGAGTTTGGATGGCATCCTCAAATAAGCGGTTTTTCAGGTAATAATCCGCAAGGGCCAGCCATCCGTTTATGTCGGCCGGATTTGTCTTGGCTCGTTCTTTGAGTGTTTCGAGTTCTCCGGACTGTGTTGCCGCTGAGTTTTCTTCAGATCGAATCACATCCCGGAAGCTTTCGGCTTTCTGCCAGCCGGCCTTTCCCATGGTCAGGCGGGCGGCGGAATCTTTCATGGCTTTCAATGCTGCTGTGTCCGTCGGACTGAGGAGGACGATCTGTTCGCGGCAGGCATATTCCGCATCGAATTGCTCTGTGTTTTGGTAGAGTTCTGCAAGGGGAGCGAGAATCGCGAGGCTGGGCGGGCAGTTTGCTTTCAGGATTTCCAGACATTGGATGGCAATTTCCGGCAGCTCTGCCGCTGTGGCTGCACTGCATTGCAGTTTTGCAAATTTAAGGTTGAGCGGATCGATTCTGAGCAGTTTCTCGGAGAGTTCAATTGCCAGCATCGGATTCTTTTTAACCGCCGCGGAGGCTTTCATGAAATCGCCGATGGTACGGGCAAGCGCCAGTTTTCCCGGAGGCTTGAGTTTTGCATTTTTAACCGCGGCAGCCCGCAGCAGTTTTCGAACCTGCAGCAGGCGGGGTTCAACCTGCAGTGCGGCTGCGAACATATCCATGGCATAGTCGAGATTATTACGCTCCAGTGCGGCGATGCCTTTGTCGTAATAGGTCCGGACGCCTGATGGCGCATCTGCGAGCTCAACTTCTGCCATATAATTCTGCCTCGTGAATAAGGTTCATAGTATTCCGGACCTTGGAAAATGCAATGCGTTTAAAGGATGGGTGTCATCAGCGAGCAGAGATTTTCGCCCAGTTTCTGAATGGCAGGGCGCATGAGCCAGTCGTTCAGGACAATCTCGTTGCTCTCCGCAATGTCGTCGCGAATCATTTGTTTGAGCGTGCTGACGGCATCCGGCTCGGCAAATAGCACGGTGGTTTCATAGTTCAGTTCGAGACTTCGGATGTCCAGATTGGCGGTTCCGACGAGCGCGATGCTGTTATCAACCACCATGGCTTTGGCATGTATGAAGGGCGGTTTACGCTGGAAGATGCGCACTCCGGCCTGCAGTAAATCCTCAAATAAGGCTTTGGATGCCATGCCTGCATATTTGTGGTTATTGTGTTGGGGGAGAACGATTCGGATGTCGACGCCCCGTCGGGCGGCAGATTGAATGGCCTTGATGATATCGGGTGTGGGTACAAAGTAGGGGGTGACCAGCAGTACTTGTTCCCGGGCTAATATGAGGGCGTTAAAGAAGGTTTCGCCCACCAGTCCCGGAGGGGAGGAGGGGCCGCTGTCGATCAGTCGGGCGCGTACCTTGCCGATGGAGAGCACTTTCGGGAAAAAGTTGGCAGAGAGCAGGGTGTCGATCGATTCGCGTGTCATGAAATACCAGTCGCTCAAAAACGACAGCTGCAGCTCGTGGACCATTGGGCCTTCGACTTTAAAGTGGTAATCGCGGATGGCTTTCCGATCTTTGGAAGTACGGTTTGCCGCGGAAATATTCACGCCGCCGAAAAAGGCGACCCGGCCGTCGACCACCAGATTTTTCCGGTGGTTTCGCAGATTAACCTGAAACTGGGCTTTGAGTGGATTGGCCTGGGTCCATCCGCAGATTTCAAGATTTGGCACCTTTCGGTATTTACGAAACATACCGCCCAGATAGGCGTGGGTGGAACCGAAACGATCGAAGAGGAGCCGGACGTGTACGCCTTCCAGCGCTTTTTCCTTCAGGGCTTCGAGAAACTGCCGGCCGATTTCATCGTTATGAATGATAAAGCTTTGGATATGAATGTGGTCTGTTGCAGTTCGGATTGCCTGCAGCATCGCCGGATAGGCGGCATCGCCATTGACCAGCGGGAGGATGGAATTGGCTCCCAGCAAAGGGTGTTCCGGATTGATTTTATCGAGTACCATATTTAATTTTCGGCTTACCCGGTTTTCCAGATCCTCCGAGTGGGTGAGGTATTCAAGGTGCCAGGCTTTGAGTGCGTTGTTCTGGACGAGCCGTTCATCGCGCTGCTGCATAAGCAGTTGATTGGTGATCTGGCGTTCCAGCCCTTTCAACGTGACGCGGTCAACTCCGAAAGAAAGGTAGAGCAGGGGGCCGAAGAAGGGAAAGGACCAGGCCACAAAGATCCAGAGAATCGTTGCGCTTGCATTTCTGCGTCGGCGAAGGGCATGCAAAATCACGCCGATAAAAGCAATAATATGCAGTGCCGTGCTGAACACGACCCAGAATGTCAGGCCATAGGTTGTTTCGTTCATGCGTCGGATGCTAGTTGGAGCCGGTTTAAATTAACAGGTAAAAGTAGTCAGCCAAGGTTGCCATATTTTTGAGAGTGATTACATTTAGGGATATGAAATTTTTGCTTTATAATATTTGTTACGGAACGCACGGAAATCAGAAAAAACTCCCCTTGCTGGGGCTTTTAGGTCATACGCAGGACCATCTGGATGAGATTATTAACTTTATGCGGGAGGTTGATCCGGATGTGATCGGCCTGATTGAGGTGGACAATGGATCCTACCGATCGGGACGGAAATGTCAGGTGGAGAGAATTGCCGAGAAGCTGGGGCATTTTCATTCCTATCGCTCGAAATATGCCATCGATTCCCGATGGCAGCATATCCCGATTTACAACAAGCAGGGGAATGCCTTTCTGGCCAAGAACTCGATTCAGAATGAGAAATTTCATTATTTTGAACGGGGCATGAAGAAGATGGTGTTCGAGCTGGAGCTCGAACAGGTCACAATTTTTCTGGTTCATCTGGCGCTCAGTTTTAAAGTGCGCCAGAAGCAGATTCTTCACCTGTATGATCTGATTGACCAGACGGAGCGTCCCTACATTCTTGCGGGAGATTTTAACGCTTTCATGGGGGAGGACGAAATTAAGCTGCTTATGTCGGCCACCGGATTGCAGAATGCCGATAAGCTGATGCAGCCGTCGTATCCCAGTAAAAAGCCGAAACGCCATCTGGACTTCATTCTTCACAGTCCGGAAATCAAAGTTAAAGAGTTCTGCATGCCCCGGGTTGAGCTGTCCGATCACTTGCCGCTGTGGATTGATTTCGATGTGCTGCCCGCCTCCGATTAAGACGTTTCCGGGAGTTGGAAAAACCTGTACTTGGAATGGCCAAAGCACTAGCCTTCCGGTTTGTTGAGGAGATGATATGACTGAATTTTTGATTGGTATGGTGGTGATGCTCATTTTGATGGGCGCGCTTTGGATTTGGTTGAAATCGCGTAAGAAGCAATCCGTCAAAGAAGTCCGGGTGTTTTCCAGTATTGAACAACTCAAGGCCATTGGGCAGTTATCCGTTTATAAAGTGCTGACCAAAGAGATTGTAACCGAGACGGATCACACCTGGGGTGATTTCGGGAATCGCTATTTGAGCTGGGTGCTCAGCAGGAAGAAGATGGCGATGATCTTCGAATTTGAGATCGATTTCCGCTACAATCTGCAAAGTCCTCGGTTTCAAATTGCTGAAGTGAGCGAAAATAATTATACGGTGGAGATGCCGCCCTGCGATTATGAAGTGCATATTCGCGATATTCGTTTTTACGATGAGCAGGGGTCGAAGCTGCTTCCCTGGTTATTGCCCGATCTGTTGAACGGATTCATCAGTGGCGGATTTTCGGAAGACGATAAAAACAGACTGGTCGATGCCGCTAAAAAGCATGCGGAAAAACAGGCGTTGGAATTGATCAACAACATCCGGTCCGAAGTGCAGAAATCGGCCAAGTCCACGTTGGAATCCATCAGCCGTGCGTTTGGTGCATCTAAAATCGACTTTAAATTTTCAACGCAGACCGCAACGCAGGTCGATGTTGAGGTTTCAGAGAAAATCGCCTCTTAGTAGGCGGTCTGCGATATACCACCTTCAAGAACGGTCTGAGTGGATCCAATGCCCAAACGCGTTGCACCTTGATCAAGATAGGCTACCGCCTGATCCCACGAACGGATACCGCCGGAGGCTTTAATGCCCAGTTTTCCACCGACGGTATCAACCATCGCCTGAACAATTTCCGGTGTTGCGGAAGAGGGGCCGAAGCCGGTTGAAGTTTTAACAAAATCCGCTCCGGCTTCTTCTGTAATTCGGCAGGCCAGAGCAACTTCTTCCAGGGTCAGAAAACAGCTTTCCTGTATAACTTTCAACAGAACGCCTGCACTATGGGCTGTTTCCGATACGGCTCGGATGTCCTCCCGAACCCGATCGAAATTTCCGCTCCGGAACTGGCCGATATTCATGACCATATCAATTTCATGAACGCCGGCGCGTATCGCTTCTTCGGCCTGGAATACTTTGGTTGCTGTTGTATCCGCTCCATGGGGGAAACTGAGCACTGTTGAAACGTTGACCGGGCTTCCGGCGAGCAGTTCCGCAGTCAATCCGATATCGCAGGGGCGAACGCACATACTGGCAACACCGAATTTAAGGCACATCGCTGCGTTTTCCCGAACATCGGATTCGGTTTGCTCGGGTTTGAGAACGGCGTGGTCGATGGTTGCTGCAACCTGACTGAGAGAGTAGGGCATGAAGGAGCTCCGGGTTAAAGAAAAGCCGCCCCGGATAAGGGCGGCTTGTTGAGTCGTATTGTTTCGATTCTGCTTATTTAGCAGAGATGCGTTTGACGTATTCCTGATCTTCCGGCGAGAGTGCACTGCCGGGAATTGCTGCCACAGCTCCGTTTTTGGCGTTCTTGATATAAATCTTGCCGCCTTCTATCTTTTCAAACTTGGCGTTTACGGAAATTTCTTTGCCCTTCATCGTAATCTTCCATTCACGGTAGTCGATTACTTCGCCGGAAACCGATGTTTCTTTCGGAACGACCGGAAGGAGGTCGCCATCATCGTCATTTTTTTCCTCAACAGTTAAATTTGGATTTTTAACAAATTTAGTCGGGATACCGTCGATGTTTACGGTATCCGCCGGACCCTTAACGGTTAGCGGCAACGCGATGTAGACGCTATCTCCTGAATTATTGGCATCACCGGAGTCCAGTTTAATCCGGTCTTTCTCATAATCTTCGGGATTGAGGGTTGTGTAGTAAAAACCGAGGTATTCCGGTTTATTGTCATATATAATAATATGGTATCCCTCACTGCCGCGCAACGTGCCGACGAGAACATGGTAATAGATTTCCTCTTCATCAGGTCCTTCAAACTCCAGTGTGCAGAAGTTTTTCACTCTCATATATTTAACAAAGTGTTCTCCGCCGAGTTCCTCAAGAAACTTGGCAACATCTCTTTTATCAGGTTCGTTTTTCTTAACGCGGGCTGAGGCGTTCAACGGGGATAAGCAATAGAGCGCGATGGTGGCGCAAATAAGTGTGGTAAGTGTTTTTTTCATCACTGATGTTCTCCTGTCAGTTCTGTGTTCGTGTTCGGTTCTCCGCGAAGTGAGATTGATTTGAAACTACAAGTAATGGTTTTTCTTCAAATTCGCCATATTTTTTCCAAAATTATTTCGATTCCACGGTCTGGAAATTGAAAATACAAACTTGGCAGGGCGCGGGGCTTTCTGCATAATGCGCGCCCTTTTTAAAAATCAGTTAACCAAGGGATTAGCAATATGTACAGTGCATCAGACCTGAAGAAGGGCTTGAAGATCGAGATCGACGGCGACCCATGCATGATTACCAACTTCGAGTTTTCCAAACCCGGTAAAGGCCAGGCGCTTTACCGCTGCAAAATTAAGAACCTCGTGACAGGCAATACGTTCGATAAAACGTACCGGTCGGTGGAAAAAGTGGACCGCTGTGCGCTGATTTCCCGCGACTACACCTTTTCTTATATCGATGGCCAGAATTATGTGTTCTCCGATAATGAAACCTACGAGGAAGCTTTGCTGAGTGAAGAAGTGCTCGGCGATTCAAAAAACTTTATCGTGGATGATATGCAGGTTGAAATCCTGTTCCATAACGACCGGGCACTGGACATCACCTTGCCTAATTTCGTGGAAATGGTGATTGCTGAAACCGAGCCGGGCGCCCGCGGGGATACGGCAACCAATGTGATGAAACCGGCGAAGCTTGAAAACGGCTACGAAATCAATGTGCCGATCTTCATCAACGAAGGCGATACCATCCGAATCGATACGCGTGATGGTTCCTATTCCGATCGCGTTGCAAAAGGATAATGCAACCGGGAGCCATCCAGCTTCGAGACGTCCTGATGCGCGGTATCAGGACGTTTTTTTATGAGCGGAATTATACGGAGGTGGAAACGCCGATCCGTATGGAAACACCGTGCATGGAGCTGCATATTGACGCCGAACCGAGCGGAACTCATTTTCTGCGCACCTCGCCGGAGCTGTTTCACAAACAACTGTTGGCTGCCGGTTATTCCCGAATTTTTGAAATCGGGAAATGTTTTCGAAGCGGCGAATTCGGACCGTTGCATCATCCGGAATACACCATGCTGGAATGGTATCAGACCGATGCCGATTACATGGATATTCTTGAGGAAACCAAACTGCTGATTTCCAAGGTCTGGAACGGGATTTCCAACGATTGGAAACTGCTGACGGTTTCGGACGCATTTCTGGAATTTGCCGGCTGGGATCCGGCGGGGAACTACGATGAAGATCGGTTCGATATCGATCTGGTTGAAAAGGTCGAACCGGCCATCAGAACGATCGGAGGACCGGTGGTGCTGATGGATTATCCCGTTGAAGCGGCAGCGCTTTCCCGCCGTAAAAAAGAGAACCCGCTATTAGCAGAGCGCTGGGAGCTTTATATTGATGGTATTGAACTGGCGAATGCCTACTCCGAATTAACGGACCCGGTTGAGCAACGCGCACGTTTTGAAGAATGCGCCGCGCAAAGGCGGGCGATGGGTAAAACGGTGTACGCTATCGATGAAGGTTTTATCCAGGCTTTGGAAACCATGCCGCCTTCCGGCGGCGTGGCACTGGGGGTTGACCGATTGCTGATGCTGATCGCCGGAGCAACTTCGCTGGATGCCGTGCTGCCGTTTCGGCAACCGCTAAACTGATCGTTACGAATTTTTCGCGTCGTCTGCGTGATATTTTTCGATGGTTTTTTCGAGGGTCCGCAATTGTTTGGCCACATCATTTAGACGAAACTCGATCGAGTTCAGAATCCAGAACTGAAAATGTTCCACTTTGGTTGATTTATGCATCATCCAGATAATTTTGACGGAAACGAGCAGGACGGCCAAACCAATGGAAAAGTCGACGCTCACCGGCGTGTTAATATGCAGTACGTGATGCATAACGTCGTTGATGGCGAGCAGGGCGATGGCGAGAATGAAAATCCGGTTGAGCCATCGGTCCTGTTTTTCGGCATCCTTTCCGCCAATTTGGCCCATCAGCTGTCTGATTTTTTCTTTCTCTTTTTTGAACTGATCAAGCTCGGCTTTCAGTTTGATTGGATCAAGATCTTCCATGGTTTAGAAACTCCGTTTAATTGGGGGCATAGTAATTCGCCTGCTCATTCACCGCAAAAGAATTGTAATGCGGATTAAGGAAATACAGGAACGACTCCTTTTATCGTGTCAACGTGCCGTCTGCATGATAGAACCTGCTTTCAATTTTAAAGCGAGATATTCATGGGGAAGAAACTTAAAATCGGTGTGGCATGCGGGGGAACTGGCGGGCATATTTTCCCGGGACTGGCGACGGCCAATGAACTGGCGGAACGCGGGCACGATGTGACGCTGTGGCTGGCGGGGAAAGATATTGAGCATGAATCTGTTAAGGGCTGGCGGGGAAATATCATCACCATTCCGGCCGAGGGATTTCAATTCGGACTCTCATTAAGAAGTCTGAAAACAATATTCAAGCTTTTCAGAGCGTATCGCATGGCTGTGGTGAAAATGAAACAGCAGATGCCGGATGTGGTACTTGCGATGGGGAGCTATGCCTCGTTCGGGCCGGTGAAAGCCGCGCGCAAATTTCAGATCCCCTACGTCCTTCACGAAGCCAACCTGCTGCCTGGCCGGGCGGTTTCCATGCTGGCGCATAATGCGAATACCGTTGCCGTCAGTTTTGAAAAAACAGGCTACTATCTGAAACATCCGAAGATTGTACAGACCGGAATGCCGCTTCGGAAAAGTCTGCAGTTGGCCTGCGAAAAAGTGCGTAATGCACGAACCCCATCGGATCCTTTACGCATCATGATTATGGGCGGAAGCCGCGGTGCACAAGTGTTGAACGACGAAGTGCCCGGGGCATTGGCCATGGCCGCGGCGAAAGGGGTGAACATGCACATCATCCATATTGCAGGCCTTCAGAATACGGATGCCATTCAGGCGGTGTACGATAAAGCCGGAGTTAAAGCCGAGGTGCACCAGTTTGTTCAGAAAATGGAAGATGTTTATTTGAATATCGATTTGGCAATTTGCCGTTCCGGTGCGGCCACCTGCGCCGAGCTGGCCGTATTCGGCGTTCCGGCACTGCTCATTCCATATCCGCATGCGGTGCGGAATCATCAGATGAGCAATGCCCGGGTCATGCAGGATGCCGGCGCCGCGGATGTGGTCGATCAGGACGATTTAACGGCAACCTGGCTGCGCGATTATCTCGTGAGTGTTTCGGAAAAACCGGGCCGTTTGGAACGAATGAGCGTGGCCATGAAAAAGCGCGGTCAGTCGAATGCGGCCGCGAAGCTCGCAGATTTAATCGAGAAAGTGGGCGAGGCCTGAAATGGCGGCGGTTGATCTTGCCGAACAGTTGATCAAAAAGGGTGGGCATGTCCATTTAATGGGGATCGGCGGAATCGGTATGGCCGGAATTGCCTGGCTGCTGAAGGAGCGCGGATTTTGTGTATCCGGTTGCGATCTCCGGAAAAACCGCCAAACGGAATGGCTCGCCCGCAATGGCATTCAGGTTTCGGGAGCACATTCACCCGATCATATGACGTCCGAAATTGACTGGCTGGTTCGGTCAACCGCGGTTCCAGATTCGCATCCCGAAGTGCGTCGCGCACTTGACTGCGGCATTCCGGTTTCCCGCCGCGGAGAAGTGCTTCCGGCGCTAATGCGTGATCGGACCTGTATTGCCGTCAGCGGAACCCATGGGAAAACCACCACCACGGCCATGATTGCTCAAACGCTGGGATGCGGTTTTTTTGTCGGCGGCGAAATCAGCGGAATCGAAGGCGTGGCACGCGATGGCGATATTATGGTGGTTGAAGCCGATGAATCCGACGGCACTGTGGCCGGTTATACGCCGGACTATTCCGTCATCACGAATATTGAATATGACCACATGGAACACCACGCTTCTGAAGAGGCGTTCATCGGATGTTTTGTGAAGTTGATTGAGCAGACCAAAAACACGGTGTTCTATTGTGAGGAAGATCTCATTGCGCGCCGACTCTGTGCTCCGAACCTGAAGTGCAAAGCCTATGGTTATCCGGAGACACCCATCCAACTTCCAATTCCTGGAAAACATAATCAGCTGAATGCTTCGGCGGCGATTACGGTATCCAGAACCTGGAAATCCGAGCCCGAAATTTTCCAGGCCTTGGAACGGTTGAAGCCGATCGGCCGGCGGTTTGAAACGGTTTTTAAAGAAAAGGGTATTCAGATTATTTCGGACTATGCCCACCATCCCACTGAGGTTGCTGCACTGATCCAGACGGCGCAGGAATTGAACCCGAAACGATTGCTCGGTATTTTTCAGCCGCATCGTTACACGCGGACGCGGGCGCTTGGCCCTGATTTTCCGTCGAGTTTCCAGGGATTGGAAAAACTCTGGCTCGTCCCGGTCTACGCCGCCTCCGAGCAGCCGATTGAAGGCGGAACCTCGGCGGATCTTGCCGTCCGTTTTTCCAAGGATTGGAAAAATCGCCTGTTGCAGTTCGAATCTCTGGAGGCCGCCTGGCAGGATATTGCCGCGCAACTGCAGGAAGGGGACCTGCTCCTGATTATCGGAGCGGGGGATATTGAACAGGTTGCGGTCTGGGCAAAATCATATCCGGACGTGCCGGGTTTTCAGTAGCCTTTCGCCGACAGCAGTCGGTTTTTTTCATTCGTCGTTCTGAACAGTTCCCGAATGACCCCGGATTATTTGGTTTAACAAGGTAACCTTAGTTGGTCTGTCATTAAAATTCCATTTTATTTATACACTGTAGTGTTCTAAATGGGGCAGTAGCAGGATCGTACATCTTACTGCTTGCAACTGGAATGGAGAGCGAATTGCAGGTTAGCAAATAAAACAGGAGTACAGAGATGAAGAATAAATTAAGAATAGTCCATGCTGCGATAGTCGCAGCCTCCATGGCAGGCGGATCGGCACTTGCTGCGACTGTCACGTGGACGGGGAGTGGCTTTGACGGACTTTATAGCAATACAAATAATTGGGATACGCTTTTGTTACCAACTGCAGTAGATGATGTTACCATGAGTAACGGCGATTCAATATTATATACCGATGGAGTCACAAATACGGTGGACCGCGCGTTTATAAGCGGTAATACGATCGTTAATTTCTCCGGGGGCTTCTGGAATCATGATCGGTCAGGGAATACCATACGCACCTTTCTCGGAACGGGCGGCACTGCGGGAACAATTAATCAGAGTGGCGGAATGTTCAGAATCGGGCATGCGCTTTGGATTACAGAAGGTAGTGATTTTAATCTCAGTGGTGGCGAATTAGAGGTCTATCGCGGAAGTAATACCGGGGTTGGAGGAGGGCTCCCGAACGGTGCATCCATCTCGATTGGCCGAACGGCCTCGATTGGAAATATGAAAATTACCGGCGGTTCTTTGAGCACCCGTGGCGCCATTGAAATCGGTGCCCTCGGCACGTTTGAAGTCAGCGGAGGATCTGCTGATTTTATCAACCTGGGTAATCAGAGTTTCGGCAACGGCGATGGTGCTTGGTACCAGACTTCAAATGCGACGCTCAGAGTGGGTATTTCAACCAATGGTGTCACGCCGATCGTGCTGAACGACACGGGGGCAGATGGGCTTCCGCAAGCGATCTTATTCAAGGGATCAATCTTGGATGTTTCCTTTATTGACGGTGCTGAAGAGACGAATGCCTGGCCGATTATCGATCTGACCGCAGGAGGATCAATTGCTAATAACGGTATGGTTTTTGACGCCGGCGTTGACACCAACGACTGGGGTTTTATTGTTTCCAATAATACGCTGTGGGTTGGTTACGGACTGGGCTGGCCGGCTGGGCAGGATATTATTACACCGCCGACTTCAGGGAGAGACCTGTATTGGGTAGAGGCAGTTGATACCGATTCCTCCAACCCAACCAATTGGGTATTAAACCTGGACGGCAGCTACACCAACGAGACCATTTGGGCCATATACAAGGATGACACGCTCCACATTGGCAATGCCAATGCTGTGGCTCCCGGAACCCCTTATGTGATGGATTATGATGGAACTGCTCCCTTCGTTGCCCAATCGCAGCTATATATTGGCGAAGGTGCTGAAGGTACCTATAACCATAACAGCGGAGAACTCAGCTTTGGATTAAACAATTCAATTTCGGCGATTGGTACCACGAGTGTGGACGGTAAGGGTACGCTCAATGTTAATGGTGGTATTCTCAGCTTGAACGCGCTTCGAATGGGGCTCGGAGGAGGACAGGGCTACCTGAATGTTAACGGCGGAACCTTCAAAATCGGTCGTGCCTGGGGCAATAACAGCATGTATATCGGATATGGAAGTGCCGGCACCGTAACCGTGAAGGGCGGACGGCTGTTTACGCGTGCTCCTGTCCAGGTGGGTTTCGCAGGAGGTGAAGGAATTTTCTGTGTGGAAGGTTCTGAGGCATCAGAAATAGGAATCGGATCGGAAGGCACTGTTGATGGTGCCTGGTATCAGAATGAGACTGGTACCTTAAAAATCAGAGTTGATGCCGGTGGTGTTACGCCGATCTCAATTATAAACAAAGATGAGCCGACAGGTGGATTTGACGGACATGTTTATTTCTATGACGGTGCTCTGCTCGATATTGACTGGATGCCTGGTGTGACCAACTATGGTACATTCGATATTATGACCTGGGATGGTGAGCTGATGACCAATGCCTTGGCGTTCTCGTCAAATGTAGATGCGAGCGTTTGGAGTTATGAGATCGTGGATGCTAACTTGGACGGTACCAACGACACGCTTCGTGCAACAGCCTATGGCGAAACCGCCAATGGAACCCCGATTCCGTGGTTGAATTCGTATGGTCTGAACGCTGGTGATGACGAAGTTGATAACGACGGTGACGGTCTGCTGACCTGGCAGGAATACGTGGCCGGAACTGATCCGACCGATGATGCGTCCGTACTGGCTGTAACTTCCGCTGAAAGTATTGCGGGCGGTAATTTCGTTATCACCTGGCAGTCGGTCGAGGACCGGAATTACAGCGTAATTACCAATCTGGATCTGGTTTTTGGAACTCCGGGTATTGCAGCTTCCGGGATTCAGGGACAGCCGGTTGAAACTTCGTATACATCCAGTGTTCCTGCGGCGAGCGTGATGTTCTTTGAAATTGGTGTAACGAACAACTAGGATGGTATCTGTCTTCCGGGGGGAGCCCCGTAAGACATTCAGGATAAAGCGGAGGTGATGTCACATCGCCTCCGCTTTTTTGTATGCAGCGTCAAATGTATGATTCGGTTGGAGACGCAAAAGTATGCCTTTCAGGTTTAACAGAGTAACTTATATTTAAATTGGGGAATGGGGGGGGACAGCGTAAAAATGTTTCAGATAAGATTTCATCGGTTTATCCGCCATGTTTTTATGACAGGACAACATCGTGTTGAATATAGATTTTTTTTGGAGAAAATTATAATGAAAACTGGAATTTGTTCCATTTCCTTTGGTCAATTGAAGCCGGATGAGCTCATTGATCTGGTTCAGCAATCCGAACTTGATGCCATTGAGTGGGCGGGTAACGTCCATGTTCAGCCCGGTGATGTTCAAACGGCTTCCAATGTTCGGAAAATGACGGAAGATGCCGGGTTGGAAGTGTCCTCCTATGGTTCGTATTGGAAGGTGGTCGATGAGGCGGGGGTGCCGGTTCCTTTTGAGCCGGTGCTGGAAAGCGCGTTGACTCTGAAAACCGACACCATCCGCATCTGGGCCGGACATCAACCTTCTGATGCGGTTAGTGATTCCGAACGCGCAACCCTTGTTTCCGCTCTTCATGAAGCGTTGACTCTGGCGGAGAAGCAGGGAATGAAGCTTGCGCTTGAGTTTCATGCCAATACGTTGTCCGACAGCAACAGTGCAACGTTGCAATTGCTGAACGAGGTCAATCGACCGAATTTTTATACCTATTGGCAGCCGATCTATTGGTTGACCGATCCGGAATATCGCATGGATGGTCTGAAAAAACTCGCGGACCAGGTGCTCAATATGCATGTGTTTCATTGGCTGTTCCGCCCTGGAGCGGGGTCGTGGGGCGAGTCGACCGACCGCCGACCGCTGTCCGAAGCTGCCAAGGACTGGGAAGCCTATTTCAGTGTTCCGCTCAAGCCGGAATCTGAGCATTATGCGTTATTGGAATTTGTGCGGAATGACGATCCCCAACAGTTCCTTCGGGATGCCGCAACGTTGAACAGCTGGTTGAAAAAGGACGTTTCCAACGATCGGAAGTCTTTGATGGCGGACGTTTAGTTCTCCTCGTAAATAACGAAATTTTCTGCTGACGCAGGGCTGGTATTGAACCGGTCCTGCGTTTTTTTGTGGGAGAATGCTGCTTATAAGACATTGATCGATGCAGGGCCGGATTCCCTTTGCGGATTACGTTTAACAGGGTAACTCCGCTTGAGGTAGCAAAAATCACTAGCCGGCAATATACCTGTCCTTTTGGCGGGAAAGGTGCCCGCGTCTACCACTCGAAACATCTTAAGTGCTGGTTGGATTCAAAATTTGGAGATCGGAATATGAAAACATGGTGTAAAAAACTACTGATCGGCATGGGGCTCAGTATGGCATGGGGCAGCGTTCAGGCGGATGTTTGGACCGGAGCAGGGGATGGCGTGAGTTACGAGGACGCCCTGAATTGGAATCCGAGTACCAATGCATTTGCCGGATCCACTCGGGATATCGACGGGGCCTTTACCGTGAACCGTGCGGTCGATGTCACGGTGGACCGTACCTTTGTACAGGGCGGGGCAACGCTCAATGTGACTGCGGGTACGCACGCTGACGGCAGGGCGGGAAATACGATTCGGAACTTCGTCGGCAATGGCTCGAAGGGCACAGTCAATGTTTCGGGAGAAAGTACCGTATATGATGTGGGCCATGTGCTGGCCATCGCCCATTCCAGTAACAGCGATGGCACCGTCAGGCTCACGGGGGGGACGCTGAATGTCGGTCGGGGTGGAAATTCACTCATCAGTGGATATGGCGGGATCTTTACCCGGGGACATGCGGTTTCGATCGGTGGTAATAACGGTAACTCCGGAGTAACCGGTCTGATGGAAATATCAGGCGGTCTATTGAAAACCCGTACCGGCCTTGCGGTGGGGATGAACGGAACTCTGAGCATTGTGGGTTCGGGGGCCGGTATTCTATTGGGCGGCTCCAATGACGATGCCGGTTGGTTTGCTTTGAGTGCCGACGGCCGTCTGAAAGCAACGGTGGACGCCGGAGGCATCACCAGGATTTTTGTCGAAGATAAAGACAACTCCTCCACGCTCAACCCAACGGCAGAACTTCAAGCCGGTTCATTGCTTGAGGTGACCAGAACGACCGAATATGGGGGCACCTGGACGCTTCTGGAAGTTGAAAACGGGACCATAACAAACAATGGAATCGCTTTTGCTGAAGGCGTGGATACCAATATTTGGTCTTTCAATGTTGATAATTCCGGGCCCAATGGGATTTTGACGATCACCGCGACAGGCGAGTCGGCTCCTGTGATCCCCGATGTCACCTTGACGGTTGGAGACACGAAGAATCAAATGATGCGTTATGGGCTCGACTACGAGCGCCTCTGGTACTGGTATGGCGATGGTTTAGCCGATGTGCCGAAATGGTCGGTAACCGATTGCAATGTTGACTTTATTCGCACAGCTATGAACTCCGGTTATGAACTGACAGAAGGAACCTATGATTTAAGTGCCTATACCAAAAAAATTATTCCGATGATGACGGCGATGCAGAATGAAAACCCCAATATCAAGTGGTTTGCGTCCCCACGTCCGCTGAATGAGGCTTATCCGAACAAAAAATGGGAAGGAGAGAATGTGACTTGGCAACCCTATCCAATTTGGGTTACAGGAGCTACTACCCCGATTAGCGGTGATTATGATTTTAATGCCGAAAAATGTGCCGAGTATATGATCCGTTATTTGCTGTTGATGAAATCCTACGGGTTCAGGATTACGTATATGGATCTCACCAATGAGTGGCAGGATAACTACAGCTCCGGCGGTAAGATTGCTCCGGATGATGTGGTGGCGATCAAAGCGGTCTTTGATGACTATCTGGAGAATCCCTGGCCCCATCCCGCGCTGTCTTCCAGCCTGCTCTTAGAGGCCGCTGATTTTCCGCTGATGATTGGGGCTTCTTTCTGGAATTATTCACAGGGCGGATCGTGGATTAGCCGGTTTACGACGGAAACGCGTCGGAATGCCATCGATATTGCATCCAGCCACAACACCGATAAAACCGGCACTGCTCAAGCTTTCGCCGATGCGGCCAAAGCTGCGCTGGGCGAAACAGTTGAAGTCTGGGAAACCGAGCAGCACGGTTGGAAAGGGAACAGCAGTACGAGCGAGGCGATGAGCTTTTCGTATATGATTGAAACGGTTCGCGCCGGGTTCACAGGCCTCAGCGGCTGGCTGGCCATCGGCACCACCTCGCAAGGCCATAGCTATCTGCTGAATAACGGATCGACGGTGACCCGCAACGTGAAATACTACATGTTCAAGAAGCTTTCCAATACGTCGAATTATGGTTATGCGCTGGATATCGATCAGACAGATGAACTCTCATCAACCATGGCGTTGATTCGTGAAAATTTGTTAACGGTTTGGGTTATCAACTCCTCACCCGATAGCGTATTGACCGAATTTGAGCTGGGTTCTCATGAGTGGGATGGATCTGACATCAGATGGACTCGCTGGGATAAAGATCTTTCCATTGATGGGGACGAGACCCCCGAGGGCATCGAGGGAACAGTTGAACTGACCGGCCTCTCATCCTTCATTGCCGAGCTGGATGGCGACGCAGCCTATTGCTTCGAAATCCCGTTGGTGGATCACGAGGACAACTTCCCGTTCGTTCAAGCCGAACTGTATACGGATGCCTCGGGCGTTTCGGTGCAACCCTGCAGTGATACCGACGGCGGAAATATGGTGGCTTTCGGATCTGCCGGCTCCGAAATATCCTTTGATCTGGATATCACCAAGACCTATACGAACGATGTGGCGTTCCGTGTGTCGTCCGGAAGCGCGAACATTAAGTTTGATGTCTATGACGGAACCACGCTGTTGGCTTCAGTTGACCGGATTGCTACGGGGGATGCCCAGAACTGGACCACAGTTTATACATCAATCCCATGCGATGGCGGTCCGATGGATTTGCGTATCGTCGCTACAGGCGGAGATTGGAATATGAACTGGATTCAGTTTGATCAGAAATTCTATCTGCCCAGTTCAGAGTTGGACAATCTTGCGTTGAATCAGACGGCGAGCGCGAGCAATGTGCACAGTGCCGGTTACGAAGCCGATAAGGCCGTTGATGGAAATCGATCAACCCGTTGGGCAACGTCGGAAGCGCCGGTGTGGTTGGAAGTGGATTTTGGTGTGCCGACCTCTGTTAACGGAGTGTCATTCTATGAATACGGCAACCGAACGACCGCCTATGAAATCCAGTACAGTGACGATGGAATCTCGTGGTCGACTGCGTTTGTTGGCGGCAATCCGGATGATGATACTCTCTATTCATTTCCGACGGTGACGGCCTCAAAATTCCGCTATCAATCGATTTCCTCAACCGGTGGGCCGAGCATTTATGAGTTCGAACTCTTCTACAATCCGTACTACACGGACAGCGATCCTTTCGTTTCATCGATGGATGTGACCGGGAATGCTGTGTCATTGTCGTGGTCAGGTGTTCCGGGTTCAACCTATGCCCTGCAATGCTCCACCAATCTGATTTCGGATTCTTTCAAAACCATCGAATCAGGTATTCCTGCAGTGGACGGAACGAACAGCAACACCATGGCGATACCGGATGATTCGGCCTTCTATCGCATCATCCTTGAATAAAAATATTCCTGCTGTCTGTTGAAGAACAGAGGGCATAAGGCATAGATAAAAAGAGGCGGTGCGAATCGCCTCTTTTATTATATTCGGCCTCAGCTGAATCCGCAGGATATGATAAAAATATAGTTTATAATGAGATCATTCAGAGAAACAACCGGGGATTGAGGACGTATGAACCTATTTCGAAGTATAGTTTTGGGATCTGTAATATGCTCCGTTGCACAACTGGCTTCAGGAGAACATTCTGTTGATGCATCTGAAATCAGCACTGACCGCCTGACCTGGTGGCAGGACGCTAAGTTCGGTATGTTCATTCATTGGGGCCCGTATTCAAAAGCGGGCGGTGAGTGGAAGGGCGATCCGAACCACGGGGAATGGCTTCAGTTCTCTGCAAAAATTCCGTTGGCGGAATACACCGAATTTGTGAAGGGATTCAACCCGGTCGATTTTGATGCAGCGGAGTGGGTACGCATCGCCAAAAATGCAGGCATGAAATATATGGTCCTCACCACGAAACATCACGATGGATTCGCGATGTTTGATTCGCCTTCGAATGAATACAATATTATGAACTGGACGGATTTCGGAAGAGATCCGCTCAAAGAACTGGCGGATGCCTGTCACAAGGAAGGAATACGTCTAGGCGTTTATTATTCGTTGGGGCGCGATTGGCATGATCCGGATGTGCCGACCGGAAAGGGCGAGAATGCGGGCTGGCGCAGCAACCTGTTGGATTATCCCGATGAGGCGAGCAAGGACTTCTCAAAATATTTCGAGCGGAAGGTGAAGCCGCAGATTCGGGAACTGCTCACTCAATATGGCCAGATTGATATTCTGTGGTTCGATACGCCGGAACGTATTTCAGCGGAGCAGAGCGAGGAACTTCACAATCTCATTCGCTCGTTACAACCTCAGTGCATCATCAATAATCGCATAGGGAACGGCTTCGGCGACTATGGAACACCCGAACAGAAAATTCCTTCCGGAAAAGAGGTGAAGCCGTGGGAAACCTGCATGACGGTGAGCAGTCGTTTCTGGGGCTATAACAAAGCGGTCGGGTATCGAAATGCCGACGACCTCATCCGTAACCTGATTGATATCACCAGCAAGGGCGGGAACTATCTGCTCAATGTCGGACCGACCGGCGAAGGGGTTATTCCGGCGGAGAGTGTCCAGCGTCTGGAGGTGATGGGGGCCTGGCTGCGGGAGAACGGAGAAGCAATCTATGAATGCGGGCCTACGCCTTTTGGACCCGAGGTGGGCGCATACAGCAAGACGGCGGAGAAAGACGGGAAAGGGAAACCGCTGTTTATTCCGGCCTGGGAATGGCGGGCGACCACCAAACCGGGAAAACTCTATATTCATATTTTCGACTGGAAGGATTCAATCGATCTTCCAGACCCTGGAAAAAAAGTGATCAAGGCGTATCTGTTGACCGATTCGGAAAAGACCGGACTGAAGGTGATGCAAACTCCGGATGGCATTACGGTTTTCTTGCCGGCGCAGGAGCCTGATCCCATTGCTTCGGTGGTATGTTTGGATCTGGAGGATTAGGCGCCGATGGATTGGAAGATCCACCGCCGGCCGTCGATTTCATAAAGCAACGCACGCGCCCGTAAAGTGCAGCGTTTTAGTTTATACAGCTGACACCCTGTTTCGTCTTTTTGAGACGGGTTAATGCTTCGAGGAAATAATAATCGGCATAATTCACATTCACATCGACTTCTTTTCTTTTCGGCATATGTCCAACGCTGTGCAGGAGCACACCTTGATAGTTCGCGCCTTTCGCCAGATAGCGATCGGTTGATAATTCTGCAAGTGTTGCTTCGGCCTGTTGGAGATAGCGCTCCTTCCCGGTTTGCTCATAGAGTTCGAGAAACGCACTGGAGGCAATGGCAGCGGCTGAAGCGTCTTTTTCGAGGAGATCATCCGGCGCATCAAAATCCCAAAGCGGAACGCCATCGGCAGGAAGGCGGCTGAGGTAGGTGTTTGCTATTTTTTCTGCAAAGTCGAGATAGGATTTGTCGCCGGTCTGGCGATACATCACCGTGAAGCCGTAAATGCCCCAGGCCTGTCCGCGCGCCCACATGGTTTCGTCGGCATATCCCTGGGCGGTTTTTTTCGCAACCACTTCGCCGGTCTCCGGATCGTATTCCAGTAAATGGTAGTTGGAGCCATCGGGCCGGAAGTGATTTTTCATGGTGGTATTGGCATGCGCCAGCACAATGTCGCGAAGCGTTTCCGGGCCTCCGTTTTCTTCCGCCCAGAGCAGCATTTCCAGATTCATCATATTATCAATGATGACGCGGTAGGTTTTTTCGTTGGGGTCATCCATTTTTCCCCAGGACTGAATGGTCTTTGCGGTGGGGCGGTAACGCGTGGCGAGTGCATCGGAGGCTTCGAGAATGATGGCTTTATAGGCGGGGTCCTGCGTGAGCCGATAGCCATTTCCGTAGCTGCAATAGATCATGAATCCCACATCATGGTGCCCGTTGAACGTTTTCAACGGTTCCAGCTGTTCGGTCCACTTCCGGGCTTCGGCCTGCCAGAGTGGATCCTGATTCTGCTCGTAAATATACCAAAGGCATCCGGGAAAAAATCCGACAGTCCAGTCGTTGAGCGGTACCTGACGCCATGTTCCATCTGCATAACTATTTCGCGGCATCCCGTCCTTGGGATCGAGCGTGTCGGTGGCTTTCTTGTATTGCGCCGTTGCGAATGAAAAGACCTCATCAATCTGTTCTGTCGACATTGTTTCCTCCTTCGCCGTGCAGGAAGACACAGCAAGGCAGGACACAACGAATACGAATGAATAAAAAATGTTTGTGCGGTTTAACTTTTGGTACATGGTTTTGCTCCTATCTACTGACGCCATGCCTCCAGTTTGTAATACAGATTCGTCTGGTTTCCAATAATTGGAATCTCGATTTTAAGTTCGCCGCCATTTCCCGGAAGAACGCCGGTTGTTGTTTCCCAGATCGGATCGACGAGTCTTTCGGTAGATTTCACCTGATAGTTATGGCCCAGCCCTGAGGTCGGAACGGAAAATGTAATGTTTGAACCATCGGCACTGATGCCTGTTTCGCTGATAATGACATTGTCCGGATCAATAATGGCGGACGGTACGGCAACAAGCTCCGGTGAATTTCCGCCATCGATACCGTAGTATTCACCACTCACGACATAAAAATAGTTCGTGCCGGCGGAGAGGCCGCTGTCGGTGTGGTTCGTCGATGAAAGTTCAGCGGCTGACAAGGTATACGGTCCGCCGCTTGCAGTGGAACGTTTCAGATTATAGGCCGTTGCACTGGTTGCCGGATTCCAGACCAGATCGATCTGCGAAGCATTGATGACTTTCGCAGCAAAACCCGTCGGGGCGGGCGGAACCATATTAAAGGTCGATGTGCAGAGCAGGGCATCGTCGTGGGAAGTGACCGCCAGCCCTTTCAATACATCGCCGGTCATATTGACGCTGACGGACTGGATCGGGATCCAGGTTTGTCCGTCGACTGAATAGGAGCCGGTAAAGAGATCGCCGGCGCGTTCGAGCTTAATCCACTTTGCATGGATGGTATCGCCGAAGGTTCCGTAGGAGGAGGTGCTGCCATCGTTGTCAGATCGGCTCTGCATGGTGACGAGCCGGTCGGGGCGTACGGCCACTAACACTTCTTTAGATCCGGTTGCGTCGGTTTCGCGGAACATAACGCCGGCTTTGGCCCAGGCATCCGTATTTTGAACGGAGGTCACCTGCGTCGCAATTTCACCATCATTGGAATGGGTTTTATGCACATAATAAAAGTTGTCGGCTGTTCCATAGATGTTGTCGCCGCCTCCGGTCACGGTATAGATGCCATTTGAATAGGAGGCACTACCCGCAAGTGCCGGTGAACCGATATCCTGATGCGCCGAAAATTCACCGATTTTATTGATTGGGTAGTTCGCGTACAGGTTCTGTATTTCGTCATCGGAGAGCGCGACGTTATAGAGCCGCACATCATCAATCATCCCTTTATAACTGGCCGAGGTGATCTGCGCGCCAATCACGGCATCCGTAATCCCGGTCATGCTCCTTGTTTTGCCCGTGCCGGAATGCCACAGCATTCCGTTGAGATAGATTTTCATGGTGCCGTCGATGGCATTTTTGGTGAAGGTCCAATGGTTCCACTTCCCTTTAAAGGTAGACTCGCTCGCAGTTTTATTAATGCGGTCATAGCCGGAATCGAATCCGGCATCCCAGTAGACGTTCGTATTGGAAAAGGGGAGGTGCACATTTAAAACGCGTGCACCGCCGTCAACGGCATAGAAGACCGAATCTTCCAGGGGTTGCGATGCATCGCCAAACACCCACATGGCAATGGATATTTCCGAGCTGATGGAATCGAAGGCTGCAACGGGCAGCGTGACCCGGGAACTGGTTCCATTAAAATTCAGTGCTGTTCCATCCGCTCCCGAAACCCAGGTGGCATTTTCAACGGTTCCGTCATTTCCGAAGCCGGAGGAATCGGTCGCAACGGATCCTGTTCCATCATCAAACGACCAGCATCCGACCAATGTGTTGGTGTCGCGGAAAATTGAAATGGAGTTCAGGTCAAAGGTGTTTGAAACGCCGCTGACATTGATGCGCATGCTTTGCACACCCTTGCTCAGCTGAACGCCAGTTGCCACGGTTAAATCGTTCCAGTCCGTTGTTTCGAAAGGAAGCGCCACCTCGCCGGTTTTGTCTGTGCCGCCGAAACTGAATTGTATTTTTCCTCCTGCCGCGGAAGCGGCATAGCGAATAGAGATGTCATAACGCCCTGAAGCCGGGACTGCGACGGTATAGGTCAGCCATTCGCCGTCTTCCATCGCCGTGAGGCAAAACCCGCCTTCGGAGCATACGGCGATATCTACACCATCAGCGGTTCTGTATTCGCCGCCGGAATTCGTTGTTGTCAGATCGTGGTAGGTATGCCCTTCGCCATGGATGGCAAAGGCGTCGTAGTTTTCCGCTTCAATGGTTCCCGGAAGCACATTCATTCCATACATTGGAACACCGCTTGAAAATCCACTGACGGGATCGCCGTAACAATAGTCCGGACGACGGGCGGAGAGGGCCCCCCAGCCAATGGCGTCGTTGGACCAGCCGACGACTTCATATCCGGATTCCTCAATCGCAACATCGCGGGCCCGCACGGTCCATTTCGCTTCTTCTACGGTTTTGAATCCCCGGCCCACATAATGCGCGACCGGCATTTCAAAACGGGGCGCTTGTCGGGGAAGCCCCCGAGACCATCCGGGCTGATGGCTTTGGAATACCACCGATGCGTGCGGTCGAACCCTTCAAGAAATTCGCCCGAAGCAACGGTCGGTTCCCAGGGAGCCGGTTGATCCGGATAGGACTGGATCGCGGAAACATTGAATCGCATATTGTATTCAAGGCCCAGCAACAGCCGGTCGTTTTCATGGCTGTACAGATCGTCGCCCTGATTCCACGCCATTTCCGCCATGGAGCAAAGCAATCCGATTCCAAAGAACGTATGCTGTTGGTCGCGCGAGCTTTCCTGACACTGGCCGTTGGCATAGATGTAGTTGGTCATGACCCCATTGTATCCATAGTCCGCGATTGAGCTGCCTCTGCTGTTGTTCCAGGTGTCGACATAGTCCGTGGAAGATTTGAGTGAGGTGTGTGTGCTGGGGCCGGATGGGTAGGGGAGGTCGTCGGGCCGGTGCGGCAGTCCTTTAATATACCGCAACGCACGGTCGTACATGATTTCATTGTCCAGGAAAATGCCCATAGCCATCACGGTGCGCCAACCGGAAAGACCCTGGTTGCCGTGCCGCCCGGGATCGCCCTGGTATGCCATCCAGTAGAACGTTTTATTTCCGGAAGGAGCGGATGTGGTGGAATAACCGGGATAGACCAGCATATCCTTAAACGCATTAATCTGCGAAACCGGCCAACCATCATAGGTGCTTTTGATGAGCTCGGCCGCCTCGATCATGATGTAGCCGACGCCTCCGCTTAAAGAGTCCGTTCCGCCACTGGTGACGGAGGTTAAATTCGTCCAGGCATTGAAAATCTCGATGGATTTTTCGGCATGTCTGGGATCGCCGGTGATGTACCATTGGACGGCGTTGTAATACGCCGCCCGGATGTCGCTGTTCCATGCGCTGTAATTTACACCGCTATCCCGGCCGAGTTCGGTGAAAGATGGATCTCCACGAACCTCGTAGTTGTAGCTCGCCTTTGAATCCGCGGCCAATTCCTGATAGGAGGAGTACCAGGGATCGATCTGTGCTTCGACCATATATTTCATTCGGTCGAGGTCGCTTGATTTATGCGTAATCCCTGGATGTACAAAGGTTTGCTGAGCCGTGGCGGCTGAACAGAAAAAAGCGAACAGGCTTGTTGTACCGATTATAGTTTTGAATGTTGATTTCAACGCAGGTCTCCTCATTTTTTCGTCCAAAGGTTGATGTGCTGGTATGGAACTGTTTCAACACCATGGAGTATTCCGGGTTTAGAAAAATGTTCTGTTTACCATCACGGGACAACAGAAACCCTAATTCCGATTCTAAACGGATAGACGTACATCAACTATTCAATTATTACCAGCGGCGATGGAGTTACCCTGTTAATCGTAATCCACCTCTGATCGAAGGATAGACGGCTGGTTCAAGGGGTTTTCTTTTCCGAAAGGCCTTTCAGTGCTGATGTGATTGAAGCAGTAACCTGTGCTCCCAACAGAGCAGAGCCTTTTTTTGAAAAATGAACATTGCCGGGCCCTTCACAGAGGGAAGGGGCGAACTGGACAGCCACGGCGTATAAGTCGTCAATCGCAATGCCATGCTGCTTCATGATCTCTTCGGCTGCCGCGTTATATTTAAGTTCATCTCCGGGAATGCGCCCGGCTTCTCCCTCCGGAATCGGTGTGGTGGAGGCCCAGATCAACGTGGCACCGGTCTGTTCCATCCGCTGGACCAGCGCTTCAAGGTTTCGTTTGTATTTTCCCAATGGCACCGAAACCTTTCCGTTCACCTTATCACGATGTCCCTGTTCCTTGGAATCCGGGTGACGATAGCAGAGATCGTGCAATCCGAAATTAAAGTGAATCACATCCCATTTTGTATCGCCCAGCCAGCCGTTGATTTTCTTCAGACCGCTGGTTGTGTTTCCGCAATTACCGGGCCGCTGCACATTCGCCATCCCTTTCAGGCTGTCCATTACCGGCAGGGTATAGCCAATCGAAATCGAGTCTCCGATAAGCAGCACATTCGGGAGTCCGGCTATGACTTCCCCCTTTTTATGAAGACCATCCAGATCTTTACTGGGTGTATAAAACTCCTCTTCCGTTAAAGCGGATGCGGCCAATGTTGCCATCAAATAAATTGCGAAAATTCGGGTGCATTTAAAATCATTCATTCGAAAGTTCCTGTCTGATTTTACTTTTCAGTAAACTGGATGACTTTTTCGCAGATTATATCAGCGGATGAACGGCCGATCTGAATAGCGTAACGCCCCTGGTCGACCACAAATTCCTGTTTCGACTCATCCCACCAGGCCATATCATCGGTTGAAAAGATCAGCTCAACCTGCATGGTTTCCCCTTCGGGAACGGTGACGCGTTCGAAGGCTTTCAACTGGCGAATCGGTTGATAGACCTTCGAATCGAGATTGGAGACATAGAGCTGAACCACTTCATCGCCATCCATCGTTCCGGTATTCTTGACATTCAGCACGGCTTTAACCTGTCCATTATTCTGTGTCACCTTGAGGCCGGAATAATCAAAGGTGGTATAGCTGAGTCCATACCCGAACGGGTAGGTTACGTTATCCTTCATATACATGTAGGTGCGGCCTTTGCTGATTTCATAATCCTCAAAATCGGGCAGCTTGTCCGCGTCGGTATAGAAGGTGAGCGGAAGACGTCCCGATGGATTAACCTTTCCGGTAATGAGTTCCGCGAGGGCGTACCCGCCTTCCTGGCCCGGGAACCATTGGAGCAGAATAGACGGAACCGCTTCATTCAGCTCTGCCAGCTGCATCACGGTTCCTCCATTGAGGACCACGAGCATATTCGGATAGATAGTCGCCAGCTCTTTGATCTCTTCCATCTGGCCGTTCGGCAGATTTAAGTTCATCAAATCATGCGACTCATAGGCCATCTCATGCGAAAGGCCTCCGACGTAAACCAATAACTCTTCGTTCGGGTTTCCTGCCCGCTGCTCTTCTTTCGGTTCAATCCACTTCAAATCGACCTGAACAGGACCACCTCTGTTATAATATTCCACCCGCAGGTCTGCCGGCTTGCCGGCCTCGAGGTAGATCCCTTTTGATTCGCCGCTGTCCGGCGCTTTGCGATCCCAGATATTAATGATCCGTTCCCCATTCAGCCAGACGGCCGCTCCGTAGCGAGCTGTGATGGTGAAATAATGATTACCCGTGCGATTCGGCGTCAACTGGGCGGTCCAGCGCGTGGCAAAGGATTGATCCGGAATGGCCGGGTCGATATGGCTGAATGCTTTCGGGAGCTGCAGATAAACGGTACGGTCGGTTCGCGTCATTGCCGGCTCACCGGTACATTTCCCGCCAATAAAATATTCCCCCTTAACGCCCGGTGAATTCTTCATGCCGGGAAGATTCAGATTGCCTTCAGGAACGGGCAGCCAGTTGCCGCCATGCTGACTGAAGATTTTAAAGGTATCTCCGGCCACCGTCTTCATGCCGAGCATCGGTGTTGCCGCCGTTCGGGTTGCTGTACCGCTATACCCGCCTAAAGGAGCTTCGTTTACATACGGGCCGGCAAAAATGATGCTCTTGTACTTCTGCGGCGTTGCCGGCAGCACCTCGTTTTTATTTTGCAGCAGAACGGTTCCTTCGCGGGCAATCTGCCGGGCGAGTGTCAGGTGCTTTTCAGAACCGACCACGTCGGTTGAAATTCTGGTATATGGGTTCTCTTTCTCGGAACGCAAAAGCCCCAGCTTAATGCGGGTGGTTAGATTTCGCGTTAATGCCTGATCCAGGTCAGCCTCGTTCAACAGCCCCTGATTCACCGCCTCTTTAGCCCACTCGCGCTGTTCCGGTGTTCCGGAATAGACATCCACACCGGCCTGAATCATCATGGCGGAAGCCTCTGCACTGTTCTTTGCATATTTATGTTCTTTGATCAAATGGCTCGGTACGAATACATCGGTTACGACTGTTCCGGTAAAGCCCCACTCACCGCGCAGCACATCGGTCAGCAGCCATTTATTCGCTGAACAGGGAATCCCGTTGATCCCATTATAGGCACTCATGAGTGATTGCACATCTTCCCGCTTAATCGTGTCCCGATAGGCCGGGAAATAATATTCCCGCAGCGCACGCTCGGAAATATCCGGACGGACATGCAGGCGATTATGCTCGGTGTTATTCGCCGCAAAATGCTTAATCGTGGCAACCGTTTTTAAATAGTCGGGATCATCGCCCTGGAGTCCACTCACAAAACCACAGGCTAGTTCGGTGGCCAAAAACGGATCCTCGCCATAGCTTTCTTCTGTGCGCCCCCAACGCGGATCACGGGCCATATTGATTACCGGGCTCCAAATCGTTAAGCCATGATATCGCTTCGTCTGGTCTCTTGCTGAATCGGCATGATGCAGCGCGCGGGCTTCATCGCTGATCGCCGTTGCCATTTCATGGATCAATTCCGGATCCCAGGTGGAGGCCATGGAGAGGGGGACTGGAAACTGGGTTGCTTTGCCGCGGCGGGCCACGCCATGTAATGCCTCGTTCCACCAGTGGTGTCCGGGTATGTTCAGCCGCTCGATCGGCAGATTTTCCATTTCAATTAAATTAATTTTTTCATCCAGCGTCATTTGCGCAACCAGATCGGCTGCCTGCTGCATGGCCTGGGCATGGAGTGCGCTCCGGTCCGGTGCGGCCGGGCTTGCGCCTGCAGCAAGTGCCAGACTTAATAGTAGAATAGATTTTATTTTAAACATGTTTACTCCGATTTGAATCTCGTTTGTTTTAATTCGCTGTACCTCAAATTCAAGATCTACTGCCGCCAGGCTTCCAGTTTGTAGAAACAATTGGTCTGTGCTGAATTTACCGGAACATCGATCTGCAGCTCTCCTCCGGTGCCGGAATAGATATCGCTGGCCATGTACCATGTTGAATCATCAAGACTGCTGTTTGTCCAGACTTGGTAGTTATGACCAAGCCCGGAGCTGGCGATTGAGATGGAAAAGTTCTGTATGCCTGAACCATCAGGAACAATACCCCCTTCAGCAATCAGCACGTCGCCTTCATTCAACGGAGCGGAAGGCACGGCCTGGACTTCCGCAGAATCATCGCTTTCCGTTCCATTACTAACCGTGCTGACCACGTAATAATAATTGATGCCTGCCTGAAGACCGGAGTCTGTAAAATGAGTTGCCGCAGGGCCGTTAACCATCAGGATATAGGGGCCGCCGCTGACCGTTCCCCGTTTTAAATGATACTCCGATACGCCGGATGCAGGATCCCACGATAAATCAATCTGAGAGGCATTGATCGGATCAGCGGACAGACCGGTCGGAGGAGCGACCAAAAGATCTTCCGTCAGTATCAGTTCAAACCAGTTAAGGTTGCACAGATCGCCCGTCTGCGTGGAAGCCTCATCCCTCACAAATACGAGAACAAGTGCATGCGAGCCGGCCGTGGGGAGCAGATCAATTTCAAAGGTATCCCAGATTTGCCAACCGCCGGTAACCGGCATATCAAACGAGCCGATCAGCGTTCCGGAAGAATGGTCCAAACGTACTTCAATGCGGCCGGGCGAGCGGTTGCCCGGGCGGGCAAACCGAAAACGGATTGCGGCGGTATCATCCAGTGTATAGTTCCCGTACCGGCACCAGTCTCCATCCGAAATGTGCCCGATATTCTGTCCTTCTCCGGTATCGGTTGTGGTTTCAGTTTCGACGCCGCTCTGTGTCAAAAAATCTTCGGCCTGTATCCGGGTAACCGGATCTGCAGTACCTTCCTGAACCAGCGTGATATTATTCAGCTCGCAGGCTCCCGAAGTTCCGGAAATATAGATCCGCATGCTTTGCACACCCTGCTGCAGATAAATGTTTTCGGCTACCGGATAGGTTACCCAATTGGTTGAATTTCCAGTGGTTGGAAGAATGACATTTCCGGTCACATCCTGGCCATTGAAGGAAAAGCGGATGGCTCCGGCAGCCGTGCCGGCATAGCGAATCTTAATACTGTATTTTCCCGCCTCGGCTACGTTGACGGTATAGCTGACCCATTCGCCATCTTCGAGGTCGGTAAGCGCATAGCCTCCTTCAGAGCAGACCGCGATATCGACGTCGCCATCGGTACGGAATACGCCGCCGGCGTTCCCGACGGACTTATCGTGAAACGTGCGTCCCTCGCCGCTCACCGGAGAATAGTCGTACAGTTCAGCTTCGAGCGTTCCCGGAAACTGATGCATGGCAAAGTTCGGAACGTTGGATTCAATCCCGCTGATGGGATCGCCATAGCAATAATCCGGACGGCGTTCCGTGAGTGCGCCCCAGCCGATGGCGCCGTTTACATGGCCGGCATTTTCGTATCCGGTCGCTTCCAGCGCATAGTCACGCGCCCGCACTGTCCACTTCACTTCATCTTCCGTTTTGAATCCTCTTCCCAGATAATGTCCAACCGGGGTTTCGAAAATAGGTTGATCTCCGGAAAACCCGCCGATATTGATCGGGCTTATTGCTTTCGAGTAGACCCGCTGCGAAGCGTTAAACCCCTGCATGAACTCGCCCGATTCAACGGTTGGAATCCACCATGTGGTCTGGTCCGGATAAGATTGAAGATAGGAGACATTATACTTTGTGGTGTATTCGAGCCCCAGTAACAACCGGTCGTTTTCATGGCTGTAGAGGTCGTCTCCCTGGTTCCAGGCCATTTCCGACATGGCACAGAGGATCCCCAATCCGAAATTGGAATGTGACTGATCGCGCGAGCTTTCCTGGCACTGCCCCGTTTCCCAGATATAGTTGGTCATTACCTCATTGAATCCGAAATCTTCAATGGCGCTTCCGGTCGTATAATTATAAGTATCCGCATAATCACCTTCTGCAGCAAGTGTCGTGGCAGTGCTGGGGCCGGAAGGGTAGGGCAGATCATCCGGCCGATGCGGTAATCCCTGTATATATAGGAGTGCCCGGTCATACATAATTTCATTGTCCATGAATATGCCCATGGCCATTACGGTCCGAAAACCGGCCAGCCCCTGATTGCCGTGCCGCACAGGATCTCCCTGATAGGCCTGCCAATAGAACGAACCATAGAGCCTGGAAATGCCGGCCGGCTCGGCGGTCGTTGAATAGCCCGGATAGACCAGCATATCTTTGAAGGCCTGAATTTCGCTTTCGGACCAACCACTATAAGTACTCTTAATAATCTCTGCGGCCTCGATCATGATGTAGCCGATTCCTCCGCTCAGCGCACGGGTGCCGCCACTGGTCACGGAGGTTAAATTGGTCCAGGCATTGAATATTTCAATTGATTTTTCAGCATGCCGGCTGTCCCCGGTCACATACCAGCGGATAGCATTATAGTATGCCGCCCGGATGTCATCATTCCACTCCTTGTAGTTCGTGCCATCGTCCCGGCCAAGTACGGTAAATCCTGGGTCTCCGCGTACCGTATAATCATAGCTCGATTTAGAATCTGCCGCCATTTCCTGATACGAGGAATACCAGGGATCAATCCGGGCTTCCACCATGTATTTGATCCGGTCCAGGTCGGATCGCGTGGTGGTAATTCCGGGGTGAACAAACGTCCGATCAGCCACGGCAACCGTGCAGAAGAAAGTCAATATGACGGCAGCTCCGATTATATTTTTAACGATTGATTTCAACGCAGGTCTCCTCATCTTTTTTTCCTGATGGTCGATGTATTGGTATGGCACAGGTTCGACACCGAGGGGCGGTCAGGCAGTAGGAAAATATTCTGTTTATTCTCAAATGGGTAATGGCAATCCGATTTCCGATTCTAAGACGTTACCCCTATATCAACAGTTCAATGTTCGCCAGCGAGGATGGAGTTACCATGTTAATCTTAAGGTGTGGCTCTATTGCTCCGGCAATGGCTGAAAAACAGACCGTTCTTCTGCGAAGCTTTCGGCGGAATAGGGGAATTGCACGCGATCCTGAAAAGTGGGGGTGACGAGAGCGGTGGAAAAGTCTACTGGCAAACTTGAAGCCGGAAGAATGTACTGTTTTCGCCCGGTGCGGAAGCGATGGAGTGCTGATTCGTGGGAGGGCTTGCCGCGATGTCCTGATGAAGCGGGATCCAGCTGATCAGATTGGTGGAATAGTCGAGCTGATAGGTGCGGCCGCTTGCACTGAACCAGCAAACAGAATCAGGATCGGTGGAAAAGGACGCCTCCACCCGGAATACGGAGTTCGAATCAGCGGAATCGGTTCCCGCAACGCTTTCGTCATCATCGGACATTCCATCACCGTCGGTATCCCGCGGGTGTACTCTGGCAATGCCGATCGCCTCTTCACCTTCGCCTGAATAGAACAGATAGATCTGACCGTCCGCATCGCAAAAAAGATAGGGATCGCGCAGTTGATTCTCGTCCGTTTCACTTCCGTTTTTGGAAAAGTCCAGCGGCTGGTCGGCGCCCTCCCAGTCCAGTTCGGGGCGCAGCATTTCCTGATGGACCGTATCGGTATCGCTGACGGCGGTATCCCACGTTTCCCAGGTGCCCTGGCTGAGATCCATCGTGGTACGGAAGATCCGTTCGGGCTTATCGCCTCGGCACGTATACCACACTTCCAGTGTTTTACCGTCGTCCTGCAAAAGGGTCGCAAAATGGCGAGGACCGCCCTTGCGCGGCATATCTTTCGTACCGTAGTCGCCGGTATAGCCCGCATAATGACGCGGGGGCTGGCCGCCGGGCGACAAATCATAACGGGCGGCGAGATCCACGTAAACGGGATTCGTGTCCACCGGACCTTCCGTCCAGGCATCAGCGGTTGTATTCGTGGTTTCCCAGGGTGTGGCGGCATTCGGGGCTTTCCAGATGGGGCCGTAATTGGAAAATGCATACACGTTGCCGTCGTATTCGAAGGTGCGGAAATAGGCGTTGCCGAGAACCGCATTTTTGAGTCCATGACCGGATTCGCCACCGCCGACCCCGCCGCTGACATTGGGAGTTCCGGTCGGCAGATTAAAATTCAGGCCGGAGGAAGAGGTGGCCGCCAGCGTTTTCTGTGTGCCGGTGTCGAAATAGTTATCGCCCGCCGGGGGGGGCTCGGCGGGGCCATGAAAATAGAGAATAGATACCCACGGGTAAACCCGTGGTTCTATAGGCTCCGCTACGCTTCGCCTATTTACAGCTCCATTCGGAGCTGGCCTGAATCCTTCCGTCCT